>CAZBLT010000043.1:0-21413 GCA_964492745.1 uncultured Anaerolineaceae bacterium
GCACCGAAGGAGAGGATGACGAGCTGCCCTCCGCGGTAGCTGTAGAAGGCCAGGGCCCCAAAGAGGATCGAGGTGTAAAGGTGCCGGAGCTCGCCGGCGCGATAGTGGGCGTAGAAATAGGCCACCCAGGCCATCATGGAGACGAAGATCACCGTCTCGAAGGCGGTACGTGAGTGCAGGAACCAGGCCGGCAGGCTGGAGAAGACCAGCACACCCGCCCACGCATGACGGTATCCGAAGGCCCTCCGCAGGAGCAGCCCCACGGCCAGCGCACCGCTCATGCCGATGAGCACCGAGACGGCGCGGGTGACGAAGACCGATTTCCCGAAGAGCAGGTAGGGAATGACCTGCAGATATACGGAGAGGCTGAGGTTGAAGAGCGAGGCGTTCTCGAAATAGGTGGGCAGGAAGACGCCGTCGTAGCCGTGGAAACCGTCGCGGACCAGGTCGGCCGCCAGGACCGTCTGCACGGCCTCATCGCTGAAGAAGTAGATCGGGAAGGAGGCCAGGCCGATAAGACGGGTGAGCCCGTACACAGCCAGCGCGGACACGAGCAGCCAACCACCGGCTGTGAAACTATGGCTGCTGATGGCTTCCAGCCGAGCCAGGATCCTCCGCCATAGGTCTCGTGACTTGCCACGCATTGAATTCCCGCCTTCCAGGATCGGTGGGTTCAGGGCTGTCTTCGGACGAGACAGACAGTGACAGGTCAGAGGTGAGGGTGTCACGGGATGAACGGAAAGGGAATCATTTGGTTCATGCCACGTCCCGGGACCTAAATGTCGGCCTCAGCCGGGCTGCGTGCGCTGCGCTCTTGCCAAGGAGACCTACTTCAGGCCCAGCTCCAAACGGGATATCACCAGGCGCTGGATCTCACTGGTGCCCTCGTAGATCTCGGTGATCTTGGCATCCCGGAAGTAGCGCTCGATCGGCAGCTCCTTGGAGTAACCCATGCCGCCGTGGATTTGGACCGCTCCGTGGGCGCAGAACATCGCCGTCTCAGAGGCAAACAACTTGGCCATGGAGGCCTCCAGGGTGAACCGGCTCCCATCGGCTTTGGAGCGCTCCTTGGCCAGCGCGGCGTTATAGATCAGCAGCCGACTGGCCTCGATGCGTGTCTTCATATCGGCGAGCTTGAAAGAAATGCCCTGGAATTGGCCGATCTTCCGGCCGAATGCCTCCCGCTCCCTGGCATACTCGAGGCTGGCTTCGTAGGCCGCCTCGGCGATGCCCAGCGCCTGGGATGCGATGCCGATGCGGCCGGCGTCCAGCACGGTCATGGCGATCTTGAAGCCCTTGCCTTCCTCGCCCAGGCGATTCTCTACCGGGCAGATGTAATTCTCGTACAGGATTTCACTCGTCGCCGAGGCGCGAATCCCGAGCTTGGGTTCTGTCTTGCCGCGCTGGAAACCGGGCTTGTCGACCTCGGTGAGGAAAGCCGTGATGCCGCGGTGCTTCTTTTCCGGGTCGGTCATCATGAAGACCAGTACGTAATCGGCCTTGGGGGCCGAGGAGACCCAAGACTTGCGGCCGTTGAGTACATAGTGGTCGCCATCACGGACAGCCCGGGAGCGCATGGTCGCGGCATCTGACCCGGACATGGGCTCAGTCAGCGAGTAGGCCCCGATAGCCTGGCCCGAGGCAACCGGCTTCAGGAAACGCTGCTTTTGGTCCTCGGTTCCGAAGCGCAAGATGCCATAGCAGAAAAGCGAGTTATTGACCGACATGATGGTGCCGTGGGCGGCATCCGCCTTGCAAATCTCCTCCAGCGCGAGCACATAGGCCAGGGTGTCCATACCCGCGCCGCCATACTCCTCGGGCACTTCGATCCCCATGAAACCCATCTCGCCCATCTTTCGTATGGTCTCGAGTGGGAACTCGCCGCTCTCATCGAATTCGGCGGCGATAGGGGCAATTTCGTTTTGGGCAAAATCGCGAGCGGCCTGGCGGATCATCTCGTGCTCGGCGCTCAGCTGGAGGCTTGGGCCAGAGAGCGAGGAATCGGGAGCCATGGGTCCTCCTTGTGTAGGGAAGGATGAGAGCAGGTAGCGCGATTATATAGTAACTGTCTTTTGCCTCGCCAACCCTCGATGGCCGGCAACTCTTCATGAACACAGAGCGTCCAGCCGTGGGCAAGCTTTGACCGTCGCCATCGCTGCGGGTACAATGGCGCCATCCCACAGGGCGGAGTGCTGTATGTCTCAGAACGCGGGTCAATCCCAGCCGGTGATCGACGAAACCATCTTCGAACACCTTGTCGAACTGGCGGCCTTCCACCTCTCGGAACAAGAAAAGGCCTATCTGCGCCACGAGCTCAATCAGCAATTGCGATCGATCCGGGAGCTGGAAGCGCTTGATATCGGAGAGGATATCCCCATAACATCCCATGGGGTGCCCTACAGTGGCGCAATCGCCGCACCGTTGCGGGAGGACGAGGCCGAAGTCTGCCCGGTCGCAGATGATATCCTCGAGCAAGCACCCGAGGTCGATCTGCGCTATCTGGTTGTCCCCGATATTCCTCATGAGGAACTCGAATGAGAACATCGCTCTGTGATCTGCCCGCTCTCGATCAGCTACGGCTGATCAAGTCGCGCGAAATATCGGCAGTGGAGCTGTTAGAGGCCCATCTGGCGCGCATCGATGCGGTGGAGGGCCGACAGCCCAGCACTGAGGCCTATGCGCCGGATCCAGAGGATCTGAAGTACGTGCATGCGTTCATCACGGTCACGCGCGAACGCGCGCAAGCTCAAGCGAAAGCGGTGGACGAAGCGCTGGCTAAAGGTCAAGATCCTGGCCCGCTGGCAGGGCTACCGCTAGCGGTGAAAGATATCTTTTGCGTGCGCGGAACGCGTTCTACGGCGGGTTCGCGCATTCTGGAGCGCTTCGTGTCGCCCTACACAGCCACGCCGGTGGCGCGCATGGAAGCGGCGGGGGCGGTGATGATCGGCAAGGTCAACATGGATGAGTTCGCGTTTGGCTCGTCCAGCGAATCTTCCGCATTTCTCCCGCCTCCGGGGAATCCCTGGAACCCGGCCTACGTCCCTGGGGGCTCTTCCGGGGGCAGCACCGCCGCCGTGGCCGCCGGAGAAGCGGCGCTCTCGCTTGGCACCGATACGGCAGGCTCGATCCGTCAGCCGGCCGCTTTCTGCGGCGTGGTCGGCTTGAAGCCGACCTACGGCCGGGTCTCGCGCTATGGGCTGATCGCTTTCGCATCCTCCTTGGATTGTCCGGGCCTGATGGGACGCGAGGTCCGCGACGTGGCCCTGGCGCTGCAGGTGATTGCCGGTCCCGATTCATACGATGCCACAGCTGCGCGGGTACCGGTACCTGACTACCTTACGTCCTTGGAGCGGCTGATCGAAGGCATGCGCATCGGGCTTTCGCCCGACTATTTCAAATTGAAGTACCCCGATCCTGAAACGGGGGAGATCCGTGAACGGGGCATCGCGCCGGAGATCGAGGCGGCTGTTTGGAGGGCGGCGGAGGTGCTGGCGGGGATGGGAGCGGAGATCGTCGAGGATGTGCCCATGCCCCACATCCGCTATGGGATCCCCGCCTATTTCGTCGTTTCGAGGGTGGAAGCGGCTTCGAACCTCCATCGTTACGATGGTGTGAAGTACGGGCATCGTTTCGAGGGTCCGGTGGCCGATTTGGGGGAGCTCTACCGGCGCAGCCGGGGGGAGGGCTTCGGGCCGCAGCCCAAACTGCGCATTCTGATGGGCATGTATGTCTCTGCCGAGCAATATGAGAAGGGATACTATGAGACGGCGCTGCGTGCCCGCACGCTGATCCGGCGCGACTTCGACCAGGCCTTTGATCCGCAAGGCGACTACCGGCTGGATTGTCTTCTCACTGCCACGACGCCCACCACAGCCTTCAAGATTGGGGATGTGTATGGCGATACGGTGATGATGCAATATGCCGACTCGCTGACCGTCTCGGCTAACCATGCGGGCATCCCTGCGCTTTCCATACCTGCAGGATTCGATTCTTCCGGGCTTCCGATCGGAATCCAAATCCTGAGCCCCGACTTCACCGAAGAGAGGCTTTTCCAGGTGGGGAGGGCCTATGAGATTGCCACCCAGGACGAGCCTTGGCGGCGGGCAACGCCTACGGTGGTGAAATCGGCGGAAGGAGGCTGAGACCGCCCATGGGCATACTCCTGGGCTCCAAACGCAGACTATTGATGGGCTTCTGGCTAGCGCTTGCTGTGGGCACCTCTGGCTGCGGCCGGACGCCCGTCGTCGCGCCTGCCGAGCCGATCACCACCCCGCCCGCGACCGAGGAGTTGGCCCCCACTGAGGGGCAAAACGCCGGGCAGTGGGATTCCCCGCCGCCCTTCTTGATCGAGATGACCAAGGTCTACATCGCCCGGCTCGAGACGGAGAAGGGCGAGATCGTGGTGGAACTCTTCGCCGACCGCGCCCCGATCACGGTGAATAACTTCGTGTTCCTGGCGCGGCAGGGTTTCTATGATGATACGAGCTTCCATCGTGTGATCCATGGCTTCATGGCTCAGGGCGGCGATCCGACCGGCACGGGCACCGGCGGCCCGGGATACACGTTCCAGGATGAGTTCGATCCTTCGCTGCGCTTCGACCAGGAGGGGCTGTTGGCGATGGCCAATAGCGGTCCCAACACCAACGGGAGCCAGTTCTTCATCACTTATGGCCCTACCCCCTGGTTGAATGGCTTCCATACTATCTTCGGGAAGGTGGTCGAAGGGATGGATGTGCTTCGGGCCTTGACCCCGCGAGACCCGCAGGAATCCCCCACCACACCCGGGGACCGGCTCATCCATGTGGAAATCGAGGAGGTCGAGCAAAGTCTGCTTCCGACCCCAACGGCGACGCCGCATCCAATGGCCCCGGTCTTGGAGAGCGGCAGGCCACTGGCAGCATTGGAAGTGGGTGCGAGGGAGAATCTCTATAACACAATGCCGGCGATGGTGCTTTCCATCGATGCATCCTACACCGCCCAAATAAAGACGACGAAGGGCACCATTCTCGTGGAGCTATATCCGCTCTCTGCACCGCGCAGCGTCAATAACTTCATCGTGCTCGCCAAGCTTGGCTACTGGGATAACTTCCCAATCAACCGTGTTCAGGAGGGCGCCTTCGTGCTAACCGGATCCCCGTCTGGCCGTCCCGATAGCGACATCGGCTACGGCCTCCCATCCGAGGCGGCGCTGCCTATGGCCAAGGGCGCCGTGGGTTTCTGGTATCGCCAGGACCTGCAGGCATCGAGCGGAAGCCAGTTCTTCATCCTGCTGGATGACCTGGTGGGCATGGAAGAATATTTCACCGTCTTCGGCAATGTGACCCAGGGCCAGTGGGTCGCCGATCAGCTCACCGAGGCGGATAGGGTCGTCCGCGTGACGATCATCGAACGGTAATTCCGACCCCATGCAGGGAGCAGAGGTTGCGCATGGTTGAGTATGAAGCTGTCATCGGCCTGGAAACTCACATCCAGCTCAATACCGAGTCCAAGATCTTCTGCCGTTGCAAGGCCGACTCGTGGGGAGCGCCGCCGAATACGAACATCTGCCCAGTATGTACGGGCCTTCCCGGCGTCCTGCCGGTGCTTAATCGCCGCGCAGTTGAAAAGGCCGTGCTTCTGGCAGCCGCCATGCAGGCCGAGTCGATCCAGCCGGTTTCCTACTTTGCGCGCAAGAACTACTTCTACCCGGACCTGCCCAAGGGCTACCAAATCAGCCAGTACGACGAGCCGCTGGCGCTGGGTGGCCGCATGGAAGTTCCGCTGCCGGACGGTTCTGTTCGTGAAGTCACGATCACCAAGTTGCATCTTGAAGAAGACGCGGGGAAGACTGTCCGCCAGGATGGTCGGCGGTTGATCGATTTCAACCGCTGTGGCGTCCCGCTGGTGGAGATGGTCACCGGCCCTGATTTGAGATCGGCCGATGAAGCTGCTCAGTACTTGATCCGCTTGCGACAGCTGCTTCGCTGGCTGGGTATCTCGGAGGGCGATATGGAGCGCGGGCAGTTGCGCTGCGACGCGAATGTCTCCATCCGCCACATGGGGGAGACCATCCTTAATCCCAAGACCGAGATCAAGAACGTCAATTCGATCGAAAACCTGCGGGATGCCATACAGGCGGAGATCGACCGGCAGATCCGTCAGGTCGAAGCGGGAGGGACCATAGAAGCCTGGACCCTGGATTGGGATGAGGACTCCGCCAGTTTGCGGAAGATGCGCAGCAAGGAGACGGAGGCCGATTACCGTTACTTCCGGGAACCCGATTTGCTCCCGCTCGTTCTCGACCGGGCCTGGAAGCGAGAGATTCTTTCCCATCTGCCCGAGCTGCCGCTCGCCCGGCGGCAACGCTTCATGGAAGACTACGGCCTGCCGCTCTATGACGCCGAGATTCTGACCGAAGAACGCAGCCTGGCGGATTATTTCGAAGCGGCCGTGGCTTCTTTGGGCGGAGATCCGAAGCTGGTTTCGAATTGGCTGATGAATGATGTCCTGCGCATGATCCGCAGCAAGGGACTGAAGGCTGGCCAGCTTCGCCTTCGGCCCGAGCACCTGGCGGAGATCATTCGCATGGTGGATGCACGGCAGATCACGACCAACACAGCCAAGGAATTGCTGGAACGTGTCGAAGAGAGCGGCGAGGCCCCAGCCGCGATCGTGGAGCGCGAGAATCTGGCGCAAGTATCCGATGAGGAGACGCTGCGGGCCGTAGTGGCCCAAGTTCTGGCCGAGAACCCAGAACAGGTTGCAACCTACAAAGGCGGAAAGGTCACGGTGATCGGTTGGTTCGTTGGCCAAGTGATGCGGGCCACGCAAGGCAAGGCCAATCCCCAGCTTGTGAAGCGGCTTCTCGAGGAAGCGCTCTCCCACTCAGGGTCGTAGATCGTGCCGGCCAGGGGCGGATGGGCATGCCGCCGCTCAATCCTTGCCTGCCAAACGGTGTGCCGCGCGCGTAGGCTCGGGGAGACGGTAACGCGTCAGGCAACGCATGACCCAGGCTATGGCGGTTTCGAGGCTGATCCTGTGCCCGATGGACACATAGATTGGCCGGACTCCCTCACGTGCGCGCAGCGCCGCACCGATAGTCTCCTCCCCATCGAGGAGCGGCCGCCAGGCTCCGCGGACGTCGGGGACAGGGTCATGCCGGCCGACCAGAATGCGCTTGGCCACGCCGATCGTAGGGATGCCGCTGAGAACGCCAAGGTGACAGGCTAGTCCGAACCGCCGGGGGTGTGCATAGCCATGGCCGTCGCAGAGGATCAGATCCGGCGGTGCCGATAGCCGCTCCAACGCAGCCAGGATCGCAGGTAGCTCCCGGAAGGAGAGCAACCCCGGGATGTAGGGGAAGGCCGCCGGCCGCTCGGCCTTGGCGTGATCGACCAGCTCGAGGCCCGGATATGCCAGGACGACGATGGCGCTTCGCACCCTGCTGGGCGCCTTGCGATAGGAGGCATCCACCCCGGCCACGCGCTTCACTTCACCGAGGCAATCGTCCGCCACTACCCGCTCACGTAGGGTTCGCTGCAGCTCGGCGGCCTGAGTGGGGGTGAGGTTCCAGTCATGCAAGGAGGTTCGGGTTGAGCTCATCGGATAGGCTCCTGGATTATAGCCTCGGCGGAGGTCCGCTGTGAGCGAGTCCGAGTTATCCCATAGGGGCTTCAGGATCCGGCCGGCCCGGCGGGGCGAGCGCGCCTGGCTGCGTGCGCAAGTGCTGCTGGCGGGGCTTTGCTCCCTGGATTTGGATTGGCGCCGTTCTATGCCCGTCAAGGTTTCCGGCAGGTGGATGAGCCCGAACTGATGCCGCCAGCCCTACGAAAATGGGCGCGTCTAGCAGCACATCTTGGATTGGATATGGCCGTGATGCTCTGGGCAGGGGATGACGTCGACCGAGCTGAGGATGATCGAGCGGCGGCGCACCCATAGCGCCGCCGCCCGGCCTGGGCTGAAATGTCGATCTCTGCCGGAGTATCCGATCAGAAGCGACCGACGACCATGAACATCGAAACCAGGGAGAGGAAGACGGCCACGAAGAAACCGATGGCGGCCATTTGATGGTGCTTCTGGTTCCGGTAATTGAGCATCTCCAGGTAATTGTTGAATTCTTGGATGGTCTCGCGGGTCAGTTCCTGGGATCCCTCTTGCTTCTCTTCGCCTTCCTCCCGGTCGCGAAAGACGAAGGTTCGCAGGGATTCCTGGGATAGCCTCCACTGCATGTAGGCAAGATAAGAAAAGATGGCAGCCAGCAAGAGCCAGATCGGGAAGATAACAGTCATCGGGCACTCCTTTTGGTAGCCTGTGGCCAGGGGCCTCCCCAGGGCTCAGCAAGAAGATAGTACAGTTTCGGCCACCTGGCAATTGAGACCCTCCTCCTATGGCCTTCGCCAGGGCCGGCTCTGACCAAGCGCCGATCGCCAGTCTAAGGCCAGACATCCAGGGCGAGGTCCTGCGTGGATAGGCCGAGGAGCGTCCTTGCCTCCCCGCCAATCTCTCCTTCGGCGAGCCGCCATTCCCCACGCCGGCCGGCAAGCAGGAGGTAGTCGCGCTCCCCGGACCAGAGGAGACGGATACCCTCTCCCAGGTTCATGGGATCTTGATGGAGCTGGCCGAAATAGAGTGCACCACCGGCTTCGCCGTAGGCAAACCCGCCGCCGCTGGGATGCCAACCCAGCCAGCGTAGCTGGCCTGTTGCGTAGGTCTGGGGATCGGAGCCGTCCGGGGCCGCGATCACCAAATCCACGATGTTCGCCTCGTCGGTCTCCCTGAAGTAGGCGATGTGGTCCATAGAGGGGGAGAGTAAGGACCGCCCCCCTGATTGCGGAAAGAAGACTTGCCCTTCGACGAACTCATAGGATTCGATCTCACCTTCAGGCACGCCAAGGATCCAGACCTGCCCTCCGGCATCTGGGGCGAAGGGGTCGACCGAAGGGACGAGGCTCCCGAAACGGGAGGAATCCGGCGACCATACCACCGGAGGATAATAGGCGTATTCGCTATAGGTCATCACCGCCGGGAAAGATACGGGCGTGAAGGCCAGGGGCCGCCCGTTCGCCCAGACGGCGTGGATCTCCGTCGGGCGGCTGATAGCCAGCATGGATCCGTCGGGCGAGCGGGTGAAATCGCCCCCTGCCCCTCGAGGCAGGATGGGTGTGATGGCCCCGCTTGTGATGTCAAGGTGCAGCAGGTCGTCGTTCTTCACCAGGCCGGGCCCTTCGAAGACCAGGCGTGTGTTGAACAGGATGCCCGAGGAATCGGGCGTGAACTCGATCTGATCCGGGAGGACATGGAGCGCGTCGTCGAGGGGATAGAGGGAGTCGAGGATCGCGTGCTGCAGGAGCAGACGGTCGCCATTACCATCCGCCTGAATATAGCGCAACTCGTAGAGGTCACGCTGATTGTCTTGCCGCTCATAGAGCAGGCTCTGCCCATCGAGGGAGAATTGGACAGAAACGATATGCCCGATTTGAGTGAGCCTGCGTGGCTCCTGCCCGTCTTTCAGCAGCCAGAGATCGCCTTGGTCGGTGAATGCGAGCTGCCTGGCCGCCGGGTGCGGCGGCAATTTCGGGACCGGGGTCTGCGCGGGTGCAGCCGTCGTGGCGATGCGTTCGTCGGTTGATTCAGGCGTGGGAATAGCTTCCAGTGTGCCGGCGACGGCTGTCTCCAGGGCGTGTTCGGCAGGGCTGCCTGGGGGCTCCGGCGTGCATGCCGCCAACATGACAGGGAAGAGGACCAACGCCCACAGGGGATTCCTCGGCATCGGCATATCCTTTCAGGTCTCTGGGGCGATTATACAAACTTTCCTCTCCGACGTCCCTATGAAAACGCCGCGGCCGGCGAGTATCCGGCCGCGGTTCAGGATGGCTGCCCGTGGGCGGGCTATGCCCAAAGACAGGGGCTAGTCGTACTCGTAGAAACCTCGTCCGGACTTCCGGCCCAGGTACCCAGCGTCGACCATTTTACGCAGCAGCGGGCAGGGGCGGTATTTGTCGTCCCCTAAGTCGCGGTGGAGCACCTCCATGACGAAGAGGACCACATCCAGCCCCACCAGATCCGCCAGCGCCAGGGGGCCCATGGGATGGTTCATGCCAAGTTTCATGACGGTGTCGATGGCCTCCGCGGTGCCGACGCCCTCTTGCAGCGCGAAGATGGCTTCGTTGATCATCGGGCAGAGGATGCGGTTGGAGATGAAGCCCGGGGAATCCTTGGCCTCCACAGGCTCCTTGCCCATCTTTCGCCCGACCTGGATAGCGATCTCCGTGGTCTCATCGGAAGTCGCCAGGCCGCGCACCACTTCTAGCAGCCGCATCAGCGGGACCGGATTGAAGAAGTGCATGCCGATGACCTGCTCGGGCCGGTTGGTCGCGGCCGCGATCTTCGTGATGGAAATCGAAGAAGTGTTGGTGGCCAAAATGGCTCCGGGCGGGGCGATCCTGTCGAGCTCGGCGAAAAGCTTAAGTTTCAGCTCTGGATTCTCCGTGGCGGCTTCGATTGCCAGGTCGGCTTGAGCTGCGGGCTGCATATCGAGGGCGGTTTGAATCCGGAGCGCTGCAGCCTTCTGCTCCTCAGTAATGGCGCCTTTGCTGGCGAGCTTCTCCACGGATCTCGCGATCGCCGCCTGAGCCCTATCCAGGATCTCGGCGTCGATATCGGTCATCGTGACCTGGTAGCCAGCAACGGCCGCGGTCTGTGCGATGCCGTGGCCCATCGTGCCTGCGCCAATGACCACGATATTCTTTACGTCCATCAGCCTTGCTCCTTCCCTAGCTCCATGCGTGCGGGTGGGGATCTGCCCTATTCCATCTCGATGGCCATGCCCACTGCTTCGCCCCCGCCCAAGCAGAGGGAGGCGATGCCCCGGCGCTTCTCCAGGTTCTTCAGCGCGTAGAGCAATGTGGTGAGCACGCGGGCGCCGGAGGCGCCGATGGGATGGCCTAGGGCCACGGCGCCACCATGGACGTTCACTCGATCCCAATCCCAGCCCATATCCTTCAGAATCTTGCCATCCGCTAGGACCTGTGCGGCGAAGGCCTCGTTAAGCTCGATGAGATCGACCTCTTCCAGCTTCCAGTCAACCCGCTCCAGGAGCTTGGGGATGGCATAGGCAGGAGCGGTGAAAAGCTCCTTGGGCGGGACCGCCGCCTGCGCGTACCCGACCACGCGAGCCATCGGGCGGATGCCCAGGGCCTTGGCACGTGCCCGGCTGGCGAAAATCACCGCGGCGGCGCCATCGTTGAGACCGGGAGAGTTGCCCGCCGTGACCTTCCCCTCGGGTTTGAAAGCCGGGGGAAGGGTGGCCAGTCTTTCGAGCGAGGTGTCGCGGCGGGGTGTCTCATCCTCCTCGACAAGCGTGGTGGTACCCTTGCGGCCGGGCACCTCGACCGGAACGATTTCGTCCTTGAAGAGCCCTTCATCCATGGCGCGGATCGCCTTCTGGTGGCTCTCGTACGCCCAGCGGTCCATATCCTCCCGGCTGACGCCGTAGGCATCCGCCACCCACTCAGCCGCCATGCCCATGGCCCAATCCTCGAAGGGGTCCCATAGGCCATCGTAAAGCAAGGCATCGGTCAGCTCGCCATGGCCGAAGCGCAGTTCTCCCCGGCGGGCTCGAACCAAGAACGGCGCGTTGCTCATGCTCTCCATCCCGCCGGTGACAAACAGCTCGCCATCGCCGGCCTTGATGGCCTGGGCGGCAAACATGCCGGCTTTCAGTCCCGAGCCACACACCTTGTTAATGGTCGTGGCTCCGACCGTGGGCGGTATGCCGGCGTAGATCGAGGCCTGCCGGGCCGGGCCTTGTCCCAGGCCTGCCGATACCACGTTGCCCATGAGAACCTCGTCGATGCTGGCGAGGTCTTCCAAGCCGGCGCGCTGCAGCGCCGCCCGGATGACGACGGCACCCAATTGGGGTGCCTGCAGAGGGCTGAGCGCGCCCTGGAAGCGGCCCATCGGCGTGCGTGCCGCGGCCAGGATGACGGGTTCGCGAGAGAGGTCCTCTGTGCTCATGACAGCCCCTTTCTTATCTCGATGATGGTCGGATAGGCCTCTATGATTCCTTCTTGGGATAGGCTTGCCAGAGGGGTCTCAATATCTGATAGGTTTCTTCGAGCGATTCCGGAAGTACGCGGGTCTGGGCCGTCGTGGCCATGAAATTCGTATCCCCGCGCCAACGGGGTACGACGTGCAGGTGGACATGTTCTTCGATGCCTGCCCCCGCAGCCTCGCCGATATTCCCGCCAAGGTTGAAGCCATCGGCGTTATAGGCCTCGCGCAGAATCCCGAGCGCTGCGGCTGCAAGCCGGATCATCTCGTGCAAGGTCTTGTTTTCTAGCCCCTCCAGCGAGGGTTCATGAGCGTATGGGACGATCATCATGTGGCCATTGGTGTAGGGGTACCGATTCAGGACCACGAATGCGCGCTCACCACGGTGTAGGATGAGATTCTCGGGGCCGTCCTCTTGCTTGCTCAGCGAGCAGAACAGGCAGTCCCCTGCCTTGAGGCCATCACGAATGTATTCCATGCGCCAGGGAGCCCAAAGATGTTTCATCTGGAGTTCTAAGATTGTAGCAGAGAACCGCGGCCGGGAAAACCATTGGCATGCTTCCTGCAAGCCTGGGTAGAATGAGGCCATGAAAGCTGATAGGTTACGTGCTTCGTTGCCGGTGGGCAGCCTCGGGCTGCCGCTGGAGTACGCTTCCCGCATGCGCTCCACCAATAAGAGGGCGCAGGAACTGGCGCGTGAGGGCGCGCCGCATGGTACGTTGGTCGTGGCCGACGAGCAAACCGCCGGGCGCGGTCGAGCAGGCCGGAGGTGGCTGACGCCGCCGCGCTCCGCCATCGCCATGAGCCTGATCCTGCGTCCAGAGTCCCTTTCGGGGGCTGGGGCCAGGGCGCTCGCTGTGGTGGGCGCTCTGGCGGTGGCGGAGGCGCTGGAGGATTGGGGCGTTCGGGCTTGGGTGAAGTGGCCCAACGACGTAATCCTGCCCGAGGGAAAGGTGGCTGGGGTACTGGTGGAGACCGATTGGCTGGGAGAACATCTCGAACACGCCATCCTGGGCATAGGCATCAACGTCCGCCCGCGATCGGTTCCCAGGGAAAACCTGGATTTTCCCGCGACCTGTGTTGAGCAGTCAGTCGGTGGCCGGGTGGACCGAATCGACCTGCTGCTGGCCGTCCTCGGGCGTCTGGAGGCTTGGTTGGGGCAACTCGGCTCGCGCGATCTCATGCGGGCCTGGGAGGCGCGATTGGCTTACTTGGGACAGCACGTCACGGTCTTTGGTCCGGGTGTGGAGATGACCGGCAGGGTGGCGGGGGTGACCCCAAAGGGACAGCTCCGCCTGGCGCTGCCTTCGGGCGAGACGCTGACAGTGGGCACAGGGGGCCTGAGCCTGCGGCCGATTGACACATCCGGCAAATGGGCTACACTGAGCACCGCCGCGCCGGAAGGCCGCGGGAAGGCCTCTGGGCGGACACGGAGGTGAAGGATGTTTGATGATCTGAGGCAGCTCACGGATGATGAGCCCCTTTTCGACTCCCCCAAGGCCGAGCAGTCCTTCGAGGCCGAAGCACAGGAACCGCAGATGCCGCGTGGCTATTTCCTGGGTATGACACCTGGCCAACGGTTTCTTCTCTCGCTTCTGCTGCTCGGAACGGTCGTGATTCTGGGTCTGATGTGCTTGATGGTGACCGGGAAGGTCTTCCTCTTCTAGAATCCGGCGTCGCGTGGCTCGAGCAAGAAGGGGCCGTCCAAAACTGGCGGACGGCCCCTTTTCGCGTCTGGGCCGGGAGGCTCAGGGTATGAGCGTCAGATGGGCCTCAGCGGCGGATTCGACTTGGCCGCGGGTCCAGAGCATCGGATGATATTCGATGTTGCGCCAGGGATCGATCATATCGTCGTAGTGTGGATGGAAGGCATGCCCTGACTGTCCGGTCGTATGCATCGAGAGCGAAATCTCGAGGTATTGAAGATCGATGATCTGGCGATAGGATGGCACGGTGGAGACCTCGTAGGGATCGCGCAGGCTATAGGCGGTGTTGTTCACAGTGCCGACGGCGCCATCGACGGGGAAGGGCCCTCGATTGAAGAGGCGCTCGATTGGTGCAATGCCGCTCTGACCCAGGCTCTGGTTGCGGAAGGTCGCGGTGTGCAGACCGCCCCATTGCCAAGCGGCCATATCCTTCCCGAGCATCTCCCGCAGATCGGCGATGGCGGCGTCCAGTGCCCGCAGGAGAATCTCATCGCGGCTCTCGGCCTCCGGGGTGTAGACGTCATCGAACCACCGCGATTCAGCATTGGGCAAGAGATTCGAGACCGCTGCCATCAGGTTGCCTGCAGTTCCATCCAGCAGATCGCCCCCCAACTCGTCGGCGAAAATGGCCTCCAGCAGGTGGACTCTCAAGCTTTCGAAGAGGGCAGCCCCTGTACTCTCCCGCCGCGCTTGTCTGTCCCAGGATCGTAGGATATCCAGCGCCTGCGCCTGATCCGGGGTCTCCGATTGCAGGTCCAGGATGTAGGGCAGGATCTCCTCGGCATAGAGTGGCAGATTGTCGCCTTGCATAGCCTGGATATCCTCCAGACTGTGCTTCTCACGTGACTCGATCATCTCCACAATGCGCGCGGCGCGGTAGCCTGGCGACCAATCCTGGCTCAGGAGATAGGGGTAATCCGGCCCTACGACGGCGTTATTGGCCGTCACCAGATAGCCCTGGTCTGGATTGAAGGCGGACGGGAGTTCGTCAAAGGGGATGTAACCGGTCCATTCGTACTCGCCGGTCCATCCCGGTACGGGGATCGACCCGTCCCCCGCGGCGCGGATAGGGATGCGCCCGGGTGCCTGATAGCCGATGTTGCCGTCCACATCGGCGTACACGAAGTTCTGGCTGGGGGCATCCCAGAAGGACAAGGCTTCGCGGAAGCTCTCCCAGTCTTGGGCGTGGTTGGTCATCAGCAGACTCTTCACCAGCGTGCCGGGCTCAAGCGCAGTCCAGGAGAAGGCCAGCGGTTGCCAGCCGAACGCCCAGGCTTCCTCCGTTCCGCCGACGACATCGTTGAGGATGGGGCCATGGCGGGTGCGGCGGACGAAGATCACCACCGGATCATCCTCCCCCGCCACGCGAATCTCCTCCCGGATGACCTCCATGTCCTCCCACTGCCCGCGGAATTCATACTGATTGGGGTTTTCAGGGTTGACACGCTCGATGAAGAAATCTTGGACGTCCGGGCCCAGATTGGTCACGCCCCAGGCGATGCGGTCGTTGTGTCCTATGACGATCCCGGGAACCCCGGCGAAGGAAGCCCCCACGAGGTTGAGGGGGCAATCCGGGCCTGTGGGAGCGCAATGCAGGCCGACCTCATACCAGATGGAGGGCATCTGGATGCCCAGGTGCGGATCGTTGGCCAGGATGGGCATGCCGCTTTCCGTCCGGTCTCCGGAAAGCACCCAGTTGTTGCTGCCGATGCCGTCGCCGATTCCCAGGGCGTTGAACTCGAGCATGGGCGCGGGAAGGCTCTCCAGGGAAGCCTGCGAGAGGGGGGCCGGGATGATCGTCGGCTTATCAGCGGCGTAGGGGGGCATGAGTTCCTGAAGCGCGGGTGCCCCCACGCGGGCGACGACATGCGCCCGGGCAAGCTCGTCGGTGCGGTTGCCGCCCAGGTCCCACGCCATCACTTTGGCCCAAGTCATGGTGTTCAAGGGCGTCCAAGGTTCCGGGTCGTAGCGCACGCCGGTAAGGCCGAGGATGGTGAACTCAAGGCTCAGCCGGCCGCGATTCTGCTCAAGGTAGGCGTTCACTCCCTGGGCGTAATCCTCCAGGATCTGGCGGTGTGCGGGTTCCAGGAGTTCCAGTTCCTGGGCAGCCGTGCGGTGCCAGCCGAGTGTGCGGATGAAGCGGTCCTGATCCAGTGCGCTGGGCCCGAGGATTTCTGACAGCCGGCCGGAGCCGATGCGCCGCCAGAACTCCATCTGCCAGAATCGGTCCTGGGCGTGCACAAATCCCTGCGCCATATACAAATCATGCTCGTTGCTGGCGTAGATGTGGGGGATTCCGTAGCGGTCGCGAATGACCTCGACCGGGGCCTGCAAGCCCGGCACCTGGAGTGTGCCCTCGACTTGGGGGAAGGGCCTGCGGATAAAGAAGATCAGAAGGCCGATCAAGATCGCGGCCAGGACGATGATAGAGATGAGCGCACCCAGAAGAATACGCGGAGCCCGACGAGCCATTGGGACCTCCTTCCTTCGACGATGCCCACGTTCTAACATCAATTGGCAATGCGCGCAAAAAGCCGTCGCTGGTGAGCATGGGGGCCAGGGCCATGGAAGCGGCGTTGATATCTGGTTGGAGGGCACCTATGTATAATGGGGTTTGGCGTGAAGGCCGTGCGCCGGAAGATGCAAACGCGCTTTCGAATGGGGCAACCATTGGCGTGGGGTCGAGGTGGAATGGGATGAAGGGTCGGCCGGCGGCCATCCTGGCGATCGTGGGCATGTGCTTCTGCCTGGGGCTCACAACGGTGCTCCTGGGAGAGCGCACGACAGCCTCGTCGGTCCCTTCCGTGTTGCGGATCTTTCCGGATGGGGGCATCTCTCGCTGGCTGAACCCTGAGCGCAGCCAGGAAACCTCCATTCTGGTGTTGGGGATCGATCGCTTAGACCGCCCCGATCCGGCGCTTCGGGCCATCTGGCTGGTGACGGTGGTCGAGCCGGATGGAGCCATCACGATTTCGGGCGTCCCGTCGGATCTCGACCTGGTCCCAGGCGCGGAAGTGCGGCTGAATTCCTTCTTCGCCTGGACACCGGAAGGAGGAGTGGCGCCTCCCTTCCTGGAGGCTCTCGAGCGGGCTCTGAGGGTGCAGGTCGACGTCGTGGTGGTGCTCGACGATTTCGCCTTCGCCAAGCTGGTCGATTATGTGGGAGGATTGCCGATCGAGGGCGAGATTGGACTGCTGGTGGAGGATCAGGTTCTGAGCGGAGAGCAAGTGCTGGCCCTTCAATCCGTCTTCGAGGGAGATCCTTTGGGGCAGACGCGTCTCCAGGGGAGCATCCTGGAGGGACTGATCCCGCAGGTTGCGAAGCTGGGTTCCACGCCCGATTTGGAGCCTATCCTGGATCTGATTCCCGATCACGCCAGCGTCTCGACGCATGTAGCCCAGTTCGCGGTGCTGGCGGGCCGTCTGCTGCCGCTCAATCCCGAGCGTGTGAGCATACAACTCATCCTCGCGCCGGTTCCGTAGCAGCTAGCGCTTAACATAAGTGGGTGTCCCGGGGGAGGCGAGGCTGCCCTCAAGGCCTGCTCGCGGTATAATTAATAGGCGAAACCCGCCGCCGGCGGGTTTTCGATCTCTTGAAACCATCCAACGAGTGAAAGAACGAAGACCATGGAGATTGGCACTGTACGTCAGGTAGACATCGACGATCAAATGCGGGGCGCCTACCTGGATTACGCCATGAGCGTGATCGTTGCCCGCGCCCTGCCGGATGCGCGCGATGGGCTAAAGCCGGTCCACCGCCGGATTCTATATGCCATGCACGAGATGGGTATCCGCCCCAACTCGGCCTATCGCAAATCGGCGCGCATCGTAGGCGAGGTCCTCGGAAAATACCATCCTCACAGTGACGCCGCGGTTTACGACGCGATGGCGCGCATGGCGCAGGATTTCTCGATGCGTTACCCGCTGGTGGATGGACAGGGTAATTTCGGATCGATCGATGGCGACCCTCCGGCGGCCATGCGCTATACGGAGGCTCGCATGGGCCCGCTGGCGGCGGAGCTGTTGGTGGATATTGAGAAGGACACGGTCGACTTCGTCGACAACTTCGACGCCTCGCTCAAAGAGCCGGTCGTCCTGCCAGCCCGCCTGCCAAACCTGTTGCTCAATGGCTCCTCCGGCATCGCTGTTGGCATGGCCACCAACATCCCGCCCCATAATCTGGGCGAGCTGGCGGCAGCGATCCAATTCATGGTGGAGAACTATGACCACCTGGATGATGTCGGCTTCGATGAGCTGATGTCCTTCGTCCCCGGCCCGGATTTTCCGACCGGCGGTCTGATCGTGGGCAACGAAGGCATCAAGCAGGCCTACGCGACTGGCAAAGGGCGCATCGTCCTGCGCGGCGTGGCGATGATCGAGGAGATGGGCGCCGGCCGCCACCGCATCGTCATCACCGAGATCCCCTATCAGGTCAACAAATCGGCGCTGATCGAACGCATCGCCGAGTTGGTGCGGTCGGGCCGGCTGAGCGACATTTCCGATCTGCGGGATGAATCCGACCGCAGCGGCCTGAGCGTCGTCGTCGAGCTGAAACGTGGGGCGCAACCCAAGAAAGTGCTCAATCAGCTATTCAAATACACCCAGTTGCAGACCACCTTTGGCGTTCAATTGCTCGCCTTGGTGGACAACGAGCCGCGCTTGCTCTCGCTCAAGCGAGCCCTGCTGGCCTACATCGAGCACCGCCAGACGGTAATCGCCCGCCGCTCGCAGTTTGAGCTCGATAAAGCCCGGGCGAGGGCGCATGTCCTGGACGGGCTCTTGATCGCGCTGGCAAATCTAGATGATGTCATCCAGACCATTCGGAAGTCCGCGGACGCCGAGAAAGCCCTGGAGCGCCTGGTGAAGCGCTTCAAACTCACGGAGGTCCAGGCCCGCGCCATCCTGGATATGCAGCTGCGAAGGCTGGCGGCACTGGAGAGGCAAAAGATCGAGGATGAGCATCGCGAGGTGCTGAAGCGGATCACCTACCTGGAGGATCTACTGGCCCATCCCAAGAAGATCCTGGGCCTGATTCGGGAGGACCTGCAAGAGCTGACCGAGAAATTCGGCGACCCGAGACGGACACGCATCGCGCCCGACGCCAGCGACGAGATCAGTGAGGAGGATATGGTCCCTGATGAGGCCGTGCTGATCTCAATCACGCAGAAGGGTTATGTGAAACGTGTCTGGGCCAAGACATATCGCCGCCAGGGGCGTGGCGGCCGCGGGGTGCAGGGCCACTCGATCAAGGACGAGGATGAGGTGATGATGCTCATCCCGGCCCGCACACTCGACACCATCCTGTTCTTCTCCGATCGCGGCAAGGTCTACTCGGAGAAGGCCTATCAGATTCCGGATGCCGATCGAACGGCGCGCGGCATCCCGATGGCCAACATTCTGGCGCTGAACCCCGGCGAGTCAATCACCGCGGCCGTGGCGGTGCCCGACTTCAAGGCCGCAAGCTTCTGCACGATGGCGACCCGCCATGGCAAGATCAAGCGCGTGGAGCTTTCAGAGTTCGCCGCCGTTCGACCCTCGGGTCTGATCGCCATCGGATTGGAGGAGGGCGATGTGCTGGGCTGGGTGCGGCTGACGAGTGGAGACGACGAGATCATCATGGTGACCGAAGCTGGCCAGGCCTTGCGTTTCCACGAGAGCCAGGTGCGGCCCATGGGCCGCCCGGCCATGGGCGTGAAAGCCGTCCGCCTGCATGAAGGCGATTGCGTGGCTGGCATGAACGTGGTCACGCCCGGCGATGATCTTCTCGTGGTCACCGAGAACGGATATGGCAAGCGTACGCCGCTGGAGGAATATCCCCGGCGAAATCGCGGCGGAGTGGGGGTCATCACACTCAGCCGCAAGAAGCGTGAGATCACGGGTGATGTGGCCGCAGCGCGCGTAGTCAGCGAGGAGGATGATCTGACCATCATCTCCAGCGGTGGAATCGTCTTGCGCACTAAGGTGGGGCAGATCAAGCCGGCTGGCAGGGATACCATGGGTGTCCGGGCGATCGATTTGCGCGAGGGCGAGACGGTCGCAGCGGTGGCAAACATCTCGGCCAAGGAGCTTCGTCAGGCAGGCGTCGAGGGTTAGGCGGAACGCCCGGGACCGGTGAACCCATCGAACGGGGCGCGCCACGGCGCGCCCCGTTTTGCGTCGAAGTTGGATGACGGCGATCGGCGGGAGGCCGTGCCGGAGCCGTTCAATCCAGGATCAAGCCGCCCTCGTGCCAGCGGGCGCGGCGAATGGATCCGGCTTCCATGCCGAGGATCTCGAGCAGCTCTGCGAAATGCTCCGGGTGGCCTGAGGTGAAGTACTCGATCTCGCCGCCCATGCCGGCGGATGTGGCCAAATCATGCTGGTCGAGCAGGCGTGCCGTTTGGCGGGCGATGGCCGGCGCGGGATCAATGATCGTGGCTCTCTCGCCGGCGACGCGCCGGAGCAGCGGAAGCACGAAGGGGAAGTGCGTGCAGCCCAGGACGAGCGTGTCGGCGCCGGCCTCGATCAGGCTCCCAACACCCTCCCGCACGATCTGCTCCACGGCTTGCCCGTCTAGATTGCCGGCTTCGATCTCCTCGACAAGCCCGGTCAGGGTTTCCTGCAGGATGCGCACGCCGCTCGCATAGCGGTCGACGACCGAGACGTAGAGCTCACCTTGGAAAGTGGCGGGTGTGGCCAAGACGCCGATAGTGCCGGAGTGGGTAAGTCCCACCGCCGGCTTGACGGCCGGCTCCATGCCGACAAAGGGCGTGCCAGGGAAGTCGCGGCGCAAGGCATGCAGACTCGCGGCGGAGGCGGTGTTGCACGCCACCACGATCAGCTTCGAGCCCTTGCTCAGCAAGAAGCGTACGATCGCGGCCGAGAGAGTGCGCACATCCTCCAGAGACCTCGATCCATAGGGGACATGGGCCTGATCGGCAAAGTACAGCAAGCGTTCATCGGGCAGGGCCTGACGGACCTCGCGCAGGATCGACAGGCCACCCACGCCTGAGTCGAAGATCCCAATGGGCCCAGGATGCGGCATGCCTAGGGGCCTCCTTCGCCGGTTTGGCACTACCTCTCCGGCCGCTTGCCATGGTTTCGATCGGTATGGGTGAGATCATATCACCGCTAGCAGGGAGGGTCGAGTGCCGCTTCAGAGTTCTCCGCCGGGCTGGGGAAAGGAAAAGACGCAGCCGGCATAGCTGCGTCTTGGGCCAATAGGGAGATCAATCGCGCTTCTGCTTGAGGCGCGCCTTCTTCCCGGTGCGCTCGCGCAGGTAGTAGAGCTTGGCGCGGCGCACATGCGCCCGCCGCTGGATCTCAACCTTCTCGATGCGGGGTGAGCGCAAGGGGAAGGTGCGCTCGACGCCGATGCCATGGGATGCGGTGCGGCGCACCGTGAAATTGGCCTGATTCCCGCCGCGCCGGATGCGGATCACGACGCCCTTGAATTCCTGCACACGTTCGCGATCGCCCTCTTTGATCCGGAAGTGGACCGACACCGAATCTCCCGGGCGCAGGTCAGGGATGGCGGTATTCTCGGGCGCTTCTAGGCTTTTCACCAAATCAGTCATCACGCAGTTCCATTTCCCACGTAAGGCTTGTTTACACAGGACCGGCCGCCCGAGCCTTCCGGGCGGCGGTTGGCAAGTATACCACGTCCCTGGCCCGTCCGTCCAGTTATCTCGGCTGGAAA
>CAZBLT010000044.1:0-20636 GCA_964492745.1 uncultured Anaerolineaceae bacterium
CCACCCAGCCGCGCACGCCGCGGGCGCCGGCGGGCTGGATGGGCATGTCCTGCGGGCTCTTGAAGGGCGAGTGGATTGTGCCGATCGGCTTCAGCTCGATGGGATCCATGGAGACCTCCCCGGGAACGAAAAGCGCCGCCCGGAATGCTGCACGAGCCGGGCGGCGTTGGCTGGGGGTCGAGGATTCGAACCTCGGCTTACGGATCCAGAGTCCGCTGTCCTACCACTAGACGAACCCCCAATGCAGCGGGATTGTAACATAGATGCCCGCGGGCTGTCCACGATTCAGCCCGCCGCCTGTGCTTCCAGCAGCGCGACGGCGCGCTCGAGGCGCGCCAGCACTTCCTCTTTACCGATCAACAGCATGCTCTCGATCAGCGGCGGGCTCACCCGCTGGCCGGTGACGGCCACGCGCAGGATGCCGAAGAGCTGCCCGGCTTTCAATCCCAGCTCGTCCGCCAGCGCCCGCAGCGCCGCTTCGAGCGGCTCGTGCTCCATCGCCGGCAGGGCGCGGATCACCTCCGCCGCCCGCCGGGCGGCCGCGGCCGACCCGGCGGCATCCATCTTCTTGCCCACCAGCTCCTGCGGATCGGGCTCGACCGCCCCCCGGAAGAAGAAACCCGCCAGCTCGACCGCCTCGTCCAGCGTGCGGATGCGCTCCTGGATCAGCGGCACGATCGGCAGCAGCTCCCCGGCCTCGACCTCGATCCCGGCGCGCTGGAAGAAGGGCGCCAGCCGCGCCGCCAGCTCATCGGCCGGGAGATGGCGGATGTGCAGCCCGTTGAAATGGTCGAGTTTGCTGAAATTGACCGCCGCCGGGCTGGGGTTCAGGCGCTCGAGGGCGAACTTCTCGATCAAGGCCTCCATCGGGAAGAACTCGGTGTGGTCGTCGTAGGACCAGCCCATCAGGCTGATCCAGTTGATCACCGCCTCGGGCAGGTAGCCCATCTCGCGCAGGTCGAGGGCGAAGATGGCCTTGGCGCCCAGCTTGGGGTCGAGCGTGTCGCGCTTGCTCAGCTTGCCCTTGCCGGTCGGGCTGAGCAGCACCGAGAGATGCACCCACACCGGCTGGGGCCACTCGAAGGCCTGGTAGATCAGCACGTGCAACGGGAAGGTCGGCAGCCACTCCGAGCCCCGCAGCACGTGGGTGATGCCCATCAGGTGGTCATCGACCATCGCCGCCAGGTGATAGACCGGCATGCCGGTGGACTTCAGCAGGATGTAGTCGTCGATGTTGGCGTTTTCGACCGTGATGGGCCCGCGCAGCAGGTCCACGGCGGTCGTGGCGCCCTCGCGGGGGGTCTTGAAGCGCACGACGTGGCTCTCGCCGGCCTCCACCCGGGCGCGGGCCTCCTCCGGCGGGAGGGCGCGGCAGTGGCCGTCGTAGCGCGGCGGCTGCTTGCGCTGCTGTTGCATCTTGCGCACCTGCGCCAGCCGCTCGGGGCTGCAGAAGCAATAGTAGGCCGCGCCGCGGTCGATCAGCTCGAGGGCGTGCTCATGATAGATCGCCATGCGCTCCGACTGGCGGTAGGGCGCGTGCGGCCCGCCCACGTCGGGCCCCTCGTCCCATTCCAATCCCAGCCAGCGCATGGCCTCGTAGTACTCGGCCTCGGCCTTGGGATCGAAGCGGCTGCGGTCGGTGTCCTCGATGCGCAGGATGAATTGCCCGCCGGTCTTGCGCGCCAGCAGGTAATCGTACAGGGCGGTCCGGGCGCTTCCCAGGTGGAAACGTCCGGTGGGGGAGGGGGCAAAACGCACGCGAGCGGGTTGGGTTCCGGTCATTCAAGATCCTCGATTCACAGGATGATCAAAGCTCAATCTGGCGGTGCCGGAGGATCACACTCTCCACGAGCCCAATGGCAAGCAGGCTGGTGAGCAGGGAGGAGCCGCCATAGCTCAGGAAGGGCAGCGGCAATCCGGACACCGGAAAGAGATTGAGGTTCACGCCGATGTTGAAGAATCCTTGGAAGGCCAACAGGGTGGCCACGCCGTAGCAGATGAGGGCGCCATAGAGGTCGCGGGCCAGCCTGGCGGCCCGCAGGCAGCGCAGGATCACGAAGACGAACACCGCCAGGAAGATCACGGCCCCGATGAAGCCGAACTCTTCGGCGGTCACGGAGAAGATGAAGTCCGTGTGCCGGACTTTCAGGAAGCGCAGTTGCACCTGGCTGCCGTTGGCATAGCCCTTGCCGGCCAGCCCGCCGGAGCCGATGGCGATCAAGGCCTGATTGACGTTATAGGTAGCGCCGAATTGTGCATCCGGATCCGGGAAGAGGAAGGTGATCACGCGCGCTTTCTGGTAATCCTGCAGCAGCGGCCAGGCCAGGAGCGGGGCGAGCAGGCCGACGGCGGCGATCAGGGCCAGATGGCGCGGCCTGGCGCCCGCCGCCCAGAGCAGCGCCACCCAAATCACACCCAGCACGATGGCCGTGCTGAGATCGGGCTGGACAAACACGAGCAATGCGGGCAGGCCGGTGAGCAGCAGGCTGCGGATGACAATCCCCGGCTGATCGATGTCGTGGCGATGGGCGTTCAGGTAGCTGGCCAGGATCAGGATCATCAAGATCTTCGCCAGCTCCGAGGGCTGGATGGTGAGGATGCCCACGCGAAACCAGCGCGCCGAGCCGAAGCCCACGATGCCCGCGATCGGGATCATCGCCAGCAGCCCCAATATCACCAGATACATGGGGCGCGAGAGGGCGCTCCAGAGGCGGTAATCGATCGCCGCCGTGAGCAAAAGGACCACGAAACCCGCCAGGCCATAGATGATTTGCCGGGGGACCGTGTCCTGTTCGATGAGGAACTGATTGCCGGCGATGGCCGAGCGAATCATGGCCACGCCCGCGATGGTGAGCAGGGCGACAGCCGCGAGCAGCCATACGTCGAAATGACGCCAGATACGGGCGGAATTCATGCGATCTACCGGACCGGCTGGCGCCGCCTCCGCATGGGGGCCAGGGGGATTTGCGCGATAAGACGCTGGCTGTCACGCTCGCGGGTGAGCGTGATCTCCACCGCTTCGGTGTCGATCTCGATATGACGGGAGATCACGTGGATGAGATCGTCCTTCAGGGCCTCCAGCTTCCCGGGGGACAGGCCGGCGCGATCGTGGATCAACACCAATTGGAGGCGTTCCTTGGCATCCCTGGCGCTGCGCGTGCGCCCCAGCCCGACTTTCTCCAGGAATCTCATCCTTCGCCTCCTGCTCTGATCAGACGCGTCAGCTTGCCGAAGAAGCCATCCTGGCCTCCCAGGCTCTCGAAGGGGACTTCCTCCCCATTCAAGCGACGGGCTATGTTGTGGAAGGCCTTCCCGGCCTTGCTGTTGGCGTTCATCGCCACCGGCACCCCTTGATTGGTTGCCACCGTGACCGATTCATCCTCCGGCACAATGCCGACCAATTCGATGGCGAGCACATCCAGGATATCCTCTGTGCCTAGCATATCGCCCCGGCGCACCATCTCAGGCTTTACCCGGTTGATGACCAGTTTGCCTGGTCCCTTCTCCTCGGCCTCGATCAGCCCGATGATGCGGTCGGCGTCCCGGACGGCCGAGATCTCGGGATTGGTGATGATCAGGACGATATCGGCGGGGGCGATGGCGTTGCGGAAACCGCGCTCAATGCCCGCGGGCGAGTCGACCAGAATCCAATCGAAATCGGCCCGCAGATCATCGGTCAGCCGGACCATGTCCTGCGGGGAGACGGCCGTTTTGTCCCGCGTCTGGGCGGCGGGGATAAGGAAGAGATTGTCGAGGCGTTTATCCCGGATCATCGCCTGGCGCAGCTTGCAGCGGCCCTCGACGACGTCCACGAAATCGTAGACGATGCGGTTCTCGAGGCCCATGACCACGTCTAAGTTGCGCAGGCCGATATCGGCGTCGAGGCAAACCACCCGCTGATCCTGCGAGGCGAACGCTACGCCCAGATTGGCGGTGGCGGTCGTCTTGCCCACACCACCCTTGCCGGATGTGATTGTGACTACCTGTCCGTTCATGTAGAACTCCGTCAGTTCCCCTTCCAGCGGCCGCCGGCTGGCGACCAGGGTTCGGCGACGATTTGGCCATCGCGCACGAGGGCCCGTTCAGGCCGGGGCGCGCCCTTGCGGGCGGGCGAGATGCTGATATGGCCGGCGATGCGCAGCTGGGTGGGCGCGAGATCGAGGGCGCTCACCGAGGCCGACTCATTTCCGGTCGCGCCGGCGTGTACGGTTCCGCGCAGCCGTCCCCAGACGATGATGTTCCCGCCGGCGATGATCTCCGCTCCGGGGTTGACATCGCCCAGCACCACAACATGGCCGGGATGTCGCAAGCTATGGCCGCTACGCAGTGTCCGCTCCACCAGGACCGCTTCTTCCATGGGCAAGGTGGCATCGAGAGGTTCCAACTCCTCGCCTGCCGGCGGCCGCTCCGGGCGCAGGGCCTGTTCCAGGCCCAGGTCGGCGGCGGCCTCCCTGGTGACATCGCTGGAGGTGAGCACCGCCCGCAACCATACCTCGTGGTCCGAAAGCGCATCCCTCAGCCTGCCGAGGTCTGCGGCTCCGAGGTTTCGTTCGCCAACCTGGAGCGCCAAGTTGGCACCCCGGAAGAAATCCGCCTGCTCCTGCACTGTCTCGAGCAGGTGCCGGGAGATTTCCGTCCAGTCGCCCTCGGGGAGGCTAACCAGGAGCCCCTCGCGGATGCCTTTAATGGTGAGTGTCGCTGCCATGGACCTTTGAGTGGCGATTATAGCACGCCAGGGGAAGCCGAGCGAACGCCTCGGCGCCGCCGACGGGATGATTATGTCAAGCAAATCCGGGGTTGGCCGGCCCGATCTGGGCGGGGATCAGCCGCTGCGGGCGGCGTCGATCTCCTTCAGTTCGAAATAGGCTTCCAGCACCTGTTTGACCACGGGTCCGGCGGTGACGGCGCCCTCGCCGCCCCAATAGATAAAGGCGACCACGGCAATCTCAGGGTTCTCGTAGGGTGCGAAGGCCGCATACCATGCGTGCGTGGGCCACTCGCCGGGCTTGCAGAGACCGCGGCGCAGCACGACTTCATCGCAGAACTCACCGGTGCCGGTCTTGCCGGCTGAGGAGATTGTCTCCAGCCGTGCATATCGATGTGCGGTGCCATCCGGGTCTTCCACGACCAGACGCATGCCTTCTTGCGCAAGCTCGATCACCTCGGGCCGGACGTTGACATCGGGGGTTATGATGCCGCGGTCGAGCCGGCTGGCCTGGATCCGGTCGCGCAGCGGTTCGGGAAGTGTGTCGCATTGGGCGCCAATCTGCTCCAATGGCGTGATGACGCCATCGGCAATATCCCAGAGAACGCAGGGCTCGTAGCGCTGGACGATGTTCCCCTCGCCGTCCAGGACTTCCTGAACCACATGCGGCCACATCACCTTTCCGCCATTGGCCAGGGTTGCGATCGAGGTGAGCACCTGGAGCGGGGTAGCGCTCACGAAACCCTGCCCGACGACGGTGTTGTAGGTGTCGCCGGTGGACCAGTTTTCGCCCAGGTTGATGCGCTTCCAATCCCGGTCGGGGATCAGCCCATCTTGCTCACCAGGCAAGTCGATCCCGAGGGGAGCTCCATAGCCCAGGGCGGGGGCATAGAGATTGATGCCTTCGACGTCAAGGCCCTGGGGAACCTCATCCTTATAACCCCCTCCAATCTTGTAGAAGTAGACATTGCACGACCAGGCAATCCCATGAACGAAGTCGACCTGGCCGTGGCCGTCCTCCTTCCAGCAGACGAAGTCCTTGGCCTTGCCAGGATCCTGGGGGAAGTACTTATTCTCGATGGTGATCTTGCCGGGGTCCTCCAGCTTGCGTTCCGGTGTAATCACGCCTTCGTTCAGGGCGCCGATGGCGGTCACCATCTTAAAGGTGGAGCCGGGCGGGAACTCGCTGGAAATGGCGTGGTTGGTGAGTGGGTTGCCGCGAGTGTCCGATTCGAGTTGGCGGTAGTAATCCTCGGGAATAAAGCGGGCGAATCGGTTGTTTTCATAAGTTGGAAGAGAGACCATCGCCAGGATCTCCCCCGTCTGAGGGTTCATGGCGATGACCACACCCAGGGGGCCCCGGTCTTCGCCGGCGCTGCGGCGGATGAAGTCCAGGCGGTTTTGCAGGGCGGTCTCCGCCACCGACTGCAGGCGGGTATCGATCGTCAGCCGCAGGCTGTTCCCTGGCGAGGGTTGCTGGAAGGTGCCCACCTCCCGGATGACCTGGCCGGCGACGTCTCGCTCGACACGCTTGAGGCCGTTTCTGCCGGCCAGTATCTCCTGGTACATGCCGTTGTAACCCACTTCCACACCGGCATAGCCGATCTTGTCGCGGTCCGCCCGGAAGCCCTGCTCCTCGTAGAAGTCCTTGAGCGCGGCCGGGATCGGTCCGAGATAGCCGATGACGGCCGAGGTGAGCGCGCCGGTGGTGTAATCGCGCACCGGCACGGCGATCACTTCCACGCCAGGCATATCGGCTTGCTCCTCACGCAGGATACGGGCTACCTCCTCGTCGACGTCGCACGCCACCGGCCAGGGATCGAAGGGACGGATGGTGAGGCCCTCCTCCACCAATTGGCGGATGCCGCGACCGGGAACGCAAGGGGCGGCCGGCGGCCCCTCTTTGTCGATGGGAATGCCCGTCAGCTCTGAGATGCGCCCGTAGATGGCGTCGATCTCGGCCTGGCTGTCGGGCAGGAGCGCGGGTGTGATCGTGACTCGAAAAGAGGGGATGTTGCGGACCAGTTGGAAGCCGTTCCGGTCGTAGATCACGCCACGTGGCGCCGGAATGCTCACCTCCACGAAGCGATTCTCATCGGCGTCTGCCAGATACGTCTGATATTCGAGGAATTGAAGTTGGACCAGTCGCGCCAGAAAGGCCAGCAGAGCCAGCGCAATCAGCGCATAGGCAAGTTGAAGCCGTTGCTGTGGGATGTGCTCGTGCGCCTCGGTTGCCATGCAATTCAAGAGTCTACTTCAGATTTCGACCTCTGGAGGCTCAATCCATAGTCGCAAGGCCTGCATCGCCTGTGCAGCAGGCAGGGCCAGGAGAAGGTTCAGGAAGGTACTGGGAAGGACCACCCTAGACAGCGCATATCCGAAATCGGGTCCGCGGCCCATTAGATACATGACCGCCAGCCCGTACGCGTGGTAAAGCAGCGATGCAAGCAGCGTGACACCCAGGGGAGCCAGGAGGTTGGGCTCCCAAATACGCCCTCGATAGAGGCCGATGACATAGGCGATCCCGACCAGCGCGATGCTGGAAGCCCCCAAGGGGATGCCGGATAAGCTATCGAGCATGAGCCCGCCGATCAACGCCCACACCATCGTCTGATCCGGCTTTCCCGCAAGCCCCCAGCCGATGATGGCCAGCAATGCGAGGTCAGGGCGGCCATCGTAGAAGTGGAAGTTGCCCAACAATGTGGATTGCAGGATAGCCAGCAGCCCCAGCAGGAATACGCCGATCAGGTAGCCCATCGATGTGCTCTCATACCTACGGTTGCGCCGCGACCGGCCGGAAATTCACGATCACCAGCACGATATCCAGGCTCTCGAAATCCACGCTGGGCTGGATGGTCGCTTGCTGGAAAAGATCGAAATCCCGCCGCCGGATGCTCAGAACGCGGCCCACGGGGATATCCGCCGGATAGTTGCCGCCCAGGCCCGAGGTCAAGACCAGCTCGTCCTCCTGGATATTGACGTCAAGATCGATGAAATCGACGAAAGTCTCGCCGTTGATGCGCGCGGTGAGCACCCCCTCCCGCCGGGGGCCGCCCTCTGTGGATTGAAACTTCACGTTCACGGATGTGGCTGGATCGGTGATGAGCTGCACGCGGGCGTAGCTGGCGAACACCTCCACGACCCTCCCTACCAGGCCACGGGCGGTGACAACCGGCATGCCGCGCGCCACGCCGGCGTCCGAGCCTTTGTCAATGAGGATCGAGCGCAGGAAGGGGCTGACATCACGGCCGATGACGTTGGCCGCCAGATAGCGATTCTCTGGCTGTGCCCGGACGTAATCCAGCAAGGCCGCCAGGACCTGCGCCTCCGCGGCCTGCTCGCGCAAGGCAACGATTTCTTGTTGCAGGCGGGCGTTTTCCGATTCGAGCCGGGCGATCTCGGCTTGCAAGGCGGCCACGTCGCGTGGTGAGGTCAGTAGATCACGCAGTGCGTTGTAGCGGAGCGCGATCCAACCCTGCACGGCGGTCAGCGGGCGCGTGATCAGGTCCTCGGCGGGCTGAAGAAAGCCTGCCAGATGGAGCGCCAGCAAGCCGATGGAGATCAGGATCAGGATCGAGGCGATCAGCAGCCTCGGTGAGGGGTTCCGCATCATGGCCGATTCCGGGTGAAGGAGACCATAACGGAGAGGGGCCTAGCCCGGAGTGCGCTCCAGGCCCACAAGGAAGCGCCCATAGAGGTCGAGATCATCGAGGACCAGGCCTGCGCCGCGTGCCACGCAGGTCATGGGATCCTCGGCCTGCCAGACGCGCATGCGCAGTTCGCTGGAAAGCCGCTCGGTGAGGCCCTGAAGCTGCGAACCGCCGCCCGCGAGGCAGATGCCCTCCTCCATCAGGTCAGCGATGATCTCGGGGGGTGTCTCATCGATGGCGTCGCGCAAAGTGTCGACGATGATCTTGACCGAGTGCGCCAGGGCTTCACGAATCTCGATCGAAGAGACCTCGATGGCTTCCGGCAATCCGCTGACCAAATTGCGGCCGCGAATGCTGATGGTCTTCTCTTCCTTGAGGGGATAGGCTGAGCCAATCTGGATCTTGACCTGCTCCGCCATGCGCTCACCGATGAGCAGATTGTACTTGTTGCGGATGTAGGCAATGATGTCCTCATCCATCTCGTCTCCTGCCACACGCAGCGAACGCGAGACCACGATGCCCCCCATCGAAAACACGGCCATCTCGGTCGTGCCCCCGCCGATATCGCAGATCATCGAGCCGCGTATCTCTCCGATGGGCATGTTGGCGCCCAGAGCCGCGGCGGTGGGCTCCTCGATCAGATGCGCCTCGCGAGCCCCGGCGGCCATGGTGGCGTCGTACACCGCTCGCTTCTCGACCTCGGTGGCACCGCTGGGGATGCCTACGACCACGCGTGGGCGGGGCATCGGCACTATGCTTTGCTCGTGGGCCTTGGCGATGAAGTATTCGAGCATGCTCTCGGTTATCTCAAATTCGGAGATCACGCCGTCGCGCAGGGGCCGGATGGCCACGACGTTGGCGGGGGTGCGGCCGACCATCTGCTTGGCCTCTGCGCCCACGGCCAGCGTGCGCTTGCTGCGCTTGTCGATGGCCACCCAGGAAGGCTCGTTGATGACGATGCCCTTGCCCCGCACGTTGACGAGGGTGTTTGCGGTCCCCAGGTCGATGCCGATATCGAGGGAGAAGAGGCCCAAGAGCCAGTTAAGCGGGTTGAGCGACAATGTCAAAGACCTCCGTTGAAGCCAAGGCGCCATTATACCATGGGGGCCCTTCGGGCAGGCGGAGCAGCATCTTATGTCAAAAGAGAAACCGCGGCCGCGGTGCTATAATGCGCGCAGCCATGTCGCTCTATCAGCAGGTTGAAGGGTATATCCGCCAGCACCATCTGCTCGAGCCTGGGCAGGATGTTCTGGTAGGCGTTTCGGGTGGGGCGGACAGCCTGTGCCTGATGGATTGCCTGTACCATCTCGGCTACCGGCTGACGATCGCCCACTTCGACCACCAACTGCGGCCGGAAAGCGCCAGTGAAGCTGAGTATGTCGCCTCCCTGGCGGGCGAGTATGGCTTGGAGGCGGTGATCGGCCAGGGGGATGTGCGCAGCGCGGGGCGATCTCTGGAGGAGGCTGCCCGCATGGCGCGGTACCGCTTCCTGGTGGATGCTGCCAAACGACGCGGTCTGCAGGTCATCGCCACCGGCCATACCGCGGACGACCAGACCGAGACGATCCTGATGCATTTCCTGCGCGGCGCCGGCCCCTCTGGTCTGCGGGGGATGCTGCCCAAGCGAGACCTCACCCAATGGGTGGGCCTTGCCGGCGCGGAGGGGATCTGGCTCGTGCGCCCGATGTTGCAGGTCTCCCATGCTCAAGCACAGGCGCACTGCGAGGCCCGCGGTTTGCGCTACCTCAGCGATCCAAGCAACCGCGACCCGCAATTCTTCCGCAACCGGCTGCGACATGAACTCCTGCCTTTGCTCGAGCGCTATAACCCGGCCATTCGGGAGGTCCTGCTGCGGCTGGGCCAAATCATGGTGGCGGAGAGTGAGCTGCTCGGGCAACTCGTCCACGAATCCTGGCCCGCGATTGTGGAGCCCATCGACCCCCAGGCTCTGCGCATTCGGGCGAGTGCCCTGGCGAAGAAGCCTCGTGCGCTGCAACGGGCTCTGCTGCGGGCAGCGGTGTACTGCCTGCGGCCGAACCTGCGAGATGTTGGGTATCAGGTCATCGAGCGAGGCCTGGACTACCTGCTTCAGAAGGATCGGCCCACGGCGCTACCCATGCTTGGCGGCCTCTACCTCTACGATTTCGACGAGGATGCCATCTTGATGCCGGAGGCCTATCCGCTCTCGGCCCCGGGATATCCCCAGCTCGCTGGGGCTCGGGAGTGCGTGCTCTCCGGGACCGGAACCATCCGGCTCGACCGCGGGTGGATGCTAAGAATCGAGCGGGTCGGGGTTGATCAGGTGCCCGAATTGATTGGCCGGCAGGCCGGCCCCTGGAAGGTCTGGCTGAACACCGATCGTGTGGGCGGGCTGCTTGTGGTCCGGCCGCGGCGGCCGGGAGACCGCATCCGGCCTTTGGGAATGACGGGCAGCGTGAAGGTGGCCGATCTGATGGTGAACCGCAAGATCCCCAAGCTGGCGCGTCCCCGCTGGCCGCTGGTTGTAGCGGGCGATCGGGTGATCTGGGTGCCTGGGCTCCATATCTCGGAGGAAGCACGCGTGGGCGATGACACCCGGCAGGTCTTGCAGATGGAGGTCGTTCCCCCAGAAGGAGAGGGCGATGCTGAAGCCGCGCTTTAATCTCTGGATTGAAAAGGATGGTCAGGTGGTCATCAGCCTCTGGCGCGTCCGCCTGCTGGAAGAGATCGGCGCCCGAGGCTCGATCAGCGCTGCGGCTGAAGCCATGCAGGTCCCTTACCGGCGGGCCTGGGAGCGAATTCACGAGATGGAGAAGGCGCTTGGCCATGCGCTGGTCGAGACAGAAGTTGGGGGGCCAGGAGGCGGCGGTGCCTGCCTGTCGCCGGAGGCGCGGGGTCTCATCCGCCGGTTCAAGGAATTTTCCAGTGGGTTCGAAGAGGATGTCGACCGTAGATTTGAGGCCTCCTTCGGGGAAGGAGCGAGGAAGCAGGCGTAGGGCCGGCAAGCCGGCCGTTGCGCATACGGGCGTATGCGGCGCAGGCATTCGAAATTGACCTGCCCGCCCAACTTTGCTAGAATGGGCGCCAATAAGGGCCAGGATTGACAACCGAATAGTGGGAGATCAGCGTATGGGTCTCGCGCCGCTGCGCGAGATCACGAGGTGGAGGTTCCCTGCGTCAAAGCGGGGCCAACCCGGCGCAAGAAGCTCGGGGAAAATCGAGTAGATCAGCGGATGCCTCCGGAGCCCGCCACAGGCTCCCTTCTCCCTTCTAAGAGAGCGCGGCCTCAAAACCGTCCGGTGACGGGCGGGACAAAAGGATGCGCAGTGGCCAGGCAGTCGCCCCAGGTGGGCGCGTGCCTGCAAGCAAAGGAAGGGCGTCGAGGCATACCTGCGAGCGGCACGCCCAGCGTGCCTTTTTTGTTAGAGGCTAGGTATCCCAGGGACGCTAAGGCTCGGGTGGGCCGCGCCGAAGAGAGGAGGCAGAAATGAGCGACGAGATCTTGAAACGGGCCGCGGAAGATGGGGTGAAATTCGTCTGCCTGCAGTTCACCGATGTGACCGGGGCGGTGAAGAGCGTCGACATTCCGCTTGACCGTCTTGAGCCAGCGATGCAGGAGGGCGTCTGGTTCGATGGCTCCTCCGTGGAGGGATTCGCACGAATTCAGGAAAGCGATATGCGTTTGGTGCCTGATCCGGAAACCTACGCCGTGTTGCCCTGGTCACAGCCAGAACGGCGTCGGGCCCGTATCATTTGCGACATATACCTTCCCGATGGCACGCCGTTCCTGGGGGATCCACGGGGTGTGCTCAAGAGGACGCTCAGGCGCCTGGCTGAGAAGGGTTGGCAGTACAATGTTGGGGCCGAGCCGGAATTCTTCCTCTTGAAGAAGAACGGGCCCGAAACGATCCACCCTGTGCCCCATGATGTGGGTGGATACTTTGACTTCTCGGCCAGCGATGAAGCCCAGCGTGTCCGCACCGAGCTGATGGTGGCCCTCTCCAGAATGGGGCTGGAGGTGGAGATGGGCCACCACGAGGTGGCGCTGGGGCAACACGAGATCGACTTCCGCTTCTCGGATGCGCTGCGCGCAGCCGACAATGTGGTCACCCTGAAATACACCATCCGGGCCTTGGCGGCCCAGCATGGCTTGGTGGCAACCTTCATGCCCAAGCCCATCTTCGGGATGAACGGCTCGGGGATGCATACCCATCAGTCGATTTTCGATAGGAAAGGGACGAACATCTTCTTCGACGCCGAGGATGAATACAATCTCTCCCCCACCGCCTATGGATTCATCGCCGGGCAGCTGGCGCATGCCCAGGCTCTATCGGCCATCGTGGCACCCACTGTGAACTCCTACAAGCGGATCGTGCCAGGCTACGAGGCCCCTGTGTATATCTGCTGGGCGCAGATCAACCGCTCTGCGCTGATCCGCATCCCCAGCCAGACCAAAGGCAAAGAGAATTCGACCCGTGCCGAACTGCGCTGCCCGGATCCATCATGCAACCCTTATCTGGCCTTTGCGGCCATGCTGGCGGCTGGCCTGGACGGCGTCGAGAAGGAGATGAGCTGCCCGCCCCCTGTCAACCATCTCAATATCTATGAGATGGAGCGCGCCGAACTGGAGGCCAAGGGGATCTTGCAGCTCCCCGGGTCGCTGGCCGAGGCCCTGGAGGCGCTGGAGGCGGATGAGGTGCTGAAGGGCACGCTGGGCGCGGAGGCCTACGAGGCCTTCACCCGGGCGAAGTGGAGCGAATGGGATGCCTATCGCACGCAGGTGATGGATTGGGAGATCGAGTATTATCTTGAGACGGCTTGAGGTCAGCCGGGTCCTTGCTTCCTCATGGGCAAGGGCACGCCTGGAGCCGTCCTTCGGGCTTGATGCCCATGATATCTTCGGGAAATGATACAGGCCGGGCATGGGAGCCTGGCCTGTCTTTCATGGGCATCTCCTCCTGGGGGATCTGGCCTCAGAGGAGGCGGCGCTGAAGGTGCAGGTCTGGGTGCCTAAGTCAAGTGCAATGGGCTGAAATTGGTCTCTCGATCGAATACGTCCAGGCCTTCGAGGCGCTTCAAGGCATTGACAACCGTATAGGTCAGCGGGGTGGCCAGGGCCTCATATCCACTCTTGAAGAGCCATTGTGCCAGGATGGTCGAGGCAAGAATTGGCAGGGGGAGAATGCCTCCAAAGGCCAGGCTGATGAAGACAAGCGAGTCGACGCCTTGGCCCACAAGTGTGGAGGCGATAGTGCGTGTCCAGAGGTAGCGGCCCTCGGTCAAGAGCTTCAGTTTGGCGAGTACGAAGGCGTTCAGGAATTCGCCCGCCAGATAGGCGGCAAAAGAAGCCAGGAGCAGGCGAGGTGTGAACCCCAGGATGGCCCGATAGGCCAAGGAAGCCTCCTCCGGCCCTGGGTAAATCTGCGCGTTCCATTGGGCCGCGGCGGGAAGCAATCCGGCGATCCAGATAGCCATGACTGCCAGAAGGTTGCACGTGAATCCAATCCATATCGCCTGTCGAGCCCTGCCATAGCCGTAGACCTCGGTCAGCACGTCGCCCACGATATAGGCCACAGGGAACAAGATCACGGCCGCGGGAAGCGTGATCCCGAAGATAGAGACCAGCTTGACGGCGATGATGTTGGAGACAATCAGCGCCGTCACGAAGACGGCAAGAACTAGCGGATAAAGGCGGCCGTTGCGCATCAGTCAGCCTCGCCGTGTTCGGCTTCGACTGTGATCCCAATCCCGCCGCGAATGTTGAAGCGGCCAACCACGCGGCACCATTGCGGGCTCAAAGCCTCGACGAGATCATCCAGGATGGTATTCACAACATGCTCGTGGAAGACGCCTTCATTGCGGTAGGACCAAAGATAGAGTTTGAAGGATTTGGACTCGAGGATGCGCTCGTCCGGGATGTATTCCACCAGGATATGGGCGAAGTCGGGCTGTCCCGTCGCCGGACAGACGCAGGTGAATTCATCCGTTTCGAGCCGGACGATATAGCGTCTTCCGGGATGGTGGTTTGGGAAGGTCTCCAGCTTGCGGGTGGGCTGGCTCTCGCTGCCGAGCAGGGTGAGATCCTCCAGATCGGATGCTTCTGTCATGCTTCGCCTCCTGTGATTGTTCCAAGCCTAAGGCGGACCTTCGACCATGTGCGGCAATACGCGCATTCCCCGGGCGCCGAGGTGGGCTGGCCGCAGCGCGGGCAAGGATGGAGCTCAAGCTTGTCTTTCCCATCTTCGTGGAAGGTCATATGTTCTCGGGCACGCAAGAAATCGAGATAGAAAGATAGCTTTGCGCCAGGACGGTCGGCTTCCAGCCGGTTGAGCAATTCCTTGTAATAGAGGGTGGTTGCGCCCTCGGCATACGGGCATTCCTCATAGATATAGGCGATGCCGCGCAACAGCGCGTAGGCAGCCATCTCCCGCTCATAGAAGCGGCATAGCGGCTTGACCTTCCGTGCCAATCCAGGGCGCGCCTCCAGCACCGGTCCTTGCCTAGCCAGGTAGCCCACTCGCCAGCCCAGGGTGTTGCCGAACAGCGCCGCGGCCTCGTCATCGAGGTTGTGGCCAGTGGCGAGCACGCTGTATCCGCCCTCCCGCGCAGCGCGGTTCATCAGGTGGCGCTTGGTCAATCCGCACAAGGAGCACGGCTTCTCGCGGCCGCGTTGGGTGAGAGCGGCGGCTTCCGGGATGGTGGCGCCGGCCTCATGTTCCACCGAGATGACTCTCAAATGGAGATCTCGCGAGGCCGCAAACGCCTCCGAGAGCCGGCGCGATTCTTGTGAGTAGCCATGCCCACCATCGATACCCAAATCGATGTAGAGGCCATCGGCCTTGTAGCCCAGCCGCCAGAGGATGTCCCATAGGGAGAGCGAATCCTTGCCCCCGCTGACCGCTACGAGGATGCGGTCGTCCCGGGAGAACATGCGGTAGCGCTGGATGGATCGCTCCGTTTGCTCGGGAACCCAGGCCAGGAAATGCTCTTTGCATAGGGCCAGCTTGTGCTGGCGCATGTTCAGGGAGGCCTTCTCCCCGCACTTGCGGCATTTCATGCTAGGAACCTGTCCAGATGAGGAGGCGGGCAGAGAACTCAGCCACCGGAGATCACCGCCACCAGGCGGATTTCGTCGCCCTCGCGCAGGATCTCATCCTCGGTGATCAACTCTCCCTCGCGAGTCGGGATGACGGATTCGGGTTGGATCTCCAGCTTGCGGAGGGCATCGCGCACGGTCATCCCGGCGCGGACTTCATAATGCTTGTTGCGAAGTCGGATGCGTACCGGCATGGTGAACCTCAATCGGAGGCATTGTACCCATCGCTTTGGAGGGCGTCAACAAATCCGGCAGCGCCAGCCCCTCATGCGGATAGCCATAGGCGGGATGGTTTCGGGTGGCTAGGAGGTGGGCGCCGGCGTTGTTTGCAACTCGCTGGGCTGCGCCTCCCCGCTGCGCATTGCCTCGAAGGCTGCGATAGCGACTTCGAGCATGCCTTCATCAGGCTCGCGTGTGGTCAGGCTTTGCAACCATAGGTTGGGGGCGAAGAGGGGGCGGAGCCAGCGGATGTTGTGGAGACGGGCGCTGAGCCGGATGTATTCATACGCCAGCGAGGCCAGGACTGGAATGAGCAGGAGCCGCGTGATCATCCGCAGCCCGAGCGGCATAGGTCCCAGGGCGCTGAAGAGCAGTACCGAGAGGATAACCAGCGTAAGCAGAAACGCAGTGCCGCAGCGGAGGTGCTCGCGCGAGTGGCCTGCAACCTGCGCCGGCTCAAGCGGAGCGCCGGCCTCAAAGGCGTTGATGGTCTTGTGCTCGGCGCCATGGTAGCCGTACACGCGCCGGATCTCGGGCATCAAGCCGATCAAGCCCACATAGGCAAGCAACAGAACAAGCCGAAGGCCGCCTTCGAAGAGATTGGTCGCCCAGGCCGGCCATAGGAGCAGGCTTCCTGCGAGGTGCGCCGCCCCGGCCGGGAGCAGGAAGAAGATGGCCACGCCCAAGAGCAAGGACCCGCCCATGGTTAGGACGAGCGGCGCTCCCTCCAGGCGCTCGCCCTCAGCCTCGGCCTGGACATTCGCAGAGTAGGTGAGGGCGCGGATGCCGAGCACGAGCGCATCCCAAAGCACGAAAAGGCCGCGAAGGAAGGGGATGCGGGTAAAGCGGCTGCGATAGAGCGTGCCCAGCGGCTCCGTGTGCACCTGGATCGTCCGATCAGGCGCCCGCACTGCCACTGCGTAGCAGGCCCGGCCCCGCATCATCACGCCCTCGATGACTGCCTGGCCCCCATAGACAGGCCGGTCCGACTGGGAAGCTGCCGGCACTTTCACTCGGCGATCCTATGCATGAAGCGGATATAGGCTTCCACCCCCCGGAAAAGGTTCGGCAGGTGCTGATGCTCATTCGGTCCATGGATATTGTCTGAGGGCATGGCGAAACCGAGCATCAGGCTGTCCACGCCGAGTATCTCTTGGATATAGCCCACGACCGGGACGCTGCCCCCCTGGCGGTCGAACACGGGCTTCTTCCCCCACACGGCCTCCAGCGCCTCCGAGGCTGCGCGGACGACAGCCGAATCATGGGGGATGACCGAGGGCGGGTTGGAGGCATGCTCGATGAGCTCCCACTCCACCGTGGGCGGGGCCTTCTCTCGGAGATACTGTTCAAGCGAGGCTCGCACCTTCTCCGGGCGCTGGTCGGGGACCAGCCGCATCGAGAGCTTGGCCATGGCGCGTGCCGGCAGCACCGTCTTGGAACCCTCGCCTGTGAAGCCGCTCAGGAGCCCGTTCACATCGAAGGTTGGGCGCGTGCAGGCGCGCTCATTCACGGAGTACCCCTGCTCGCCGTAGAGTACTTTCGCCCCGGCGTGCTCAAGCCACCACGCCTCCGGAAGCTCGGGCAGAAGGGCGCGTTCTTCTTCGCTTAGCTCGCGGACATCGTCATAGAAGCCAGGCAGCGTCACGCGAGCGCGATCGTCGCGCATCCCTGCAATGAGTTCGCATAGGACATTGGCGGGGTTGTCGACAACGCCGCCGAAGGTTCCAGAATGGAGATCAGAGGCCTGACCCTGAAGCCGGATCTCAAAGTAGACTAGGCCCCGCAGCGCGATAGTGAGCGAAGGTTGGTCGGGCCCGATGATGCCTGCATCGGTATTGAGGCAGAAGTCCGCTGCCAGGCGTTCCCGATGATTCCGGATGAACTCCGGCAGGCTCGGGGAGCCGACCTCCTCCTCACCTTCCAGGAAGTACTTCAGATTCATCGGCAACCCGGTGGTGGCCAGCATGGCCTCCACGGCTTTGAGGTGGGTGACGAGCTGGCCTTTCATGTCGGAGGCGCCGCGGGCGTAGATGTCCTCGCCGCGGATAACGGGTTCGAAGGGGTCAGAATCCCATTCGTCGATGGGATCGACGGGCTGAACATCGTAGTGCCCGTAGACGAGCGCTGTCGGAGCCTCAGGGCCGGCCTGCAAGTGCTCGCCGTAGACGACGGGATGGCGTGAGGTGGGCAGGATTTCGACCCCTGCAAATCCCATCTGCTGCAGACGGGAGGCGAGCCAATCCGCGGCTCGCTCTATGTCACCCTCGTGCTCCGGGAGAGTGGAGACCGAGGGGATACGCAGAAACTCCTTTAGATCCTCAACCAGCGAGTCACGCTGCGCTCGGGCATAGGTTAGGGCTGGCGTCAATTCGGGCATGTTTGCGTTCCTCCGGTGAAGTATGAAACGCCGTACGGGTGTGTGGCACGGACGCTGCAGTTCGCACGATTGACAATTCTACCACCTGGGCCAACGCTCGCCTTGAGGCGCCGCGGGCCGGAGGTCTATGCCCAGGCTGCGATATACTTCCTGGTATTCATCCCCAGGGGTGGAGGAGAGATTGGAAACGGAGCCAGGCATCCCGGAACTCAGGATTGTTGAAACGCGCGCGCTCCGGCCCCATGAGCGGGCGGATGTGTCGCGGGCATCGGCCCTGGCGCGGCGGATTTCGCAGGATGGCTGTCTGCGGAATCCCATCCTTGCCCTGCCGCTGGAGGATGGCGGAGAATGGCTCGTGTTGGATGGAGCCAACCGATCCGAGGCCTTGCGGTCGCTCGGTCTCCCGCATGTGTTGGTGCAGGTAGTACGCTCGAAGGGCGGAGGCCTCCGTCTGGATACCTGGAACCGCGTTGTCTTCGACTGCAGCCCGGAGATCTTGCTGCAGACCCTGAAAGCCATGACGGTGATGCGACGGCGGGATCCTAACGAAGAAGAAGTGGAGGAAACCATTCTGGTTGTCTTCCCGGACGGCTCGCAGTGGGGGGTGGGGGAGGCGCAGGCGAGCTTGGAACAGCGGCTGGTCCTGCTTCATCGGATTCTGGAGGCCGGAGAGTCCATTGGGCGAATGGAGCGCACCGAGGCCCGGAGCGTCGCCGCGATCGAAGCAATTTTTCCCGGCCTTGCCGGATTGCTGCGCTTCCGCCCGTTCAAGATCGAGGAAGTGATGGAGGCAGGGAAGCGGGCTCTCCTGTTCCCGGCGGGGATCACGCGCTTCATCGCCTCGCCGCGCGCCCTGCGTGTGAATTTTCCCCTGGAGCAACTCAGCGCCGGCATGCCGACCGAGCAGAAGCAGGCCGATCTCGAGGCCTGGCTGGCGGCCAAGGTCCGCACCCGACAGGTGCGCTACTACCCCGAATCGACCTACATCTTCGATGAATAGCAGGAGGGAGGCGGCATGGGAGCCGCCCTCTGCTGTGCGATCATGGTTCCACGGCCAGCGGGGGAAGGGAAGGCTCAGCGGCACGGAGTTCGCCCCTCCTGAGGTGAAGGCGCGGCGGTTCCAGGCACACCCGAACATATGGTCCATAAGGAGGGCTTTGATCGCGGCCCGATTTTTGGTACATTGGGGGCGTCTTTGCGGGCATTTCGCAAGGACGGAGGGAGAACCGAGTCGGTCGCGCGCTCCGGGCCAGGCACGATTCCTGCTTGCCAGACAATGACGAGAAGCGCCGGCGCGCTGCGACCACGGCGGGGTGAGGCCGATGACCCTCTCGATCGAAGGTCCCCAGGAGCCACCCGTGCCGCCGGAGGCGGTCCGTATTCGCTCGCTGAGCGCCGACCCCTATGGGGACGGGCGCCGGGTGCGCTTGAGCCTGGACTTTACGCCCTTCGAGATCAGCCCCAACCTGGAAGTGCGGGTCGAGGATCAGGCGGGCCGGCAGGTGAGCAGCGCGGCCGTGATCGGCGTGCACCAGCCAAGGCTCTCGCTCACACTGCACCTGCGCGGGCCGGGCGAACCCGGCGTCTATAAGCTGCAGGCCGCCCTCTCATATGAGGAACAAGGGGTCGTCGATCGAGCCGAAACCACGTTCGAGATCCGCAGTCAGGGGGAGCGCTAGCATCCATGGCCAAACTAGATTCCGTCACCCGGCATGCCATCACGGCGCCTGTGTTCGATGGGACCAAGCTGCACCGCGACCGGCTCGTCGATGCCATTCACGCCAACATCCCCCGCAAGTTGATCGCCATCGCCGCGCCGCCCGGCTATGGCAAGACGACCCTGCTGGCCGACTTCACCGCGCATACAGACCTGCCCGTTTGCTGGGTGCGGATGACGGAGGCCGACAAGGATGTCTTCCGCTTCGCCAATCTGCTCAACCATTCGATGCAGAAGCGCTTCCGGCGCTTGCGCGGCAAGATCGATCTGGAGAACCTCTTCGGCACCAAGCCGGAGGCGCTGGCGCGGGTCTACGCCGAGATCATCGACGAGACCATCGGCGAGACCTTCGTCATCGTGCTCGATGATGTGCACCTGGTCAACCCTTCCGAGGCCACGACCGCCTTCCTGGATTCCTTCCTGGAGGTGCTGCCGGATCAGGTGACGCTCATCGCCTCCGGCCGTGAGGTCATCGAAGTATCCCTCGCCAAGCTCATGGCGGAGGGGGACTTGGCCGGCCTCGGCCCGCAAGACCTGGCGCTCACCGAGGAGGAGATCATCGCCCTGGCCAACCTGCAATCTGGGTTGGAGCTGACCCAGGAGCATGCCGCTCGGCTGCTGGAGGAGACCAAGGGCTGGGTTACAGGTCTGATTCTCTCAGGGGAAATCGCCGGGAAGGATATTCCCTCGCTGGTGTTCGATGCCCGCCCGATGGTCTATGAGTATCTGGCCTCGGTGGTGCTGAACCGCCAGCCGGATGACCTGCGGCGCTTCATGCTCGATTCGGCCGTCTTCCCGGTGATGACCGTCGCCGGCTGCGATGAGATCCTGCAGCGCAAGGACAGCCAGCGCTACCTGACGCGCCTGCTGCGGGAGGGGCTCTTCGTCTCGGC
>CAZBLT010000045.1:0-19880 GCA_964492745.1 uncultured Anaerolineaceae bacterium
GGCTGCGACGCAAGCCGCCCTGACCGGCCACTTGGTGCTCTCCTCGATCCACGCCAATGATGCTCCCGGCGCCTTCTATCGCCTATCCCATCTGGGCGTGGAACGCTTCTTGCTCACCTCAGCCATCCTGGGAGCCATATCCCAAAGGCTGGTTCGTCGCGTCTGTCCACACTGCGTGACCATGACCAGGCCGACGCCGGAGGAACGCGAGGCCTACGCCGCCATCATGGGTGAGCCGCTTGAGTCCTATCGAATGGGCGAGGGCTGCAATTATTGTGGCCAGACGGGCTATCTGGGGCGGACAGGCGTATTCGAATTGCTGGTGGCGACCGAGCCCATCCGCCATCTCTTCAACGAAGGTGCCAGCACAGATGTGTTGCGCGCAGCCGCTGAGAAGGATGGGCTGGTTTCGATGAAGCAGGCAGGCATGATGAAGGTCAAGCAGGGGATCACCACCCCGTCAGAAGTGATACGCAATGTGTACTCGATTGCCTGATCTGCGGTTCGGAGGTTAAGGCAGATGGCCTACCGCTATATGGCGTACGGCGCCGACGGCCAGGAACTTCGCGGCCTGCTGCATGTCGACCAAGAAGAGGATGCCGAAGCCATTTTGTGGGACCGGGGTCTCACGATCATCTCGCTGCGTCCTGTTGCTCGACCTCTGGAATGGGCGCGCCTTTTCCCCACGGTCCTGGGGCCGCGCCGGCGGGATGTGATCATCTTCACGCAGCAGCTCGCAAACTTGATCGAATCCGGCGTTTCGATTCTCGCCGCGCTGGAACTGCTCAGCCTGGAAGTCGCCAGCCGTCCTTTGCGCAGCGTGGTGCGCGAGGTTCTCGAGGATGTCCAAATTGGGCAACCTCTCTCCGCCGCGCTTGAGCGGCACGAGCATGTCTTTCCGCCCGTCTACACACGGATGATCGAGGTCGGCGAACGCACCGGGAATCTGGGGGCCGTGCTGCGGCAGCTGGCTGGGTATATGGAGCGGGAGGTTTCGGTCACGCAACGCGTACGCTCGGCGATGACCTACCCCCTTTTCGTTCTCGGCCTGGCGTTCGCGGTTGTGGCCATCCTGGTCAACTTCACGCTCCCGCCACTTCTGGCGCTTTACGATGAATTCCAGGCCGAGCTGCCATGGATTACCCGCGCCCTCCTCGCGGCGGCGGATGCCATCCTGGCCCACCAAACCGTCATCTTCCTCGGCCTGATCAGCCTGATCCTCGGCGGATTTCTGTTCTCCCGGCACCCCTGGGGCAAGCGCCAGATAGACCGCTTTCTGTTGCGGATCCCGATCATGGGCCGGCTGCTTCTGCACGGCAATGTGGCTAGGGTGAGCCGGACGCTGTCAACGCTCCTGTCCGCGGGGCTGACATTACCTGACTCGATGACCCTGGCCCGCCGCACCGTGACCAATGCCATTCTCGCCGATGCCTGGGAGGCCGTGCGCCAGGAGACCTTGCAAGGCAGGGGCATCTCAGAGCCCCTGGCGCGCCTGCGTCTCTTCCCCGCTATGCTGGCGCAGGTAGTCCGGGTCGGTGAGGAAACCGGCACGCTCGACGCCCAGTTGCTCATGCTTGCGGACTACTATGAAGAGGAAGTCGACCGCAGCCTGAAGACCCTCACCACCTTCCTCGAACCTGCCATGATCATCTTTGTGGGAGTCATCGTTGCCTTCGTGGCCATCTCGGTCATCCTGCCGATGTATTCACTCCTGGGGGCCATCCGATGAGCGCCGTGATTCCGCCAGGATCAGCCCCGGCTTGGGCCTGGGCCAGACGTCTCCAAGACGAGGCGGGCTTCTCGCTGGTCGAAGAGTTGGTCACGGTGGCCGTCATCGGATTAGCCCTGGTGCTGCTGGTAGGCATGCTCACGACTGGCGCCATCGGCGTCACGACCGCCGGTTCGGAGGTGCAGGCCGAGACGCTCGCCACCTCGCAACTGGAGCTCGTGAAGAACGCACCTTTCAGCCCAGATCCCACAGCCGTCCCCTACCCAAGCCTTTCCCCACCGCCGCGATTTGGAATCGGCCTGGACGTGAGCTATTGGGATTCGGCCTCGGGCACCTTCATTTCGACCGTCCAAAATGAGGGGCTGCAAAAGATCACCGTCACCATCACCCATGATGGGGACACGGTGCTCATGATGGAGGATTACAAGGTCGAGCGCTGATGGACGATCGAGAGAAACGCCTTCAACGCCTAGGTGGGTTGAGCCTGATGCGGGTCAAGGCGCTGGGCCGCGAGCTGCATCGGGACGATCGCGGCGTATCGCTGGTCGAGCTCATCGTGACTATCACAATTTCAACCATCGTGCTGGCGGTGATAATCACCGCCATCGTGCAATTCTATGCGCTCACCCGCTGGGGCAACGCGCAGCTCCTGCTCGAAAACGATTTCCAGACTGCCAACCTCTGGCTCGGCCGCGACGCCGCCGAAGCGGCCTCCTTCACCCCAGGCAGTAGTCTGACCTACGGCACGTTCCATTGGGCCGATGGGTCGAACCAATTCCGGTACGCGTATGATCCGGGGACGCAGGCGCTTACCCGCGAGCACCTGCAGGGGGGCTCGTCCGTCTCCGTCATCACGGCCGCCAGGCATGTGGCGGCGCAAGGAGATGTGAGCTTCTCCGTCAGCGGGAGTCTCGTCACCGTCAGCCTGACGCTGACCGAAGGCGATGTCACCGAGACGAGGGCCTATTATTACTCGATGAGGTCGCCATGAGAACAGGGATGCGCATAAGGCCAGGAGCAGCAAACCGCTGGCGGGCAATCCTGCCGGCGAGAGGCTTGCTCGCCAAGATGCAGAATGAGGCCGGGCGCACGCTGCCGGCGGCGCTGGTGGCGCTGGCGGTGGGGGCCATCCTGCTGGCGCCCTTCCTGGCCCATGTCAGCTCACGCCTGCTCACCTCAACCTCGGCCACAACCCGGCTGGAAGCGAAGTACGCTGCCGATTCAGGCGTTGAGTTCGTCATCTGGTCATTGCTGCACGACTCCAGCTACCGGTCGCAACTGGATTCCGATCCGGGGGTATTCTATCCACTCACGCCCGACCACACCGTGAACGGCCTCACGGTCTCGATGAGCGCCAGCGCGGTTCCGAGCGGGACCTGGACGCCAATGGCCAGCATTCCGGGTGGCAGCGTTCGGGAAGGTGCCGATCTGGTCTACACCGGCGGGGACTATATTTACGCCCTTCGAGGCAACAATTCGCGGGACTTCGGCCGCTACAGCATTTCAGGGAACAGCTGGTCTGCGCTGGCACCGATTCCGAACGACGTGGGCGAGGGCGGTGCCCTGGTATACACAGCCGGCGATTTCATCTACGCACTCGAAGGAGACCGCAATCGAAGATTCTGGCGTTATTCCATCTCCGGAAATTCATGGAGACAGATGCGAAATACGCCCGGGAGGGTCAGGGACGGCGCCGACTTGGCCTTCGGTGGCGGCGATGCCATTTACGCGCTCCAAGGCAACAACCGGGACAATTATTGGTGGTATAGCATCGGCGCCAATCGTTGGTATAGCCTGCAGGATGCGCCCGACCGTGTGCGCGATGGCGGGGCGCTTGCCCACACCGGGGGCAACTTTATCTACGCACTGCGGGGACGCAATTCCACCGATTTCTGGCGCTATCAGATATCGGGCGATTCCTGGTCCATCATGGCCTCGACCCCTGGACGCGTAAACAGCGGCGGCGACCTGGCGTATCCTGGTGGCGATTTTGTCTATGCGATTCGTGGGGGCAATAACCCCGATTTCTGGCGATTCACAGGCAGCATAAATTCCTGGAGTGAGCTTACGCCCGCGCCGGCCGATATCGGGGCCGGAGGCGCCATGGTCTTCATAAACTCAACAACGGGATATGTCCTTCGCGGCAGGAACAGCTCTGACTTTTGGCGGGTGGATATCACCCCGCCGCAGTACGATATTAGCGTCACAGCCGGTGCTGTCACAATCACGGCGCGTGTGGAGCTCAGCGGCATGAACGTTCAGGTCCTCTGGTGGGACATCGCCTGATCCAAAGGCCGCGCAGACGAGGATGGACTGATGACTGATATCTTAGCTTCAAACAACGCTCCTCCAGAGCGCCAGGGCCGCAGGTCGCGGGAGCCAGCCTTCCTTGAACTCAACATCCTGCCCGAGCGCTACCGGCGGCGCAGGATCACCCTTAGGGTGCTGGCACCCTGGTTCTCGCTGCTGATCCTGATAGGCCTTCTGGTTCCGAGCCTGCAGCAATCCATGCAGACGCGGGATCTGCTGGCCGAGCTCGAGGATCAATACGCTCGGCTGCAGGCCGAGCTGGCCTCCTACACCCCACTCATCGAAGAGGTCGAGACCCTCGAAGCCGGGATCGCCCGGGCCGAGACCCGGGCGCAGGCTTTCGAGAACGTGTACCAGAATGTTCAGATCCAATCGATCGTCTGGAATCAACGCTTTTTCGAGATCCTCGATGCCCAACCTGCGGGCCTCTCGATCGATTCGATCAGCCTCGACGAACTCGGCGTCACGATCGATGGATTCGCCGAAGCGTACGGCCAGCCACTCGACCTGGTGGCCCGGCTGGCCAAGAACCATTTCTACCAGCGCATGTACGTCGAGGAAATTGCATATCTAGACCCATCGACGCCGGATCTACCCGATGAAGGGGAACCTGGGGCACAGACGGAGGGTGAAGAGGCCACAGCCGAATCGCCTCTCCCACCTTACGCCTTTCAAATCCGCCTTCCACTGGCCGGCGCGGAGGCGACCCCATGAGCCAAATGCAACCGAAGGCCACGAGATCCAATCGGGCCGGGGAGAGCGAGCGATGAAGCGCGTCACAAGCTGGATCCTCAAGAATCCCACCCGGATAGCCCTGCTACTGGGGCTGATTCTCGGCGCGGTTCATGCCAGCTTGCTTGGAGGCATGCTTCTCCGCCGCTCCCACATTCGCGACCTGCGATTCCAGGTGGATAGCCTGGAAGCCAACCTGGCCGAGTTGCGCCAAATCGAGGACGCCACTCTGGCCGCTCTCCAGCAGGAGCTGGAAGCCACCCAAGCCCGGGCCGCTGAACTCGAGGCCAGCTTCCCTGAGATCGGGCAGCCGATGGTGCTCTTCGAGCCAGCCTTCGAAAAGGCAAGGCAGCGGGGCGTCCATTTGCAACGGGTTGAGCGCATCGCCGAGGAACTCGAGGATACCGAGGTAGGCAAGCTGCACTTTGTTACCTACGCCGTGGAGGGCGAAGCCGATTTGCAGAGTTGCTTGGCTCTGATGGGTGATCTGGAAGCATTGGGGCTGCAGACCTTGCAAGTGGATCGTGCCAAGATGGAGGCCAGCGGGCTGATATGCAGCTTCGATGTTGTCGCCGCAGGGCTGGACTTGGCGGCCACGCCTTGAGCGTGGAGAAGCTTTAAGGAGTGAGCCGTGTTTGAACGCCGCTTTGTGACGCTGAATTTCGAGGGCAGTTTCGTTCGCGCCCTGACCGCGCGGGGGGATACCGTCGAATGGTGGACCTCGCTCGAATTCCCGGCTGATGTGATGAGCCACGGCGTGATCTACGAGCCGCAAATCGTGGGGACGGAGTTGGCGACCCTCTTTAAAAAGCACCAACTGCCACGGAAACGCGTGATAACCTGCGTCACCGGGCAGCGCTCGCTCTCACGCGTGCTCACGCTGCCTGACGTTCGGGAACGGTATCTTGAAGGCGCTATCACGCGCAAGGCGAAACAGGAGATCGCATTGCCCCTCGAGGACACCGACCTGACCTGGCGCATCCTTGGACGGCAAGATGATCAGCTTGAGGTTTTTATCCTCGCCTTGCCAAAGGCCATCATCGATGCACAGGTGGAAAGCTTGCAAGCCGCCGGCCTGCGTTCGCGGGTGATGGACGCCAAGCCGCTGGCGCTCATCCGCGCCGTCGGTGAGATGCAGGCCATCATACTCAATCTTGAGAAACACGGCGCGGGCGTGATTATCACTGCGGAGGGGATTCCTGCACTGGCCAGAACCCTTCCCCTGGAAGCCGAACAACCCCACGATCGCACATCGCTGGATCTGCTGGTCCGGGAGCTGGCGCGGACGACCAAGTTCTATAATCAAAGCCACAAGGAGAACCCCATCCCGGACGAAGCGCCGGTCTACCTGACCGGGGCCGCCTTCGCCCACGCCGCAGCCGTGATGCAGGTTCGATCCCAAGTGGTGCACCCTGTGCGGATGCCCGATCCACCCCTCAAATCCCCGGAAGGCCTTTCCATACCGGAGTACTGCGTAAACCTCGGGCTGGCACTTCGGCGGCGATGATGGACGCAACGTATTTCTTCATCGGGCTCTACGCGTTGCTTGGAGCCGCAGTTGGGAGCTTCCTGAACGTTTGCATCGATCGGGTTCCGGAGGGGCTTTCGCTCGTAAGCCCGCCCTCTTATTGTCCCAGCTGCGAGCGGCGGCTGCGGCCCCTCGAGCTGGTGCCCATTTTCAGCTTTCTGGCGCTGCGCGGCCGTTGCCGGGCCTGTGGGGCTCGAATTCCATGTCGGGTCTTCTTGGTGGAACTGGGGACGGCGGGCTGGTTCGGCCTGCTCGCCTGGAGATTCGGGCCGACCTTCGAAACCCTGCGGCTCTCGGCCTTCTCCGCATTGCTCATCCCGGTCGCGCTGATCGATCTGGACCACCAGCGCATCCCAAACCGTCTGATCTATCCTGGTCTGGCCCTGGCCGCGCTGGCGATTCCCTTCTCCCCTTCCCCCGGCTCCCTGGCGCTGCTCCTCGGCGGGGCGGGGTCGTTCCTGATCTTCTTCGCCCTCGCCTGGCTCTCCAAAGCCGGCATGGGGATGGGAGATGTCAAGCTGGCTGCCTTCATCGGCCTGACTACGGGCCATCCGCTGGCCTGGCTGGCTCTGCTCCTGGGCTTCATCCTCGGTGGGCTTGTCGCCGGGGTGCTGCTGGCGCTCAGGCGGGTTGGCCGCAAGGATCCCATCCCGCTGGGGCCTTTCCTGGCGGCCGCTACTTTGATCACCTATGTCTGGGGAGAGTCTATCTTGTCCTGGTGGATTGCGAGGCTCTGATATGGAATGGCAATCGCTGCTGCTGGAAATGGAAAGCCGCCAAGCTTCTGACCTGCACCTCAAGGCCGGGGCGCGTCCTGTGCTGCGCATCCATGGTGAATTACAGGTGCTCGAATCCTGGCCGGAATTGTCTCCCGAGAACCTGATCGGTATCTTTGAGCACCTGACCTCGCCTGAGCTTCGCACACTCTTCGCCGAGCATCGAGAGCTGGATTTCTCCTTCCAGGAAGACGGCGCCTCCAGGTATCGCGTCAACGCCAGTTGGCAGCGGGGGGGCTTATCGCTGGCGATCCGCCGCATCCCGCTTGAGATCCCTCCGCTAGAGAGCCTCGGCCTCCCGTCAATATGTGCTGATCTTGCGCTCGAACGGCAGGGGCTGGTGCTGCTCACCGGGCCCACAGGGTCGGGAAAATCCACCACCCTGGCGGCCATGATCGATCATCTCAACCGCCAGGATGCCCGCCGCATCGTAACCATCGAAGATCCTATTGAATACCTGCACAAGGATCGCCTATGCTTCATCACCCAGCGCGAGCTGGGGAAGGACACTCGCTCCTTCGCCATCGCCACCCGGCAGGCCTTGCGGCAGGATCCAGATGTCATCCTGGTGGGCGAGATGCGCGATCCTGACACCATGGCCGCATGCCTGACGGCTGCCGAAACCGGGCATCTGGTCCTTTCTACGCTCCACACCAACAGCGCGCCCCAGACCATCGACCGCATCGTCGACTCCTTCCCGCCCCACCAGCAGGACCAGATCCGCATGCAGCTCTCGCTCACCCTGCTGGCCATTCTCTCCCAGACCCTCGTGCCGCGTCTCGATGGCGCGGGGCGGGTCCCGGCGGTGGAGATCTTGATCGCCACGCCGGCGATCCGCAATCTCATCCGGGAGGGGAAGACTCATCAGATGCCAAGCTTGCTGCAAACCGGGAGCCAATTCGGCATGCAAACCATGGAGCAATCGTTGCGGGATCTCTACCGCGCAGGCGTCATCGGCATCGACGACGCCATGGCCCATGCTCGAGATCGGGAGGCGTTGCGCAAGCTCGTGGGCTGAGGCTCAGGGCTGCATCGAGACCGCTTTGATGCGGCGTGAAATCTGTTTGAAACCGCATGAAACCGCTTCAAACATGTAAGGCCCCTGTAAGTTCAAACCGGCGATTTCTGTGGAATACTGGACACAGCAAGAGAAACGGTGAGCGCAATCATCGGCAGATGTATTGAATAAAACCATCTCACCGGAAATCATAGGAGGCAGATCATGTGGAAGAAACTGGTTAAAGGCGAAGGCGGGTTCACCCTGATCGAGTTGCTCGTCACCATCGCCATCCTGGGCGTCCTGTTCGGGATCGTGACGCTCACGCTCTCCGGCATCGGGTCCGACGCGCAGAGCACAGTCTGTGCCGCCGAGCTTGGAGTGGTGCAGTCCGCCGTCGATATTTATATGGCGAACAACAATCTCTCATCCATTACCGCCCGAACCACCGCAGCGGTGATCGATAGCGGCGATGCCGACGCACCCTTCAACATCTACCTGCGCTCGATGCCCACCGAGGGGACCTACACCTGGACTTCTGCCGGCGCAGTGACGCAAGACTCCTGTCCGTAATCCTGCTTCCCGCAGCAATAAGCAAGGGCCTCCTCTTGATGAGGAGGTCTTTTGCTTGCTCTGCTGCTACGAGTCGCATGAGCGCTCAAGGCAGGTCCCAGTAGGCCAGCTCGCGCACGGTCACGGTGAAATCGGCTGTTTCTGCCGCGCTCACGTACAACCCGAAGAGCCCCGCGTCATGGCGACCATCGGTCACCTCGGCCAGCAGCTCACCCTGCCCATAGAGCCGGATCGTAGCCCTGTCTGCCCGCACACCGATGCGCCGCTCCGCATTGCCGCCATCCGGCAGGCTCGGGTGACGGGTCCAGGCCGTGATCATGTTCATGGACTCCCCGTCCCAGGCGCGCAGCGAATAGCGGCCGTCGCATGACACCCCAAACAGGTAACCAACGTAGCCCTGCTCGGAGCGGGAGGCGCGGAACATCAGGCCGAAGCTATCCCGGCCGCCGCAGGCACCCATGCGGCCGGTGGCTTCCAGATAGAGATTGTCGGCCTTTCTCCAATTGAGGATCCAGCTGTTGTAGAAATCGGGGTTGAAGGCCGTCATGACCAGGCCGTCCTCGCCTACCTCAAATCGGGCATGGGGATCTTCATACAAAGGCCATTCATTCCCATCCTCGAAGATGTCAACCCAGGTCGGCTGTCCGAGCCCTTGTCGCGGATCGCTGGCTCCAAGCGTGGGCGTGGGGGTCATGGCCGCGGTCGGAGTCAAGGTCGGAGTCGACGTGGGCTCAGGGGAGATCGTAGGGGTGGCGGTGTCCGAAGGTGAGGGCGTTGGAGTAGCAGTTGCGGGCGGCTCGTAGGCCGGTTTGAATTCGAAATCCCAGGCAAAGTAGAGATCCGTCCTGAGCTCGCCCTCCCCCAGGCTTACCTGCACGAGTGCCGGGCCTTCCGGGTCTGCAATGGAGGGATAGGTCCACCAACCGGGCTGGAGCAGATCTGCGTTGGCGGTCTCGCCCGGGTCGATCGATGCGCAATAGGTTCCGGGCGCGAGCCCCGCGAAGATGAAGAGCCCCTCCGCATCGGTTCTCGCTTCGGATAATCCAAAGGACGGGCAGGCGCCTTCGCCCAAGCGGACGATAATACCTGCGAGGCCACCCTCGCCGGGGTCCAGCATGCCGTTCGCCCGCAGAGCGCCACCAAGGCTGCGCTGACAACCTCGCGGGGGATTTGCAGGAGTGGGTTGGCCCTCACCCGGCGCCGCGCAGACATCGTGCCAGACCCGGCCAGCGATGCCCCCGGTGCCGCCGCTTGCCATGGCGGTGGTCGGGCCACCACCCACGGGGTAGGCCAGGTTGCAGGCCATCAATGCGGCCGTGATCGAAGCGGCCGCCAGGAACATGCCTATACTGCTCCGCCTGGTGCGTGTATCCCCAAGCATGGTGACCTCCACGGACATGCCCGACCTTCTCAGGTTCGTCTCTCAGCGTGGCAAGAAAGCAAAAGGTCATCGCCACTATAGCACGGCGATGACCGCAACGGTAGGTGCCCCCACGGGGTTTCGAACCCCGGTTTCGGCCTTGAGAGGGCCGCGTCCTGGGCCACTAGACGATGGGGGCAGCGACGGCCATTCTACCATCCACGCCATTCACCGTCAATGAAAGCATCCTCACGAGGCCATTGCGGGCAGGCCCCAACTCCACATCCGCGCCATGCTATAATTTTCCGAATGAATAGGTCCGATTTACCCACAGACACCATGAACATGGACCCCGCCGAAGTTCAGGCACGCCTGGAGCATATCCTGCCACGGGTCCAGAAGCCTGGCCGCTATACAGGCGGCGAGCTCAACCAGATCGTAAAGGACTGGGATGCAACTTCCACTCGCGTGGCGCTCGCCTTCCCGGACATCTATGATCTGGGCATGTCGAACCTCGGCCTCGCCATTCTCTACGACGCCCTCAACCAGCAGGATGGGGTGCTTGCAGAGCGCGTCTACCTCCCCTGGCCGGACATGGAGGCCCAGATGCACGCCACCGGTCTTCCGCTCTACTCTCTGGAGACCAAGCACCCGGTTGCGGCCTTCGACATTCTCGGCATCTCCCTCCCCTACGAGACGCTTTACACCAACACATTGAACCTGCTCGATCTCGCGGGTATCCCGATCCGATCCGCAGATCGCGCCTCCTCCCACCCGCTGGTCATCGCCGGCGGGCATGCCGCCTTCAACCCCGAACCGATGGCTGAATTCATCGACGCTTTCGCCATCGGCGAGGGTGAGGAAGTCATCCTGGACATCGTCCGTGCTTTCCAGGCATGGCGTGAACGGGGCGAGGACCGGGCTTCGCTCTTGCGCAGCCTGGCGCGCATCTGGGGGGTCTACGTTCCATCCTTGTACCAGGTCGAATACCACCAAAACGGCACCCTCCGCAACGTGAAGCCGTTGGTGGAAGAGGCCGCCCTGCCGGTACTCAAGCGTGTCGTAGGACGGCTCCCCCCACCGGTCACACGCTTCATCGTGCCTTTCGTCGATGTGACCCATAGCCGCATCCCGATTGAGATCACGCGGGGCTGCACGCGCGGATGCCGGTTCTGCCAGGCCGGAATGATCACCCGTCCCGTGCGAGAGCGAAGAGTGCCAGAGATCATGCGGGCCATCGAAGAAGCGGTTCAGGTCACAGGTCTCGACGAAGTGGGCCTGCTATCGCTTTCCTCCTCGGATCATGATGAGATCATCCCGCTCGTGCGGGAGGTCAGCCGCAAATTCTTCGGCCAAAACATCCGCGTCTCGCTGCCTTCGCTGAGGATCGAAAGTGTCTCGGTGGAGTTGATGGACCAACTCATGGGTCAGGCCTCTCGATCGGGCTTCACGCTCGCCCCAGAGGCCGCCACCGAACGTATGCGCGAGATCATCAATAAGCCTGTCTCGACCGAGCAATTGATTGAGATAGCTCGAGAGATCTATCGCCGCGGCTGGCACACCATCAAGCTCTACTTCATGATCGGCCACCCCCTCGAGACCCTGGACGATGTCCGGGCCATCGCGGAGTTGTGCAAGGTGGTGCTGGCAGAAGGACGCCGAGAGATGGGGCGCCGAGCGAAAGTGCATGCGGGCGTGAGCACCTTCGTCCCCAAGCCGCATACCCCCTTCCAATGGGTCCCCTGCGATACGATGGATCAGATCCGGGCAAAGCAGGCGCTCCTGAAGCGCGAATTGCGTGGCCCAGGCCTGAAACTCAATTGGAACGCGCCGGAGGAGACCATGCTCGAGGCCTGGCTCTCACGGGGAGACCGGCGCATGGGCGCCGTCATCTACGAGGCCTGGATGCGCGGCGCCCGCTTCGACGCCTGGCAGGAGCACTTCTCGTATGAGGCCTGGATGGAGGCCTTCGCCAGCGTTGGCCTGGACCCCGCTTTCTACACCCACCGAGAGCGTCCCTTGGATGAGATCTTCCCCTGGGACCTAATCCATGCGGGCGTGCAGAAGAAGTTCCTGTTGGAAGACTATCGCGCAAGCCTGAGGGGCCAAACCCGGCATGACTGCCGCGATGGATGCCTCGCCTGCGGGATCCTGCCGATTTACTCCGATCTCCGGCGCCAGAACCCAGGCGAAGCCTGGAAATGCCCCGAGGTCCGAACCCCCGCTCGCGCGCGGGCGCATATTCCGGTGCGCTAGGATGCAGGACTCACGCAGCCTACACCGCTACCGGATCCGCTTCGCGAAGCTCGAGGCCATGCGCTACACCGGGCACTTGGATCTGCATCGTGCCTGGGAGCGCATGTTGCGCAGGGCCTCTCTGCCTGTAGCCTATTCCCAGGGGTTCAGCCCCCGCCCGAAGATCCACCTAAGCCGCGCCTTGCCCCTGGGCATGACCAGTGAATGCGAGCTGGCAGACGTGTGGCTGGAGGCCGAGATGCCGGCCTCCGAGGTCCGGAAGCGCCTGGAAACAAGCGCCCCTCCAGGATTGGGCATCGGCGAGGTCGAGCCTGTGCCGCTGGATGAGCCACCCATACAGTCGCAAATTGTGTCGGTCGATTATATCGCCCGGCTGCCGGCGAGCGTGGACACCCGATCGCTTGCTCAACGGGTAGAGCGATTGCTGGCCGAAGCGAGCCTGCCCCGCGAGCGCAGAGGCAAGCGCTACGACCTGCGCCCGCTTATCGAGGACCTGCGCCTGGAACCCGGCGATGGGGAGCAAGAACAGCCTGCGCTGATGATGCGGCTGGCGGCAAGGGAAGGGGCCACCGGCCGGCCGGAGGAGGTGCTGCTCGCTTTGGGGGTCGATCCAGCCGAAGCGCGTGTGCATCGCACCGCGCTGCATCTCGTCGAGACCAAGCCGCACCCGTAGCGGCCGCCACCGCCATCGGCCGTTCACCCCTCCCAGCAGAGGCCAGCTCCCACGCCGGCCGTCCTTCCCCCACCATCAATCCATGGCTGTCACGCCGAGAGATGCGCTCATGGCGCGTCCCCTCCCGTTCGGAGCTCCATCCCCTCCCCCAGCCGGGCGTGGGAGCCCGGCCTGCTTGATGTTTCTGTTGATCACGAGCGGCTCCCGCACAAGCCATGCGTTCTTCCTCGCACGGCCCGTGCGGGAGCCGACTTGGTCTATTCGATTGCCGACGAGCAACGACTGCCTAACCGCCCCCCAGATCGAATAGATTCATATATTTCATCGCCAGGTTCAGGTCACCCTTCAACTCGACCTTCTTGGTGGCGATGGCCGTCATCGGGTTCAGCTTCCCGGTGATCATATCGATGTAATCGGAGGCTTCGGCGGTCACAGTCAGGTTGGGGCTCTCTGCCACGCCGCGCTCGGCCGTGCAGGTCTTATCCCGGATGGTGCAGACCCAATCGTTGCCCTCGCCCAGATGGAACTGGATCACGGCATCCACCCCCTCGGCCTTCTCAGGCAAGAACGCAGAGGGCATGCGCTTCATAAGGTCTTCAACGGTCAAAGGCATAGCTACACTCTCCTTGATTTGAAAAACAGAGTGGCGTTCGGAATCCCTACAGCAGCAGGTTTTCGAAAATGCCGGCGGCGCCCATGCCACCTCCGATGCACATGGTCACCATCACATATTTGGCCTTCCGGCGGCGCGCCTCGTGCATGATCTGCACTGTCAGCTTGGCACCTGTTGCTCCCAGCGGATGACCCAGGGCAATGGCACCACCATTCACGTTCACGCGCGCTTCGTCCAGCCCCAGTTCACGTATGACCACCAGCGATTGGGAGGCGAAGGCTTCGTTCAGCTCGATGAGATCGATATCCTCCAGCTTTACGCCGAACCGCCCGGTGACCTTGGGGATCGCCTTCACGGGCCCGATGCCCATGATCTCGGGCGGCACTCCCACGACGGCGTGTCCGACGAAACGCATCCAGGGCTGCAGGCCCAATTCCTCGGCCTTCTCGGCGCTCATGATTACGACCGCTGCGGCCCCGTCCGAAAGCGGCGAGGAATTGCCGGCCGTCACCGAGCCATCCGGCGCGAACGCCGGCCGCAACTTGGCAAGCGCCTCCATTGAGGTATCTCGCCGCACTAACTCGTCCTTCTTGAAAATGACCTTGGTCTCGCCTTCACGTGTCCGGGTGACGACTTCGAGAGGCACGATCTCCTCGTCGAACTTGCCTTCATCTTGCGCGGCCGCAGCGCGCTGGTGGCTGCGGTAAGCGAAGGCATCCATATCCTCGCGGGAGACCTTGAACTCCCGGGCGACGTTTTCCGCCGTTTGGCCCATGCTGACATAGACTTCGGGCATCTCTTCCACCAGCACCGGATGGGGGCTGATGCGGAACCCGGTCATGGGGACCATGCTCATGCTTTCCACGCCGCCGGCGATGATGATGTCTGCCCCGCCGGCGATGATACGCTCACAGGACTGTGCAATCGTCTGTAGGCCCGAGGAGCAGAACCGGTTCACCGTCATGGCCGGTACGCTATCCGGAAAGCCGGCATACAAGCCTATCGGGCGGGCAATATTCAGGCCCTGGCTGCCCTCAGGAAAAGCACAGCCGATGACGATGTCATCGACAAGCGACTTGTCAAGCCCACCGGCCCGTTCCCAGGCTGCCTCGACCACAGCCTTGGCCATATCCTCTGGGCGGTACCATGTGAGCGTGCCACGCTTGGCCCTTCCCACAGCGGTGCGGGCCCCGGCCACAATCACAGCTTCTCTTGCCATCATGAACTCTCCTTCGGCCACGGTGGGCACCTGCGGCCCCGCCTGCTCCTTCTTCCCCACGGTTACGGCCTATCGCCCCGGAAGCGTGAGCGCAGAAGCGGAGCGCCGCAAGGCGCCCCCGTCTCAGTTCCTGAGCGGCTTGTTATGCTCGATCATGTGCTGCAGACGATCAAGCGTCTTCTGCTCGTGGCAGAGATCCAGGAACGCCTGGCGCTCCAGATCCAAGATGTACTCCTCCGGGGCCCACTCGGGTTCGGTGATGTCGCCTCCACAGAGCACCCAGGCTAGCTTACGGGCGATCACGCCGTCGTGTTGGGTGGCCCATCCGGCTTCTTCCAGGCTCCAGACGGCTGCTCGGAGCGCCGCCAGCACATCCCGGCCAGCGGCATAGATGCGCTCCCGCATCGGTGGACGATAACCTTCCATAACCATCGCCAACGCACTGCGCTTGGCCTCGCCCAAGAGGTGTTCCTTCTTCATGATGATGCGGTCGCCGGGCTGGAAGAAGCCAAATTCGAAGGCCTCCCATGCCCCGGTGGCCACCTTGGCCATGGCGATTTGCTCAAAGACCTTCTGCATCACCGAGATGGGATCTGCATTCGGGATGCGCATCACGGGGTTCACGACCCGCCGGAGCATTTCCTTTGTCCCCGTGCCTGCTGGGATAACCCCGACGCCCATCTCGACCAGCCCGATGAAGGTCTCAGCCGCGGCCACGCGTTTGGAGCAGGCCATGCTGAGCTCCGCCCCGCCTCCAAGCGCCATACCATGTGGTGCAGCCACGATGGGTTTGGGGAAGTAACGCACGCGCATAAGGACCGATTGCATGCCCTGCACCATGGCGTCGATCTGGTCGAAGGCGCCCTGCTGGGCCGCCATCCAGATGAGCATGATATTGGCGCCGGCGGAGAAGTGCTGGCCTTCATTGCCGATCACCAGCGCATCGAATTGACCCGCCTCGGCCTGATCCAGCGCATGGGTCAGCATGTCGAAGATGTCTTGATCGAGGGCGTTGGCGACGCTGTGAAACTCCACCAGCCCCACCCGGTCGCCCATGTCGATCAGGCTGGCGGAGGCGTTCTGCTTCAAAACCGCGCCCTGGCGCGATTTCAGGATCGCCAGGGGCAGCTCACGTTCATCGATCTCCAGCGGCTGGTAGCCTTTGGTTTCCAGTTCGTAATAGCCGACCGCCCGTCCGTCCTCAATCTGATAGAAGCTCTTGACGCCCTGAGAGAGCATCTCCTTCACCCAATCGGCGACTTCGATCCCGTTCGCCTCAAGCTTGCCGACGGTTTCTTCCACGCCGAGGGCGTCCCAGATCTCGAACGGCCCGATCTCCATGGCGAAGCCCCATTTCATGGCATGGTCGATATCCACGAAGCGATCAGCGATTTCGGGGACGCGGCGGGATGCGTACCCGAGCGCATAGGCGGTGGTTTCCCATATGTAGCGCGCCAGGCGCCGATTCTCCTCCGGTGCCTCCTCATCTTCGGCCTGGGTCATGATCCAGCGGAAGCGTTCGCCCAGGTCCTTGATCTTCATCGCCTGGCTGTAGAACTCGAAGCGCGGCTTCTCCGGCGGCTCGTGCTCCATCGTCTCGGGATTGAGCACCCAGAACTCCTTGCCGCCCTCCTCGGTGGTCACCCGCTTATAGAATCCTACTTTGGTCTTGTTTCCCAGCCATTTGCGTTCGAGCATGGCCTCGAGCAGCTTCACACTGGCCTCGTGCCGGAGAATCTCGCGTGACTCATCCTCATGGATAAGCTCGTACAAGTTCGATCCCACATGCGCAGCGACGTCGTTTCCGATCAGGTCACGCAAGCGAAAGATGGCCGTCTTGGGTCGCCCGACGAGCTGGCCCATAATGGCATCCACTTCTTCGATGCCGAAGCCGTGGTCGAGTGCGTAGGCCACTTCGTAGGCGTTGGTGATCGAAAACATACGGTTGGCGATGAAGTTGGGCGTGTCCTTGCAGACCACCACCCCCTTCCCCAGCACCTCTTGGCTGAACTCGATCACGAAATTCAGGACCTCGGGGAGCGTTTCCGTGTGGGGGATCACCTCCAGCAGCTTCAGCCAGCGCGGCGGGTTGAAGAAGTGCATCCCCAGGAAATGCTCCCGGAAACCCTGGTCGCGTCCCTCCGCCAGGGCATGGATCGGCAGCCCCGAGGTGTTGGTGGCGACGATGGCGTTCTTGCTCCGCACATTCTCGATTCGGGCGTATAGCCCTCGTTTAATCTCGAGGTTCTCCACGATCGCCTCGATGATGAGATCGGCCTCGGCCAGTTTGTTAAAATCATCCTCGAGGTTGCCCAGATCGATCAATTGCTTGGAGGCCTCCGACAAAACCGCCGGTGGACGGGCTTTGGTCACAGCTTTCCAGCCGGCCTCGACGATGCGGTTTCGGACGGCGCGATCCTCGAGGGTGAGGCCGGCAGCCTGCTCCTCCGGGGTCAACTCTTTGGGCACGATGTCCAGCAGTAGCGTGGGGATGCCTAGCCCGGCAAGCAAGGCTGCGATGCCGCCACCCATGGTCCCCGATCCGATGACGGCCGCGTTCCGAATCTGATAGTTCATCGGGTCCATCTCCTTGTCTTGCGGGCCACGCCGGCGATCCCGAGCCTCCGGACCAACGGCGTGGCCTCTTGATCAGCTGAGCTCGTGGCGGGTGTATCCCAACAGGCGCCGGGCGACGATCAGACGGTTGATCTGCCCGGTGCCCTCGTAAAGATCATTGATCTTGGCATCCCGGAACCACTTCTCTAGCAAGGTTTCGCGGGAATACCCAAGCGGGCCCATGAGCTCCACGGCGCGCTGCGTGACCTTTACGATGACGTCGCCCGCCTTGACCTTACACATCGAAGCTTCCAGGGTGTTGGCCTTGCGCTCATCCGCCAACCACATCGCCTTCAGCGTGAGAAGCCAGGTGGAGCGCAGCATGGTCTCCATGTCCACGATCTCACGCTCCATGTTAGTCATGCGGCTGCGCGGCAGCCCATAGCGGATCTGGATCCCTCGCTCCTCCAGCAGCTCCTTGAGCAGCTCGAGTGTGGCCCTAGCGATGCCCAGAGCCGAGGCCGCCACCAGAGGCCTGGTGGCGTCAAAAGTGGCCATGGCGCCCTTGAAGCCCTTCTTGCTTTCCTTCTTCTCCACTACCTCCGGGCTGCCCAAGATGTTCTCGAAGGGGATGCGGCAATCCTGAAGTACGATCGAAGCGGTATCGCTGGCCCGAATCCCCAGCTTGTGCTCCAGCTTGGTGACCGTGCAGCCAGGCGTGCCAGCCTCGACCACAAAAGGCCTGACACCGGCGCGGCCGGCCGAGGGATCAATCGTGGCCCATACCACCACGAAACCCTCGGAATCCACCAGCGCCTTGTGACCGGCGGTGACGAAGATCTTTTCGCCATTCAGCACCCAGGAATCGCCATCCCGCACCGCCGTGGTGCGCACTTCGGCGGGCATGGCTGAGCCGGCATGCGGCTCGGTGAGAGCCATGGCATCGAAGACCGGCTTGTCGCCCCTGAAGCGCGCTAGGAAGCGCTCTTTCTGCTCTGGGGTGCCGGTGGCGTTGACCGCCGCTGCGCCAAGCCCCCCGCCGGGTGTGCACAACCAGAGGCCCACGTCCCCCCAGGAGAGCATCTCGGCCGTGACCGCCAGCCTTTGGAACGAGATGCTCGGGCCTTTGCGCTTCTTCTCGGCGGCATCTGTGAGGCTGCCGGAGCCCCCCATCTGCTTCTGGGCATTGTGCATGAACTCAATGTAGTCCCAGGGGATCTCGTGCTCGTGTTCATCGAAATGGCGCGAGACCGGCCGCATCATATTCTTGGCCACAGTCTCCATGATCACCCGGGCCTGTTCGATCTTCTCAGGCATCTTGAAGCTAATCATCACTAGCACTCCCTTCCCAAGCGCTCACGCTGCTAGACCATCGCCAGACCAGCGAACGTGGGGATACCGCGCCCATTGCGCATCCATAGCTCTACCGGGTGCTCCCGGATGTAGCCATGTCCACCCAGCACCTGCACAGCGCGGTCGGTGACCATCATGGCCGTGTCCGCGGCGCCCGTGAGCGCCAGGTAGGCCTCCTTCGAAGCGCCCAGACCCTCATCAAGGGCCCATGCGGCCTCCCAGACAAGCATGCGATTGGACTCGATCTCAATCGCCATCTCCGCCAGCATGAAGGCGATCGATTGCTTCTGGGCAATCGGAACGCCCCAGACCTCGCGTTCCTTGGCATAAGGGATGGCGTAGTCGAGGGCCGCCTGGCTCACGCCGATCCCCATGGCTGCGATCGCAACCTGGGCGCTGGCGATCACAGGCCCTGGATTGAAGCCCTCCTCGCCTCCCAGACGGGCCTCTTCCGGAACTCTCACCCCATCCAGTTCGAGGGGATAGGTGGGCAGCGCGTGGATCCCTAGCCACTTCTCGCGCTCACCGACCGTCAGGCCATCGGTCTCGCGGGGAATGATGAAGGCCTGGGTCACCCCCTCCAGATTGGCAAAGACAAGCAGGCTTTCGGCCCGGTCGGCGAAGGGGACGAAGGTCTTGCGCCCGTTCAGGACATAGCCACCCTTCTCCTTCGAGGCGGTCGTCCGCATCTCGCCGGGATAGAAATCGAAATCGGGCTCGATGAAGGCAGCGACGTAGGGTTTCCATTCGGCTTCGATCACTGGTGGGATGAGGCTTGCCTTCTGGTCCTCAGTGCCTCCGATCAGGATGGGGATCACGTAAGACGAAGGCGCCATGACCGCAAGCGTGGCGGCCAGATCCCCCCAGGCCAGCGCCTCAGCCGCCAAGACGCCGGTCACCGCTGAACGCTCGCCGAAGCCGCCGTAGGGCTCGGGCACACTGGCCTGTAGAATCCCGAGTTCCCAGCCCTTTTCGATGAGCGCTTCAGGGAGTTCCCCGGATTCCTCCGCCTCGCGTGCGTTCGGCCGCAGGTCATTCTCGGCATAACGCCTGGCGGCGTCCATGAGCATCTTTTGCTCTTCGGACGGCTCAAATGAATACATGAGACTCTCCTCCCGGCGGCGCATGAACTGCGCCCACCTTCAATCTGCGGTTCGGCTCGGCTCCCGGCAAGGAACCCCCGCCAGCTGAGCGAATGCTTCTAA
>CAZBLT010000046.1:0-19400 GCA_964492745.1 uncultured Anaerolineaceae bacterium
CGAGGCCGTGGTTCGCGTGTTGAACCGGGCAGGCCTGGGGGTTGAATTTCCCCCGGGACAGACCTGCTGCGGCCAGCCCGCGTTCAACGCCGGATTCTGGAACGAGGCGCGTGCGATGGCCTGGCATACGATCCAGGTCTTCGCGGGTCGGGAGGGGCCGGTGGTTGTGCCTTCCGGCTCCTGCACGGCCATGATCCGCCACGGCTATCTCGAGCTCTTCGCCGGTGATCCAGAGAAGCTGAACGCGGCCCAGGCCTTGGCCGGCCGCACATACGAGCTTAGCGAGTTCCTGGTGGACGAGATCCAGATCGCAGGCCTTCCCGGCCGGTATGAGGCCCACCTTGCCTACCATCCCTCCTGCCACCTTCTGCGCGGTTTGGGTGTAGAACGCCAGCCGCTGCAACTGCTCCAGGCTATGGAAGGCCTGCATCTCGAGATGCTCTCACCGGAATGCTGCGGGTTTGGGGGCGTCTTCTCCGTGGACCACGCGCCGATTTCGGCCGAGATGGCGCGCAGGAAGGTCGAGGAGATCGAACGCCTGAGCGTCGAGGGCGTGGTGGCTGGCGATATAAGCTGCCTGATGCAGATCGAAGGCGCCCTGCGCCGTCGAGGCTCGTCTGTGCGCTGCATCCATCTTGCAAGCGTCCTGGCGATGGAACCCTTGGGGCTGCGATGAGAAGGCGCTTCCTGGCTGCGGCGCGCAAGGCGATAGCCAACCCCGTTCTCCAGCAGGCGTTGGACAACAATGCCACCCGCCGCCTGGCGAGCCGGGCGGCCGCGTTTGACTCCCTGCCAGATCCTGACGCCTTCAGAACGGAGGCGCGACACATCCGCCAGGAGACGCTCGCCCATCTCGACCAATACCTCTCCGCCTTCCGGGCGAACCTCGAGGAGCAGGGTGTTCGCGTGTACATGGCGCGCGGGGCCGAAGAGGCTTGCCGGATCGCAGTCGATATTGCTCGCCGCAGCGGCGCCTCCCACGTGGTGAAGTCCAAATCAATGGTGAGCGAGGAGATTGGCCTAAACCTGGCCTTCGAGCGTGCCGGGATCCAGCCCGTGGAGACAGACCTGGGCGAGTTCATTGTGCAACTGCGGGGCGAGCATCCCGGCCACATCATCACGCCTGCCATCCACCTGCTGCGCGAGCAAGTGGCCGAGACTTTCGCCGAGGCACTCGGGATGCCCTACAGCACGGATGTGGCCGCCATGAACGCCGCCGCGCATGCCGCCCTGCGCCCGCACTTCCTAGACGCCACCGTGGGCGTCAGCGGGGTGAACTTCGGAGTCGCTGAGAGCGGCACGCTTTGCCTGGTGACCAACGAGGGCAACGGGCGCATGGTCACCACCTTGCCGGGGGTACACATCGCCCTAATGGGGATCGAGCGCCTGGTGCCTACGCTTGGGGACCTTGCGGTCATGCTGCAACTCTTACCCCGCTCGGCCACCGGCCAGAAGCTCACCAGCTACATTTCCCTCATGCATGGCCCTGGCGGCGCGAATGGCCCTAACGAGCGGCATCTGATCCTGGTAGACAATGGCCGCTCGGCGCTCCGGCGTTCAGAGCTGCAGGAGGCGCTCCTATGCATCCGCTGTGGAGCTTGCTTGAATGCCTGCCCTGTATTCAGGGAGATTGGCGGGCATGCCTACGGCAGCATCTACCCGGGGCCTATCGGCTCCCTGGCCTCCCCAGGCCTTTTCGGATTTGAGCGCTACGGGCACCTCACGAAGGCCTCGACGCTTTGCGGCGCGTGCCGGGAGGTCTGCCCGGTGGGAATTGACTTCCCGACGCTCCTGCTCCGGGCCCGGCACCGGTATACGCGCGAAGTCACCCAACCGGTCCTGTCACGCCTGGGGATGCGCCTGTTCGCCTGGGCCGCCACGTCGCCTTCCCGCTTCAAATGGCTGCAACGCGTCGCCTTTCTGGCCACACGCCTGCTGCCACGCCGGGCGGGCTGGATCCACGCTGCGCCCTTCCCGCTTGCCGCCTGGACCGCCAGCCGGGATTTCCCGCCCTTCGCCGCCCGTCCCTTCCGCCGCCGGCCCCTGCAAGCCCGGACTTCCGCTCCGGCGTCCAAGGACGCGGGCCCTCCTCCCACAAAGGACCTCAAGACTCCAGAGCCCTCACCCCCGCCGGCGGACCTCCTGGCGCGATTTGCCCAAGAACTCCGGTCCGTAGATGGTCAGTTCCTGGAAGCACCAAGCGAAAGCGCACCCGCAACATTGCTGGCCTGGATGCATGAAAATCGGATCCATCGACTGCTCATGGATCCGCAAGTCGAAACGCAATTTCCTGAGATCTCATGGGCGCTGCAGCAGGCCGGGATCGAGCTTATTCGCCCGCATCTCGATGCTGGCATGGATCAAGCTGCTCGCAAGGCGGCGCTCGAAGCCTACGACCAGGTGGAGGCCGGCCTGACGTTGGCCACCGCCGGCCTGGCCGACACCGGCACGATCGTGCAGCCTGGCCACGCCAACCTGGCCTCGCTGCTCCCCAGGCGGCACTTCGCCTTGCTGCCAGCCAAGAGCCTCCACCCCTCCTTGGCGGATTGGCTTGCTTCGCTCCAAGCAAAGGGCCTGCGGTCAGAGCCCTCCTGGACCCTGATCACAGGCCCCTCCCGCACGGCCGACATCGAGATGACGCTCACCATTGGCGTCCACGGCCCGGCGGAGGTGCTGGTGCTCGTGCTGACCTAGGCTAGCGGCTTTTCCCCCTCCTGAAGCGCCTCCCCCGCGAGCGCCTCGAGCACACCGATGACGGCGGAGTTGTCGAGATCGCGCATGCCCATCTGCAGCATGGCCTCGTAGAGCTGCATATTGATGGCCGTGGCAGGCAGCGGCATGCCGTAGGCCCGGGCCGTGTCGAGCACAATGCCCAGGTCCTTGTGTTGCATGTAGGCCTTGAAGCCCGGCCCCCGCTCGCCCACGAATAGACGCTGGGGCTTGTTGTCGAGCGTCCAGCACCCCGCCGCCCCGCCGCGAATGGCCTCCACAACTCTGCGGGGGTCTACGCCGCTCTTCTGCGCCAGCAACAAGAGCTCGCCCATCGCCACCATCTGAGCTGCCACCATGATTTGATTGCAGGCCTTGGCCACCTGTCCCGCCCCGCTCTCTCCCACGTAGGTAATAGTCTTGCCCATGGCCTCGAAGATGGGCAGGGCGCGCTCGAAGGCCTCACGCGGCCCTCCCACCATGATGGCCAGCGTCCCCGCCTTGGCGCCGACATCGCCGCCCGAGACGGGTGCATCCAGCGCCTGGACGCCCGCCTCCGCAAGCCGCTCGGCGATCCGGCGGGCCGTCTCGGGCTTGATGGTGCTGTTATCGATGAAGAGCATGCCCGGGCGGGCGCCGGCGAGAACACCTCGCTCGCCCAGCACCACCGTTTCCACGTCCGGCGAATCGGGAAGGTTAGTGAAGACCACATCACTGGCCTCCGCAACCGCCCGGGGCGAATCGGCCGCCTCGGCGCCCTCCGCCACCAGTTCCTCGACTGGGGCCTGGCTGCGGTTATGGACTGTAAGCTGGAAGCCCGCCTTCATCAAATTGCGGGCGATGGGTTTTCCCATCAGGCCCAGGCCAATGTATCCGATGCGTTCTTTCATGTTGTGCTCCTTGGACTGAGATGATGGCTGAGGCAGGCTCATGCCCGCCCCAGAAGGCCGGCGCGTGCAGCGCACCGGGCCGATATCTCTCGTAGCTTAAGTCTTCTTCAGTTGTTTGGCGGCGCGCTCGGGCTTCAACATGCGCATGACCATCGCGGCCATGAAGCCGCCGGCCGTGATGGCCGCCAGGAGGATCTTGCTGGGGTCGATCACCGGCTCGACCCGCACGCCTTGAGGTGTAACCACGACCACGGCCACCGGGCGCGAGAAGGCGCGGCCTCCCCCTCCCACGCCCACCCTCCCGCCGGCCGAATGGTCGCCTTCGCCGCCCGTCTCAACCGGACCGTAGCCATATCCGCCGGCGAAGCCTGCCGCGGCGATCACCTCCGCGGCCGGAATCACGGTCACCTCCCCTTGCTTGACCGGGCGGCCGTAGACATTGGCGGCACTTGCTTTGTCGAAGAGATCCTCCAGCACGCCACGGCCGTAGCCCATGGCCTGGTTGGGTTCGGGCATGAACCCTGCTTCGCCCGGATTCTTTGAAACATCCTTCGCTGCCATCTTGCACCTCCTCGTCGAGTTTCACTACGCACCGGGATCCATGCTTCAATTCGCGGTTTCGCGGGCCCGCCTCCGGCCTCCCGAGTTTCTCAGGAGCATCCAGACAAGCGCGAGCGGCGCCAAGAGGATCGCAACCCGCCAGAAACGGGTCCAGTCCCGGATTGGCACCCATTCAAGGTGCCCATCCGCATAGCGGACGTCCACCCCGGCCGGTGTCAACCAGACCCAACCCGCCGGTAGACAAGGCAGGCTCACCGTCCGCCTCCGCACTACAGGGATGAGCTCAAGCCCTCCGGCGCTTTGCATCGGAAGCGTTTCAAGTCTGGATTGATAGACGGGATTATCCATCTGGCTCCCCCTCCTCATCAGGCTGAGATGCCTCCTCGAGCCAGCCTTCCAGGCGGCGGTTCAGATCCTCCAGGATTTCCAGCAATTCGGTCTGCATCTTCTCCGGCAGCTCACCGGCGCGGAGACGCTCGGCCACTTGCTCCACCTCGGCTTTCAGCTGCTGCGCGGCCTCACTTTGTGATACCTCGGTCGCCGTCCGCTCAACGGCCGCACCCAGCGAGCGCATACCCTCCTCAAGCTCCCGGGTGATCTGCTTGCGCTGCTCGTGCTCCCAGGCAGTGAGTATCGCCCGCCGCAAGTTGCGACCCAGCCGCTCGAAGGATTCCCCCAGACTGCGCGTCCCGCTATCCTGCTCCGCCATCCCACGCTCCCTTCACACCCACGAACGGATCACCCGCCCCTTTCGAGTATACTGCAGGAGTTCGGGGTATACGGTCCCGCATACAACTGACCCATCCCATATTTGAGGGCTCGCCCATGCATGTGCTCGAACTACAACCAGGTGATCACCGCCACCAGCGTGATTTCCTTGAACTGCCCTTCCGAATCTACCACGGCATCGATCCCTGGGTGCCACCTATGTACCGTGAAGCCCGGAACACGCTGAGCCGTGAGAAGAATCCCTTCTTCGAGCACTCCGACGCCGCCTTCCTGATTGCCTACCGGGAAAAAGAGCAGCCAGTGGGACGCCTGGCGGTGCTGGAGAACCGCCTGTTCAATCAGTATCACAACGAAAAGACGGCCTTCTTCTACCTATTCGAGTGCCTGCCGGATGAGGATGCCGCCGGCGCTCTGTTCGAGACGGCCGCGCGCTGGGCGCGCCGCCGTGGCCTGCGCCGCCTGGTCGGCCCGAAGGGCTTCTCAGCCATGGATGGCCAGGGCCTGCTGGTGCAGGGATTCGAGCATCGGCCGGCATTCGGGATCCCCTACAATCGTGATTACTACCCAGGACTCGTCGAGGCTGCGGGCTTCCGGCCTCTGCGCGACCTGCTGTCGGGACACCTGGATCGTTCTACGCAGATTCCCGACCGCATCCACCGCGTGGCCGAGAAAGTCGCCAAGCGGCGTGGGTTGCGCGTCTCCAACTTCACCTCCCGCCGCCAGTTGCGCGCCCTGGCCCCCAAGATACGCAGGCTCTACAACGCCGCCCTCGGCGACATGCCCGACAACCTGCCGCTCACGGAGCGGGAAGCCCGGGCCATCGCGGACCGGATGATATGGCTTGCCGACCCCCGCATCATCAAGATTGTCGAGAAGGACGGTCAACCGGTGGGATTCATCTTCGCCTACCCGGACATCTCCGCCGCAGTGCAACGCCAGCGGGGAAAGTTCCTTCCATTCGGCTGGTTGGACATGTTCCTTGAATTGCGCCGCACCGCATGGGTCAACCTGAACGGCGCAGGATTGATCCGGGAGCAGCAGGGCCTGGGCGGCACGGCCGTGCTTTTCAGCGAGATCATCCGGTCGCTGGTTGACAGCCGCTATGATTACGCCGAGCTGGTTCAGATCCGGGCCGAGAACGAGCGCATGCTGCGGGAGGTGAAGGCGCTAGGAGTCCATTTCTATAAAACCCACCGCATATACGAGTTGCCACTGGACTCGCCAAGCCCTGACTCGAGCCACGCGTCGTGAGACTCTTGCCCGATAACCGCCTCGAGGACCTCGAATCCCTGAACCGCATTGCCGAGACCCTCAACCGAGCCGTGGATGTCCGCTCGGCGCTGGACAGTGCACTCGATCAGCTCCTGGCCATCATGGCGCTGGATACCGCCTGGATCTTCCTGAGAACCCCTTTAGGCCAGGAGGGTGCTCCATTCGAACTGGCCGCCCATCGAAACCTGCCCCCCGCTCTGGAAGACCCGAAAGCGTGGGAATCGGGCTGCTACTGCCAGGACCTCTGCTTGGAAGGCAAGCTCACGGCGGCGTACACCGAGGTAGGGTGCAGCCGGCTTGCAGAGGCTGAGATCGGGCGCCGCGACCTGCAAGTGCACGCCTCCTCGCCGCTTCGCAGCGGGGGCAAAACGCTGGGCATCCTGAACGTCGCCGGCAGAGCCTGGGTGGATTTCGATGAGCGCGCCCTAGCGCTGCTCACCAATGTGGGAGCCCAGCTTGGCGTGACGCTCGAGCGCGCCAGCCTATACGATGCCCTGCGCGAACAGAGGGTACAGGAACAGGCTGCGCTGCTGGATGCCTCCCGGCAACTGCTGAGCCGCGCCGGTCTGGCGGAGGTCACAAGCTTCCTGGTGGAGGAAGTGCGCCGGCTGGCACAGGTCGATGCTTGCGCCCTGCTGCTTCCAGATGCAGCCGGTGGAGAGCTGCAATTCCTGGAAGCCACGGGCTGGAGGCATGACCCGCGTGCCGCCGGCCGCCGCATACCCCTGAATGACGCCAGCGGCCCAGGACGCGTGATGCGCACACACACTCCTCTCTTGCTGGAAGACCTGCAGGCCCACGACCCGACCGCTTGGTCTGCCTCATGGATCCAGGAGGAAGATTTCCGCGGCCATGTGGTGCTCCCACTCATCGCTGAAGGCCAGACCATCGGGGTCCTGATACTCAACTCGAGGCAGCCGTGTTCCATGGGTGATGACACGCTGCGCTTCATCCAATTGATGGCAAACCAGGGAGCGATTGCCCTGGAGAAGGCGCGCCTTCAGGAAGAGGAGATCCACCGTCGCGAGCTCGACCATGAACTCGACCTGGCGCGTGAGATCCAGTTCTCGCTACTTCCAGGCACCCCTCCACCGATTGAGGGATGGGAACTGGCAAGTTTCTATCGGGCGGCACGGCAAGTGGGCGGCGACTTCTATGATTGGTTCCCGCTGCCTTCCAAACCGGGCCGGTACGGCGTTGCAGTGGGCGATGTCACCGGAAAGGGCGTTCCGGCGGCGCTGTATATGGGGATGTGCAAAACGGCCATCCGGGCGGCGGCCGTCGGCGGCAGTTCTCCGGCTGAAACTTTGAAGGCCGCCAACTTGGCCATCGTCGAGGATGGCGAGGCCGCCTTGCTGTTGAGCACATTCTATTGCGAATGGGAGCCGGAGACCGGGCACCTAATCTGGGCCAACGCTGGCCACGATCCCCCCTTCTGGATCCCCTCCCAGGACCCATCGCCCAAGCCTCTCGAAACCACCGGCATGATCCTGGGGGTGGATGCAAGCACCGAGCTGGAAGAGCGAGAGTTGCTGCTCGAGGCAGGCGATTCACTGATCCTCTATACCGACGGAGCCATCGACGCGCTCGCACCCGATGGGGAACGATATGGCCGCAAGCGGTTCAAGAAGGCCATTGCATCGCGGCGCTCACTCTCCGCCGAGGGGCACCTGCAGGCCCTCGTGCAAGACATCGACGCCTTTGTGCAAGGGGACCCGCAGGCGGATGACCTCACCTTGCTGATCCTGCGGCGAGTATCCTGAAGCTGCGCGATCGTGCCGCTGGATCATTCCCCCGGTTCCGGGCGCACCTCCACCCGAACCTGCCCTTCGCTCAGATGATGATGAACTTCGTGCTGGGGAAAAGGAATCTCGATTCCCTCTTGTCGCAGGGCATTGTAGATGGCGGTATTCACCCGATCGAACATCCGGCGGGTGTCCTCATAGGATTCCAGCCACCAGCGCACGCGGAAAATCAGCGCCGAGTCCCCGAACTCCAGGAATAGCGCCTCGACCGGATGATCCGCAAGCACACCCTCCACGCTACGAACCGCCTCGATGATGGTTTTGCGGGCATGCTCGATGTCCGTCCCATAAGCGATCCCAACATGGATCTGAATCCGGTACTGCGTGTCCGGGTAGGAGTGGTTCACGATAAGGCTCTTGCCGATCACTGAGTTGGGGACGATCACCATGCGGTTGTCACGCGTGCGGATGCGCGTGCTCCGCAGGCCGATGTCGACCACATCCCCCCATGTGTTCAGGTCCTGTATCTCAATCCGATCCCCGATGCGGTAGGGCCGATCTACCATGACGACGAAGCCGGCGATGGTATCGGAGAGAGTCTCCTGGGCCGCCAGAGCGATGGCCAGCGATCCCACGCCCAGCGTCGTCACCAGGGCGCTCACATCGGCCTCGAAGTGACCCAGCAGGATGATGAAGGCGATGAGCACGATGAGGATCTGGGCCAAGCGCCGGAAAAAGGGCATCAACTGCTCGTCGAGCTGGGTCTCTGTCTTGTGGGCGATCTCCTGTTGGTACCAAGTGGTAAGGCTGCGGACCAACTGCATCATAGACAGCGTTCCGATCAGCAGGTAGAGAATAAAGAAGATGCTACCCAACGCCTCGCGGTGTGGGAAGAAGATGAAATCCAGCCGGCCCAGCGCGATTTGGAGCGCCACCGCCAGGATCAATAAATACAGTGGCAGCTGGAGGGCCTCAAGCAAGGCATCATCGAGCCCGCTACTGGTCCGCTCGGTCCAACGTCCGAGCAGGCTTCGGAGCAGCCAACGCATCAAACGGCCACCGATCAATAAGGTCCCCAAGATGATCCCGAGCGAGATCCCGACCTGGATCCACTCCTGGTAGGTTAGTCCAGCGATCATAGGGCCTCCTTGCGAATTGGATTCCGGGGTTTAGGGTTCCGAAGCGACCTGAACGCCCACCCGCCTGGCGATGCGCTCGGCAATGAGCCGGGCGGCTTCTGGTTTGGCGATCTGCCGGCAGCGCTGCTGCATCTGTGACAATCGCGCCTCATCCGAGAGCAATCCTGCCACGGCTTCCAACGTGCGTCTCGGGCCAGGCGCCCAGATGCCCACACCCTGCGTTTCCGCGAAGGTTACGTTACCTTCTTCCTGACCCGGCAGCCGGCTATACAAGACCATCGGCAGGCCGGCGTTCATCGCCTCGGTCATCGTGCCGGGCCCGGCCTTGGTGACCAGGATCGAGGCGGCACGCATCATCAAAGGCAGGCGGCGCTCAAAGCCGTAGATGAGCGCCGGCACTTCCCATTCCACCGCCTCTAACCGCTCTCGCAGAGCCTGGTTGCGGCCGGCCACGACGGCCAGACCTAAGGAGGCGCCGCTTCGGGCCAGGGCCCGCGCCGTCGGGAAGAGCGGCCCCATCCCCTCACCGCCACCGACGAGCAGAACCATGGCCATTTCGAGAGGCCAGCCGAGTTTCCGCCGGGCTTCGGCTGGGTCCACATCTGGTCCGCAGTAGGCCCTGGAAACCGGGAGTCCAACGACATGCACTCTGTCGGCTTCCAATCCCGTCTGCAGCGCCCGCTCGCGCGCCGCCTCCGTCGGCACCAGGCATTCATCCACGCCCGGGGCATACCAGAAACTATGGGCAGTAACCAGGTCTGTGACCACTGTCATGAAGGGAGGGCGTTCCGAACCCAGGGCGCGCAGCACCGGATGGTTGAGCAGTGGATGCACGGACACATAAAGGTCGGGGTGGCGTTCGGCGACCAGGCGGCGTGCCGCCCGGCGTACATAAGGCCACAGCGTGCGCTCCAGCGCCCTCACCCGGCGACGACCGTTCGAAACCCGGTACCCCACCCCCCACGCAGCCGGCAGCCGCGTAATGCTTGGATAGAGATCGGGCATGCGGTCGAGTGGCCGCGGAGCGTACTTGCGGAAAACATCGACCAGCTCACAGGCGAAAGCGCCGGGGCAGCATTCTTCGAGCGCCTCGACGATCGCTTCCGCCGCGCTGCGGTGGCCGCCGCCGGTATCCGAAAAGAGAAAAAGCACCTTCTTGGGCTGCATGAGATAGACCCCTGACATCCAACGGAGCCACGGTGATGGCCTATTCTACCTTGCTTCGGCCGGCGCCCAGAGGAACGCTCCGGCCAAGCCACCCAGCCGGCTGCCGGGGTTCCCCATGCAGCGCCAGGCATGGATCAAGAGCGAGACGTCGCTTCGATGCAATCCCCAGGCAGCAACCCGGAGCGCTTGAGCGCTAGTCGAGCGGCATTGCCGAGGTCACAAGCTGCAGGCCTCGCCCGGAAAATTCGGCATAGGCGGCCTGCGCGAGGGCCTCGAAATCCACCTCCGGGTGCGCGACGGAGGAGGTGCAGTCGGTGAGCAGGTGGAACTTTTCTGCGAGCTCACGGCGGTCGCCGACGCGGCGCATGATGGAGGTGACCGTCTCCAGAACACAATGGCTCTTGGCCTGCCCGGCCAGGTACACCGCATCGTAGGACAGGAGCTCTTCCAGGAAGGCCTCGTTGAGCTCGGCCTCCGGGTCCTCGGGGTCCTTTACCTCCGGCTCGAGGATGGAGTAGAACTCTGTCTTCGGGAGCGTGCCTTTGATCAGGAAGCGCGGCCTGGCTCTGCGCGCCGCCGCGTGGAAGGCGATGGCCTCATAGAGAGCAGGGGTGAGGGCGTGGCCGGGTGTGCCCATCAGGGTATGGAAAGGCCAGATCATCAACTGCTTCTTGGCCTGCTCCTCCAGCCGGCGCACATAGTGCCGCGACCACTCAGGCTCATACAGCGGCGTCCAATTGCCTTCTTCGACCTGCTCTGTGGTGATGGCGGTGAAGGGCTCGGGATGGTGGCCTTCGCGATCGGCCCACCAGGTTGGGAAGAAGATCTGCAGCGGAATATGACTGTCGAGGGAGGCGGCGATGGCGCTGATCTTCGCGGCGTTGCGGTAGATCCATGCGACCGTGCGGCGGGTGTCTTCCACTGCCCCGGGAACGGATAATGCGCCATCTTCATGGATGAAATCGACCTGGGCGTCGATGAGCAGCAAGAGCACGCGCTGCTTGTCCTCCGCCGCCGGCGGCAAGCCGGCTGCCAGCCCGGCGGCGGTGGCCGCCGCAATATCGGGCGCGACAAGCCTGCCGACCTTTGCTTCGTCATAATAGGCGGGAGCCGTCATCCTTCCACCCCTTTCTGCCAGAGAACCTCTTCGGCATGATGCGATTATAGCAGTCTGGCTCGATTTCAAGCGCTTTGCGCCCTTCCGCCATCCACCTGCGGGTCGGAGCCCTGCCGGTGGCCACTCCGCTCAGGCAGCCTAAGCAGCTCTCGCAGCGTCCGGGCATCCTGCACGGCGTAGCCGAAGGCATCGTTGTTGAAGTAGGCATACACCCGCCGTCCTTCCCGGATCCAGGACTGGATGCGCGCCGCCCAGGGTCTCAGCCGGCGGGCACCGAAGCGGCCGCCATAGGCCTCGCCCGTCCCGTGAAACCGCAAGTAAACCCAGCCCGCCGTGACCCAGGGAGGGCATTCGATGCCGGGCATGACGTAAATACAGAATCCGACCCCCGACTTCTCAAGCAGCCCGCGCACGGATGACGACAGCCAACTGCGGTCCCGAAACTCGAAGACATGCATGATGTCCCTTGGGAGCAGCGCCAGGAAGCCCTCAAGACGGGGGAGGTCAACCCGCCAGTGTGGTGGGAGCTGCCAGAGAATCGGGCCTAGGTGCGGTTCGAGCAACCTGGCCCGAGAGAGGAAATGTGCCAAGGGCTCGCGAACGCCCTTGAGCTTCTTGAGATGGGTCAGATAGCGGTTGGCCTTGACTGCAAAGCAGAAGCTAGCCGGGGCTTCTTGCCTCCAGTGTCGAAAGACACTCCCCTCCGGCAGACGGTAGAAGGTAGAATTGATTTCGACCGTATCGAAAGCCTGCGCATACCAGCCGAACCAGCGGTCTTGCGGCAGGCCGCGAGGGTAGAAGACCTCGCGCCAATGAGGGTAGACCCAGCCTGAGGTGCCGATTCGAACCCGTGTTTCCACCTCTCGCCACCCCCAACTTATTGCCCTCTTCCATAATACCGCGGCTTGATGGCATGCAGGCAGATTCGGCCAGAAATGATCTAAAATAGTGGCAGGCAAACGCTGGGGCTGCTGAAAACCTCCCGGCCCCTTTCGAGATAGCGGATCATGGACACAGGGATCGCAACCGAGGCCTGGCTCTACACCGCCGAGCGTGAGGGCACAGTCCGCTGCCACCTATGCGCCCATGAATGCGTCATCCGGCCTAGCCGCTTTGGCATCTGTCAGGTGCGGGAAAACCAAGGCGGCAGGCTGGTGACTCACGTGTTCGGGCGGACGGTCAGCGAGCACGTCGATCCTATCGAGAAGAAGCCGCTCTACCACTTCCACCCCGGCAGCGTCTCCTATTCCATCGCCACACCAGGCTGCAACTTTCGCTGCCCTTGGTGTCAGAATTGGTCGATATCCCAGGCGCCACGGGAGCACCTGGCGGTTCCGCAGCGGGTTTCTCCCCCCGAAGCGATCGTCGCCGCCGCCGTAGGCTCAGGCTCAAGGAGCATATCCTACACCTACACCGAGCCCACCATCTTTTTCGAGTACGCCTGCGAAACCGCCCGACTCGCCCACCAGCGGGGATTGGGGAATGTCTTTGTCACCAATGGCTACATGACGAGAGGCGCCTTACAGGTCATCCGCCCCTACTTGGACGCAGCCAATGTCGATTTGAAAGCCTTCCGGGAGGCGACCTACCGGCGGCACATCGGCGCCCGGCTGCAGCCGGTACAGGATGCATTGATCACCATGAAGAGCATGGGTATCTGGGTGGAGGTGACCACGCTGCTCATCCCCGGCCTGAACGATGATCCCCAGGAGCTGCGCGATCTGGCCCGCTTCCTGGTGGACGAGCTGGGGCCGGAGACACCCTGGCACATCAGCCGATTCTTCCCCACTTATAAGATGAGCGACCGCCCCCCTACGCCCGTGGAAACGCTTCGCCGGGCCTATGAGCTCGGCCGTGAGGAGGGGCTTTGCTACGTCTACCTGGGAAACATCCCCTCCACGGCCGGAGCGAATACAATCTGCCCCGGCTGCGGGGAGACGCTCATCGAACGATGGGGCATGGGGGTCATACGCAACCATGTGCGGGCCGGCACGTGCCCCACATGCGGCCGGAAGGTGGAAGGAAGGGGCATGTCGGGCTAGACGAAGGTAGGGGCGCACGGCCGTGCGCTACTACTATGCGCGATAGGCTGGCCATCATGGGTGGCCCAACCGACTCCGCGTAGGCCCGATGTCGGCCGATCGACACCCAACTCCGGCTTCGATGGGCCTAATAGCTTCCCGCTCGTTTCCCACCGAAGTCCCTCTCCCGGTACAATCTCCATCATCCAACCAACGCCGATAAGGAGGGGCCATTGCCCGAGACCCACCTGCTCTCCAAGACCTCTTTCCTGCGCGGCGTGCGTTGCAAGAAGTCGCTCTACCTGGACCGCTTCCGCGCCGACCTGCGCGACCCCCTCGATCCCTCCGCCCAGCGCCACATGAAGGAAGGCCAGCAGGTGAACGAGCTCGCCCGGGGCCTCTTCCCCGGGGGCGTCCTGGCCCGCGAAGCGCCCTTCGACTTCGCCGGCGCGCTGCGCCGCACACACGACCTTGTGCAGGCCGGCGCACAGGTCCTCTACGAGGCCGGCGTCCTCCACGACGGCGTGCTGGCCTTCGTCGACATCCTCCTCCGCAGCGATGACGCCTGGACGCTGGTCGAGGTCAAGAGCAGCAACGACGTCAAAGACCACTACGCGTGGGATGTCGCCCTGCAGGCCTACCTGCTTGAGCAGGCTGGCTATCGCCTGGAGGAGGTCTACCTCGCGCATCTGAATCGGGAGTACACCCGCCAGGGGGACCTGAATCTGCAAGCGCTCTTTGTGCTGGAACCGATGAAGGAGATGATCCAGGAGATCCTCCCGCAGGTGCCCGGAGAGATCGAGGCCGCCAAGCGCGTCCTCGCCGAAGGCACCGAGCCGCAGGTGGGCATCGGGCCCTACTGCGACGATCCCGACGCCTGTGATTTCAAGGGCTATTGCTGGCGACACGTGCCGGAGCCTTCCGTCTTCGACGTTTACTACATCGGAAAGAAGAAGGCCTTCGACCTCTACAACCAGGGCGTGGTGCGCATCGAGGATATCCCCGACGACTACCCCCTGCAGCCACGCTCGCGCTTCCACGTCCAGGCGCATAAATCCAGAGAACCGATCGTCGACCGGGAGGCGCTTCGAAACTTCCTTGAACGCCTGACCTACCCGCTCTACTACCTGGACTTCGAGACCTTCAGCACCGCCGTCCCGCCCTACGACGGATTGAGGCCGCATGCGCACGTGCCCTTCCAGTACTCGTTGCACGTGCAGCGCGAGCCTGGCGCGCAGCCCGAGCACAGCGGCTTCCTGGCCGAGCCGGGTGAGGACCCCCGCCCCGCTCTGCTCGAGCGGTTGATACCTGAGACGGCGGGCGAGGGCAGCATCCTGGCCTACCATGCCAGCTTCGAGGTGCGAGTGCTGCGGGCTCTGGCTGCGTCCTTCCCCGAGCACGGCGCGGCGATCGAAGACCGGCTGGCGCGGATCGTCGACCTGATCGAGCCGTTCAAGAAGCGCTGGCTCTACCTGCCGGCGATGAACGGCTCGGCTTCGCTGAAATCCGTCCTGCCGGCGCTCGCTCCGGATTTGAGCTACGAGGGCATGGAGATCGCCGATGGCACCCAGGCGATGGAGGCCTTCCTGGCTCTGCGGGAGCAGCATGACGCTGAAGCGATCCGACAAGTGCGCCAGGCGCTATGGGACTACTGCGAGCTGGACACCCTGGGCATGGTGCGGATCGTGGATGAGCTCTGGCGGCGTGCATGAGGCCCTGATACGCGCGCTGGAGCCACGAATTCCCGCGCTCCCAGCCGCTGCAGGGGATGGGGGGAGAGACGATGAAGCCCAAATCGCCAAGACGGCGCTCCTTGAGGCTGAAGGGCTACGACTATAGCCGCCCGGGAGCCTATTTCGTCACGATCTGCACCCATGATCGCGCATGCCTGTTTGGGGAAGTGGCCGGGGGGGAGATGGTTCCCAATATATTCGGCAGCATTGTTCAGGAGGAATGGTTTCGATCGGCCGATATAAGGCAGGAAATCGAGTTACGCCCAGATGAATTCGTTGTCATGCCGAATCATCTTCATGGGATTGTGTGGATCATCCCTGCAGGAGTTTCCATGACCCCTGTAGGGGCGCACGGCCGTGCGCCCCTACGGCGTGCGCCGCAGTCCTTGGGGGCATTCGTCGCCGGGTTCAAATCCGCCGCCACCCGCCGCATCAACGCCCGCCGTGGGACACCCGGCACTGTGGTCTGGCAGCGCAACTACTATGAACACATCATCCGCGATGAACAAGCGCTAGACCGCATCCGCGCATATATCGCGAACAATCCCCTGCAGTGGGATTTGGACCGCGAGAACCCGACCAACCTTGCTGCGGGTTCGCAAACGCCCCCACCCCACGGCGAACCATGGCGCGGATAAGTGGATCCGATGCCCAAGCTACTTCCCTGGCGCTGCGGAAGGAGCATGACCCTGCGAAGGTCCGCCGCGTTCGCGAGGACCTGTGGCGCTATTGCGAGCTGGACACGCTGGGGATGGTGAGGATCGTGGAGGCGATAAGGCGCGTCGCCGAGAGAGGCACACCAGAGGCATTAGGCAGGGCCTGATCTCTCCACGCCGTTGATATGCGTTCATGATGATGCTATAATGTAGTCACATATGAGACTACATATCGAATCTCGGAGGAGCGATGCCTGAAGTCGGCGTACGTGAGCTGAAATCGAAGACCTCTGAGATCCTGCGCGCCATCCGGGAGCGGCGGGCGAGGTACGTGGTCACCTATCGCGGGCGCCCCGTGGCGGCCTTGATCCCCCTGGATGATGCCGCGGCGGTGGAAGCCCCTGGAGGCGAGCGGGAGGCCTGGGGCAGGCTGGAGCGGCTTGGCGAAGAGATCGGCCGGGGCTGGCGATCGCCCCAGACAAGCGCGGAGTTGCTGTCGGAGATGCGGCGCTAGGCGGTGGACTTGGCGCACCTATATATCATCGATGCGAGCGTATTCCTGAACGCCTTCAACCCCCACGAAGACGGGCATGAAGACAGCCGGGAGTTACTGGCTGGTTTTCAGACGCGCGGGGTGCCGCTCGTCTGCCCGACACTGCTGCTTCCGGAGGTGGCGGGAGCCATACGCCGCGGACGGGAAGATGCCGCGCTGGCGCGGGAGTTTGCGGGAACCCTGAGGAGCTTGCCCCATCTGATCCTGGTTCCGCTGGACGAAACCCTGGCGGCGCAGGCATCGCAGATCGCCGCCGAGCATGCGCTGCGGGGAAGCGATTCCGTCTATGCCGCTGTGGCCCTGCGCTTCGGGGGCGCACTGGTCACCCTGGACCGTGAGCAGCACGCCAGGTTGAAACACGTGCTGCCGACGCACTTTCCCGCGGAGCTGCTCCGGGGGACGGGCTGATGCGGGTGTTCCCAGAGGTTATTGGTATCCCCTTATCGAAAGCCATCCGGTTGCAATGAACTCTTCGACGAGGCCCGTGGCGGCAGATCCACATTGGAGGTAGGGGCGAGGGGCCGGTCGCCGCCACACGAGCGAACCGCCCATAGCCCTGCCCCGGGCTCGTTGGGTTCATTCATCGCAGGATTCAAATCAGCCGCGACCGGACAATCCCACGACATGGGGCCGCATTCCGTCCGCCGGCAGCTGGATGGTCGGGAAATGCGAAGTCAGCGGCAGAAGGAAGGTGAGAATGGCGGCCGAGGTGGCGCATGAAGAGTGAAACGCATCGCCGCCTTTCACTCCGCCTGAAGGGTTATGATTATGCCCGGCCGGGCGCGTAATTCGTCACGATCTGCACCCACGATCGCGTATGCCTGTTCGGGGAGGTGGTTGAGGGGGAGATGGTTCCCGACATATTCGGCAGCATTGTTCAGGAGGAATGGTTTCGATCGGCCGATATAAGGCAGGAAATCGAGTTACGCCCAGATGAATTCGTTGTCATGCCGAATCATCTTCATGGGATTGTGTGGATCATCCCTGCAGGAGTTTCCATGACCCCTGTAGGGGCGCACGGCCGTGCGCCCCTACGGCGTGCGCCGCAGTCCTTGGGGGCATTCGTCGCCGGGTTCAAATCCGCCGCCACCCGCCGCATCAACGCCCGCCGTGGGACACCCGGCACTGTGGTCTGGCAGCGCAACTACTACGAACACATCATCCGGGACGAACGCTCATTGGGTCGCATCCGTGAATACATCGCCGCCAATCCGCTGCAATCGGACCTGGATATCGAGAACCCGGCCCACCACGCCGGCCCCTCAAGAACACGCCCGCCCAAGGACGAACCATGGCGTGTGTAGCCGAACACGAAATTATCAGATGACTCCGCCATGGAGGACGGAGCGCCGCGCCCTCCGGCCTGGGACGCAGCCGCAATCAAGGACTTCCTATCTTTTCCGGCGCTGCCATCTGCGGTCGGGTTTATCTGGTACAATGCATGCATTGCCTGGGCGCTCCGCCTGAACCCGACCCAACGGCGTTTATGGGGGCGTTACCCCTCTTCCCATTCCCACCGAATCGAACAGGGCACCACGCAACCGCCGGACCGCGGTGATGGTCCCAATGTGGCAACCGTTCGGTTGGCGCGGCTGAGGAATGGATCGCAGCCGATCCCGGTTGTATCGTAGCTTTATGTATGGGCTGAGGGTGCGACTTGGCTCAACCGAGTCAAGGAGACTTTTCCGTGAATTTCAAGCAATTTCCATTGGATGCGCGTATCGCGCATCGCATCGAGGCGGCCGGGTACAGCACCCCGACCCCGATCCAGGCTCAGGCCATCCCGCTTGTGCTGGAGGGACGGGACGTGATCGGGCTGGCGCAGACCGGCACCGGCAAGACCGCCGCCTTCATGTTGCCGATCCTGCAGCGCCTGACCCAAGGTCCGCGGCGCAAAGTGCGGGCCCTGATCGTCGCGCCCACGCGCGAGCTGGCCGAACAGATCCATCAGATGACGGGAGACCTGAGTAGAGGCATGAACCTGCGCAGCCTTTCGATCTACGGCGGCGTGAGCAAGAAGGCCCAAGTTTCAGCGCTGCGGCGGGGGATCGAGATCGTGATCGCCTGCCCCGGACGCCTGCTGGACCTGGCCGGCGAGCGTGCCATCGACCTGCGAGAGGTCGAAGTCCTGGTCCTGGATGAAGCCGACCGCATGTGCGACATGGGTTTCCTGCCGGATATCCGCCGCATCCTGAAGCTGGTCCCGGGCCGGCGGCAGACGCTCTTCTTCTCGGCCACGATGCCGGCGGACGTGCGCCAGCTGGCGGCCAGCATCCTGATCGATCCGGTCACGGTGCAGATTGGGGCCATCGCCCCGGCCAAGACCGTCTCGCACGCACTCTACCCGGTGCCCGCCAATCTCAAGAAGGCGTTGCTCCTGGCGATGCTTCGGCAGACGGCTACCGGCCGGGTGTTGATCTTCACCCGCACCAAGTACCGCGCCCGCAATTTGGCCCGCGACCTGGTCAAGCACGGCTTCCGCGCCGCGGCGCTGCAGGGCAACATGTCCCAGAACCAACGGCAGCGTTCGATCGAGGGCTTCCGCAGCGGCAGGTTCGACATCCTCGCCGCCACCGACGTCGCCGCCCGCGGCATCGACGTGGCTGGGATCTCGCACGTGATCAACTTCGACATCCCCGACACCGTCGATGCGTACACGCACCGCATCGGGCGAACCGGCCGAGCCGAGCTGTCCGGCGAGGCCTTCACGCTTGCCGGCGAAGCCGATGGCCAGATGGTCGGCGACATCGAGAAGGCGGTTGGAGCGCGCATCGAGCGCCGCCGCCTGGCGGACTTCAATTACGGGGCGTTCGTGCCCGAGAACGCCTTCCCGCGCAATGGGTCGGCGCGAAGAGGGAACGGGGCCTCGCGCCCGAGGCGGTCCAGGCCGCGGAACGGGAGCCACGCCGGGAACCGGCGTCGGAGTCACGCCTCCCGGCGCTGACCATCGCTCCGATCATATAGTAACTGAGCATTCAACCGGCCCCGGCCTTTCGGGGCCGGGTTGGATTCCGCCCTGCGGTCGCGGCCCCGCGACCGGCCATGTAGGGCCGAGCGGCCGCTCGCCCTTCCGAAATGAGATCGTGAACCTGGCCGCCTGTCCCCCCC
>CAZBLT010000047.1:0-19344 GCA_964492745.1 uncultured Anaerolineaceae bacterium
CCGTGAGAGCGTGCTGCCACCGGGCATCCGGGCGCGCGTGGCGGTCGAGGCGGGCGTGCCGATGGGATGGGAGCGATGGGTGGGAGACGCGGGGGTTGTGGTGGGAATTCAGCGCTTTGGGGCCTCGGCACCCTACCAGGAAATCTATCGACAATTTGGCCCGACTGCTGAGCACATCATTGAGGAGGCCAGGCATTCGCTCGAGCGCGTTCGCAAGGAGGCGCAGCTGACATGAAAGTGGCGATAGGAGCAGACCACGGTGGGTATCCACTGAAGGCAACGATTCTGGATGTCATCCGCGCTGCCGGGCATGAGGCCATCGATGTGGGGGCATATGAGCTGGATCCTCAGGATGATTACCCGGATTTTGCCATTCGCGTCGGCCGGGCTGTCCAGGCCGGCGAGGCTGAGCGGGGCATCATTCTTTGTGGCTCCGGAGTGGGCGCGGCGGTCGCCGCCAACAAGCTTCGAGGCGTGCGCGCTGGCCTATGCCATGATACCTACTCTGCCCATCAATCTGTGGAACACGATCACGTAAACGTACTCGCGCTGGGCGCCAGGGTGATCGGCTCGGCGCTGGCCGTGGAGATCGTGCAGGCCTTTCTCGGCGCCGGCTTTACCGGCGAAGAGCGGCACGTTCGCCGGCTGAGCAAAGTGCAGGCGCTTGAAGAAGCCTGGGCAAAAGGGGCCGACGAATGAACCGCGCCCGCGAATTGCATGCCTTGGGCCAATCCATCTGGCTGGATTACATCCAGCGCGACATGATCGAAAACGGCGCACTGGCTCAGCATGTGGCCGATGAGATAATCCGCGGCGTCACCTCCAATCCCAGCATCTTCGAGCAAGCCATCACGGGCAGCGATGCCTACCGGCGAGATCTGCGCATGATGGCTCAAGCCGGTTGGCCGGCGGAGCGCATCCTGGATCGGCTCGTGATCGATGATATTCGCGCTGCGGCCGATGTCCTGCTCAGGCTCTACGAAGCCACCAATGGGGAAGATGGTTATGTATCGATCGAGGTGAACCCTGAACTGGCGGACGATAGCGAAGGGACGCTTCGCGAGGCGAGGCGCCTGTGGGATGCCGTCAACCGACCCAATGTGATGGTCAAGATCCCGGCCACCCGGGAGGGATTGCCGGCCATCGAGGCCGCGGTTGCCGATGGCCTGAATATCAATGTGACCCTGATCTTTTCGCTGGACCGCTACGGCGAGGTCATGGAGGCCTACTTGCGAGGCCTGGAGGCCAGGGTGCAGCGCGGGCAGGCGCTTCACCATGTCGCTTCGGTGGCCTCGTTCTTCGTTTCCAGGGTGGATACGGCTGTCGATGCACGGCTGCAAGAAATCATGCGCTCGGAAGGACCAGAGGCCGAGCGGGCAGCCAGCCTAATGGGCAAAGCGGCCATCGCCAACGCGAAATTGGCTTATGCTCAATTCAAGGCGGTCTTCGAGGGGGTCCGTTTCCAGCGCCTCGCGGCGCAGGGCGCAAGGGTTCAAAGGCCATTGTGGGCCTCGACCGGAACTAAGAACCCCGCATATGGCGACACCTATTATGTCGACAACCTGATCGGCCCACAGACAGTCAACACCATTCCGCAACACACCCTGGATGCCTTCCTCGATCATGGGCGGGTCGAATTGACCCTGGAGCAGGATCTTTCGGCCTCGCATGCCCAGCTGAGAGCACTCGAATCGCTGGGCATAGACATGCAGGAGGTCACCGATCGGCTCGAGCGAGAGGGGGTGGAGAAGTTTGCCCATGCCTACCGCTCGCTGCTGGCCACGATCGAGGCGCAAGCCGCCGCACTCCGGCGTGAGCTTGGCCCGCTCAGCCAGAGCGTGCCAGAGATCCTGGGAATGCTGAAGGAGCGTCAAGTGGCTCGGCGCATTTGGAGGCGGGATGCGAGTCTCTGGCCCACCAGCGCCGGAGAGGCCGCGACGGAGCGGCTGGGCTGGCTCACCTTGCCAGACGAGGCATTGGACCGAACGCCGACGCTCGAATCGATCGCCGCGGAGATCCATGCCGCGGGATTGGATCAGATCGTCTTGCTTGGCATGGGCGGCTCCTCCCTGGCGGCCTATGTCCTGGCGAGCGCTCAGGGCAGGTCCGAGCTCAGCGTGCTGGATACAAGTGACCCGGAGACCATCTGGGAGATCCAGAGGCGGCTGGAGCCGGAACGGGCATTGTTCCTCGCAGCCAGCAAATCCGGCACCACGACCGAAACCCGCGCCTTGCTCGACCACTTCTGGGCCTGGATGGAGGAGGCGCTTGGGCGCTCGCCGGGTGACCACTTCATTGCCATAACAGATGCCGGGACACCGCTCGATGCCCTTTCAAGAGAACGGGCCTTCCGGGAAGTCCTCAACCCTCCTTCCGATGTGGGCGGCCGCTATGCGGCGCTGACCGAATTCGGATTGATGCCAGCGGCGCTGCTTGGCCTTCCCCTGGGCGAGATCGCTCAGGGCGGTGCAGAAATGGCCCGGCGCTGTGGCCCTCAGGTGGAGGAGCCTGCGAATCCCGGCCTGGTCCTGGGGGCCTGTCTGGCCGCGGCGCATGATTCCGGGCGGGACCGTCTGACGTTCGTGGGCGATCCGGAAATCGAAACGTTCGCGCTCTGGGCCGAGCAGCTCATCGCCGAAAGCAGCGGCAAGCAGGGCCGCGGGCTGACCCCCGTCGTCGCAGAGCCGCCTGGGTCCGCAGGCGCCTATGGACAGGACCGGACGATCGTCTACCTGCGTTCATCCGGCGAGCTTGACCGCAGAATGGGCGGTTGGGTTAAGGCGGGCCTGCCGGTGATTGTGATGGAGATGAGTCCAGGTGGGCGTGACCTGGGGAAGGCATTCTTCCAATGGGAATTTGCCACGGCCGTGGCCTGCCATTGGCTGGGAGTGAACGCATTCGACCAGCCCGATGTGCAGGCTGCGAAGGACCGCACACGGACGCTGCTGGCCCGCTTCAAGAAGAGCGGGGCGGTTCCGCTTGAGCCTGTGATCTGGGAGGGGGAGGGGATCCGGCTGAGGGGGGAGGCGCCCAAGACGCTCTCCGCCGAGTCCCTGGATCAGGCAATCACCTGGCTCCTCAAAGAGGCTGGGGAGCGGCACGGCCTGGGTCTGCTGGCATATCTCCCGGAGCGCAAATCCTGGATGCAGGAGGCAAAGCGACTGCGGCGCGCCCTGCGTGAGAGGTCCGGGATCCCTGTTCTATTCGGGGTTGGCCCGCGTTATCTGCACTCCACCGGGCAGCTTCATAAAGGGGGGCCACAGCAGGGAGCCTTCGCCATTCTCACGGCAGGCCACAGCCGCGATTTCCAGATACCGGAGGCGGGCTATAGCTTCGCCACTCTCGAGCTGGCCCAGGCCGCCGGGGACCTTCAGGCCTTGCGTGAGGCCGGGCGGCCAGCAGTGCATGTGGAACTGGATTCCTGGCGCCGGGCGAGCACATTCCTGCGGCGGATGCGGCAGGTTGCGGAACAACTGGCACGTTGAACAACAGGCCTCTTTCCGGCGATGACATCATCCCCCGGCGGGTCTTGCACGGGCGCGGCGAGGCCATCTTCACCGCGCTGCCGGCAAGCGTGCGAGCGAACTTCCTAAAGCCGCGCTCTGAGAATGCGCTGCTCTGGAACCTAATTTATCCCCTCTGCCGGCCCAACTTAGACCTACGGTTGCTGCTATCCATTCGACCGCTATGGGGCACCAGGCTGCCTTCGGGGCAGTTTCAGGATGTGCTGACGCCATACTTCTGGGGCTTGGATGTGGGTGGGAACCGGCTGAAAGGCTTGGACGATGCGCTTGGGCGGGTGGATGGACCTGGTCCGCGGACGGAGATCGACCTGTTGCTCGTGGGGGAGCACCATCTGCTGGCCATCGAGGCGAAACACACTGGGCGGTTTGGTATTTGCAGCCGCTATCAACAAGGCCGCTGCCCAGAAGTGCACACCTCGGAGGAGCGGGAGTCTGAGCCGTGCCGCTATTGGTCGGACCCGGCGGCAAGGTTCATGGAAGACCTGCTTATGGGCCCGCGGCCTGAGCCGGCGGGGCCTCGGCCGGCATGCCATCGGCATTACCAATTGGCAAGGACGCTGAAGGTGGCGCTCACCCTGGCCGAGTCCCTGGACCTCGAGCCTTGGGTCTGGTTGATCCTGCCCCGCCGTCGCTGGCGCAGCCTTGAGAAGAATTGGCTCGATTTTTCGGAGCGCGTCCGGGATTCGGCGCTTTGGCGGCGGCTGCGCGTCCTCGAATGGGAAGCACTGCAGGCACTGAGTAGCTGTTTGGACTCAATGAATCATCGCTAATCCTATGGTTGCGGCGATAAGTGCCAGCAAAATGTAGGCCGCCCGGTCCGCCCGGGCGGCCCTTGCAGTTGCGATGCGAATTCGACTGGAAGCGTCAGGGCATGACGACTTCGGCGACGGGGTATCCGGCTTCCACCCAGGCGCCGAACCCACCCTTGAGGCTTCGCACGTCCGTGTACCCGTAGGACCAAAGCATCGTCATGGCGATGGTCGAGCGGTGCCCGGAGCCGCAGTAGACGACGATCTTGGCATCCTTGGCGGGCCACTCGGCCTTGCGCTCGATGAAGGATTCGAGCGGGATATGAAGGGCGCCCTCGATGGCCCCATTCTCCTGCAGCTCGTCATCGCGGCGAACATCGATCAGGATCATGTCTGGATTCTCGGCCAGTTCGGCATTGAGAACCTCAGCGGCGATCACGCCCCAGCCTTCGGGAATGCTCGGGAGCGCCTGGTCGATGACGCTCACCATTGCCGGGTCAGGCGCGGCGGCGTTCAGGGGCTCGGCCTCCGGCACGCCCGTGGCGATGGGATAGCCGGCCTCGACCCAGCCGCTGAAGCTTCCACCCTTCAGGCAGCGCACGTCCTCCCACCCGAGAGCCTCCAGTGCGGTGAGGGCGATGGTGCATCGCCAGCCCGAGCCGCAGTACGAGACAATGGGGGTGTCGAAGGAGGGCAGGTATTCGAGGTTCTGGGCGAGCTCGCGCAGGGGGATGAGTACCGCGCCCTCGATATAGCCTTTTTCTTCCACCTCGGCTACGTTGCGGACATCGAGCAGGAACGGCGGTGGTTCCTCCGCCAGGAGCTCGTTCAAGGCCTCCAGGCTGATGGTGTTGTAAACCTCCATGTCGGCCAGGAAGGTGGCATAGGCAGCATCCAATGCGGCCTCGCCGCCCACCACAGGGTAGCCCTCGGCTGCCCATGCGCTGAACCCACCCTTAAGGCTGCGCACATCACTGTAGCCATAGGTCCAGAGGATCGTCATGGCGATGGTCGAACGGTGGCCGGAGCCGCAGTACACCACGATGGGGGCATCGGTCTCGGCAGGCCATTCGGCTTTGCGCTCGACAAGGGATTCGAGTGGGATATGAATGGCACCCTCGATGGTGCCCTTCGACTGAACCTCCTCATCCCGCCGGACATCGATCAGGAAGAGGTCGGGGTTCTCGGCCAGGGCGGTGTTCAGGGCTTCGGCGGTGATGCCCCCAAAGCCATCGGGCATGTTCGAGAGAACGGCGTCGATCGCAGCAACGGCCGCCGGGTCAGGCTGGGCAGCATTCAGCGGCTCGGCCTCCGGCATGCCCGTGGCGACTTCATAACCGGCTTCGACCCAGCCTGCGAAGCTTCCGCCCTTCAGGCACAGGACATCCTCCCAGCCCAAGGCTTCCAAGGCGGTCAGCGCGATCGTGCAGCGCCAGCCGGAGCCGCAGTAGGACACGATGGTGGTATCAAAGGAGGGCAGGTATTCGAGCTTCTTGGCCAGTTCGTTCAGCGGGATCAGCACCGCGCCCGGTATGTGGCCTTTCTCCTCGACCTCTCCCACCGTGCGGGCATCGAGGATGAATGGCGGCGGCTCCTCGGCGAGCATCTCATTGAGGGCCTGGGATGTGATGGTGTTATAAGCCTGCATGTCGGCGAGGAAGGTGTCGAAGGCGGCGTCGAAGTCAACCGGTGCCATCTCTGCCTGTTCCTCGGCGGGTTCAGCCGGCGCGGCCTCCTGCCCCTCGGGTGCGGGCTCCTGCACCTCGGGCGCGGCCTGCGGCCCGCAAGCGCTCAGGAGCATGCTCAGCATGAGAATTGCGCTCATGAGCCAATAGATCGTGCGTTTCATTTCTCTCTTCTCCCTTCTCATGGGTTTCGTCGCCCCTACGGTGAGATCAGGGGCGGAATTTCTGTGACGATAACCGATTGATTGGCCTCGAGCTCCTCTTCCCTGACCTTGTCGGGGGTCAGGAAGTAGGTGGGATCTCCATGGCAGGCCATGCAACTGCTGTTCTGCGGGGTCTGCCGCTGGATGTTATGAGGCGTTGCGTAGCGCCAGGTGGGCAGCGACGAGAAGCTGCTGAGTAGCCCTTCGCCGTACTCGGCGAAGGAGTCCTCAGAGATGGGCGCGTGCCGCAGCGGAACATAGGTGGAGGGCCGGGCTTCACTTTGAAGCGGGTTTAAGCCGATGTAGAAGCCCAGATACGAGCCTTCGGTCTCGAAGTAGGGGATGCCCTCCTCATTGCGCAGAGTATGGCAACCATCGCAATTCTTGTAGCTCACGGCGTGGCAGACCTGGCAGGAGAGGCGCTCTCCATGGAGCTGATGCTGCAGTATCTCGCTCTCGGGCGATAGGACTTCGCGATGGCAGGAAAGGCAGCTCGGAGTCACCTGGCCGTCATAGCGATAGGCTGCGTCGGGGTTGATCTGGTCGTGCATCTCCTCCGCGACATGGCAGTCGGTGCAGACCATGCGCGCCTGGCGGAAGTGCACATCTGCGAGGAAGCCCTCGTTCTTGCCCAGGTACTCATCCCCCACGCGGCTGCCATGGCAGGCGGTGCAGGTTCGGGACATTGGCGGGCGGGCGACAATGGCATGACCCTCCAGAAGCCCGCCGCCCACGCTCGCCGGCTGACTGATATGGCATTGCCCGCAGGAGGCATGGCACTTGGTGCAATGGTTGTTCATCATCTCTTCAAGCGCAGGCTTGGACTCTGGTCGGCTGCGAGCCTCGAGGTCGGTCCAGTAGCCCTGAAGGTTCACATGCAAGCTGCCAGGCGCGGCTCTGCCGTGCGAGGGATGGCATTGGCCGCATGTTTGTGGATCCTGGCTGGGGTCTGCCACCAGGCCTTCGTGAGCCGCATCCTTCTCAGGTACGTTTGCGCCGCCATGGCACTCCAGGCAGGTGAGGCTTGTGTGGACATCCTCCTGGCTGGCTTCCCGATCGATCAGGACCTTCTCCCATGCCTCCAACGGAGGCACCGAGCCCCCTCAACCCTCCCCGGAGGATTCGACCGCCGCCTCGACTTCGGGCGCGGCGGTGTCGATCAGCCGCTGCTCATCCGAATGGCAGTCGATGCACGCCTGATCGTGGGCGGGCTCCGGCGTAGCTGTGGGCGCGGGGGAGGGCAGCGCCGTGGGTGAGGGCGCCGCCTGCGTCGCCGTCGCAGCGGGGGAGGGTGAGCTCGGGGACGAGCATCCGCCGATGAGAAGCGGGACGCATGCCGCCAGGGCCACCAGCCCGGCGAATCGGATGATCGATTCAACCCTGGAACGAAGATGCATGCATGGACCTCCGCACTTTGCGATGGATTTCACAAATAGTCTAACCCCGGCCGGGATAGCCTTCCACTGCGGAATGGCATCCTGCATATTCGCATCCATAAGCGGATGTGATAAGAATTGGTTATGCGATGATGCGTAACCTTCCCGGATTCTCATGCCTGCGGGGTTCGCAGGTCGCTGATCCGAGCCCGCCCCCTGCGGCGATAGGCGTTCTGCGGATTTGTGACGATCGTCACGATCCCAAAAATAAGGCTTGGCTTTATGATGGGGCCGAAGGATTAGAGGAGATTATTCTGATTTCATCGCGGATTGGATGGGGAAACGCGACATGGAGGTAGCATGGCAAAGCTTTCGGAGTTGCGCATCTTCCTGGCCGCGGCGGAGGAAGAAAGCTTCACGCGCGCTGCGCAGCAACTCAATCTCAGCCAACCGGCCATAAGCCAGAGTATCCGCTCGCTGGAACACGCCTTTGGCGCCAAACTCTTCCACCGCCACGGCCGCTCGGTGCGGCTCAGCGAAGCGGGGGAGGCCCTTGTCCCACTGGCACAGGATGTGCTGGATGCGATGGTGCGGCTCGAAGAGACCATGGCCAGCATCCAGGGCGAGGTGGTGGGCGACCTTATCATTGGTTGCTCAACCTCCTCGGGTAAGTACCTGCTTCCCGTGCTGGGGGCACATTTCCGCCGCCGCTACCCGAAGGTGCGTTTTCAGGTTCAGATCCACAGCCGACAGGGGGTCATCGAGCGGTTGCTCGGTGAGCGGCTAAAAGTGGGTGTTCTGAGCAAACGCATCGACCACCCGGATCTCCAATACCAGCCTTTCTTCGAGGACCGGGTGATATTGATCGCGCCTGCCGATCACCCTTGGGCGGAGTACGGCAAGGCGCTGCCCACAGATCTGCTCGACCAACCGCTGATAGTGCGCGAGCCCACGGCCGGCACGCAAGAGGTGATGCTGGAGGCGCTGAAGCATCACGGCATCGAGCGCTCGGCCTTGGATATCGTGATGGAACTCGGAAATGCAGAGGCGATCGAGATGGCCGTCGAGCAAGGGATCGGTGTGGCATTCATCTCCGAACTGGCGGCAGCCAGGGGGTTGGCGCTGGGGCGTGTCCGGGAGGTCAAGATAGAGGGCCTGGACCTGCGGCGGACGATCTATATCGCCCGCAACACGTGCTGTCCGCTGACCCGGGCCCATGACCGCTTTTGGAACTTCGTGGCCGAAGAGCGCAACCTGCTGGTGACTGAGGTCTGGGGGGAATTCGATCACCTGGAGCTGGAGTGGAGGTCGGGCCGGGAAGCTCCAGCGGACCCCCAAATCGAGAGACTAGGCTCTGATAGCGAATGCGGCCATCATCAGGAGCGTGAAGAGGGCGCTGCCGGCAAGCTGGCGTAAGCCAATGCGCGCCGGCTGGTGCCCGATGGGGGGGTTGAGCACGCCAGCCAGTGCATCCAGCAATGACACGCTAAAGGCAACCCCCACCAAGAATGGCATCCAGCCGCTGAGAACCAGGAAAGAAGCAGCGGCAAGATTGAAGGCATGATAGAACAAGGCCCTGGCGCCCCTCCGCAGCCGCTCGATCGGAGTGAAAGCCTCGTTCCACCGCCGCTGGGCCAGCCGCAGATAGACGAGCACGATCGATGCAGCGGTCTGCAGCCAGGTCAATCCCCACAGCAGCCATGGTAGCCAGGGGTCTGCTCCGGCATTGACCCAATAGGCGGCGGGCGCAGCCAGCGCCAGGACGCCGGCGCCCACCAACTCGATGCCCATCTGGCCGCGCTCCTCGCGGCGGCTGACCAGCCAAAGATGCCAGGCGAAGACGGGAATCCCCGGTAGTGCCAGCCAGAGCAGGCGCCAATAGCCGCTTCGCAGAAGTCGCGCCCCCATGGCTGTGGCCAGGGTGGCATAGACCGCGAACCAGGCAGCCGCCGGGCGAGCTTCCTTGCGGGGACGGCGGCCGCTCATGGCCTTGACCCAAATCGTCGCCGGCTGCCGCAGAAGAAAGAGGACCAGCGCCTCCAAGGCGAGCCAGGAGAGATCGCTCACGAGGCGGCCCGCGGCGGCACTCCCGATTGCCAAGGGACCTAGCCACCAGATCCAGGCGCCGTGTTCTGCAGGCAGTGCGTAGCGCTTCTTGAGGAGCTGGCTCCATGGCGAGGAACTGGGCATGGGTGAGTTTTCCTTCGTGCCCATCGACGTATTGGCGTGATCTTGGCGACTCGGAGAAGCTAGGACCAGCCGGGTGCTTGGACGTCGGCTGCGTCGATCGTCGAGCAATTCCGGCTGGCAGCCTTGCTCCGGTACAGACAGCGGTCGGCGCGCTGAATGAGCGAGGCCAGGTCATCTTCTGGACGCCGCATCGCAGCCCCGCACGAGATGGTGACCTTAATTTGCTCCCCGTTGAGATCCAGGCTGGCGGCTTCCACAAGATGCCGGTAGCGTTCGGCGATGCTCCCAAGCTGCTCGCCGTTCACATTGACGATCAGGGAGAGGAATTCCTCGCCGCCCCAGCGAGATACAAGATCGGAAGTGCGCGCCGTGGCCTGGAGCGTGGAGGCGACCATCTGCAGCACGCGATCGCCGACATCGTGGCCATACTTATCGTTCACGCGCTTGAAATGATCGATATCGGCGATGATCACGCCCATCGGCCATCCCAGGCGCCCAAGGCTCGAAAAGGCTTCCTGCATGAAGGCTTCGGCGTAGCGGCGATTAGCGAGCCCAGTGAGGTGGTCACGGTTGGCCTGGTCCTGCAATTCGTTGATCCGTGCCTTTGCCTCCAGGCGGGGAGAATTATCGCGAAAGATCTCCACTGCCCCCACGATGGAGCCTCGTTCATCGCGGATCGGCTCGGCCCGCACGAAGATGGGGATATGGTAGCCATGCTTATGGATGAAAAAGGCTTCTGCTTCCTGCGGCACGCCCTCCTGGATTGCCGCGGCCAGGGGGCAGCTTGTATCGCACAGAATCTGGCCTTCGGCATTGGAGTGGCGCAGGGGACCCTCGGGGCAGCGCGTGCCTAGCATGTCCTCGGAGGCGAAGCCGGTTAAGAGCTCAGCGCCCTGGTTCCAGTAGGTAATCCGGCGGTCGATGTCCACGAAGAATACGCCATCATGAAGCTGGTCGAGGATGCTCTTATAGAAGCTGTCGGATTGATGGTTCGTCATAATATTCGTCCGAGCACCGGTTCCATTCCGGGGCGCCAAGGATACCGGCAAGTCCGGGCGGAGTCAACGTCCTGCGCTTGTAAGGAGCAAGTATTGGGCCAGAAGCTTGAGAAGGCGCGCAGGTTCCGGGCATGGGGTAAGATAAGTAGGAAGCGCCTTGACCTGAATCAGAGGGAAATCCATGGAGCCAACCGATTCTGGAGCCATCTCGGTCGATGTAGGCGTGCGCATGCGCCAGCTCCGCGAGGCGCAGGCCTGGTCGATTCGCGAGTTGGCGCGTCGCTCTGGCCTGTCGGCGAATGCTCTCAGCCTGATCGAGCGCGGGCGCACTTCGCCCTCGGTGAGCACACTCTATAAAGTCTCCGCTGCGCTGGGAGTGCCGATCACTTCCTTCTTCGAGACCGAATCGCAGCAGGCGCAGGTGGTCTACTGCAAGGCGAGCGAACGCACGCGGGTGCCGTTCACACGTGGCATCTGGGAGGGGCTCGGGGGTGAGGCATTCGTCGGCGCAATGGAGCCCTTTGCGCTCACGCTTGAGACCGGTGCTCATAGCGGCCCTGAGCGCATTATCCACGCCGGTCATGAGTTCGTCATCTGTTTGCGAGGCCAGCTCGAATATCAAGTCGAGGATGAGATCTACCTGCTTGAACCGGGCGATACCCTGCTGTTTGCAGCCAATCTGCGCCACCGCTGGCGCAATCCCGGCCCGAAGGTCACCAGTGCGGTCTTCGTGCTCTCCGGATTCCCGGAGGGCGAAGTTCCCAGCGGGTGGCACCTTGCTGGCACTAGGGCGGAGGCCGAATCCTAGCGGCGGACAGGGCCCGCACTCCAGCCGGTCCACCAGGAGGCCATCCAGGCGCACGCGCCCCGGATGACCTCTTGGCTGTCTTGGCCTGTCGGCTCTCTTTCTAGATGAAGATGATCTGCGCGCCCTCGGTCATGTCCATGAAGTCTCCAGCGGTGACGACCGCCTCGACCCCATCGACAAAGTCATTCTCGGAGAGGCCCATCATATCAACTGTCATCTTGCAGCCGTAGAGCTTGGCGCCGGCGTCGGCCAGCATCTGGATATACTCGCTCACCGGCGGCGCGCCCACCTCGGCAATCTTCTTCTTCATAAACCAGGTCGTGAACGCGGTCATGCCGGGCAGGATGGCCATCCAGTTGGGGATGCCCAGGTTCCCGGTGGGGAAGCCCATCATGCTCATCTTCATGCTGGTGTTCCCTACAGGGGAGAGTTCCAGGCGATTGATGCGCTTCTTGGTGATGAGATCCAGACCCCAGAAGGTGAAGAAGATGGTCACGTCGATGCCATTGCCGAGGGCGGCCCAGCCCATGATCAGGGCCGGGTAGGCCATATCCAAATAGCCTTTCGAGCAGATGAACGCCATCTTGCGGGTTTCTTCGGCCATGTTGTTCGCTCCTTTGCGATCAGACAGGTTTGAGGGTCGAGGCTAGACGCAGCCTTCGGGCTTTCCCAGGCCGGCGATCTTGGCGACCTTCTTGGCCGGCCCCTTGGGGAACAGGCTGAAGAGCTCCTTGGTCGAGATGCCGGTGCCGGTGGTGATCTCGCGCAGCGTGGGGGCGGCCCCATTTTCTGAGGCGCTGGCGCGGCAGAATTCGATGATCTTCCAATGCGCCTCGGTCAGCTCGGGGATGCCCTCTCGGCGGGCGATCTCCTCGGCGATCTCACGATTCCAGACGCTGGGGTCGACCAGGAAGCCTTCCTCGTTGACCGGAACTTCCGCGCCAGCTATCACTTCGGTTGCCATTTCCTTCCTCCTGAAAGATTAAGGTTGGTCTTCTTCAATCGGCCATTTGGCCGTTCCTAGCTGCTGCGCCCGGCGGAGCTGAGCCCGCGGCTACTCTGCCTTCGGTGGGCCAGGCTGGTCCGCAAGCGCCTTGACGATGTTGAGCATGCGTGCCATGCCTCGCCGCACCCTTGGGTCGCCCAATTCACGAATCAGACGCAGGGTCGAGACGTTCTCCGTGACCATAGGCTCCTCGTGGATGGCGCCGATGGCGTTGTTGGCGAGCGCCAGGATCTCCGGCTGGGTCATGTTGCGCACGGTGGTCAGGATGGTGACCACGTTGTCCGCCAGGGCGCGCACATCCTCCTCGCTGAACTCAGAGACGACCCGCTCGACGATGCGCCAGCCCTCCCGCATGAAGCCGAAGTAGCCCTCGCGCTCGAGCCTGTCAAGCGTCTCGACGATGTCGGCGAAGACGCCCTGGCCGATGAGCTGCATTTCATCGGACAGCCCCATGCCGGCCTCGAGCATGTCCATCAGGCGCACCAGCGAGCGCGTGTTGCGCAACAGGCGTTTCAACAAGAAGGCCAGGTCCTCGAGCTGGAACTCGGTGCCGATCTCCGCCAGCTCGTCGATGCTGAGCTTGACTATGTGGTTGGCGACGGGGATCAGATCATCCTTCAGCTCATCCACGGCCCGCTGTCGGCGTTTTTGCTCCTCCACTTGCTCGACCAGGTAGTCCAGCTTGGCGTGGATTTCGGCCAGTTGGTCCTGGGTCACGACGGTTTCCATCACACGCCTCTCAGTTCCATTTTCCGGCCATCGACATCTGGGATTCAAAGGGCAGTTCGCCGCCCCGCAGGAGCGTGTTCCAGTAGATCCAGCGGAACATCATCTTGCCCCAATGGTTCACGGCGGACTCGCGCAGCAAGGAGAAGGGACCGAATCCAGGCAAGGGAAATTTGCCGGGCAAGGGTTCGACCTCGTAATTGAAGTCGATCAGGATGCCCTTCTCAAAGCCCGACTCGATGAAGCAATTGGCGTGCCCATCGAACTTGGGAAGCGGCTCAAGGCCCTCGATCTGCCGTAGCACATTCTCCACCAGCACGTCGAGCATGAAGTGGGCTACCGACCCGGCTTTGGAGGTGGGCAGATTGCCGGCATCGCCGATGACCCACACATTCTCCCAATCTTTGGACTGCAGGGTGTGCTTGTCGGCGGGGACGAAGTTCAAGGCGTCGCCCATGCCCGAGCGCTTGATGACCTCGGCCCCCATATTGACCGGGATGCTCACCAGCAGGTCGTAGGGGATCTCGCGTTCGTCGTAGGAGACGATGGCCTGCTTGCCATGGTCGACGCGCTCGATCATGAACTCGGCCTCCAGGTGGATGCCTTTTTCGTCGAGCAGGTCACCGAGCATTGAGGCCGCGCGCGGCTTGGTGAACGCGCCCGGAAGGGGTGTGGCGAACACTAGCTCGACCTTGTCGCGGATGCCGCGCTCGTGGAAGAACCAATCCGCCAGGAACAGGAATTCAAGCGGGGCCACGGGGCATTTGATGGGCATCTCGGCGATGTTCAGGACCAGGCGGCCGCCCTTCCAGAACTTCAGGAAGCGGGAGAGCTCTGTGGCGCCTTCGAGGGTGTAGAAGTCGAAGGCGTTCTTGTGCCAGCCGTTACCGAGCAGCCCTTCGGTTTCGGAGGGCATGATCTGCGTGCCGGTTGCGATGACCAGGATGTCGTAGGAAATCACCCGCCCCTCGCGCTCCAGGCGCACGCGGTTCTTCTCGGGCTCGATGACTTCGATCGGCGAGTGGATGAATTCCACGTTCTGGGGGTAGAAGTCGCGCTTGGGCCGCACGACGTCCCTCGGGCCGTAGATGCCGAAGGGAATGAACAGAAAGCCGGGCTGGTAATAATGGGTCTCGTCCTGATCGACGACGATGATCTTCCATTCTGCCGGGTCGAGGTGGTGGCTGATCTTATTGGCGGCCATCGTGCCGCCCGTGCCACCCCCGAGGATGAGAAAATTCTTCATTCGATGGGCTCCTTCGGTTTTGTTTTCTTACTCTTCCAGCTGCTGTGAAACGGTCTCGGCGATGCGGGCCTGGGAGCTCAACTGGTCGGCGAGCACAGCCCGCAACAGATCCAACGCATCAATGACACGCCGGTCGACGAGGGCGTAGATCACCATGTTGCCCTCGCGCTGGGTCCGCACCAGCCCGCGTTCACGCAGCATGCGCAGATGGCGGGAGGTGGTGGGCTGGAGGAGTCCCAGTGATTGGCACAATTCGCTGACATTCTTGGGGCCTTCGCCCAAGGCGTAAAGCAGGAGGATGCGCTTGGGATCCGCCAGGGAGGCACAGAGCCGGGAATGCAACAGGTTGATTTCCTCTTCAATCGCTTTCATACGGCCGTCGCTTTCCAATTATGTGCATAGGCGAATATTCTGATGAAGGAATTGTATCGGCCGGCGGGCAAGGCGCTTAGTGACACGCGTCACAAAGGGTTTGTGACATATGGCACATCTGTAATGTGGGCGTATGGGGTCCAGTTACATTCTATTTGTGGCGTTCTTGCAACGCCCTTGGGCGTGGCTTCTGGAGGTTTGGCGGCTCCGCCGAAAAAGGGCTTGCATGCCCAAGTAGGAAGCCTGCGGCGCCTCCTCGGCGGCGATCTGATTGGCTGGGCCTTGCAACGTGATAGGCGCTGCTTGCATCACATAGGCGTAGTCAATGATCGATAGGGCAAAATGCACATTTTGCTTGACCGGCAATGTGCAAAGGCACTTGGACTTCAATTGGCGCAGGGCATGGATGAGATTCATGACCAGCGCGAGCCGCAATGCCGGCTTATGATGTGTCGGCGGGAGGCCGAATTGCTGACCGTTCAGGCGGATCGATCTCTGCCAGGGACGAACATTACCCATGAGGGTGCGTGACCTCTCCATGGGCGCAGGCGAAAAGAGTCAGGTGCGTGGCTGCCAGGAGCAGCGGTGAGTTGAACGCAAAGCGTTTCATCGAAATGCATCCTGCTTGATTCATTGGGAATGGAGAAAGCGAGGGAAAGGACTGCTTTCTCGCCTTTTCCCGGCGAGAAAGCCTGTCTCGCCATGCTATTTCCATCGTTGGACGGAAACATGAGCCCGGCGCAAACGCCGGGCCTTGAAAGAAAATTATGTTGAAAAGGGTCCGGCCTACCCGCTGGTGAAGCGGTAGCCTACCCCTCGCTCGGTGAGGATACGGCGGGGTTTGGACGGATCGCGCTCCAGCTTACGGCGCAGCCGGCCGATGTAGACTCGCACGTATTCCACCTCGTCGCCATATTCGGGACCCCATACGCGCTGGAGAAGGTCGCGATGGGTGAGCACGATCCCGGAGTTGCTGGCCAGCAGGTAGAGCAGGTCGAACTCGGTGGGTGTCAGCTCGATCGGGGCGCCGTCCACGCGGACCTCACGCCGCTCGAGGTCGATTCGCACTCCTGCCCGCTGCAGGATCTTTTCTGCCACGGTGTGCGGTTCCACCGACCAGGAGGCGCGGCGCAACACGGCCCGAACCCGCGCCAGCAACTCCTCCACGCCGAAAGGCTTCGTGAGGTAATCATCGGCGCCCATCTCGAAGGCGGCGATCTTGTCGCTCTCTTCGCCCAGCGCCGTGAGCACGATGATGGGGACGATAGAGTTCTGGCGGATGCGACGCGTTGTCTCGAGGCCATCCATATGGGGCATCATCAGATCCAGGATGATGAGGTCGAAGGGCTTTGCGCCAAAAAGCGCCAGCGCCTCCAATCCATTGGCCGCCACCTCCACCTGGTAGCCTCGTACCTCCAAGTTGCGCCGCACGAAATCGCGCAGGGGTTTCTCGTCGTCCACGACCAGCACGCGGGTCTCAGGCATAATCCTCACTTCCGAGCTCAGTGATCGGGAGGGTAAAGGTCACGCAGGTGCCACGATCGCGGTCTTCGATCCAGATATCACCCCCATGGGCGCGGACGAAACCTCGGCAGATCGAGAGCCCTAGTCCCGCGCCCGGCGCATCCCGTGAAAGGCGGTCGTCCAGGCGCACGAACGGCTGGAAGACCGCCTCGGCGTATTCAGCCGGGATGCCCGGGCCTTTGTCTTGCACCCGCACAGTGATTTGTCCATCTTCTCTTTCGACCGAGATGGTCACAGGCCCTTCCGGCGTGGCATACTTCAGGGCGTTCTCCACCAGGTTGCGGATCACGGATTCCATCTTGCGAGAATCGAGGAGCAGCATGGGGAGGTCAGGCGGCAATTCCACCTGCAGGCGTGCCCGTGGCCCCGGGCGCGCCTGTTGGATGGCGCGCTGGATGATATCTTCCAGACTGCAGGTGGTAGGTTCAATTTCGAGCGAACCGCTCTCGAGGCGAGAGAGATCGAGCAAATCGCTGACCAGATGATTGAGTCGGTCGGTCTCCTGGCTGATGACACGCAGGAACTCTCGCTGGCTGCTCGAATCCCAGCGCACGTCCTCGGCCAGCAATGTGGTGGCATATCCTTTGATGGCTGCCAGGGGAGTGCGCAACTCATGGGATACGGTGGCGATAAGCGAATCTTTCATGCGTTCGATTTCGCGGTCGTGGGTGACATCCTGGATAAGCTGGCCGCGTCCGATTCGCTCCCCGCGGGCATCGGTCACATGGAAGGCCTGAAGGCGGAGGGTGAGCCGTCGTCCGCCTCGCAGCATCGTCCACTCGGCGGTCTTGCTCTCAGGATGCTCCAGCGCGGCATCGATCAACTCCTGGGCCTGCTCCGGATCCGCCGAGCTGTCTATCAGCCGCCGCCTGATGTCAGCGGCCAATGAACCCATGGTCTGCTCCGGGGTTAGACCGGCAAGATTGAAGAGGGTGCGGTTGCAATACAGTACTTTCCCGGCCAGATCCTCCAGGATGAGACCGTCGCTGAGGCTCTGGATTAATGCCTCCAACCGGCGGGTTTGCTCTTGCAGCCGTTCATCGCTGCGGGCGTACAGTGTTGCGTTCTCGATGGCCATGGCCGCATGATTGGCGAAGGACCAGACCAATTCCACTTCTCGTTCCGTGAATTCATGGGGTTCGGAGTAGTAGACAACGAGCGAGGAGGGCGGCGCATGCCGTGCCAATAGCGGGACGGCCAGGACGGCCCGGTAGCCCTCCGCCCGTGCCCGCGGCCGGAAGATGCGGAAAGTTGGATCGGTCTCGGTATCGCTGACCTGGATGGGCTGACGGCTGCGAATGGCCCGCATGCTGGGGGAGTTGGGCTCGGAAGGGTCGATGGCCAGGCGGGAGATATAGGCCTCCGAGAGCCCGCGGCTGGCCTGGATGCGGAAGGTTTGCGTGGCGGGATCGAGCGCCAGGATCGCGCATGTATCTGCTCCGACCAGCCGGGCAGCCTGCTCTAGGATCCTCTCCAGCACAGATTGCGATTCGAGTGTTGATAGCACCGCCTTGCTGGTATCCAGCAAGGTCGAAAGCTCATTGAGCCGCTGCTCGATCGATTGTGCCATCCGCCGCAGATTGCGAACCAGGTGGCCCATCTGGTCCGGCCGCTCGGACAGGGCTTGCAGCTCGGAGAGCATCTCCTCGGCCGCCGGCTGGCGCCTCGCGATCGAGAGGCTGTAGGCCGCCAGTCGCTCGAGCGGGAGAATGATCCGGCGGGAAAGCGCAAGCCAGAAGCTCAGCCCGCCAGCGGCAAATACCCCGAGGGCGATCAGCAAACCGCGGTGGAAGGCGTTGGCGGTGGCAAAGGCCAAGCGGGTGGGCCGTTGTACGATCACGCCCCATCCGGCCGAAGGGATGGGGACGTAGGAATTGAGCCACTCTTCGCCCTGATCGTCGTGGGTAACGCGGGTCCCCGCCTTTCCAAGCAAAACATCTTGGCCAACCTTTGCGAGGTCGCCCGCCGCAACCGAAAGCAGTTGCTCTGGATCCTGATCGGCGATGATTTGGCCGGCCGAGTCCAGGATGCGGATGGCGAAGCCCTCCTCGGGCCGGAATTCGGAGGCGATCGAGGCCAGTGTCTCAGAGAGACTTTGCAGGCGGATATTCGTTGCCACCACGCCCAGGAAAGCGCCCTTGGCGTTGCGGACCGGCATCACGGCTGTTGTGACGGCCTGCTCGGTCGTCGGCGAGATGCGCCCCTTGGAAACGATGGGTTTGAATTGGCGGCGGGCATCCTGGAAATAATCGCGGAAAGAGAAATCCACCCCCACGGTGGACCCTGGACCGGCAGGGTGATGATAGAGCATCACGCCGTCGGGCCCCAGGCGGTAGATGAGATTTACATCTGGTCTGGCCTGGGCAATCTCTGCGAAAAGGGTGGCCATGCCATCGATATCGGCCGCCTGAACCGCCGGGTGCTGGGCCATTCTCTCGACAGTGTAGAGCGCATCTGCTAGTTTGGCATCCGTCTCGAGCGCAATGGCGCGTGCCAGCGCTAGGTCGGCCGCCTTGACGTCTGCCTGAAGGCGGGCGCTGCCCAAGAAATCGAAGGCGAGCGCAGCAATGGCGATGGGAAGCACAAATAGTAGATAGAAGGTGAGCAGTTTCAGGCCCAGATCGCGCCGAAGCGCCGGGCCAGCGCCTCCGCGGGGAGGCCTCCGAGGGGTATTGTCCATCGTGCACCCATTATAGCCACAATTTCCAGGCCGCCGCGCAGCCGCGCGCCGGTATGCGGGCCCACTTGACGGCTAGAACATCTGTGCTATACTGGGGAAGGCCCTTGCGAGGAGGTGGATGATGAGCGCGTTGCCTGAAGGGCAATTGGTTGTGAAGGCCGATGCGGCCCGTCTAATGGTGCTCGACAAGGCCATCACAGATATCAAGAAGCGCTTTGGCGATGGTGCCGTGATGCGGCTGGGGGAGGCGCACCACC
>CAZBLT010000048.1:0-18623 GCA_964492745.1 uncultured Anaerolineaceae bacterium
AGGGAGAGGATGCAGAGGCCGCCCTGCTGGCTTCCATCGAGAGCCGGCGCGACCGCGACTATGAGGCCTATTATCGGCGGGCCCGCTTCGGCGCCGACCTTATGCAGGATAGGGACGGCATCCTAACTATGTGCTTCGCCGAGACATCATTCCTGCTGGCGCTTGCGCTGGCGAAGCAGGATGGCAAGCGCATCCAGGTCTTTGTCCCTGAAACCCGGCCATACCTCCAGGGCGCCAGGCTGACGGCCCCCAGCATTCAAGAAATAGGGATCCCGGTGACACTCATCGGGGATAGCATGCCGGCCTATCTGATGTCTCAGGGCAAGATCCAAAAGTACTTCACAGCCGCGGACTTAATCACGCTGGATGGACACGTGGTCAACAAGATCGGCACCTTTCAACTTGCGATTGCCGCCCACCACCACGGTATCCCCTATTTCGCATTCATGTGGGGGGCAGACCCCGGTCATCCGGACAGGGATTCGATCCGCATTGAGGAGCGCGACCAGGGCGAGATGAGGTCTTGCCGGGATGTTGCCACAACCCTTGACTCCATTCCGGCTTACTACCCTGCCTTCGATATCACACCGCCGTATCTGGTCTCGGGGATCATCACCGCGAGGGGTATCTTCAGCCCCTACGATCTCCATCGACACTTCGAATAAGTGAGGCGCCATGCCCGTTGCGATACTCGCTGGGACAGCGATCTATGAGATCCCTTGGATAGAAGCCACGGAGCGACAGATCGAAACCCCCTACGGGGAGGCACGGATCTTCGAGGGCAAGGAAGAACATGCTGATGTGCTCTTCCTGCCCCGGCACGGCAAGGATCATTCTATTCCTCCTCACCGGGTAAACTACCGGGCGAACATCAAAGCGCTTGAGATGATGGGCGTGAGATATGCGCTGGCCGCGTACGCTGTGGGCTCCATCAACCGAGAAATCCCCCCGCTGAGCCTGGTGGCGCTCGATGATTTGATCGATTTCACCTGGGGCCGGGAATCGACCTATTTTGAGGGAGGATCGGCGAGAGTGCATCATGTGGACATGAGCGAGCCCTATTGCCCGCGTCTGCGGGAGGCGCTCCTGGAACTGGCGCCGGAGATGGAGTTGCCCCTGAGGCCGTACGGGACCTACGTGGCCACTAATGGGCCTCGCCTCGAGACGCCGGCCGAGATCCGCATGTTTGCTCAGCTCGGGGCCGATGTCGTGGGTATGACGGCCTTCCCTGAATGCGCGTTGGCGAAAGAGCTGGGCATCTGCCTGGCTGGCGTGGGCTTCTCGGTCAACTGGGCCGCAGGAATTGAAGAAAAGATCCACTTCGTGGAGCAGGGATTGAGCCCAATCATCGACCGGCTTCTGCGACTCTTCGTGCGGGCATTGCGCGAGGTGGCGAGCCAGGAACCGGCCGACTCGGGCAGCAGCAAGTTCGCCCCGGAAGCTTGAAGGATCCGGTAGCCACAGCGGTGGAAGGGACCTGGCCGTGGAACAACGACACAAAGCAGACCTCATTATCCTTGGAGCGGACATAGTTTGCATGGATGCTGAACGCCGGGTGATCCGGGACGGCGCCCTGGCGGTCGCTGGGGAGGAAATCCTCTGGATTGGCCCGCGGGCGGATCTGCCCAAAGAGATGTCCGCCCGGCGAGTGATCGGGGCCGAGGGGAAGGTCGTCATCCCAGGAATGATCAACGCCCATTCTCACCTAGCCATGACTCTCTTCCGGGGCTTTGTCGAAGATCTTGAGCTGGAGCAGTGGCTGCAACGAGTGTGGAAGTATGAGCTTTCGATGTTGGATGAGCCAAGCGTGGTCGCCGGTTTCAAACTGGCCCTGGCCGAGATGCTGCACGCTGGTGTGACTTGTGCTCATGACATGTACTGGCATTGCGAGGCCACGATGGCGCTGGCGGAGGAGGTCGGATTCCGACTTCTCTCAGGCCCTCCCATGACCGACATCGGCGGGCAGTCGGTGGAGGATTTGGTGGGGGAGGCGCGCAGTGTGCTAAACCGGGCTGAAGCCTACCAGGCAGTGCAGCCCATCCTCCAGGCCCATAGTGTGTACACTACCTCGGCCGAGATGTTGAATGCCGTTCGAGACCTGAAGGAGGAATATGGCCTCATCTTCACGACGCATGCCTCCGAGACGCGCAAGGAGGTCCAGGAGACCAAGGCTCTCCATGGAAAGACGCCTATCGAGCTGCTGAAATCGCACGGGCTATTGGACCAGCAGACCGTGCTGGCCCACTGCGTACATCTCGAGCCGCAAGACATCGACATTCTGGAGCAGACAGGCACGCATGTCGCTCATTGCCCGGAGAGCAACCTGAAGCTGGGCTCAGGGATCGCGCCCATTGCGGCATTGCTTGAGCGAGGCATCAACGTTTGCCTGGGCACCGATGGCCCGGCCTCTAACAACGATTTTAATCTGCTGGGAGAGATGCGCACTGCAGCCCTGCTTCAGAAGGGGCACCGCATGGACCCCCGGGTGCTGACGACCGGAGACGTACTCGCCATGGCAACGTGCAATGGGGCCAAGGCCTATGGGCTGGAGACCACGCTGGGATCACTCGAGCCAGGGAAGAAGGCCGACATTGTGATCCTCGATTTCCAGCAGGCGAACCTGACACCGCGGCATGACATATGCGCAGGTATCATTTACTCGGCAGGGCGCGACAGTGTGGATACCGTGCTTGTTGGCGGCCGGATTATGGTTGAGCAGAGAGCGCTGGTCGCGTTCGACGAAGGGCCTGTGCTTGCCGAGGTTGCCGAGATCGCCCGCCGCTTTGTCTAGGGGTGAGGCCTGGCCCTAGACAATCCCCGGCTGCGGCCTACCAGTCCAAAGCAAATAGTCCGCCAGGGCGCCGGGGCCGGGAAAGATAATATCGGCCCCGGCCCGCATCAATTCCTCTTGGCGGCCGAAACCGCAAAGCAGCCCGGCTGTCTGGGCTCCCGCCCGTCGTCCTGAAAGGATATCAACGGTGGTATCGCCAACCATGAGCAGGGCGTGGGCTGGACATCCCAATTGCGCCGAGGCCCACAGGATGGGGCCAGGGTGAGGCTTGGCTCGACGAGCGCTTCTCGCTGTGGCAATGCATGCAAAGTGCTCTTTGCCAACGCGTGTGAGCGCAGGATGTCCAAGGCGCTGCTCTGCTCGCGGGCTGTGACCACCGCTAGCGGATAATGACGCGCAAGCCGCTCCAGGGCGGATCGGGCGCCGGGGATAAGACGGGCGCGAGCAGGGGGCGAGACGCCGCGCAACCGGTGCAAGGCGTCCATGCCTGGCCCGAGAATCTGGTCCAGGTGCAGCCAGTCCATCCATGTGACCAGGGTGTTGATGGGTGACTCGGCCGCCATAACCAGCCGGCGGGCCAGGTGCTGAGGGTCGCTGCCGCGGAGCAGCCGGCCAAGACGGGCGAGCCAACCGGCCAGCCGCTCAATATAGGCGTCATCTGTGTCGATGAGAGACCCATCGATATCGAAGCAGATGGCCTGGATACGGGTGATGTCGAGGCCCATCGCCAAGTCAAGGCCGCAAGGGGAGAGCCATCAGTTGCTGCATCAACTCGAGAGACTCGTGATTGGGGGCCTGGATCCACAGTGTTTGATTTGATTCGCGTCGGAAGACAATCTCCCCTTGCTCTCCGCTCCAAATGGCCTGGGCGGAAGTGCGCAGTTCAGGCTCTCCATAGCGGCTTTCGCCATAGTCCAGAAAGGCGGCAGCGAATTCATGGGCATCGCGCATTGTATCCCATTGCACAACCAGCGCGAACGCAACCGCGCCCAAGTCGCCTTCTCGATAGGACAGGAGCAGGTCGCCGCCCCATCCCTCGGCGGCCAGAGAGACCTGTTCGGGGTCCAGGTGCTTGCCCAGAACCATGCGCAGGGCCCACTCGCCGAGCGGCTCCTCTGAAATGATTCGCCAGTTTGAGGTCGGTGCGGTGTGGGCCGCGAGCGGAGGTAGTGCCGCAGGTAGATCATGCGGGTACCGCTCAGGATGGAGGATATGTTCGCTCGAGCGCGGAGGGTCTAGGAAAGCCTGGTCGACGGCCTCCCAGCCACCCTTAAGGTATTGAGACCGGACGAATGAGAGGCCACCCAGGTAGGGAAAGGTCAGCTCTTCCTGGATGTATTCCGGAGCAGCCTGATAGACAGGCATCTCGAAGGCCGTGAAAAACTCTTGCAGCCCGGATAGGGTATCCATATCCGCATAGATCCGCAGCCATTGCTCCTGTAGCAAGGACGCATCCCCTTCGAGCAGCGCCTGGAGGGCCATACATCGGTCGTCCTGTCCTTCGCAAGCCTGGTCGGTGTAGGCCAGGCCTGCTTGAATATCGAAGTGCTGATCTTGCAATGCGTGGACGAACTCGTGTACGTAGGTAAATCGCTCGATGGCGCCGAAGGATGAGCCACATACCAAGAGCATCTCCTCGGCTTCGGGGTCATAGAAGCCGGCCACCTGCTCGGTCAGCAGATCGGCGTAGAGCGCCCAGAGATCGATCTCATCCTCCAGCAATCCGAGTGCGGCAAGCAGGGCCGCATCATCGGCGGCCTCCTGCTCCGTGTAATCTGAGAGCAGGTCCTGCGCGATGCGGAGCCGGAGATCCTCCTGGGAGAGGAGCCTGCGGGCAACGCGGCGAGTTGGGAAGAGGCCGCGCAATTGGCTGACCTGCGTCTCGATCTCCTCCAGAGATTTCCGCGCCTCCGCGTCGAGCGGGGGACAGACCGGCGACGGAGAGGGCCGCGGCGTTCCGGAGGGGATTGGCGTCGCCATGGCGGAAGGCAGAGTTGTGGTTGGGGTCACGGTTGCCGGGATGGATGGGGCGCCGCCCGGCCGACAGGCAGCGAGATGCATGCCCAACACGGTGAGGAACCCAAGGATGGAAAGGACACGGATCGCGGCGCCGGTAAAGCGGGTCATCATGGAAGCAATTCTATCATCCGCTCTGGCTGCGGCCCGGGGAGCGCGGCAAGCCGGGGTGTCATGACGGGCGGCTTGGGATCTGCCCCCCTGCTAGATAAAGAGGGAGAAAGCTGCTCCTGGAAGGCTTCTGATCGTGAGGCTAGGGGATTTGGCCGCGAGCTGTTTCTCATCCCTTATGGGAACACGCGGGGTGGGACCGGCTTGCCGCCGCAAAATACTGAGCCGCAAGCCGTACGGTCTCTGCGTGGATTTCAACCGTATCCCCGATGCGGGACGCATACCCGCCGGCCATCGTCACCGTAATTGGAAGACCCAGATCCGCGCAAGCGCCAAAGACCAGCCTGTCCCGCGCCGCCAGCCCGGCCTTGGTCAGGCGCATCCGCCCGAAGGTGTCCTCGCGGAAGGGGTCGGCCCCGGCCAGGTAGAATACGAATTGGGGATCGCTCTCGTCGAAGGCCTGGGCCAATCCAGCCTCCAAGGCGCTCAGGTAGGCTCGATCGTCGCAGTCGTCGGGCAGACCGATGTCGAGATCACTCTTAGCCTTCCGGAAAGGGAAGTTGCCCTGTCCGTGAATGGAGAAGGTGAATACGCATGACTCGTCAGCGAAAATTGCCGCCGTGCCGTCACCCTGGTGAACATCGCAGTCCACGATTAAGATCCTTTCAATCTGGCCTTGAGCAAGCAGCTCGCGCGCGGCCACAGCCACGTCATTGAAAACACAGAAACCGGCGCCGAAGTCGGTATGAGCATGGTGGGTCCCGCCGGCAAGATTGATGCCTACCGTCTCGGCGAGCGCCGTGTGGCTCGCTGCCAGCGTGGCGCCCACCGAGCAGCGCGAGCGCTCAATCAGCGCGGGCGACCACGGAAAGCCGATCCGTCGCATCTCGCGCTCCGTCATGCGGCCCTGCACCAACCGCTCCAGGTAATCGGCACTGTGCACCCGCAAGAGTTGCAACTGCGTGGCAGGCTCTGCGGGGAGGATTTCATCGGTTCTCAGAATCCCCTCGTGGGCTATTTGCTCGCGCAGCAGGCGGTACTTCTCGGCCGGGAATCGATGCCCAAGGGGCAGAGGCAGGACCACGTGATCGGAGTAGAAAGATTTCATCGCTGAGCTCGAGATGCTCCGGTGTTGGGCTGATCCTGCACACCGCCATTTGCGACCTCTTGGCGGCGGCCGCTTTGGAGATGCGGCGGGGCGTAGCTCTTGCGCCAGGTGGCAGCGTAGCGGTTGGCTTCCGTCTGCCAGCGTGTGTCGTCCCAGCCGAGTTGATCCTGGACGATTGGGCGAATCCTGTCCAGGAGGGCGAGACCGCCTGCCGGAGCGGTGAGGGCCAGGCGCACGCGTCGCAGGAGGAGATCCTCCAGATGCACCACGCCCTCTGCGTGAGCGGCCCAGCGCAATTCGGCCCAGCGGTAGGGACTGCCGCCAATCGACTCCCAATCGCCTTCGATGGCAAGATCAACGAGGCCGGGCAGGTCTTGCGCGTAGCGCCCCAGCAGGCGGAGATGCACCTCGCGATCCAGGGAAGCCGGAAGACAGAGGTTCTCGGGTGGCGGGTCGAACACGCGCTGGGTGGCCTTGAGATTGAGCGGGCGCTCGAACTGGGCGCGCACAAGCCGAAGGGCATCGCGGGCCATGACGCGGAAGGTAGTCAGCTTGCCGCCTGTGACGGTCAGCAACCCTTTCTCCCGCCAGAGCACATGTTCGCGGGATTCCTTGGAAGGATCGGCCTTGCCGGTGCCGATCACAGCTCGCACACCGGCGTAGGTGGCTTGGAGATCTTGTTCGCTAAGGCCCACTTCGGGGAAGGCGTGCGCCAGGCCGTCCAAGAGATAGTCCAACTCGCTGCCGCTGATGCGCGGCTCGCAGGAAAGCGGAGCATCAGAGTCGACGTCGGTGGTGCCGAAGAGGGTTACCCCCTCCCATGGGAAGGCGAATACCGGCCTGGCATCTAGCGGATGGAGGAAGGTGATGGCGCGGGTGAGGGGCAGCCGATGCCAGGGAAAGACCAGATGGGAGCCGCGCAGCCGGCGGATTCGAGGCCGGGCACCTACCTGTCCACGGAGCTCATCCGCCCAGGCGCCGGTCGCGTTCACCACGATGGCACCCTCCACCTCAGCCGACCGCCCCTTCCCCTCCGGTGCGAGGTCCTGCAACGCCACACCGCGCACCCTGCCGGTGCGGTCTCGCAAAAGGCTTTCCTCCCGTGCGTAATTGAGCGCCAGCCCGCCTTCTCGGACGGCCTCCCGGATCAATCGCAGTACCAAACGGGCATCGTCGGTCTGGGCATCGAAATAGCGGAATCCGCCCAGTAGACCCTCCGGGCTCAATGGGGGACAGAGATTGCGCATGTCCTTGGCGTCGTAATGCCGGTGGCCCCATTGCAGTCCCATCAGGTCGTACAAAACCAGCCCTGCGCCGAAGAGCCAAGCCGGAACGCGGTCGCCTTTGAAATTGGCCAGGAGAAAGCCTAGCGGGGTCACCAAGCCGCGGCCCTGCTTGAGCAACTGCTGGCGCTCGCGCACGGAGACCATGGTAAGCCGCAGTTTGGCATCCCTCAGATAGCGCAAGCCGCCGTGGACCAGCTTCGAGGAGCGGCTCGAGGTCCCAGAGGCGAAATCTCCTGCCTCGAAGAGCACGGCGCGCAGGCCGGCTCGCACGGCCTCGCGCAGGATGCCGGCGCCGGTGATGCCCCCGCCGATGACGATGAGGTCCCATCGTTGGGCGAGTTGCTCCCAGGCCTGATCGCGCCATCCTACTGTCCACATCGGAACGAATCCTCAGGTTGTATCGCAGCGACAAGCGTGTTTGTGATTGGTCGCGATCATCGGCGCGGCATCTCTCATTCTCTCACGTCTGGCCCGGCTACCGCTTGGGGAGCAGCTTGCCGGGATTCAGCAAGCCCTGTGGGTCACAGGCCTGAAGGGCAGCTTGCAAGGCAGCGAGGCCCACCGCCCCCTTCTCGGGGGCCAAAAAATCACGATGATCGAGGCCGACTCCGTGTTGGTGGCTGATGGTGCCCCCAGCGTCGATGATCGCCTGGCTGGCGGCGGTCTTGGCGAGCCGCCAGCTCTCGAGTGTGCCCTCGGGCGTCTGCTGACGCGGGAAGAGGTAGGTAATGTAAAGACTGGCTCCGTGCTCATAAAGGTGCGAGAGGTGCGAGAAGACCAGGAAGGCCGTTTCCTGATCTTGGAACGAGCTGCGGATGGCATGCAGAATCTTCTGGCGGGCTGGCTCGAGGCGTACCCATGGCAGCGCTGTTTCGAGAGTGTCGAGGGCGTAGCCATGTTGCCAGAGGGTATTCCGAAGATAGGGCGCCTTGAAGCGTGAGCGCGCCCAGGCCCGGCCAGGCCAGCCCCCCACGGGCAAGCCGCCGCAGGCCCGTAGGATCTCCGCGGCGCGACGCTGAAGCCGGCTGGTGTCCGGCGGGCGGGCGGTGATCGCGTAGATCATGAGGCAACGTTGCGGGCCATACCCGAGAAGCCGCAAAGTGCTCAGGAGAGGGTCAATGAGGCGGGCGTGCCCCGAAAGCGCCAGCGTGGTTTCGGTCTCCTCCGGGTCGCTGAGTCGAACCATTGAAAGCCGAAGCTTCTCCTGGGCCATGTTGCGGGCTGCCTCCAAGCCGCCCTCCCAGTCTCGGAAGAAGGCGCCGAGGAAAACCTCCTGGATGGGCAAGGGTCGGATGCGCAAGGTGGCTCGGGTGATCAGGCCCAGCCGCCCCTCGCATCCGAGTATGAGATGGCGCAGGTCGGGACCAGCGGCGCTGGCGGGATGCGCCGGCAGGGCCCATCGTCCGGCGGGAGTCTCGAGCTCGGCGCCCACGAGCATTTGCTCGATGCGCCCATAGTAGAGCGATTGTTGTCCGCTGGACCGCGTGGCGATCCAGCCGCCCAGCGTGGAATATTCCCAGGATTGTGGGTAGTGGCCCAGGGTGAAGCCGCGCTCTTGGAGTTGGGATTCCAACTGCGGCCCCTGGACCCCAGCCTCGAAGGTGGCCATGCGGCTTTGAGGATCCAGATCAAGCAAGCGGTTCATGCGGCTCATATCCACGGTGAGAACCGGAGATTGGCCCCGCAGGGGATTGATGTGGCCCACGACGCTGGTCCCGCCCCCGTAGGGGATGAGGTGGGCCCCGATCTCCTGTGCAAAATCCAGCAGCAGACGCACCTGCTCACGATCGCTGGGGTAGGCAACCCCATCCGGCCAAGAGTCGATCATCCCGGCGCGCAATTGAATCCAATCGGGCAGGCTCTGGCCACGTGCATGCCGCAGCCGCTCCAAGGCGTCGGTTGTGACCAGCCCGTGCACCGGCAGCCGGGAATCGGGGGCCTGTTCCAGGACACTGGATAACTGGGCGTCTTCGGGGGCCTGTGCCGGGCCGAGCCGCGCCTGCAGGAAGCTTAATGCCGGCTCCGGCAGAGGATATTCGATCGCCTCGTCCCCCCAACCATTCCAGCGTCGCATGGAAACCTCCTCGCAACTGCTCGCCGTGGGCAAAAGGAAGTCCGGAGCAGGACCCGGCCATATTATGGCTTAAGCGTGCGACAACTGCAGGGATCGAGCCCGATCGAGATTCATGGACCTCTAACCCTCCATTTCAAAATCATTAAGCCTGCGGCGCTAGACTACGGGGCAGACCGATCCCGGAGGAATGGACTTGGCCGGAGCAGAAGAAACGCAGCCCAAACGCCCATCGCCAATCGACGAAGGCTCGAGATTCTATCGGCGGGTGGTGCCGGCTCTGCTGGTGTTCATGGGCATGCTTATGATCGCCCTCATACTCACCGCCTTGTGCGTCTTGCTGCAAGTCGTTCCGTTTCAGTAGCCCGTACATTCTGAGGAGGCGCATCGTGTCGATCCATCAATTCCTGCCATTCATCTCAACCGTCATCATGGTTATCTTCACCGTCTCGGTGCTGCAGCGCTATGTGGTGCGTCGGCAGGCGCATTTCCTCTTCTGGGGCATCGGCTTGGCGATGTTCGGGGCCGGCAGCTTCGCGGAGGCCTACTTCGCGGCCGTGGGCTGGAGCGCGCCGGTGTTCTTTCTGTGGTATTTCTTCGGTGCGGCGCTGAACGCCGGCTGGATCGGCCACGGCACGCTCTTGCTGCTGGTCCGCAAGCGCTGGCGGCATGTGCTGACCGCCTTGCTTGTGGCTGGCAGCTTGGTGGCGGCGGTCTTCATGTTCCAGGCCATGGCGCTGCTGGACCCATCCGGCTTTGACCGCAGCCTACCGATCAGTGAGCAATATAAGTCCATCATGCCGCCGATCGATGCCGGCGGAACGGTACGGATGAGCACGCCCTTCTTCAACATCTATGGGCTAATCACGCTGGTGGGTGGGGCGCTCTACTCGGCCTGGCTCTTCCTGCGCAAGCATGTGCTCCCCAACCGTGTGATCGGCAATGTGCTCATCGCCGCCGGCGCCTTATCGATCGGCGCGGCGAGCACGCTTACGCGCCTGGGCTATGGCGAGTATCTGTACCTGGGCGAGTTGGTGGCGGCGGTGCTGATGTACGCGGGCTTCGTGGTGGCGAGCAAGCCGGCCACCGAGGAGGAGCGCCAGGCGCAGCCTATCCCGGCGTAGTTCGAGACCTGCGCCAGCTAAGAAAATGAAAAGGGCGGCCGACCGGGCCGCCCTTTGCTCGCGCATTGCAGGTTGTTTGGAGCTATTTGCTCTTGCCGCCGCCGTGTGAGGGCCGGTCGAGATTTCGGAAGTAAGCCCGCACCTCACCCCAATCTCCCCATTCCTCAAACTTGGCCATGACCGAGGCAGGATCGGCACCGTACTTGGCCGCGATCTGCTCCGCAGTGCGTTGATTGCGCTCGGCCATGATTTGAAAGCGAGCCTGATCACGAATCTCCTTGCGGACGCAGGCCCAATCGCCAACGCACTCTCCGTTGAAAAGCGACATCACGTCCCCGAAATCGCAGTCGTAGGCCTTCGCGAGCCGCTCGGCCATCCGGGTGTTGCGGTCTTCTTCGCGTGCAAGACTGTCCACCTCGCGAGCCTCCTGGCGGAATTCCTTCACGCCGATGGCCAGGATCTCCGCCGCGGATGTGTTCTCATCCGCCAGCCGGTAGGCCTGGCCGATCTCGCCCCAACTGGCTCCGCCTGCCTTGGCTTCCAGAATCTCGGGCCAGTCGCTTTCGACGCGCTCGGCGAACTTGGCGGCATGGCGCAGGTCACTCAGGCTGGAACCGCCTTCGAGATACACATCCAGCTCCGTCGGATCCACCTCCAGATCCGCAGCCAGTTGGTAGAGCTGGCCCAGCTCGCCTGGGCTGGCACCTTCGGCCAGGCGCTGCAAGGCATCCTCGAAGTCTGCCTCGTAGCGTAGCACGCTGCGCACGGCGGTGCGGATATCGCCCAGGGAGGCCTCACCGCTGGTTACGAGGCCCATGAGTTCACGAATGTCATGCTCCTCGAGCAGGTCGGCGAAGCGGTCAAGCTGCGTCAGAATTCCCCAGCCCGAGCCAGCGAGATGCCAATCCCGGATTTCCTCCCAAGTGAGATCTTCCATGGTTTGCGCAAGTTGATAGGCATGCCACATGCGGCCGAATCCCAGCTGGTAGCCGGTTAAGGCACCCTCGAAGATGTCGAAAATATCCTCGCAGGTATAGAGATCTTCGGCCTGGTCCGGGAAGAGCCCGTTGACAGCATCGGCGATGCGCTTCGCCATGGGGTGGCAGGCATCCTCCTGCTCGGGATCGATTACCACCACCGTGAGCGTATCGGTGGCGGTGAAACCGCAGCCATCGGTGACGGTGGCGGTTGCATGGTACTTGCCGCCCTCGGTGTAAGTATGGGATGCCGTGGTCTCGCTCAAGCCATCATCCGGCAGGCCATCGCCATCGAGATCCCAGGCGAAACTGTAAGGCGGCGTTCCGCCGGTAGCCTCGGCCGTGAAGTCCACCGAGACTGTCCCGGAATCGAGCGTGACCAACGGCGGGAAAGGCTGGCTTGAGAGCGTCACCGCAGGGCCTTCAATAAAGATGGTCCCCTGCGCGCTGGCGATTGCGCCATCCGCATCTTCGACGGTCAGCGTCCAGGCGTATTCGCCTTGAACCAGGTAGGGATGGGAGATCTCAAGCGGGCCCTCTGGAAGGTCCCCTGCAGCATGGCTATCGCCATCGCCAAACTCGAGCAACAGGGCATAGGGAGGCGCGCCGCCGGCGAGGCCGACCGCGAAGGCCACCTCTCCGCAGGTTTGACTCGTCGAGACGGATATCGCCAGTTCGGCTTGGGCGAGGGCCGTCAAAGGGAGTGCCAGCAAGAGCAGGAATCCCAGATTGAAGACACCCAGTTTTGCTTTCATGGCCGTTTCCTTTCCATCGTTTTCAGACACTGAATCGGCCAGACCGATCCGGGCTCATGATGCGTTGTGCTCAAACAGGAAAACGGCTTTCGAGGCCAGGCGTTACATCGGGAAACCGGTACGAGGCTCCTATAGGGGGACAGGAAAGAGGGGCTGCCCTAATTAGGACAGCCCTTCTCTTGTCATGGGCCGATGCCCCGCCTTACTCTGCGCTGGGGCGCTCCTGGAGTGTGACGCTCAGCTCTTGGGTCCCGCCCTCGCGGAGGACGGTCAGCTGGACCTTCTGTCCTACGTGGGTCTCCTCAAAGAGATAGGAGAGCAAGTCGTCGAAGCGGCGCACCTCCTGGTCGTCGATGCGCACGATCACGTCGCCGCCAACGCGCAAGGTATGGCCGTTGATTTCCACTTGCTTGTCGCTGCCGCGCAGTCCGGCGCGATCGGCGGGCCCATCCTTGGTGACATCCACCACCAGGACCCCCATCTGATCTACCTCGAGACCCATGGCTTCCCGCACTTCGGGTGTGAGCGTCATGCCGGCGATCCCTAGCCAGGGATGCTGGTAGCGGCCATCTTCGATCAGCACTGGCACGATGCGGGCGATGGTGTTCGAAGGCACGGCGAAACCCACGCCCGCGAATTGCCGCACGGGCGATTCGATCGCCGTGTTGACGCCGATCACTTCTCCATTGAGGTTGAGAAGAGGGCCGCCGGAGTTGCCGGGGTTAATTGCGGCGTCGGTTTGGATCACGTTAGGAATATTGAAGCGGTCACCGCTGGCGGTCCTGGCCTGCGAAGGCAGCGAGCGGCCCAGCGCGCTCACAATGCCGGCGGTCATGGTGCCCTGCAGTCCGAAGGGATTCCCGATCGCCACCACGGTCTGGCCCACGCGTAGCGCGTCCGAATCGGCCAGAGGAAGAGGTAATGCGCTCTCGGGGAGGCCCTTCACCCGCAGGACGGCCAGATCGCTCCCAGGGTCCGTGCCTACGATCTCGGCCTGCAGCGAGGTTCCATCTGCGAACACCACGCGCACTTGCTCGGCCTCCGCCACGACGTGGAAGTTGGTCACGATGTGGCCATTGGAATCGTAGACGAACCCCGACCCTTGCCCATAGCGATATTGCTTTCCGGGCCGCTGGGGCAATTCGAAGGGCCAGTCCGGGAAGCCAGGGATTTCAGGGAAGAAATCGGGGGGCGTCTGGCCGATTTCGATCACTTGAACAACTTGTACGTTCACAACCGAAGGATTGACCTGTTCGTAGAGATCCGCCAGCCATTCCCCTCGATCTTCCACCACCCTCACCTGGCTAGGCGCAGCCGGGCCAGTCGGCTCTTGAGTGGCAGGCAAGGCACTGCAAGCCGATAGAATCAGCGCCGGGATGAGCAGCAGTCCAGGCAGGGTGGTGCGCCAGAGCAATGATTTATTCATGGTGTGTACCTCCTCAAGACGCAGGCCGGTCCATGGCAGCCGCTGTTCTTTGAGTCCACCGCGAGGCCTGCGGAACGATCAGGGTCCTCTATGCAAGGCAGGGTACACCTGGCCTGTTAGAGGTAGGTTAGAGGTGGGTATAGGCGCTATGCCGGGAAGAGCAACCTGGCGGCAAGGCCGGCCAGCAGCGGAGCGCTTAGGCCGAGCGCCAGGCGGATGACGCTGAAACGCCAGCCCAGGAATGGCAATTCGAAGGACACGCTAAGCAGCGCCAAGGAGGCCCAGGAGGTGATCATCGCAATCGTGGGGCCGATCCCTGCCCCGGATTGATAGAGCGCCGCAATGAGCGGGAAGACGACGTAAGGGCCCCCTGGGAGCAACATCCCCGCGGCGGTGCCAATCCATAACCCGCGCGTCCCGGACTCTGGACCGATCCAGGCTCGCACCAGATCTTGCGAATTGAGCGCCCGGACATATCCAGTGATGATAAAGGCAACAATCAGCAGGGGCAGGGTGCGGCGCAAGGTCCTCCAACCCGCTTCCACGCCGCGCGGCAGGCTGCCGTCCTGCCGGCGCCATGCGTACCCGGCCAGCGCCAGGGCGAGCACCCCAAGCACCCAGGTGGCATCTCTCATCCGGCGGCCTCCCGGATGCGGTCGATGAACTTCCCGGCGAGCGCCTCGGCCAAGAATCCCAGAAGTGGCGGCAGCGGAAGCGTCAGCAGGAACCGCATCATCGTCAGCTGCGGCCCCAGAAGGGCGAACTCCATCGGAAGCCGCGAGACGGACCAGAGGTTCTTGGCGGTGACGAAGGACACTAGCACGCCCAGGCTCGCCCCCGCCTGAAGCAGGCCGCCGGCGATGGGGTAATAAACGTAAGGCCCGCCGGGGATCAGGCCTCCTGCTAGGCAGGCAAGCAGAATTCCGCGCCAACCCGCACCGGATCCAAGCCAGTGGTCCACGAACTCGCGCGTGACGAGGGTCTGAATCAACCCGGCGATGAGAAAGGCTGCCAGAAGCAGAGGGGTGACCTGGAGCAGGGTCTCTAAGCCCAGACGCAGGCCCTCGCCTGCGAGCGAGGGTCCGCCGCGCCTCCAGGCGAGAGTCGCCAGCCCGAACGCTACGCAGGCCAGGATGTAGGGAGTTCGATCACGGCGCCTGGATTTCATAGTGGCTTCAATTGTGGTGTAGAAACCGTCCGCAGGTCAAGCTACCGGGGGGCGAAGCACATGCTCGCTGCAGATTCCTCTGGCTTGCTGAAAAGCCATGATTGGTGCTACCTTGTCACATTCCGCGGGGCTCCCCCGTTCTATGCGTAGGGGTCGGGCAAGGTGCGGGTCGCGCGCCCCCGGACACCCAAAACGACAGGAGGTCCGATTCCATGTCCACACAGAATACCCTTAAGCTCATTATCATCCTCCTCTTCGGTCTCTTGGTGGCGGCCTGCACGCCATCGCCGGTGTGTGACCCTGCATATACCGTGACGAAGACCGCAGACACCAACGATGGGGTCTGTAGCCCTGCGGATTGCTCGCTCCGCGAGGCGATAGACAACGCCAATGCCTGTCCGGGCGCTCAAACCATTAATCTGCCGGCGGGCGATTATCCGCTCACCCTCGCCGGGGCCGACGAGGATGCCAATCAAACAGGGGATCTGGACATCACCGATGACCTGACCATCGTCGGGGAAGGAGCGCCTTCCATCAACGGCATGAATCAGGACCGCGTCTTCGAAATCTTCGATCCGGCTTCGGTTACTTTAGACCTCCTGATCCTGACGAATGGCCGCGCCCAGCTTGGCGGGGCCGTGCGCAATCACGGGAATCTCACAATCCGAAGCGGATCGATTCATAGCAATGTAGCGGCCGTTCCTCCTGGTGGGGCAGGTGCCTCGTCCGGGGGCGGAATCTTCAATGAGGCCGGAACGCTGACACTCATGGGCACGCAGCTATTTGGGAACACGGCCGATGAGGGCGGCGGGATCCACAATTTCGCCACTGCGAGCCTCACGGCAGAGAATGTGCTCGTGCAGGGAAATCATGCGAACGATACCGGCGGCGGGCTATGGAACAATTTCCAGGCTGACGCCACGCTCAACAATGTGGAGATCCGCGCCAACACGGCCGACTTCGATGCCGGTGGGATCTTCAACGATGGGCACCTCGAGGGCACCTGGGTGACCTTCGAGCAGAACGAGGCCGTAACCGACGGCGGAGGCCTGCACGTGGGCGCCAATGGTGAGGCCTTCCTCTCCGACGCTTGGTTCACCAACAACAGCGGTTCCCGTGGGGGCGCCGTATTCAATCGCGGCCTGGTGCATCTTTACCGCTCCAGCCTCACCAACAACAGTGCCTTGGGAGGGCAAGGCGGAGGGGCCTACAATGACTTTGGCGGCGCTCTGTTCCTGCAGAACGCGACAGTGAGCGCCAACATGATCGTATCACCTGGCCCTGGCGGCTCGGGCATCTTCAACCTGGAGGACCTCAGGCTCGAATTTGTGACCATCTATTCGAACAATGCCGACGGGATTCGGATCGATGCCGGCGGCCATTTCACGCTCGAGAACAGCATAGTGGCCGCTCACCCGCTGGGCAATTGCACCGGCTCGGGCGGGATGTTCTCAAACGGCTTCAATATCGAGGACGCTGACACCTGTGGCCTGATCGAATCGAGCGATCTGCCGAATACCGACCCGCTGTTGGGGGCCGTGGGCTCCTACGGAGGCAACGGCTTGAGCCACGCGCCGATTCCCGGAAGCCCAGCGATCGACTCGGCCACGCCCGATATGTGTCTCCCCTATGACCAGCGCAATGTGCCCCGCCCCCAAGGCGCGGGCTGCGACCGGGGAGCCGTCGAAGTGGAGAGCGGCAGCCTGGCCCCAACGCCGGTGCCAGCAACGCCGTACGGCTCGGTCTCGGGAGCGGTGTGCTACCCCTCCGAGGGCATCCCCCCTATGACGCTTTACTTCCAAAACGTGGATGACCAATCGGTGTCGAGCTTCCCTCACCCGGATGGCTCGAGCAGTTATATGGTCGAGCTGGATCCCGGCACCTATGTGGCCTTTGCCTATCCAGATGGCATGTCTATCGGCGGATCCTACTCCCAGGCGGTCGCTTGCGGATTGAGTGCCAATTGCACCGACCACAGCTTGATCCCGTTCAGCGTGCAGGCTGGTCAGGAGACGGTCGGCATAGACATTTGCGACTGGTACGGCGGTCCGGGAGATGTCCCCGAGCCGCCGGGTGGGCTGCCTATCACCCCCACCCCGACGGTCAGCCTTCCACCAATGGCGCGCTTTACGATGAACGCCTTCTGCCGCAAAGGCCCGGGCACGGTGTACGACACCGCTACGGCCTACGAGCAGGGGCGCGAGGCGCCACTGATCGGCCGCAGCGAACCCGGCCAGCCGCTCTGGTGGCTCACCGATCTGCGCTGCTGGGTCTCAGACGCGACGGTTGAGACCAGCGGGCCGGTGGATGAGCTGCCGACCTTCCCGGCGCCGCCCACGCCCACCCCGCTCGCGCCTCCCCAGGCGCCAGCCCGCTTCCGCATCTCCGATTGGGTCTGCAATGAGAAGCTCTACCGGGTTACGCTGAACTGGGTGGACCAGGCCTCCAACGAAGATGGCTACCGCCTGTACCGTGATGGCGGCCTGATCGCCACGCTGCCGGCGGGTTCCACAAGCTATGTGGACATGCCGCCGCGAGGGGGCGTGCATACCTATGTCCTAGAGGCGTTCAACGACGGGGGCGCTTCGGCGCAGGTGAGCCTGAAGGATCAGGGCTGTCAGTAGGCCGGCTCGCGGGGTGAAATAAGGCAAGGGGCGCTAGCGGGCGCCCCTTGCTTTGGTTTGCCAGATCGCGGGCAGCTAGGGCAGGAAGTTGAGCGGGTTCACCCGGCCCCAGATATCGCTGCGCATCTCGAAGTGCAGATGCGGTCCGGTGGAGTTGCCGCTCGAGCCCATCGTGCCGATCAGGTTGCCCTGGAAGACAGACTCCCCACAGCCACGCTTGATAGTGTCCAGGTGGGCGTAGAGCGTCTGCCAGCCGTTGCCATGGTCGATGACAATCGTCCAACCATAGCCGTGGTTGTTCCAGCCGGAGTAGACCACCACACCATCATCGGCGGCATAGATGGCGTTGCCGATGCTTCCGCCGATATCGATCGCCTCGTGCAGGCCGGGAACGTAGTTGTAGCCTGAAATCCAGGTGGATGAGGTCGGCCATCCGAAGAAACCATCGCCGATGAGGCCGGTGTAGATCGAACCACAGAATCCGGGGCCGAGGATGCTGGCAGCGGCCGGGTTATTGCGCGTGATGCTGACCATCTGCCAACTGGGCGGATCGCGCCGGCCACCAGGGATCACGATCAAGGTTCCTGGTTCGATGCCGGGATTCTCGAGATCGACGTTGAAGGCGATGTCATTGCCCGGCCATTCAAGAATGGCTTGCGGCTCCACATAGAAGAAATTCGCCACGCCCTGCAAGCTGTCGCCTTCCTTCCAGGCGTAGATGACACCGTCCACCGGGGGAATGTTGAGTTCCTGGCCGGGTTTGAGCGTGTGTGGGTCCTGTTCGAGTGTGTCCCAGTTTGCCCAGAGCACGCTCTCGGGTTTGAGACCAAAGCGGCCAGCGATGCCAAAAAGCGTATCGCCCTGTTGGACCAGATACTTGATGATCTCCAGCCGGGGGCGGTCGGGCATGATGGTATGCGGTTCGATGCGACGCTCTATGTAGGCGCCTCCACTGCCGCCCTCGAAGGCTGGCAGGAGGGCTGGATCGAGGGTGGGTGCGGGCGTGGGCGGCGTCTCCGGCGTAGAATCCAGGGAGTCGCTATCGCCGGCCAAGGCACCGGTGCAGGCGGCCAGACCCACTGCAAAGGCGAGGGCCAGCGTTAGAATGAGGGGAGGCCGCCAGTTTGTCCACCCAGGGGGCCGGAAGCGATTAGGGGGCATGCAAG
>CAZBLT010000049.1:0-18334 GCA_964492745.1 uncultured Anaerolineaceae bacterium
CATTTGGGTAGAAATTCACAATAATATGGCAATCGTCTGACGACTAGCGACGGATATCTCGCCATGATTATAAGACGCCCAAAGCCGATTGCCGAGCAGGTCGGGTCTATACTGCGGGAACGGATTCGCGATCAGACATACCTCCCGGGAAGTCGCATCCCTTCGGAAAGTCAACTGGCGGAGGAATTAGGGGTAAGCCGGGCTTCGGTCCGGACCGCTCTGGCGACGCTCGCGACCGAGGGTCTTATCATCCGCAGACACGGCGACGGCACCTATGTCAGCAAACATCTGGTCGAAGTCAACGCCCGCGTGACAGGCATATGGGACTTTAGGCACTGGATCGAAGACAGCGGCCGCACCCCCACCGTCCGCCTCATTTCCATGGAGAAGAGACCGGCAACGCAGCAGGAAAGTTCTGCTCTCGCCCTCCCGCCCGAGGCGGAGGTGCTATCACTCGAGCGGCTCTTCCTGGCGGATGCGAAACCCGTGATTTACTCGAAGAACATCCTACCGTGCGGCCTGCTCATCAGCGAAAAGGAGAGCTACGAGGCTCGGTTGCCCATCCACGAATTCCTGAGGCGATATTGCGGTCAGTCGATTGCCTATGCCACATCAACGATATCAGCGGCTTTGGCTGAGCCGGAGCTGGAAGAGTGGCTGAATCTCGAAGCAGGCGGCCCGCTCCTGCTATTCGTCGATCTTTTCTATAATGCCGATGATGACCCCCTCGTATTTGGGATCAACTATTACGACGACAAGGCTCTGACCTTCCGAGTGGCGCAATCCTGGGGCTAGTGGTTGCCCGGGGCCATCTCTCGGCATATGGGCACTAGAACCCAGAAAGTTCGTCCATCTGTAGGCAATCTGGAGGCATCATGATGGTCCGGAGAACTCTCCTCTATAGGGCCGGCATAATCAGTATGGACCCAGGACGGCGCCAATTCCGAGATGGTGCGATCCTGATTGATGGGGACAGAATTGCAGAAATTGGCCGCAGCGGCGATCTGCTCGCGCGAGCGGATCACGAGACAGAACGGATCGACCTGCGCGGCCGCTGGATTCTGCCGGGGCTCATTAACACCCATGTTCACACCTCCCAGCAATTGGGGCGCGGGCTGGGTGATGATGTCGACCTGCTGACCTGGCTCCATGATCGCATCTGGCCTTATGAGAGCTGCATGACCGAAGATGACAGTTATGTGAGCACGCTTCTCTGCGGCCTGGAGCAGATCCGAAGTGGCGTAACCTGCATCGCCGAGCCTGGCGGCCAACATGTCTCCGGAATGGCAAGAGCGGTTTCGGAGTTGGGCATCCGAGCGGCGCTGTCCCGCTCGACGATGGATACGGGAGAGGGGTTGCCAGCGGCTTGGCAACATAGCACTGAGCATGAATTGGAAGCGCAAATCGTCAACCGTGAGCGGTGGCACGGGGAGGCGGATGGCCGCATTCGGATCTGGTTTGGGTTGCGCACTATTTTCAACAACACTGATGAGCTCATCCTGCGCACTAAGGAATTGGCCGACCAATACGCGGTTGGGGTCCATATGCACGTGGCAGAAGCCAAAGAAGAGGTAGAATTCGCCTTGCGTACCCGCGGCGCGACAACCGTCGCGCATCTGAACAACCTCGGCGTTCTGGACGGCAATTTCCTGGCGGTTCACTGTGTGTGGATGACTGAGAAGGAGATCCGGATGTTCGCCGACCGCGATGTCAAGGTTTCGCATTGTCCTGCGGCGGCGATGCGTGTCCTAGGTTTCGCCAAGATCCCCGAAATGCTGGAAGCAGGGGTATGCGTCTCGATCGGCACCGATGGCGCGCCGTCCAACAACCGCATGACCCTGATCGATGAAATGTGGCTTACCTCTCTGATCCACAAAGGGCGATTGCTGGACCCCACTGTGGTCCCCGCTCAACAAGTGCTCGAGATGGCTACCTGCGATGCGGCTCGGGCGGTGCTCTGGGAAGATGAGATCGGGTCGTTGGAAGAGGGCAAGAAGGCGGATCTGATTGTCATCAATCCCAACACGCCGACCATGCTGCCCATGCACGATCCGGTCGCCAACATGGTCACATCCATGCACTCGCACAACGTTGAATCGGTCATGTGCGACGGAAAGTGGCTGATGAAAGATCGCAAAATCCTGGCGGTCAACGAAGCGGAGATCCTGGAAGAGGCCAAACGAAGGGCAGAGGCCATCGTCAGGCGAGCCGGGATCGAGCTGCCCGACCGCTTCCATGTGGTGGGCTGAAGCCACAGTTAGAACTATACATCGAGCCAATACAAGGAGCTTCTGCCTCTAGGCGGCCAAGGTGCATGATCATTTGACCCCACACCCCATCCCAGTTGTCCGCATGGAGGGCATTAGGAAAGCCTTCGGCAGCCTGGTGGCCAACGACGATATCTCTTTCGAGCTCTTCCCGAGAGAGATCCACGGCCTGTTAGGTGAAAACGGCGCGGGCAAGACCACCTTGATGAACATCCTCTATGGTCTCTATGAGCCCGATGCCGGTCGTATTCTTCTGGATGGCAAGCCCTGCACCATTGACTCCCCCCACGAGGCAATCGCCCTGGGGATAGGCATGGTCCATCAACACTTCATGCAAGTTCCAAACATGACGGTTGTGGACAACGTCATTCTGGGCTTGCGCAACCCCCACGAGCCAATCCTGGATCGCAAGAGCGCCCGCCAGCGCTTGAGGGAGCTCTCTCAGACTTATGGCCTGCAGGCGGATCCCGATGCCTATATTTGGCAGCTTTCTGTGGGCGACAGGCAGCGGGTGGAGATCCTAAAAGCCCTTTATCGGGACGTGAAGATCCTCATTCTGGACGAGCCCACCTCGGTGCTCACTCCCCGGGAAACCCAGGAGCTCTTTGCCATCATTCGCTCATTTGTGGAGCAGGGGTTATCCGTGATCTTCATCACCCACAAATTGGAGGAGGCCGAGGCCATCACCGATCGGGTGACGGTGTTGCGCGACGGCCACGTGGTCTCCACTTTGGAGACGGCCGCCACCAGCAAACGCGAGCTGGCGCGGCTTATGGTGGGGCGTGAAGTGCTCTTCCGCTTGGAGAGCCATGGCGAAAGGCCTCCGGCTTCGGAAGTCGTGCTGAAGGTGCGCGATCTTTCGGTCCAGGGCGATAGGGGGAATCTTGCCGTGAAGGGTGTCAGTCTTGAAGTGCGCCACGGGGAGATCGTGGGAATAGCAGGCGTCGATGGAAATGGGCAGAGTGAATTGGTGCAGGCGCTTACCGGCCTACGCCGCTGCACGGGCGGTCAGATCTGGGTGGATGGAGTCGAAGTGACAAACGCCACTCCCCAGAGCATCCTGCGCCAGGGTGTGGGCCATATCCCGGAGGACCTCGAAGATTCGCTCATCGGTGAGTTCACCCTGATCGAGAACCTGGTCCTGGACCAGCACTACACCCCCGTCTTTTCTCGACATGGGGTCCTCAAGCAGGCCAAGATGCAGCAACACGCGCGCCGGCTTATCAAGGAATACGATGTGCGCGCCCCTCATGAAAACGCGAAGGCCAAGACACTCTCCGGGGGGAACAAGCAGAAGCTTGTGGTGGCGCGCGAGCTTTCACGCCAGCCCAAGTTGCTCATCGCCGCTCACCCCACCCGCGGATTGGATATTGGGGCCGAAGAGTTCATCCGCAATACGCTGCTGAAACAGCGCAACTCGGGCACAGCCATTCTGCTGGTCTCCACAAAACTGGACGAAATCCTGAGCCTAAGCGATCGCATCCTGGTCATGGAGGGCGGGCGGATCAGAGGCGAAATGTCCCATCAAGAGGCGGATATCGAAAAGATCGGCCTGCTGATGACGGGCACGGAGATGTCGGATGTCTGAGGTCGCGCAGCGCCTCTTGGCGCTGGGGAGAGGGGCAGCGGGCGAGCGCGAGCTGCCCAGCGCCCTGTCAATGCTGGTCATCGTGCCCCTGGCCTTCATCGTCGGCGGCCTGCTCATCCTGGCAATTGGGGCCAACCCGTTGCAGGCGTATTGGGCGCTGGTGCGGGCAGCCTTCGGCAGCGTGAACGGATTCGCCGAAACGATGGTTAAGGCCTCTCCACTCATGCTGGCCGGCCTGGGCATCGCCGTCGCTTTCCGCGCCAGATTCTGGAATATCGGGGCTGAGGGGCAAATCTACGCCGGCGGCATCCTGGCCGCGGTGGTGGGCATCTATTTGACGGGCCTGTCGCCTGTGGTTCACCTCCCTTTGACGTTGCTGGCCGGTATCGCCGGAGGCGCCCTGTATGGGTTGATCCCGGGCTTTCTCAAGGCTCGCCTGAGGGTCAATGAGGTGATCACGACGCTCATGCTCAATCACCTTACGATATTGCTGACGGGTTACCTTGTGCATGGCCCCATGCGAGATAAGACCAGCGGGATCACAATTTCTCCGCAACTTAGTCCGGCGGCGTGGCTTCCCATTATCGTGCCCCGCACGCGTTTCCACCTAGGCATCCCTTTGGCCATAGGCGTCGCCATTCTCCTCCATTGGCTGCTGAATAAGACCGTCTTGGGCTATCAAATCAGGGCGGTGGGCGAGAACCGGCGCGCGGCACGCGTGGCCGGTATCCCGGTGGAGCGCACGATCATCTGGGCCATGGTCTTGAGTGGTGCATTGGCTGGGTTGGCCGGGATGGCCGAGGTCGCCGGTGTTCAGCACCGTCTGGTGGATGAGTTCTCGCCGGGCTACGGGTTTCTGGCGATTGCTGTAGCGCTGCTGGGCGATCTGCAGCCATTGGGGGTCGTCCTGGCGGCCATTCTCTTTGCCGCCCTTCTCAATGGGGCCGACGCCATGCAACGCGCCGCCTCCGTACCTGTTCCGGTGATCTTCGTCATCGAGGGGTTGGTCATCATCTTCGTGGCGGCCCGTTTTCTGAGGCGGAGAGCAGCCAAATGATCGAGCAAATCTTCAGCCTGGCGTTCATGACTGGTTTCTTGGCGGCTACCCTGCGCATGGCCGCCCCCATTCTTGTCACCGCCCTGGGCGAAATGGTCAGCGAGCGGTCGGGGATCCTCAACCTGGGCGTCGAGGGGATCATGACCCTGGGCGCCTTTACCGGCTTTGCCGTGGCCTATCGCACCGGCAACCTGTGGCTGGGTTTCCTGTGCGGAGGCCTTGCGGGGGCGATGCTGGGCCTGGTGATGGGGGTGCTATCCATCCGCTTCCGGGCGAATCAGATTGTCGCCGGGCTGGGTATCTGGATCTTCTGCCAGGGCCTGAGCAGCCTGCTGAACCGGCGCATCTTCGGCATCGTTGAAGTCAGGCCCTCGGTGGATACCTTCGCCACCATCCAGATCCCCTTGCTGAGCCAGCTTCAACTGCTGGGCAAGACCATTTTCTCCCAGAATGTCATCGTCTATCTCACCTTCTTATCGCTGCCGGCTTTCGTTTGGCTTTTTAGGCGTACCTCGTGGGGGCTCAACATCGATACCGTGGGGGAAAACCCTCGTGCAGCCGATGCTGCTGGGCTCAGCGTGGGCCGGATTCGTTGCCTGGCTGTGACCTTCGGTGGGCTCCTGGCGGGGTTCGGTGGCGCATATCTCTCCTTGGCCCTTTACGGCCTATACACCGACGATCTCTCCACGGGCTTGGGCTGGATGGCCATCGCGGTCGTGGTGTTTGGCAAATGGCGCCCGTATTGGATTATGGGCGGCGCGCTCATTTTCGGCGCAGCCAACGCACTGCAGTTCCGCCTGCAGGCGATGCAGTTCCCGCTGCCCTATCAATTCTTGCTGATGATCCCCTTTGTCATCACCTTGATCGTGGTCGTGCTATTCGTGAGAGGCGAGGAAGGGCCATCAGCGTTGGCCAAACCATACGAGCGCTCGGAGGTCTAGTGCGGCGTGGCCCTGGGCGATCGCTGGCGGCACAGGAAAAGGAGTGCCCATGATCGATATCCTTATTCGCAACGCAATGGTGATCACGGTCGACCGCAAGCGGCGCGTTTTCGTGGACGGCGCCCTGGCTATTGACCGTGGTCAGATCGTCGAAGTCGGCTCCTCGGCGACAGTGGCCCAGAAATATGGGGCTCAAACCATCATCGATGCAACCGGCATGATCGTCATGCCGGGATTGATCAACTGCCACATGCACCTCCCCCAGGTCATCATGCGCGGGGTCAATGACAATATCGAGGTCATGGACAAGCTGAAGAACTATATTTGGCCTATCCAAGGGCACTTCGACGAAGCAGATGCCTTGATCAGCGCCAAGCTGGGGTTGCTGGAGATGATCAAGTCTGGGACCACAGCATTCCTGGGGACGGGCCTGCATCCGCGCTACGGCATAGATGCCATCGTCCAGGCGGTGCTCGATTCGGGGATGCGGGGGGTTATCAGCAAGTACGTGATGGACGCCTCGGCATACGCCCTCGACAACAGCGCCATCGATGAGGGTCTGTGGGAAACGGGCCAGGCATCCATGCGCCAGGCCAAGCAAATGATCGAGAAATGGCATGGAGCGGGCAATGGCCGGCTGCAGGTCTGGTTTTCGCCACGTTCGGTTGGAGGATGCTCAGTCGATTTGCTCAAGGAGGTCGCCCGGCTTGCGCGGGAGTATGGCGTGGGCATTACCGCTCACTGGGCTGAGGCCGAGAACAACGTTGACTACACCCTCAAGACCTACAGAATGCTGCCCGCCGAATTCGCCAATAGCGTCGGTCTCTTGGGCCCCAACGTGACTTTCGCCCACGGGATCTATTTTGAAGACAGCGAGATCGATCTGCTGGCAGAGAGCGGGACGAACATCTGCCATTGCCCGGTGTGCAACGCCAAATTGGCGATGGGCGTGGCCAAGGTTCCCCAAATGCTTCAACGAGGTGTGAACGTGTGCCTTGGCAACGATGGCATGCCGGTCAACAACACAGCGGACATGTTCCGGGAAATGCGCAGCATGATCCTGATGCATCGCAATCACGAGGGGAACGCGCTCTATCCAACGGCTGCTGAAGCCATCGAGATGGCCACCATCAACGGCGCGAAGGCCATTATGGCCGAAGACCTCGTGGGCTCCCTGGAGACGGGCAAGCGAGCCGACATCATTCTGCTCGACGCGCGCAGGCCTCACATGTCTCCGGTCCATGACCCAGCCTCCGCGGTCGTTTGGGCGGCCAATGGAGGCGACGTGGACACCGTGCTGATTGACGGCGTCATCGTAATGAAGGGGCGTCGTGTGCTTACTTTGAGCGAGGACCAAATCCTGTCTGAAGTGCTCGCCCGAAAAGACAAGATCCTCAATCAGGCTGGCGTCGCAGTCAACCACGTATGGCCTCTGAGCGGATAGGTTAGGTGCTAGGGCTCGGCGGGCCGACCGTCGAGCCAAGGTCATCTCATTTCATGAGAGATCAGGAGGAACGATACAATGAAACCGAAGACGAGATTTCACCCATGGATCGCCCTGCTGGTGGTTTCGGGCCTGATTCTAGGCGCATGCGCGGCCCCCACCCCCGAGCCGACCGCTGCGGTTGCTCCCACCGAGGCGGAGAAGCCCGTTCGCGTGGCCTTGGTCTTGGACGGCAAGATCGACGACAACGGCTGGAATCAAGCCGCCTATGAAGGTTTGGTTGCCGCCCAGGAGCAGTACGGCGTCGAGATAGCATACTCGGAAGAGGTGCCCATTCCCGACATGGAAAGGGCGCTGCGCGATTACGCCTCCCAGGGCTACGATTTCATCATCAATCACAGCTCCATTGCCAAAGACGCGATCATGAACACGGCCAAGGACTTCCCCAACATCGCATTCCTGTGGACGGATGGGGATGAAACCTTGGACAACATGGCGGTCATTCGCCCCATGGCCCACGAAGCCTCCTACCTGGCCGGCCTGATCGCCGGCAGCCTGACCAAGTCGAACAAGATTGGCATGGTCGGTGGCATCGACATTCCCAGCACCCATCGCAGTTACGCTGGGTTTGAGATGGGCGTGAAGGAGGTCAACCCCGATGCCCAGATTCTGGTCAACTGGGTCGGGAGCTTCCTGGACGTGTCCGCGGGCAAGGAGGCCGCCTTGTCGCAGATCGAGGCCGGCGCCGATATCATCTTCGGCAACGGTGACGGTCAGAATATTGGCGTGCTGCAAGCGTGCGCGGAGACTGGCACGCTGGCCATCGGCGCGGTGCGGGACCAATATGAAGTGGCCCCGGAGGTTGTCTTGACCAGCGTGGAGTGGGGATTCAAAGACGGCATCCCGCTGGTGGTTGGCGAATTCCTGGAGGGCAAGTTCAGCGGCAAGGTCTATGAGATCGGCTTGGCCGAGGGTGCGGATCTTTCCGACTACCACGGCAATGTCGACAAGATCCCAGACGAGGTGAAGGAGCTGGTGGACGAGAAGCGCCAGGCCATTTTGGACGGATCGCTCGAGATCCCCGCGATAGATTTCGAGGGGTGATGCGAAGCGGGATCATCGCCTAACCTTAAATCCGCTCCCCCAGGCCCGAGCGGTCCTTCCCCAAAAGCCGCTCGGGCCGATCTTTTTCTACTTGCAGCCGGCGAGGGAGACAATCACTCGCCATGCCGCGGTTTCCATGTGCGAGCGCCGGCGCACCTTCTCAGCGGTAACGTGCGCGCAGGCGATAGACATGGCGAAGAGAAAGCCCCGAGGCCTTTGAAGCCTGCACCATCGTCATCATCCCGGCTTCCAGATCGTTGAGCACCTTCAGCCGTTTCTGTTCCTTGCCGTTCAATGTCACCTGTTCTCTCATGAGGTGACATTATTACTGAACCAATAACCCCTGACATTTTTATTGGACAATAACACAATGGGCAGTTCCATCTTGACAGAGCGATGATCTTGGTGTAACTTAATTCAGTGAACGAACTAATAGGAGCGCCTGCTTGTCCCCGCTGCGCAGAGGCAATCGCGATCTCATCAAGGATCTCAACCGCAATTTGGTCTTGAACCTGATCAAGAGCCGCGGCCCCATCTCGCGGGTCGAGCTGGCGCGCATATCCGGCCTCAGCCCGGCCACAATCTCCAGCATCACCGGCGATTTCATCGATATGGGCCTGGTGCACGAGATGGGGCAGGGCGAGTCGACCGGCGGCCGCAGACCGGTGATGCTGCGGCTGAACCACAAGGCCGGCTTCGTCGTCGGCGTGAAGCTCATGGAGCACAAGGTCGCCACCGCCGTCACCGATTTGGATGCCGAGGTTCTCTACCATCAGGTGGCCACCCTGAAGACTGACGGGCGCCGCTCGCGGCGATCTCCCGAACCGGAGAAGCTGCTGCAGGAGCTGACCCGTGTGATCGAATCCACGATCGACGAATCGCACGTCGAGCCCGAACGGCTACTGGGCATTGGTGTGGGTATGGCAGGCGTCGTGGACGCCGAGCAGGGCTTGAGCCGCTTCTCTCCCTTCTTCGGATGGGAGGGCGTGCAAATCGCGCAGCCCTTGGCGGATCATTTTGGACTGGAAGTCTACCTCGAGAATGACGTCAATACCTTGACCATCGCCGAGCAGTGGTTCGGCTACGGCCATGGCGTCGATCACTTCCTGGTGGTCACCGTCGGCCGCGGCATCGGCGCCGGGCTGGTCGCCAACGGACAGTTCTACCGGGGAGCGATCGGTGGTGCGGGCGAGGTTGGGCATATGACGCTGGCCCTCGATGGTCCGCTCTGCGCCTGTGGAAAGAGAGGCTGCCTGGAAACGCTGGCCTCCGATGGCGCCATCCTCCGGCGGGCGCGTGAGGCGCTGGAATTGGGTGAGATCCAATCCATCCCGCGCAGGGGTGATCCAACCCTCGAAGACGTCGTTGCGGCGGCGGAGGCAGGTGACGCGGGGGCCGTCCGAATCTTGGCCGAGGCCGGCCGCTGGTTGGGGATTGGCATCGCCAATCTGGTGAATATCCTCAACCCTCAGCTGGTGATTGTCGCAGGGGAGGGGGTTCGGGTCGGAGAATGGAGGCTCCAGCCTATGCGAGAGGCGATCTTGGAGCACAGCTTCAACGGCCTGGCGGAAGATCTCCAAATCCTGATCGAGCCTTCGGGAGACGAGACCTGGGCCCGCGGCGCGGCCTGCCTGGTATTGGGCCGGCTCTTCGCCTCACCGCTGCATGAGACGATCGCCGCAGCGGCGCCTTAGAGGCCCTTTTTTTGCGCCGAGATAATTTAGTTACCGAATAAAGATTGCGGCCACAAGGAGGTGCACCCAGGGAGAACCATATGCTTTAGCCCTGAGACCGATGGAAACAGAGGAGAAGGAAGATGAAATCTCATCGCGCGTTTCTATATGCTTTGGCGCTCCTGTCAATCGGGGCGCTCGCTCTGGCGGCCTGTGGGCCCGCGGCCACGCCGACGGCCCCGCCGCCGGAGGTCATCCGTGAGACCGTGGTGGTGGAAGAGACGGTCGAGAAGCTCGTCACCCCAACGCCCGGCCCCGCTGTGATCTCCTTCTGGCATGCCTACAACGAGCTCGAGACCAAGACGCTGGAGGAGGAGGTCATCCCGGCTTTCGAGGCGGCCCACCCAGGCATCACGGTCGAGTCGCTCAACGTCCCTTATGACCAGTTCCGGCGCAAGCTGCTCACTGCCATTGCCGGAGGGACGGCGCCGGATCTCATCCGCGCCGACATCATCTGGGTGCCGGAGTTCGCCTACATGGGCGCCCTGGCCCCCCTGGATGAGGTCATGCCGGATTTCGATGATTACGAGGGAGCCGTCTTTCCCGGTCCGCTCTCGACGAACTACCTGAACGGCCATTATTACGGCCTGCCGCTGGACACCAATACGCGTGTCCTCGTCTACAACAAGGAGATGTTCGCCGAAGCGGGCATCGAGGCACCGCCTGCCACCATGGAGGAGTTCCTGGCCGCCTGCGAGAAGATCCAGGCTCTCGGCGAGGATAAGTATTGCTTTGCGGATGGTGGCACCTATGCATGGGCCGTCAACCCCTGGATCTGGAGCTTTGGCGGATCGGTCACAGACCGGGACATCACCGTAGCATCCGGTTACCTGGATGGCCCAGAGACGAAGGCAGCCTACGAATTCCTCAAAGGGCTCGTAGACAAGGGCTACATGCACCCCGGCATCCTGGGTGGCGGCGTCGATACCTGGGGTGGATTTGGCAACAACGAGATCGCCATGATTCTGGAGGGTCCCTGGTTCCCGCCCTTCTTCAGCGGCGATACCGAGTATGGTTTCGCCCTCATGCCGGAAGGCCCCGGAGGGCACATCTCGGTGGTGGGCGGCGAGGACATCGTCCTGTTCCAGCAGAGCGAGCATAAGGACGCGGCCCTCGAGTTCATCCGCTTCATGCTCTCGGAGGAGACCCAGCTGAAGATGGCGGAGGTGGGTCAGATGCCAGTGATCACCAAGGCCATGGATACGCAAGCCATGCAAGAACATGAGTTCTTTGGTATCTTCCTCGAGCAGCTCGAGACCGCCAGAGCCAGAACTCCGCACCCCAACTGGAGCAAGATCGAGGAGACCTACACGCTCGCGGGCGGGGTATACCTGCGGGGCGAGCAGAGCTTCGAAGAGGCCTTCGGGGCGGCTGCGGAAACCATCGATGGCTTGCTGGTGCTGGAGGAGTGAGCTCCACGTAGGGAGGCCCCCGATCCTGTAGGGGGCCTCCTTGACCTTATGATAGGATTCAGAGCCTTATGAGAGCCACGGCGCGACGGCAGCGCTATCTCACCGCATATCTGTTCATCCTCCCAGGTATTTTGCTCTACCTGATCTTCAATACGTATCCCATCCTGAAGGCCGTCCAGATGAGCTTCTACGAATGGAGCATCATGCCTGGACGGCCGAACGAGTTCGTGGGCTTGGCCAATTATGCACGTGCCGTCGCCGATCCTGTTGCGCGGATGGCGCTGCGAAACACGATCCTCTATACGGTCGTCACGGTCCCGGGGCAAATGATCCTGGCCTTGGCGGCTGCGCTCCTGCTGAACAACATTGGCCGTCTGCGAACGTTTTTCCGCACACTCTACTACCTGCCGGTGATCACCTCCTGGGTGATCGTTTCGCTGCTGTTCCGGTACCTGTTTCAAAGCCCCAAAGGGCTCGTGAATCACCTGCTTGTGAATGTGCTCCACCTGGTCCCCGAACCGATCCCATGGCTTCGGGAGGCGGCCACTGCCATGGTTCCCATCTGGATCCTGGGGATCTGGAAGGGTATCGGCTGGTCGATGGTGATCTTCCTCGCCGCGCTGCAGACCATCCCCGAGCAGCTCTATGAGGTCGCGGCGATCGATGGGGCCAACGCCTGGCGCCGGCTCATCAGCATCACCCTGCCTCTGATGCGGCCCACCCTCGTATTCGTGCTGGTGATGCTCATGATCGGCGGTTTCAACGTCTTTATCTCGGTTTTCTTGATCACGAATGGCGGTCCCCTGCAGAGGACGGAAGTCGTCCTGAGCTATATGTATCATCAGGCCTTTGATTTCCTCGATTTCGGCTACGGCGCAGCGCTTTCCTTTATCTTGGCGCTGATCATCATCCTCTTGAGCTTTCTGCAAATTCGATTCTTGCGGCGTCCGGAGGCGATGGGATGAGGGCGAAGCGAGCCTCATGGCCTCGGGTGCTCCAGTCAGGGCTGCTCTATCTTGTCGTGGGGCTGGGAGCCGTGGGCATGGTGATGCCCTTCATCTGGATGATCTCCACCTCGCTGAAGGAGTATGCCTACATCATCGAATTCCCACCACGGCTGATCCCCTCCAATCCCAGCCTGGTCAATTTTCAAAAAGCCTGGCAGGCCAATAACTTCCAGCTTTACTTCCAGAACAGCATGGTCGTTGCGATCAGCTCGGTGGTCCTGGTTGTATTGCTCTCGGCCATGATGGCCTATGCCTTCGCCCGCTTCGATTTCCCGGGCAAGGAAGCGCTTTTCTACATCATCCTCATCGTCTTGATGGTGCCCAACGTCGTGGGGATCATCCCGCAGTTCCTGCTGGCGAAGACCCTGGGGCTGCGAAACAGCCTGCTGGGGCTGGTTGTCTTCTACGTTGCCGGCAGTGTGCCTTTCAATACGTTCCTGCTGCGCGGATTCTTCGAGACCTTGCCCAAGGAGCTCGAGGATGCCATGCTGATCGACGGCGGAAACTACGTGACAATCTTCTTCCGCATGATCTTGCCGCTCTCGAAGCCAGCGCTGGCTACGGTTTCGATCTTCTCCTTCCTGGGCTTTTGGGATGAGTTCATCCTGGCGTTGACCCTCATCGACGACCCAGCGAGGCGCACGCTCCCGGTCGCCATCGCCACCTTCCACGGCCAGCATGGCACGGATTGGGGATTGGTCTTCGCGGCCTCGCTCATCGCAGCTGTGCCCGTCGTGGCCGTCTTCGTGAGCCTGCAGCGCTATTTTATAGGCGGGCTGACGGCGGGGGCGTTCAAAGGATAGGGGGAACCCTTCCATGGCTCGGCCGAGAGGCATTATTCTCTTCGCGCTTCCCCTCGTAGTTCTAATGCCAGGATGCGCGCCAGACCAGGCGGCGTCCAATCGACCCATGGGCTCCGCCCATACCCCTGTGGAGACGCAGATGGTCCATTCACTTCGGATTCTGGATTTACAGCCCGACCGTGCCTTTTATGGCCCCGGCGAGACTCTTCGCCTCGCCGTGCATGTTGAGGTCGAGGGCGATGGCCCCGAGCGAGTTCGGGTCCAGACGGCGATTCACCATGTGGAGGAACGAGTCGAAACGCTAGAAGAGGTCCTGACGCTCGTCCCCGGAGAGGCTTGGATCGATATTGCCTACACCCCGCCGGCCGATGCCCCGAGAGGCTATGGGCTGGATGTCTGCATTCTGGGCGATAACGGCGAAGAGCTCACTTGCGCCTCGACCGCATTTGACGTGCTTGAGCATTGGACCCAATCGCCCCGTTATGGCTTCCTGACGGATTTATCACCTGGGCGCGAGGACGCCGAGCAAACCATGGCCGAGCTGGCCCGCTTCCATATTAACGGGTTGCAGTTCTACGACTGGATGTATCGCCACGACCAATTCCTCACCGATAAGGAACCCTACCTCGACCCGCTGGGGCGGACGCTCTCTCGCCGAACGGTGGAGGATCTGATCGCCGCTGCACACAAGCACAACATCGCAGCCATGCCTTACACTGCCATCTACGCGGCCTCCGTGCCCTTCTATGAGCAGCATCCTGCGTGGGCGCTCTATCAGGCGAGTGGAAAGCCCTTCCGCCTGGGAGAGGATTTTCTTGTCTACATGGATCCACGCCCCGGCTCGCCCTGGATGGACCACTTGCTGGCCCAATTCGACCTTGTATTGCAGGAGCTCGACTTCGACGGCATTCATCTGGATCAATACGGAGACCCCAAGGCGGCCCAGGATGCCCAGGGTCATTCATTTGCCCTGGACGAACCGCTGGCCGAGGCCATCAACGCCACGAAGCGGGTGGTACGGTCGCGCCGCCCAGAGGGCGCGGTCGTGTTCAATGCCGTCAATAACTGGCCCATTGAGAGCGTGGCGCCTGCGGACCAAGACTTGGTCTACATCGAAGTCTGGCCGCCCCACATCTGGTATCAGGACCTGCATGACTTGATCATGAGAGCCCAGGATTTGGGGGCAGGGAAGCCGGTCGTGCTGGCGGCCTATATCGACCCCGCCTTTGAGCATAACGCGCGCCTTATGGATGCGGCGATCTTTGCCAGCGGCGGCGCGCATATCGAACTCGGGGAGAGATCCGGGATGCTCGCTGATCCCTACTTCCCCAACTATGGCAGGATGTCGCCTCGGCTCATCGAAGCCATCCGCAGGTATTACGACTTTGCGGTCCGGTACCAGGATGTCATCGGCCCCCGCACACGGGATGCAACCAGCGAATATGTGCAGCGGGTGGAATTGGCCGGGATCCCCACCGATCCCAGTCTGCGGAAGAACAAGGTCTGGCCTATCTTGCGGACAGGCGAGGCCTACCTTGCGCTGAGCTTGGTGAACCTGGTGGATATTCCCTCGCCGGAGTGGGCCAAGGGTTTGGAGGCGGCGCCGAGGGCGCTGGGCCCTATAGAAATCAGGATCCACGATCTTGACCATGAGGTGGCCGCCGTCTGGTTTGCATCCCCTGATCTTGAGGACATCTCCTTACAGCCGCTCTCCTTCACACACCTCGAGGGCCCTGAGGCCGGGGGTATTGCCTTTCGAATCCCCTCGTTGGCCTACTGGGATCTGATCCTCATTCAATGGAAAGTGTAGGTCTTTCTCATGCACGATCTCTTGCGCCGCAGCATCGAAATCATCCTGGCCAATCAACATCGATCCGGTGCCTACGTGGCCTCTCCAAACTTCCCCACCTACCATTACTGCTGGTTCCGGGATGGCGCCTTCATCGCCTATGGGATGGACCTGGCGGCTGAATTCACTAGTGCAACTCGCTTCCATCTCTGGGCGGCGGATGCCATTCGCCGCCGCCGTAAGGTGGTGGCCCGGGCCATCGAGAAGGCCAGCCGAGGCGAGGCGCTCCTTGACCATGACATCTTGCATACGCGCTATGCGCTCGATGGGGGCGACGCCGATCAGAAGTGGCAGAATTTCCAGCTGGATGGTTTCGGCACCTGGCTGTGGGCGCTGGCCCGGCATATCGAAATGGCGAAGGATGAGGACCTGCTGCGACGGATTTCCGAAAGCGCGGAGTTGGCCGTCGGTTACCTCTCCGCGCTCTGGCGGGAACCGAACTTCGACTGCTGGGAGGAGCATCCAACGGATCTTCATCCCTACACCCTGGGGGCCATCTACGCTGGCCTGCAGGCCGCTGAGCGACTGCACGACACCTACGGTCTGCCTCGGGTCGAGCTGGAGATCGACCTCCTGAATCGTATGCGCGTCTTCACCCTCGTGCATGGGGTGCGAGAAGGGCACTTTGTCAAGCGCTTCCGCCCGCCCGATCGCCCCGAGGAACCGGTCCACTCGTCTCCCGGCACGGAGGTGGATGCGAGTCTGATCGGCTTGGCCACGCCCTACCGCCTGCTGCCCTCCGATGACGAGATCCTCACGAAAACGATCGAGAAGATCGAGGCGGATCTCTACTGCCCAGGGGGTGGGATACACCGCTATCTCGCCGACACCTACTACGGCGGCGGTGAATGGATTCTGCTTACGGCCTGGCTGGGATGGCATTATGCCGAGACGGGTCGGCTCGAGCAGGCTCGGGAGCTGTTGGGGTGGATAGAGGCCCAGGCGGATGAGAGCGGTCAGCTTCCGGAGCAGGTTTCGGCCCATCTCTTGGCTCCCGAGTACCTCGCCGTCTGGGAATCGCGATGGGGTCCCGTGGCGAAGCCGCTTCTTTGGTCCCATGGCATGTATATCATCCTTCATCATACGCTGGAGGAAGCCGGCGCGCTGCAGGGCTGAGCGCGTTCGGTCTGTAAACAGCGGACGGGCTTGGTCGTTCTTGGCGCAGCCTTCAATTGCGCGTGCTTGAGTCATTCTTCCTCTTGAGAGCCCATTGCGTCTGGTGCTGTATGCGTATGCTGGTGGGCGTTCAGCGGGAAGATGGCGGCTACTTTTCCTGTGGGGACCTTCGCGCAAGATTATCCGTCTCTTGAAGCCGCGCTGGACACCGTTCACGACTTGGCCTATAGCTGGACAGGATTCGAGAGTCCAAGAAGGAGCGAGAAGATAGACAGGATCCGGAGAGAATTCACCACGTTAACGCTTGTGCTGATCCCAGTTGCGCTCGCCTTGAACGCTGCTATCGGCCAGCTCGTCTTTGCGCTCAAAGTGCCACTCTATGTGGATTCGATCGGCACCGTTCTGGTCGGCGTGCTCGTTGGGTCTTGGGCCGGGGCGCTCACAGGCTTCCTGTCCAACCTGGTGTGGGCGTTCACGGGCCCCTTCTCGGAGGCGATCGCCTGGGCCGGAGTTGCGGCCATTATCGGCGCACTGGCGCGCGAGGGCGCGCGGCGCATGATTGCGGAAGCCTTGAAAGCTGAAGTGGATGAGTACATCGAGAAGCTGAGCCATTTGCGCGACGAGCGGGGATATGCGCTGGCCGCCGAGAGCGCACCCTTACCCTGGGCGCAGGTGCGGTGAAGATCCGGGCGCCTAGGGTGCACGACCGGCGGCCAGGGCATCGTTTCAGCAGCAAGATCTTGCCACCTTACATGCGCCGCTCGCCGCGGTTGGAGGAAGCCTTGCCCATTCTGTCCTGTGCCAGGATGGCATACTTGCGAGGGCTCTCGACGGGAGATTTCTCGGAGGCGTTGGGGGTGCTCCTGGGGCCGGAAGCAGCAGGGTTGTCGGCCACGACCATCAGCAGGCTGATCCGCATCTGGCAGGACGAATACCGGGACTGGCGCAGACGCTCGCTGGCTGGGAAAGACTACGTGAATATCTGGGTCGACGGTGTGCATTTCAACGTGCGCCTGGAGGAAGATCGCCTGGCCTGCCTGGTGGTCATCGGGGTGCACGAAAGAGGTCGTCGCGCTGGAAGACGGCTACCGGGAGTCGCAGGAGGCCTGGGCCAGCCTTCTGCGAGATCTCCCCTGTGCCAGGATGGTAAAGCGCCGCGGCATGCCAGCGCCCATGCTGGCCATCGGAGATAGTGCTCTGGGCTTCTGGAAGGCCGTGCGGGAGGTCTATCCGGAAACGCGGGAGCAGCGCTGCTGGGTGCATAAGATCCGCAACGTGCTGGATAAACTTCCGAAGCGCCTGCAGCCGCGAGCGAAATCGATGTTGCATAAGATCATGCAGGCGCCAGATCGGGAGGCGGCCGAAGAGGAGATCACCCGCTTTGTTGCCGAGTTTGAGGCCCGCTACCCGAAGGCGGTCGAGTGCCTGCTCAAGGATCGCGAGAGCCTGCTGACCTTCTTCGACTTTCCCGCGGAACATTGGGTGCACCTGCGGACGACCAATCCCATCGAGTCTCCCTTCGCCACCGTGAAGGCCCGGACGAGACAGACCAAGGGCGCTGGATCGCGTAATGCAGGACTGGCCCTGGCATTCAAACTCGCCCTCGGCGCACAGGATCATTGGCGCCGTGTGAACGCTCCCCATCTCGTGGCATTGCTGCGAGCCTGTGTTCAATTCAAGAACGGAAAGCAAGTTGTCTCCTATGAAGACTTGTATTTGCCATCAACGGAGGAAGAAGACCCGGTCAGGATCGCCGCCTAAAATGGCTGATCCACAACATTTGACAATATCCCTCTCTTTATAGGCAGTTGATCTAGGTGCATAGTACATTGGTCATTTGTCATTAGTCTTGTTCATTGTCTCATTCCTTTCGATGAGCCAGCGCCAGGTAGAGGTCGGGCTCGTCCCGCACCTGGCCATCCACCAGCCCGGCCTCCCGCAGCAGGCGCAGCATCTCAACCTCATCGGGGATTGTGTCGTTGATTACAACGCCACCGATGGAGCGGTGGAACT
>CAZBLT010000050.1:0-17240 GCA_964492745.1 uncultured Anaerolineaceae bacterium
AATCCATCCTGGGGCTGCTTCAGGAGCGCATTCCCGGCAATATGCTCGCCCAGGCTCCGCCCCCCGATTTGACTTCGGTCTATTAGGCTCCCACCACTATCGATTTGAAACCCAGCAGCGAATCTGCCCCTTCCCCCTCAAGCAGAGGGCGTATCCCACGCCGCCCGTTGAGCTCTGATGGATGGCCCCGCGGGATGATGCCCTGGACCGGGAGCAAGCTTTGGTACTCCGACGATCTATTGGGGGAAATGGCATTCTGCAGAGGTGTAGGGGGATGGCCTACCGTGCCCAATCTGGATCCCCAGAGGCCAGCGTGATCCAACCGGGCGTGGGAGCCCGGCCTGCTTTTCAATCATCAACTCATGCTGCCCGTACGCGTTGCTATGGAACGCATCTGGGAGAGCAGCCTAACCCCCTCCAGAAGACGGCGTTTCGCTGAGCGGAGTCGAAGTCTCCGTGGGGGTGGGGGCCTCCGGTGTGGAAGTATGGGTGCTCGTGGGCACGTGTGTGAATGTCGGGCTGGGTGTCGGCGTGGACGTGGGCGACGGGGTTGGGGAGGGGGAGGGTGTGAGGGTTTCTGTAGAGGTTGGGGTCGATGTGGGTGTCTCGGAGGGCTGGAATAGGGTCGGGCTGGGGCTCGGGGAGGGGCTAGGTGTGGGCGTGAGTGTCGGCGGCAAGGTGGGCGTATGGGTGGGCGCAAGGGTGATCGCCGCCCCCGAGGGGGTTGGGGTGGGTGTGCGCAGCGCGGGTGCCCGGCGGATGGCGATCCAGCCAGCGCAGTAGCAGGGCAGGGTCAGAAGCGTGATCCCGGCCAAGAATAGATACAGGCTCCGACGTTCGAGCCGAAGCTCACGAATTCGCTCCATAGCAGGCGATCATACCAAGCCCGCTAGGGGGCAGCAAGGCGTTGTGGCATGAACCAGGCCTTATCATGGAGGGGTACCTCCAGCAGATAAGGTCGTGCGAGCTTCGCCATAGACGTCCCCACCCTCTGGCGGGTAGAATCCTCAGGAGCGAACGGAACGGAGCCCATGCGCAGAGCTCTCCCCCGCGTCCCTTTCGAAGGCCTCTCTCTCCTCCTGCTCTTGGTGATGATGCTGGTCGCCACCTGGGCGCTTGTCGCCACGGATTGGACCGACCATCTTTCGCTCGTCCCACTCATCGCGTTCTTGGGCGTCTGGGCGGGTGCAGGCCTGGCGCGCAGCCGCTTTCCAGGCTGGGTCGCCGGCCTGTTCGCGGCGGCCTATGGTCTCTTTGCGATCGGCTGGCAGCTCGGGGGCACGCTGAACCCCGCGCTGCCTTGGAGGGGCCGCATTCTCTCCCTGCTGGGAAGATTGGGCGTCTTCGTACGGGTGCTGGTCATGGGGGAACCCAATCAAGACCCTCTCATGTTCGTGTTGCTCATGGCCGTGCTCTTCTGGTCCCTTGGGGTGGTGGCGGCATGGTCGGTCTTCCGCCGCGGGAGTTTCTGGGGTGCGATCCTGCCGGGTGCCATTGCGATCGCCACCTTCGCATACTTCTACATCGGTGGTGCCAGACTGGGGCTCTTCCTTGCGGTCTATTTGTTTCTGGGGCTGGTGCTGGCGCTGCGAGTCAACGTGAGTCAACACTCCGCCTTCTGGAGGCAAGTGCGGGCGCGTGTTCCAACGGAAGCGGCCTACCGGATGAGCATGGCCGGGTTGGCCGCGGCCATGGGAGTCATCACGCTTGCATGGGGGGCGCCGGCGCTGGCGAAAAGCGAAGGGCTTTCGAGGGCTTGGGGCCGCATCGTGGAACCCCTGGAGGGCCTGCAGGACCGAGTGGGCGATGCCTTGGGGGAGGTGCGCGGTCCCGTCGCCGTGCTTGCCAGCGCCTACGACGATGTGCTGCGCCTTGATGCCGGCGAGATGCCCGTGAATCGGGTTGTGATGGAGGTGGATCCGCTGCGGGCGCCCTCACAGGGCGGCCGCTTCTATTGGCGCTCACGCGTGTATGCCGCCTATGAGGGAGGGCGTTGGCTTGAGCCGCCCTTGGAACGGGTGGATTTCGATCCTCGCGAAGGCGACCTATGGACACCCAGTAAGGTGGGAAGGGAGATCGTCGAAGTCCGCGTCACTCCCAACGGGCCGGCCATCCAACGTGCATACGTCCCTCCCCAACCGCTTTGGGTGGACCGCTCAGCAGAGGTAGGCGTCCAAATCGAGCAAGGGGAGATCATCGACGTGCTTGGAGTGGTGCTCGACCGGGTTCTGCGAGAGGGCGAGAGCTACCAGGCGCGCGCCTCCCTGGCGACACCCACAGCCGACGAACTGCGCGTGGCGGGGCGGGATTATCCGGACTGGGTCACCCAACGCTATCTGCAGATCCCGCCCGAGATCACCCAGCGCACGCGCGAGCTGGCGCTCGAGATCACCCGCGGGCTGGATAATCCCTATGACCAGGCGATGGCGGTCACCCGCTGGCTGCGCACCAATATCGAGTATAGCCGCGTGACGGAAGCGCCTCCGGAAGGGGTGGAACCGGTAGATTGGTTCCTGTTTGATTATCGGGTGGGGTTCTGCAACTACTACGCCAGCGCCGAGGTGATCCTGCTGCGATCGCTTGGCATACCAGCGCGGCTGGCGGCCGGGTATGCACGCGGTGAGTTTGATCCAACGAGCGGGACTTACATCGTCCGCGGCGAGGATTCGCATGCCTGGCCGGAAGTCTACTTCCCGGGGATCGGCTGGGTCGAGTTCGAGCCAACTGTTTCGCAGCCCGATCTCGTCCGCCCGGAGGGGGCGAAGGATGGGGAGGGGGCGCGGGGGCCGGCGTTCGGGGAAGATGAAGGCTTTGGCGGCCTGAGTGATGATGAGCGCCTCGAATCGCTCCGGGAGCAAGATGAATCTCTCGAGCAACTGGGAGCCGCCCCTGCCGTGGCGAGCCGCGTGCGCCAAGTGCTGACGGCCATGGCGATCGGCTTGACGCTGGTCGCTCTCTGGGTCCGCTTGGACCCCTCGCGATGGGCGTTGGCCACCGGATGGTTCGTGCGTGGCGCCTCGCAACTGGGGATTGAGCTCGATCGTGGCTCCGAGCGTGCGCGGGATTACCGCTGGGAGACTCCAGTGGGACGCCTCTACCTCGGATGGACCGCGTGGCTCCGGCGCCTGGGGCTCCTGGGCGGGCCCGCGCAAACGCCCGAAGAACGTCTGCAGATCTTCGGGCAGCACTTGCCACAGGCGGCGGGACCGGCGACGATCTTGGTGACTGCCTATGAATCCGAGCGATTTGCGGGCACCGCCGCGGACCTATCCCAAGCGCGCGCCGCGTGGCGCAGGATGCAGCCCGCACTCTGGAAGGCCTGGCTGTGGAAGCTGACGGAAAGATGGCGCAGGGAATCCCCTCCGCGCCATCTTTCGCGCGTGTGATTCTCGAGCCCGCGGGTGTCTAGGCGCAGAACCGGACGCTGAAACCTCCGTCGATATCGATGGAGGCCCCGGTGATGTAGTCGGCGTCATCGGAGGCCAGAAACGTCGCAAGCCGCCCAATCTCCTCGTCCTCGCCGGGTCTCTTGAGGGGGATGGTTTCCCAGAGGCGGTCGCGTTCGATCTCGAAGCTGGTGCCTCTCTCCTCCGCCCACTTTTGAATCTCCTGCCAATTCTGCTCCGTGGCCATATGGCCGGGGCAAATGGCGTTGACGCGCACATGCGGGGCGACCTCCAGGGCCAGGGTCTGAGTCAACAGCAGATTTCCTGCTTTGGAGGCGCAATAGGCGGCGTTGTTCGGTTCCCCTCGCTTCCCGTAGATGCTGGCGATGTTGATGATGTTGCCCTTGCGCCGCTGCAGCATCTCCGGCAGCACGGCCCTGCAACAGAGGTAGTAGCCCCGGAGGTTGACCCCCAAGACGCGATCCCACTCCTCGACTGTGGTGTCAATGAGCGGCTTGCTGGGCCCGGGAATGCCCGCATTGTTCACCAGAATATCAATCTGGCCGAACGTGTCCCTGGCGAAGGAAACCATGGCATCCACCTGCGCGGGGTCGCTCATGTCCCCCTTGAAACTAACAGCTTTACCTCCCTTGGCCTCGATCTCTCGGACTACCTCTTCCGCCTCTTTGGACCTACTGTAATAGTTCACGAGAACGGAAGCCTTGGCCTTGCCGAAGGCCAGCGCGATACCGCGGCCGATGCCGCGGGAGGCACCCGTTACGATGACAGTCTGATTCTCGAAATTCATTGTTTCCTCCATATAGGGGATGGGCCGGTGAGTTGCCGGCGGATGGCACTGATGCATGTGAATGTCGGAATTGTTGAAGCGGCCTCCGAGGCCTGTGAGCGGGATAGCCGCTTTCCTGGGCGCGGTGACTGATAATGCGCAGATCTTCTCGCCCTGAATGAGGCCAGAGGGCAAAACGCGGGGGCATTGGCCATGGCCGGACGAAAATGGGGCGCGAGATTTTCATGGTCAGCGCATGCATGTATCGGATTGGGCGAAGAATCAGGCCAGGAGCAGGTTGCAGCCTGCGGTCTAGGAAGAGGTGGAGATAAGGGCATTGTGAACGTGGTTGACATTTTGGATGGGTTGTGCGCATAATTAGATATCTGTCGACATTATACATTAATGATGTCGATTTCATATATTCAGCGGCGCAGTTCCGGCGCAGAGCGGAGGGGAGGCATGGAAGCTATTCAGTTCCAGAAGATTCATCCGGATTCGCTGAGCGCCAAGGCCTATCAGCTCATTCGGGAGAGCATCCTGCGGGGTTCGCTCCACCCCGGGGCGCGTATATACGAGGCCCAGATTGCGGATCAGATGGGCATCAGCCGCTCCCCCATTCGCGAAGCGATGCGCATGTTGCAGGCCGACGGCCTGGTCGAGGTGAGGACGAATCAGGGCATCTATGTAAAATCGCTCTCTCCAGATGAAGTCTGGGAAATCTACACGGCAAGAATTCTCATCGAGGGTTTCATCGCCGAGGTGGTCGCCCAACGGGCCACACCTGAAGATGTTGCCAAGTTCTTCGAGGCCTGCGATATGGCCGAACGTGCCGCACGAAGGAAGGACTTCGAAACGACCGTGGAAGCGGATTTCCGCCTCCATCGGCTGATCTGGAACGTATCGGGCCATCAGCTCTTGACAGAGATTCTCTCAAGGCTGGAAGTGCAAATACGCATGTTCCTGAAGGTCCAAGTGGTGCTATTCGATCATCTCTTCGATTCCGTAAAGGAGCACTATCCGCTCGTCCAGGCCATCGCAGAGCATGATCCCGAGAAAGCTAAATACCATATGCAGCATCACATCGAAGAGGCGGGGACGTTAACGGTGGAAAGACTGCGCCAGGGCAAGCGAGGGGAGCCTCCTGGCCCGAGCAAATAAGGGGCGTTCGCGCCGAGATTGGGAAGGGCTGTGCGTTCGATCATTGAACCCGACACGCAGCCTAGAGAGCAGCATGATTTCCATCCACTCGGCCATGGACCCAATGCAAGGCATCGGAGGCGATGTCTGGAGCGTGCTGACGGAGCTGCCCGCATCGGTTGCGCGGGCGAGAGGACGATCGCGATACCATCTGTCTGAGGCACTCTGCGCTGGGCTTCGTTGGGCAACGAGAATGGGAGGAGATTAGGAGAATGGAAGTCAATTTGCTTTATGGAAGGAACGGCAAACAGGTGAATCTCCCTGACGATCGAACGGAGGTCATCCTGCCAAAGGAAATTGCGGCCATCGAGGACGAGGCCGCGGCCTTAAGGCAGGCCTTGCGCAATCCGATCGGAAGCCCGGCTCTTCGTGATCTGGTGGGACCCTCCGACCAAGTTGCGATTGTTTTCAGCGACATCACCCGGCCGATGCCCTACGACAGGATCCTGCCAGTATTGCTCGAGGAATTGAGCCAGGTCCCGGACGATCGCATCGTCTTCGTCAACGCCACAGGGACGCATCGCCCGAACACGCCGGAAGAACTGGTCGAAATCCTGGGCGAGGAGGTTGTGCGCCGGTTTCGCATTGTACAGCACGACTGCCGGGATCAGGATGGCCTGGTGCGCGTCGGGAGGACCTCGCGCGGCAACGAGTTATGGGTCAATCGCACCTACATGGAAAGTTCGGTCCGCATCCTTACGGGCTTCATCGAGCCGCATCTCTTCGCAGGTTTCAGTGGGGGCCCCAAGGCGGTTCTCCCTGGCATCGCCGCAGCGACCACCATCTACTCCAACCACGGCGTGGATATGATCGGGCACGCAGGATCCGGCTTCGCAAGGACACATGGGAACCCGATTTGGGAAGAGATGATGGAGGCGGCATTGCTGACGGAGCCCACCTTCATCCTCAATATTACGCAAACTCCGGCGCGGCGCATCACCGGCGTGTTTGCGGGCGATTTGGAACGCGCGCATGCTGCGGGCGTGGAGTTCGTCAAAGAGTACTCGTTGGCCCAGGTCGATGAGCCCTTCGAGATCGTGCTCACCACGGCCGGCGGATATCCCCTGGATATCAACATGTATCAATCGGTAAAAGGCATTGCGGTGACAGAGAATATCATCAAGCCCGGAGGCTCGATCATTCTGGCCAGCGCGTGCCAGGAGGGCCTGCCCGCCTATGGGGAATACAGGGACATCGTGAAGATGGCGGATTCACCCGATGAATTGCTGGAGATATTGCGTCGCCCTGGATTTCATATGCAAGACCAGTGGGACGTGCAGATCCAGGCGCAATTGTGCAAGGCCGCCCATCTCTACATTTATTCCGAGGGGCTGACGGACGCGGAGATCCGGCAGGCGATGGGGTATCCATGCCGTGATATTGAATCGAAGATTGACGAGTTGCTAAAAACCTATGGTCCGGAAGCCCGCATCGTGGTCCTGCCGGCCGGACCTCTCTGCGTCCCCTCGGTAGCCTGAGCGGCGTCCGACCGTCATCCCAGACCTTGAGATCCTGGTGGCACGCGCGCAGCGGGCCCTTCCAATCGGAGGGCCCGCTGGGCCATGTGGGTCACGCCGACCAGGCTGTCCGCTTCGATCCTCCGGGCTTCTGCCTGGTCTAGCTCAGTCGCTGCTTAGGAAGGAGCTTGCTGGCCGGACTGCCTGTCCCGCATCCGAATCGCGTTCGTGGGGCAGACGCAGGCGCACAGGCCACATCCGTCGCATTTTGACGCGTGGATAATCGCCAGGCCCTCGCTCATCGTGATCGCCTGGAAGCCACCATCCCTGCAGGCGCGCACGCATACCTCGCACCCGTTGCAGAGCTCCTCATCGACGGCAGCCACGAGCTTGTAGTCGAGGTCGAGTTGGTCGAAACCGACAATATTGGGGAGTGCTCTTCCCCGGATCTCCGACAGGGTTGGGAAGCCATGTTCTTTGAGATAGTGGGCCAGCCCCGTCTTCAGGTCCGTGATCATTTCAATGCCTTGCCAAGTTGCGCCAATGCCGATCAAGGCTGCGGTCGCTCCAACCGCAAAGAATTCGACTGCATCCTGCCAGGTGGTGATTCCCCCGGCGCCAATCAGCGGGCTGCCGAGTGATTTGGCGATCGTGGCTGTCCAGCGCAGGGCGACGGGTTTCAGGCCGGGGCCATGGTATCGCCCGAGAAGGCCTTGAACTCCGCGGTTCGGCTGGGGTGGCATGTTCTTGGTGTCGATCCCGCCGATGGCCGTGAGGCTGCCGGTGGCGATGAAGGCGTTCGCGCCGGCTTTAAGAGCGGCCCTTGCCGCCGGGAGGATGTCGGTAACATTCGGTGAGAGCTTCACAAGGATCGGCAGGGATGATGCTTCGCGGATCCAGCCGATGATTCTGGCGAGAGCATCCGGGTCCTTGCCGAGATCGTTATCGGCGGATGGCTGGCCGAAAGGGTTGGCCAGGCATGCGTTTAATTCGAAGCCTGAGACGCCTACGCCCGTGAGTTGCTTGGCCAAGACTTGCCATGCCTCGGGGTCGGCTCCGCCATAGATGCTGGCGAAGAGGAGGCTGGACGGGAAGGCGGCGCGAATCTGGGAAATGCCATCGATCCACGTTTCTGGTGGCTGGTCGCTTATCGGCTCAGCGCCGATCACGCCCCAGCGAGTGTATCCTGCGCGTATCACTTGCTCCTGCATCTGCGGCAGAGGAGGAGGCGAAGAGCAAATGGTGCTCAGGACAATCCCCCCCCAGCCTGCCTTTAGGGCCTCCAAGGCGGTCTGCCAGGTCGAGGTGCAGGGTCCCGGTCCCAGGATGAAGGGATTCGGCAGCCTGAAATCCAGGAAAGAAGTTGTGAGATCCGTCATGGTTCGATTCCTATTGTGCATCCTCCACCTGCGGCGAAGGCGGTACCCGGCCTATGTCTGGCTGGTTGGCGTTTTGGGTAGATCGGCTGGGCGGCCGATTAGCGCTTCGAGCGTTTGAAAGCCCTGCTGCTCAAGATACCTTTGGAGACCCTCCGTGAGGCGCTCGATGATCTGGAAGCCTTCCCACATCACGGCGGTGCATAGTTGCAGGGCGGAGGCGCCCACAGCCAGATACTCGACGGCGTCCCGCCATTTTGAAATGCCCCCGCAGCCGAAGATGGGTGCGGAGGTGACCTGGGCGATATCCGCCACGCAGCGCAGCGCCACTGGCTTCAGACCTGGGCCGCCATAGCCCCCGATGATCCCGATGCCATCGACCGAGGGAAGGGGCGAGAAGGTCTCGATGTCAATGCCGCCGATTCCCGAGAGACTGTTGGTTGCGCAGAAGGCGTCGGCGCCGGCCTCGATGGAGGCCTTCACAAGGGGCGTGATATCTGTGACGTTAGGCGTCAGTTTCACAATGACAGGCAGCTCCGTCGCCTCCCGGACCCAGCGAACGGCCATGGAAAGCGTATGCGGGTCTTGCCCCAATTTGCTGCCTCGTTCCTCGCGAGCGGCAAAGTTCGGGCAGCTCGTGTTCATCTCGAAGGCGTTCACGCCGTGAGGCTCGAGACGCCGCACAACTTCCTGCCAGCTTTCGGAGTTGTCCTCTCCCATGATGCTGGCGATGATCGGCCGTTCCGGGAAGCTATCGCGGATTCTGTCGATTTCATCGCACCATTGGTCAACAGTCATGTCGCTGATGAGCTCGATATCCAGGAAGCCCCATTTGATCTTGCCGGCCTTCATGGCATGCACCCGTGGGCTTGGAGGCAGCGTGGGCCGTAGGCCGATGGTCTTGGTCACCGCGCCGCCCCACCCGGCTTTGAAGGCCTCCAGGATCAGGTTGCCCTTGGCGGTGGGAGGGCCAGAGGCCAGGATGAATGGATTCGGAAAGTGCATTCCGGCTACGGTAGCCGCGATGGGCGTCATGCTCTCCTCCCAGGTGATGGAGCCTCGCCTCCAGTGGTCGCGGAGGATCTGGCCTGTTGCTCTTGGAAATTCTTCGTTACGACATCGGAGGCTTCTTGCAGATGATGCAGGATCTTTTCGGCCGCCTTGTCCTCATCGCCATTCTTCAGGGCCGACAACATCTGCTGATGATCGGAAATGCCTTCCGCCAGATCGCTATAGAGCTCGGTTTGCACGGCGAGGAATCTCCGGATGCGAGTCGTGAGGCCCTCGAGCACTTCCCGGAGCAAGTGGTGATCCGCTATCTCCCAAATCTTCCGGTGGAATTGGAAATCAAGTTCTTGGACTCCGGAGCTATCCCCTTGCTTGGCGGCCTCAAACATTGAGGCCAGGATGCGCTCCAATTCCTGAAGATCCTCGGCGGTTGCGTTCTCTGCGGCCATCCGGATGGCTCTCTCCTCCAGGAAGCCGCGGAGCGAGTAGACCTCGCGAATGTCACGCTCGCCCACTTCGGCCACGAAGCTCCCCCGGCCGGGATAGCTTTCCAGGAGACCTTCCGTCTCCAGGATGCGGAAGGCTTCGCGAAGCGGGCCGCGGCTGACGCCCAATTGCTGAGCGATTTCGGCTTCGATGAGACGCGTGCCCGGGCCAAGCTCGCCCTTCACGATGGATCTTCGCAGCAGGCTGGCGATGTCGGCGGCCAGATTGCTCCGCTCCAGCATGCCGAAGGTATTAGCCTTCCTGGTGTTCATGGTCCAGCTCCCTGTCTAGATACGGCTGCCGGATGGAGGGGCGACATGCGATCTCTGGCCTGGGCCTCCCCGGCATGGTGTGCCCCGCGAATGCTCGGACAAGCCGCGCCCCCTCGATACTACATCAATTTGAGCCGCCATGTCAACAGTAGGATTGTTGACAATTTGTGTGCATCCATGCTATGATGCTCCCGACGAGAGCCGCGCTGCCTATCTCGCCGCTGCTGCCGAGCCGGACTCGTGGCCGATCTGGTCCGTTTCCGGCCAGAGCGTTGCATTGGCGCCCAGCGAAGCGGAAATGGCCGGCAATCGCCACATGAGACCAACCCATATCTTGCGAGGGCCATTCCATGATACCTAAGATCACTCAAATCAAAGCGCGCGAGATTATCGACTGCCGGGGCTTTCCAACCGTGGAAGTGGATGTGTGGGTCGAAGGCGAACTCGCGGGTCGCGCCGATGTCCCGGCCGGACGCTCCACCGGGAAGCGGGAGGCGGTGGAGTTGAGGGACGGCGGAAAGCGGTGGGGCGGCCAGGGCACTCTCAAGGCGGTCGAAAATGTTAACCGGGTGATTGCACCCGCCTTGATCGGGCACGACCCGCGTGACCAGCGTGCCATCGATGATTTGCTGAGAGAGCTGGACGGGACCCCGAACAAGTCGCGGTTGGGCGCCAATGCCATCGCGGGTGTCTCCCTGGCGGTTGCCAAGGCGGCTGCGAAGGTGAGCAATCTCCCGCTCTATAAGTATCTGAATGCCAACGCACATGTCATCCCCGTGCCGCTCGTCAACTTGATCAACGGCGGCAAGTTGACCTCCAATGACCTTGAGATCCAGGAGTTCATCGTCATGCCTGTTGGCGCTGCCGACCTGCGAGAGGGGCTGCAGATTTGCTACGAGATCAATCTGATCTTGCACGACCTCATTGTGGACAAGTATGGCAAGATCGCCGTCAATGTGGGCGATGAGGGTGGCTTCGCGCCTCCCATGACGGGCATCCGCGAGCCCATGGAGACGCTTGCTAAGGCGGTGAAGGCCTCCGGATATGAGGACAAGATTGTCTACGGTATGGACGCGGCCGCCAGCCATTGGTATGACTGGGATAAGGGCGTCTACCGCATGGAGGGCGAGGAGATGACGCGCGACGACGTCATCGATATGTATGTCCAGCTCTGCCATGATTACCCCTTCGGATCGATTGAGGATCCGCTCATGGAGGACGATTTCGAAGGCCACGCCATCCTCACTCAGAAGCTGGATGGGGTGCAGATCGTAGGCGATGACCTCTTTACCACCAACGTCGAATACATCCGGCGTGGCATTCAAGCTGGCGCCGCCAATGCCCTGCTCTGGAAGTTCAACCAGGTAGGCACATTGACGGAGGCCTTCGATGCCGCTGAGCTGGCGTACCGCTCGGGCTACGGCGTCCAGGTTTCGGAGCGATCCGGCGAGACCGAGGACACTTCCATAGCCGACCTGGTCGTCGCCCTCAATGCGGGCCAGATTAAAACCGGCACGACCCGCAGTGAGCGGACCGCGAAATACAATCAGCTCCTGAGAATCGCCGAGGAGCTGGGGCCGCAGGCCCGCTACGCTGGACGCGATTTCCGCCGCCCGGTCTGAGGTTACGCCCATGGAAATCGCCGTGCAGCAATATATTCGAAACCGGGAACGATTGAGCGGGCATGGCAACGCCTCGCTGCGGGAGGCGGCGATCGACATCCTCGATCATGCCCTTTGGGAGGCCGATCCGTACCACGCCGTGAAGGCCCTCATGCGGTTGGAGGGTGATAGGCTCACTATCGGAGACCGGGAATGGGATCTGAGTGCCTTCGAGCGTATCTTCGTGCTGGGTGCCGGCAAGGCATCCCGGCGGATCGGCGAGGCGCTGGAAGAAATCCTGGGGGATCGCATCGACGGCGGGGTCTTTGTGCTCAAGCATGGGGATCGGGCCGAGTATCGCCGTGCGCGTGTGATCTATGCTTCGCATCCGGTACCCGACGAGAACAGCTTCCAAGGCGCCCGGCTCCTTATGTCGCTCGCCTCGCAGACCACAGAGCGGGATCTCGTTCTGGCCGCGATCACGGGGGGCAGCTCTGCGCTGCTGGCGCTGCCCGTTGAGGGAGTCTCCTTTAGGGATATCCAGGAGGTCAACCGGCTCCTCCTGCTCAGCGGAGCGAGTATCTTCCAGATCAATGCCGTCCGCAAGCATCTATCTCGCATCAAGGGTGGCTGGCTGGCCAAAGCAATTCTCCCGGCCACGCTGATCAACCTGACGGTCTCGGATGTAGTCGGCGATGCGCTGGACTACATCACCGGGCCGACGGTTCCCGATACTTCGACATTTGAGGACGCTCGCGCAGTCCTCGATGAATATGAGCTCTGGGACGCTTTCCCACCAGCGGCGAGCAGCTACCTCCGCGCGGGTGGTGAGGCCCAAGAGACGCCCAAGCACTTCAAGGGGCTGCCACTCTACTCCTATGTGGTCGTGCCGGGCGACGCCGCGTGCCAGGGTGCGGCCCGGCGAGCGGAGGCACTGGGTTTCAGCCCCTTCATTCTCACCACGATGCTTGGAGGAGAGGCCCGGGATACAGGGCTATTCTTTGGCGCGATCGGAAAGGAACTTGCGCAATTCGGCCGGCCGTTTAAGCCTCCCTGTGCGCTGATCGTCGGGGGCGAGAACGTGGTGACGATTCGATCGGGCAACCGGGGTGACGGCGGTCCAAACCAGGAATTTGCGCTCGCCGGCGCGCTGGAGATCGAATCGATCGAGAAGCTCGCCATCGCCGCCGTGGATACCGATGGCATCGACGGCGCATCGGAGGCGGCCGGAGCGATTGTCGATGGGGCCTCCTGCGCCGCGGCGAGAGCGCTGGGGATGGACCCGAGGGCGGCGCTGCGCAGCCATGATGTCCATCCTCTGCTGGACCGATTGGGCGATACGGTTGTCACCGGACCCACCGGGACGAATGTCAATGATTTGAAGCTTCTCCTAGTTTCATAAGCACAGGCACTGCCGCTCGATTTCGTGGGCGAGTCGCCGGAACCTCTACAATCAAATTAAGGAGGCCTAGGATGGCTGAGGAATCGCAAAAGACGATCGTGAACTCGTGGAATGAATGGGATCCGTTGAAGCACGTGATCGTGGGCCGCGCGGATGGGACCATGGTGCAGGCGCCGGAAATCGCAGTCCGGCGGTCCTGGCCCGAGCATGGATATCCCCTGGGGAAATATGGCCCCTATCCGAAGGAGATGGAGGAAAAGGCCAACGAGCAGCTGGACAACTTCGCCAAGATCCTTGAAAGCCGCGGCATTCGTGTAGATCGGCCGACTCCGCTGGATTTCAGTCAGCCGGTGCAAACGCCGGACTGGAAGCAGGGGTCGATGTTCGGCTGCATGCCGCCGCGGGACCTGCTGCTGACGGTGGGGAATGAGATACTGGAAGCCACGATGTCCTATCGTAGTCGCTGGTTTGAGTATCTGTGCTACCGGCCGCTGCTGGAGAAGTATTTCAAGGAAGATCCAAACTTCCGCTTCGAGGCGGCGCCCAAGCCGCGGTTGACGGAGGACTCCTACAAGAAGAATTTTTGGGAAGAATGGGACAGCCTGACCCTGGAGCAGAAGTATGCGCGGGCGGAGCGGGCGGATTGGATTCTCAGCGAGAAAGAGCCGCTCTTCGATGCTGCGGATGTGGTGCGGTGCGGCAAGGATTTGTTCGTGCAGAAATCCATGGTGACAAATGAGGCCGGTATCTCCTGGCTTCGGCGCCACTTTCCCAATCACCGCATCCACAAGGTGTGGTATCGAGAACTGACGCCTTGGCACATGGATTCCACCCTGATCCCCCTGCGCCCAGGGTTGGTCCTGTTCAACCCGGTGCGCACTCCTCTGGAACCCAGACAGCGAGAACTCTTCGAGAAGAACGATTGGGAGATCCTGGAGGCCCCCAAGTCGGTGCTGAAAGAGAAGCGCCCCATGACCTTCTGCAGCATCTGGCTGAATATGAACATCCTCGTCTTGGATCCAAAGACCGTCTGCGTGGAGGCCAGCGAGACACCCATGATAGAGCTGCTGGACAAGCACGGTTTCGAAGTCATCCCTGTGCCTTTCTATGAGGTCTCGCCCTTCGGCGGCGGGCTGCATTGCGCCACTGCGGATGTGTACCGTGAAGGGACGCTGGAGGATTATTTCCCCAAGCAGATTCCTGGTTTCTAGGTAGTGCCGGAACCATTGGGCAGGGAAGGAACCTAGCAAACCACGACGAAGTAGGAGGACGAGATGACGAAGAGGAATGTGATCATATTGGGAGCTGCGGGGCGGGATTTCCACAACTTCAACAGCTACTATCGCGGGAACGAGAACTACCGGGTGGTGGCGTTCACGGCGACGCAGATTCCGGACATCGAAGGGCGGAAGTATCCGGCGGAGCTGGCGGGGAGCCAGTATCCGGAGGGGATTCCGATCTATGCGGAGGAGGACCTGCCGCGGCTGATCGAAGAGTTGGAAGTGGATGAGTGCGTGTTCTCATACAGCGACGTATCCTACGAGCATGTGATGCGGATGGGATCGATCGTGGAGGCGGCGGGGGCGAGCTACCTGATGCTGGGGCCGAAGGACACGCAGATCAAGAGTGTGAAGCCGGTGATCTCGGTGGGGGCGGTGCGGACTGGGTGTGGGAAGAGCCAGACGTCGCGGCGGATCATCGAGATCCTGATGGAGCGGGGATTGAAGGTAGTGGCGGTGAGGCATCCGATGCCGTACGGGGACTTGGTGGCGCAGCGGGTGCAGCGGTTTGCGGAGTTGGGGGACCTGGAGAAGCACAAGTGCACGATCGAGGAGATGGAGGAGTACGAGCCGCACATCGTGAGGGGGAACGTGATCTATGCGGGGGTGGATTACGAGGCGATCTTGAGGGCGGCGGAGGAAGATCCGGATGGGTGTGATGTGATCGTATGGGACGGGGGGAACAACGACTTTCCGTTCTACGAATCGGACTATCATGTGACGGTGGTGGACCCGCACCGGCCGGGGCATGAGTTGAGGTACTACCCTGGGGAGATCACGCTGCGGATGGCGGATGCGGTGGTGATCAACAAGATCGACAGTGCGGACTATGCGGGGATACAGGCAGTGAGGGAGAACATAGCGGCGGTGAATCCTGGGGCGGTGGTGATCGATGCGGCCTCGACGCTGGAGATGGAGGAACCTGGGGTGGTAAAGGGGAAGCGGGTGTTGGTGATCGAGGACGGGCCGACGCTGACGCATGGGGAGATGAAGATTGGAGCGGGGTTGGTGGCGGCGCAGAAGCATGGAGCGGTGGAGTTTGTGGATGCGCGGCCGTATGCGGTGGGGAAGATAGTGGAGACATACGAGAAGTACCCGGAGATCGGGCAGGTGTTGCCGGCGATGGGGTATGGGGAGCAGCAGTTGAAGGATCTGGAGGAGACGGTACGGCGGACGGAGTGCGATGCGGTGGTGATCGGGACGCCGATAGATCTGAGCCGGGTGATCCGGATCGAGAAGCCGCATACGCGAGTGTTCTACAACCTGCAGGAGATCGGGCATCCCACGCTGACGGATGTGCTTGAGGAGTTTCTGGCCGAGAAGGGCTTGGCATGAGAATGCGGGGGCAGGCGACAGCCTGCCCCCGCTTGTCGCCCTGGCCAAAGACCGCAGGCATGCAGATTGTGAGGCTGGCAAGGAGGCCAGGCACCATAGAGCCCATGGATTTGGGAGAGCATGAATGGGAGTTGTGGCAAGAAAATGGGGAGCCGATAGCAGTTCGGAAAGGGAAAAAAATCACTTGCCCGATTTGCGTCGCGAATAGTAATCTGGAGGCATGAGTTCGATTCCGGGGTTGCACAGCGAAAGGGGAGTGAGATGATGAATGGCAAAGGACAGGCCGAGAACAGCCCGGAGCTGCCGGTATTGCGAATCAGGTCCGAGTCAGAGCTGCCGGAATACAAGCTGGCGGTCGAACTCGACGATATGGATCGCGATATCCTGGAGATGCACCAGAAGGACGTCTTCTTCTCTTACGTCGAAATGGCGGAGAAGTGGGGCGTGACAGCTGCGACCATCCGGAATCGGATTAAGCGCATGAAGGCCGCGGGCGTGATGGACGTCGTCCTGGTGCTTAATCCCTATAAGATCGGGTACAACACCTTCGCCTTGATTGGGCTGAAAATTAGACCAGGGGCGGATGCCGAGCAGGTGGCATCCGCTTTGCTTTCCATCCCCGGCGTGACGAATCTAGTCATGGTTGCGGGGCGGTTTGATTTCTTCGTGGACTATGTGTGCAAGAACATGGACGAATACCGTGAATTCATGACGAAGACGCTGTGGAGGATCCCAAACATCGCGAATGCCGAAAGCTTCTTGGCTCTGGATCTCTACGAGCCACGCTTCCAGGTTGGTGTGATCCGCTGAGCCTGGATCAGGCGGGCTCCAGTCCGGCCGGAGCCGAGCTCAGTTGAGAAGGCCGTCAGAATGGAGGATATAGGATGGAAGCTGCACATCTAACATGGGAAGAATATCGGGACGAGGTGGGCAAGCGGATTGTGATATTGCCCGTTGGGTCTCTGGAGCAGCATGGCCCGCACTTGCCTTTGAACGTGGACGTCGTTATCCCGACCCACTTCGCCCGGCTTGTCGATGAGCGCGTCGGCGCGTTGGTGCTTCCGACCATCGCTTATGGCTACAAATCCCACCCCACAAGCGGGGGGGGGCAGCTATTCCCGGGGACCACGAGCCTGAATGGCATGACGCTGATTCACCTGACTTTGGACATTCTGAAGGAGACCTACCGGCATGGCGGCAGGAAATTCCTTGTGCTCAACGGCCACTATGAGAATCTGGCGTTCCTGAACGAAGCCGTTGAGCTCTTTGTAGAACAGGCGAAAGATGTCAAGGTGCTGACCCTATGCTGGTGGGATCAGGTGTCGGATGAGCTCGTGGACGAGATTTTTGCGGAGGCGGGATTCCCCGGCTGGGACACCGAGCACGCGGCGATCACGGAGACCTCGCTGATGCAGTATTTCGCGCCCGAGTTGGTGCGAGAAGACAAAATCATCGACGATCAAAGCGAGCGCAAGCCCACCTATTCAATCTTCCCCCCGCCTGCGGACATCATCCCCGCCTCGGGGGTGCTCTACAAGGCCACCTATGCATCGGCTGAGAAAGGTGAGAAGCTCGCCACCCAAGTCGCCGACCGCATCGCGGCGATCGTTGCCGAGGAATTTGGGGGCTAAGCCCGAGTCCCGAAGCGAA
>CAZBLT010000051.1:0-17183 GCA_964492745.1 uncultured Anaerolineaceae bacterium
CTGGCGCCCGTCGCTCTGATCATCAAGAATCGGGGCTGGTTCCTGGGAGCCGATCGGTAATCCCTCAGCCGGGGAAATCCTGGGTGCCGACGATGGGATCGGCAGGTCTGGAGCCTGTTCATCCCAACAGAATGGGTGCGATCTTGCCGGAGGCCGTTCGCATGGAATACCTAATTCGTGGGCTGCTTGCCGGCTTTGCCATTGCGGCACCCGTTGGACCGATTGGGGTGCTGTGTATCCGTCGCACGTTGGCAAGGGGCCGGCTTGCGGGGTTGGCAACGGGCCTCGGGGCGGCCTCGGCAGATGCGCTCTATGGCGTGATCGCCGCGTATGGATTGACACTTCTCACGGAATGGCTCGTCTGCCAGCAGGGGTGGCTGCAACTCGTGGGCGGCATCTTCCTCTGCTATCTAGGGTTGCGGACGCTCAGTCGTTTGCCAACGGCTGTTCCTGTCGGGGTGGATAGATCCAGGGCCATGTCGGATTTCGCTTCGGCCTTCATGCTACGCCTACCAACCCTCTGACCATCTTTTCCTTCATGGCCGTTTTCGCAGGGCTGGGCCTGTCTTCCAAGAATGATGGGCCTGGCGCCGCATTCTCCTTGGTCTCAGGTGTCTTTCTGGGTTCTTCAGCCTGGTGGTTGCTTCTGAGCGGCGCGGTGGCGCTGCTGCGCGATCGGCTAGGGGATGCCCCTCTGCGATGGGTACAGCGAGTCGCGGGGGTGATGCTCTTGGGTTTTGGCCTAGCAGCACTGGCGGGATGGGCTTTGGCCTGGCGCTGAGCACGGCTCACGCCCAGCACGCACACATGGCCTGGTAAGCAGCCACTGCATTCGGCCTGTCCCGACGGTAGCGGACCCTCCTTGGTTCTCCCTCACCGCCTTGATGGGAAATGGGATGTCGTAAATCGTGGGCAAAATACCTGCAACCGACGACAGCCCTGGCATGGGGCCGCTGTCTGATCGGCGGCCGGCCACCGCTTCTCAGTTGAAGTGCAGCTTTGGTCGCATGGGGCTTGGAGCGCCGTGCCAGCGGCCACCTTCACCAGACTTCGTCAGACAAAGCGGCAATCTGCGCTTTGTGGCATGAATCCAAGCATGGATGCATAATCCCTGCAGAAGGCATTTGGCGGATTGAGCGCGGCTCGAGCTGCGCCTGAATGCGTCGCACGCGGGAGGTGCTATGGGACAAGGATTGCTCGGGGCGCGTTCATCAAGAGCCATCCGCTGGATCGCGCGGGGATGGAGCATGCTGGTGGCAGGCTTCGTGGTTTTCATGATCATCTCGCCGGATCCCTATGCAACCGAACCCGTCCCAGCGGAGGATTGGCTCTTGTTGGGTTTTTGGGGCGTAGCCGTGCTGGGATTGCTTATCGCCTGGCGCTGGGAGCTTCAGGGGGCCGTGATAACGCTGGCCTCGATATTCCTGAGGGAGCTGGCCTGGGTCCTGATCAAGGGGAGCTGGATGGTCGAGTTCCTCATCGCCTGGCTATTCCTCGCCCCGCCCGCAGTGCTTTATCTCCTGGCAGGGAGCAAGGCAAAGCCAGCCAAGGGTCTTCCAGGGAAGTCCAGCGAATAGGACCTGATCCTCACACCCACGCTGCAATGGCTTCATATTGCCTCCAGACATTCTGCCTGGGGGAAACCAAAGGACCGCTGAAGCTGTATCGCGGATCCTGGCGGCCCATGATTCGCGTTGCGAAGCCAGGTGCATGGATGTTTGGGTTGATGTTCTTGTTCGTTCGGAACAGATTCTGCGGATCATATTTGGCCTTCAGCGCGGCCAGACGAGAGAATTTCTCCTCGCCATGCGCGGCACGCAAGCGGTTTTCGCCGTCATCCTCGCTGAGGAAATCTACGCCTGAAGACTATGGCCGGATCGCTTCCCCTGCCGGGGTCATATTGCCAACAGCTGGCATATTGGCTGGTTGCTTTGATTGAGTTCAACCCGGTGGGACCGATATTGGCTAGTGAGCCGGACCTTTGAATCGATGGAATGGAGGGTCAGTGTCTAAACCTATTCCTGGATTACCTGTGCTTTGCCCAGGCTTCAACGGATATTGCTTGCATCCAAGCGAATGGCCCTCAATAATAGGGCGATCTCACTTGGCCTGCGTTGCGATCTTATATCGCGAGCTGGGGCGCACTGGTAGCGGATCGACGAGATAGGCCCGGCCATGGCAGTGGGTAGGCCCTGGACCAAGAAAGGATCTGTGATGCAAGATCTGATACCTTTCATAGCTAACGGGCTTGTGATCGCAGGGGCCATCTTGCTTGCCGTCGCCATGGTGCCCACCGGGAGGCTGTTTCAGAGAATATCCGCTGGCTCCCTGCGTTCGCAATGGGGATTCTTGGCATTACTGATCCTTTTCTTTCTCTCCGGGTACATAGCCTACGTAGCCCTTGACTGGAATGCCCAGACAAGGCTTAGCGATCTTATTACTCCGGCGGTGTTCTTCTTCGGAGCGCTGTTCGTGCTTATGGTTTGCTCGCTGGCATTGAATACGGCTGAGCAGATCATGCAAGTCCGTACGCTTCAAGAGGAGACAATAACTGATCCCCTGATGGGTATATACAACCGCCGATACCTAGAGCGGCGGCTAAGGGAGGAAGTGTCGAGGTGCAAGAGATATGGCTTGCCTCTCTCTATCCTGTTGCTCGATATCGACCATTTCAAGTGAGTTAACGACACTCATGGACATCTTGTTGGAGATCTCGTTCTTCAGAAACTTGGTAAGCTCGCCGTCAGTTCGCTGAGGGAGTCGGATATTGTCGCAAGGTATAGTGGGGAGGAGATCCTGGTTCTCTTGCCCAATACCAAGATTCATGCGGCTGCAGCTGTGGCAGAGCGCTTGCGCCGGATCGTTGAGCAACTTGAAATCCCAATCAATTCGGCTGAGGGTAGAGATCAGGACACGGTCTGTGTCACTGTGAGCATTGGAGTGACCGGATTTAGCCAGGAACCCTTGGATCCCCAAGACCTTATCGAGAAAGTCGACAGGTCTCTCTACCAAGCAAAAGAATCGGGGCAGAATAGGGTTAGCGTCAGCGAGGAGATCGCCGATCAGGCGCACTCAGATGGCGAGTGCGATGGCAAATAGGCACTTAGCGACCAAGGCAAGAAGCCCGCAGGAGTTCCTGAGACCTTCCGTGGGAGATGGTGGCCGGATGTGCGCATGGTTTTCGGATCTCGGGGCTCATCTTAGAGTAACCCGGCGCAGATCTTGCATATGCAACGCCTTGCGCCGGAGGCAGGGAGGCAGGGCGGGCGCTCCTCTCGAGTAGCTATGATTGGCAGCTCGAGGTTCACGGGTATGCTCTGGCCATAGGGCCGTCCGAGAGGTTCTGCCGGGCTGATTTCACCGAGCCGGCGCGGTCATCGAAGTCCAGGATCACGATACGATTGCAAACCGAATAGGCCTGGTATGATCGCAGGCCTGATAAACCGCATGCACACGACAAGCGAGGATAGGATCATGAAAGTCTTCATCTCAGTCGATATGGAGGGGGTCGCCTGTGTTACGCACGGCGACCATGTGAAGCTCGAAGGCCCGGCTTACGAAGAAGCCCGGAAGTGGATGACGGGCGAGGCCAAGGCAGCGATTCTGGGGGCTAAGGAGGCCGGCGCAAGCGAGATAGTGGTAGCTGATGGGCACGGGCACATGCATAACCTGATCCCGGAAGCCTTGCCTGAGGACATATCCTTGATCCAAGGCGTCCCGAGAACGCTGCTTATGATGGGGGGCATCGACGGGAGCTATGATGCGGCCATGTTCATAGGCTATCACGCCCGCGCAGGGGATGCCTATGGAACCCTGGCCCACTCGTTCTCTGGCAGATTAGTCTCTGAGGTCAGGCTGAACGGGGAGGCGGTGAGCGAGGCGGTCTTCAACGCCGCCGTGGCCGGCCATTTCGGGATCCCGCTCGTCCTGGTATCGGGTGACGATCAATTGGGCGAGGAGATTGCGGCGAGGTTGCCTTGGGCGGAGCGTGTGATTACGAAGAGGGCGCTGAGCGCCACCGCGGCGCGCACGTTGACGCCGCAGGCCGCGCAGACGGCCATCCAGGAAGCCGCCAGGCGGGCCTTGGAAAGGCTCAAGTCCATGCGGCCGCTCGAACTCGAGACGCCGGTGGAATTCGAGGTGGAATTCCGGAGCCCCATGTCTGCCATGCTGGCTGCGGACATCCCCGGTGTGGAGCGGCGGGAGGCGAGGCGACTATTCTATGCTGCGCATGATATGCTCGAAGCATCCCGCATCTGGCGCCTGATGCTCAACGTCTGCATGGGAGAGGCGCAGGTCTGAGAGAGCAAGTCGCGCTCAAGCGCTCGATTGCGCATAGGCAATGGCTTCTTGGCAGAGAACGTGGCTTCAAGGGTCGAAAGGAATGATGGAAAGGCATGGATTTCGAAGGATCCATATCAAGCTCCGGCATTAGAGCGCAGGCAAGACCCTTGCAGATTTCGTTGATTTTCGCTATCGTGCTTGGCTTCGCTTCGATGGCTTGCTCCGTTATCCTGGATCTTGGCGGATCGGCGGAAGTCTGGACTGGGGAGGTCCCCGCCCGCTTGGGTTGGATTGCAACGGGGCTCGAGGTGCAGGCAGGCGATCTCGTATCGATCACCTATGACTCCGGAGCCTGGTCTCCTTGGCCGGGCGGGGAATATGATGCGCTTGGGTTTGGCGGGGATCCAAGATGCCGCTGCAACGTGCTCAAGGGCGTATCCCATGCCGCCCTGATCGGCCGTATTGGAGAGCATGAACCTTTCTTGGTGGGAACTGAATTCCGCCGCAGGGTTGCAGAGCAGGGCGAGCTCTATTTGGGAATCAACGATGTAGATTTGCAGGATAACGCCGGTGCGCTGAGGGTCAGCGTTGAAGTCCATCGGTGATGGGAGAATGGCATGGGGGTTAGCATGAGGCCCCAGGCTACGGGGGCGATCCGCGCTGCCCTGATTGGGTGCATCGGAGATCACCATCCGTTCCTTAGTTGTCGTTCCCTCGCTCCTTCTCTATGCTGAACCCTGGTTCTCAGCCCTGCTCGCCATCGAAGCGCGTGGAAGCATCCTGGATGTCAGTCTCAGCGCAACGCTGATGCGCCTCGGCCTTCCTTCCTGGGTAGGGAGCGTCTTGTGGGTCGTTCTTCTGGCTGGAACACTGCGCATCGCCTTCGCGAGAGGCTTTCGCCTTAGCCGCGAAGCCGCAGGGCTGCTGATTTCTTCTTCGCTGCCGCTGGCGCCCTACGCGGCCGACAATAACCTGCTCACGGTCATAGCCATTGGGTTGCCCCCGCTTTTTCAGGCCCATGTGGCATCCGCATTGGGACTTGCGGTATTGGCAGATTTGCCCTATCTGGCTCTGGCTCACAGAGACCTGATGGTATCCTATGGCGCGAGCTATTCGACAGCCGTCCTGCTCGCAGCGTGGGGGATCTTCGCATGGCGGGTGCAAAGACGCGCGCCCGAATGAGCTATCTGCAACCGCTGGCCTGATTGTTGCGCAAATGGATCTGCGAGAGCGGCTGTATGTGGAGTTGCCTAAATCAGGCCCATGCACATAGAGTCCAGCGATCCATGGGAAGGCGACCGGAATTGCATCGTCTCTTTAAAGAGACGCAGCGCAACGGAGACAAAGGACAGAACGGCGCTTATCTGCACGACCATCGCTATTATCCATGAGCTCAAAGGTTGGCCACATTTGGCAGCGCAGTGGGAAGCTGATTGGCCGGGATTCCCAGACGAAGCCGTGGATCAAACCCGGCATGTCAACGCCAATCAAACGCTCCGAGATATCAGCAATCTCCACTGCCGCGGAGATCGGGGTGAGCAGCCCGAGTGTTAGCCCCAGGCCTGCTCTGAGCTCTCCGGCCAGAACCAAGCAGGTGAACCAGGCCTGGTTCTGGCGTCACCAAACCTCGGATCATCCATGCGTACGCGAGAAATGGGTGCTGGTCCGCGAACGCAAGAGTCCACCCGGCCATCTGACCGCTCACAAACTCACGCAGAGGCTTGTGAAGCAACACGCTCTTGAATCCACCACAGCCCGATGGCGATACGCAGAATGGCCAGCCATTGCTGAGCCCCCAAGAAACCGAAGATGTCCGTCATGATGCCTCCATTGTGAGGGTGCCCAGCCATCGCGATGAGGAAAGCTCACGCCTGTCTGGCCAGGATACTTATGGCTGGTGCTCACCGCGAGGCCTGACAAATGGACGGCCTGCGATGGGCCGAGCGTAAGGGCCGCCTTTGCGATCATCCCGGCTGCGCGCGCAGGCAGAGTGCTGTAGACTTAGATTCGAATCCTGGCCTGGCGGGGAGATGCCTGCAAATAGGAGGATCCATGCATCTCGAGGGCATTCTGGTGGGCGCTGCTGCCTTCCTGATCATCGGCATTTTGCACCCAATCGTCGTGACGGCTGAGTATCATCTTGGCGCCCGCATCTGGCCCATCTTCCTGGTCATGGGATTGGCATTCCTGGGGCTGAGCCTTTTTCTCTCGAACTGGGTTCTGGCCTCCATTGCGGGCGTCTTCGGCTTCGCCTGCCTGTGGACTATCCGTGAACTGCATGAGCAGGAGCAGCGGGTGGCCCGCGGTTGGTTTCCGCGCAAGCCCGATCGGGGGTGAAATTGGGTGGATGAGGATATGGTGGCTTTCCTACCGCCGGGGCCAGATCTCGGAATTGGAGCATGAACTCATCCGCATCGCCTTTCACATCGCCGGTGAGATGAATGCGGTTCTGGCGCTCCTTGCAGGCGGATGGCGGCTGGCTCGAGGGGCAAGCCGGGGACAACCGCTACTTAGCGTGGCACTTGGCATGCTTTTCTACACCGCCATCGAGAGACCAGGCTATTTCGCCCAACGCGGCCAACCGGGCTGGACCGCAATGTTTGGAACAATTCTCGTTTTAGGCGTCATGAGCCTATGCCTGCTCAAGAAGTGATCCGGCTGGGCCTCTTCCTGCTGCTGACGGGCAGCTTTGGCTGGGCCTCGCGCGAACACCTGAAGAAACCCTCCTCCTATGGGTTCTATCGCTTCTTCGCCTTTGCCGGCATTTTCGCTCTCGAAATGTTGCAGGCCGAGAACTGGTTCATGGATCCGGCTTCCGCCCGACAAATCGCATCGTGGATGCTACTGGCCCTCTCGGCGCCGCTCGCGTTTCATAGCCTGCGTCTGCACCGGCAGCTTCGCCAGATGCCTGTGGATCGTGAAGGGCGGCCAGTTCTAATCACGTGGGGGGTTTATCGCCATCTCCGACATCCACTCTATGCCTCACTCTTCTACTTCGTTTGGGGAACCTTTCTGAAGTCGATCGATTGGGCCTCATGGGGGCTGGCTCTGCTTACAAGTCTACTGCTGCTGAAGACGGCGCAGGTTGAGGAGGCAGAAAATCGTGTCCGCTTTGGCGAGGCCTATGAGATTTGGATGCGTGCTAGGAAACGATTCATTCCCTTTGTGCTTTGAGTCTACTATGAGTAGATACGCTGATCTCGCGCTGGGAGATCGAGCGACACGCTGGAATCGTTCTTAGGAGGGCGATCACGCGCTCCTGGGCGGAGGTCGATCATGGCACGTGCGGCGACAGGGTTCGCGATCTACCTGTTCCTAACCCCGGTGGTTCTCTTCTGGTCCGCCGGTACAATGGCTTGGCCGGAGGGGTGGGCCTTCACCGCGCTCTGGGTGATGAGCATACTGGTGGGCCGGCTCCTCGCCTGGCGGCGTCACCCGGATCTTCTTCGTGAGCGGGCGAAAGCCTGGAGAGGAGGGGAGGAGACGGATGTGGACAGATCCTTGACTACGCTGGCGGCTATTCTTGCTCCCCTGGTGATGGTTATCGTGTCCGGACTCGATCGAAGGCTGGTGTGGGGGCCGGGGATTCCATCTGGCTTGCGGTGGGCGGCCGGGCTTGGCGTGGCTTTCGGCTATGGGATGGGTGCTTGGGCGATGGCCGTGAACCCATTCTTTTCTGCGGTTGCCCGGATACAGTCCGATCGGGATCAGCGCGTCATCACGGCCGGACCCTATCGTTGGGTACGGCACCCGGCCTACGCTGGCGGCGTGCTGTCGGCGGTGTGCATGCCACTGATGCTCGGATCTATTTGGGCGCTACTCCCTTCGGCCATCATGATCGTGATGCTTATCATCCGCTGCGTGCGTGAGGACAAGCTTCTCGCAGATGGGTTAGAAGGCTACCGGGCGTACATGGCAAGAACGCCATATCGCCTGCTGCCTCGGATTTGGTGATCGGGAGCGAGAATCATGCGGTGTACAATGGCTGCGAAGGGAGCATGCGCATAGCCAGGAGGAATCAATGATGATGGCTTACTTGATCAGCGCCCTGGTGCTAGCCTTGCTGGCACTGATCTTTGCGCTCCAAAACACAGCTACGATTATGATCCGCTTTCTCTTCTGGTCATTCCGGGGGTCTCTGGCGGTTGTCTTGCTGCTCGACTTAGCCCTGGGGGCGGTGATTGGGGCGCTGGCGATGCTCATCCCTCTGACGCGTGCCTACCGCGAGGCCGGCCGGTTGAAGCGCAGAATCCCAGCAGAACCCCCCGAGCCGCTGACGCCTGCGGCCTGATCTGAGGCCTGTCCTGATCGCGCCTCATCCCCGGCGACCTATTCCCGAGGCGCACATTCCAAAATGCCTGTAGACTGAGGGTGCCCGCCAAGCAGCCGGCTTCGGCTGGCCAGCACCGGCAAGATGGAGGCTAGGATGGCTGCTACGAAGGCAGGCCCAGTTCGTTGGTCATGGGTTCCAAGAGCGCTAGCGATCGCCTTTGCGCTGTTCCTTGGCGTATTCGCCCTGGATGTCTTTCAAGAAGGCTACGCCCTTGGGCCGCTGCTCTTGGCATTGCTGATGCATTTGGTTCCCTCGATGCTCGTACTGCTCGCTTTGGGCGTCGCCTGGCGCTGGAGCCGCTGGGGTGGCTGGCTTTTCATTGCCCTGGGTGCCGCCTACATGGCCATCTTCTGGCATCCCGCACGTTGGCCGGCTTACTTGATCATCTCGGGACCGGCCATTCTCATTGGAGTGCTATTCCTGCTCTCGGCACAGCCTGAGCAGGATCATCTCCATTAGGTCTCGGCTCGTCCGGGCAAAATCTGGGGAGAAGAGGATGAGGACCCGTATCTCGGCCCCACGCACATAAGAGCCGCCTTCCCTCTGCGATGGGCAAGGCTCATGAGGCCGATCGACAAGGCAAGGCCAGGAACGCAAAGAGCCCCTCATCAATATCCCACGTGGCAGCGATGAAGGCGCATGGAGGCAGGTTCCCGCGATAGGTTGATACCTCCCTGCGACCTGCCTATACTTGCTTTAGAATCTGGGCAGCCAAATTCATCATCGCTTCCCGCGTTGAGCTAAGATGAAGGCATGCTCATGATATGGGCACGCTATCTGCTGATCTCAGCGTTTGTGGTCGCCTTCGCCTTTGGGCGGGGCCTTTCGCGGCGGGCCGCAGGCAGCCTTCGGCTGTCACAGCGAGCGCGACTTGCCCGAATCAATCGGCGACTGCGCGCGCTGTTGATCCTCGCCCTCATAATGGTCTGGCTGGCTTCCTTATTTCACTTCTTGCTTGGCTTGGTGATCTTGGTTCTCTATGCGGGAGGGGAGGCGGTTTGGATCTATCGAGCATTAGAGCGGGAGGGCACGCCGCCTGGTTTGACTAGAAGGCTGCTGGTTGGATCCAGCCTGATGAGCCTATCGTGGCTGCTGCTGATTTACCTGCTGCCGATTCTCTTCCCCCAGCTCTCGCCATCCAGCTTGCGCTGGATTGAGGCGTGATCCGGACGATCCCTATTGGAGGAATGGGGCCGCGCAGCTGTGAAGAAAGCCTATGCGCAGGGATGCTCTCTGGCACAGGAGTCTTGAGGAAAGACAGAATATGAGTGAATCGAAGCGCTATCCGGTCCTTGTCATGAGCGGCAGGGATGAAAAGCGAAGGGATGTGATGCGTCAATTAGATCCGGACGGCCGGATCGATGTTAAGGCGCTGCTTCCTTTCAGGGGCCGTCGGGTGATAGAGTGGCAACTCGAGGCTTTGTCCGCCTCGCCGTTTGTGGAAGGACTTTACTTGCTGGGCATCCGAGAGGGGGAGATCGCTCCATCGATTCCAGCTGAGTTCTTGCCCGTGAACCGCACGGATCCCTTCGAGAAGAAGCTTGCGACGGGATTGGCTTATTTGCGCCATCAGGGGAAAGGGGACGGCCTGATCGTTGTCAGCTCATCGGATGCACCGGCGATCAGGACATCGGCCGTGAACGAATTCCTTTCCCGGCTGAGTGGGCTGCCAGACTACGACTTCGTGCTGTCTCTCGTTCCGGAGGACATTGCCGAAGCCGCCTTCCCCAAGACCCGCCGGGTGGTGGCGCGATTCAACGACTGTGCCGTGTTCCCGGGCGAGCTATACGCCTTGAGCCCTCGCGCGATCGAGATCGGGCAGGAGGTGATCCGTGAACTGCATCGCCGCCGCCGGCTCATTGACAGGCACCGGGATCGGATCTCTCTGGGGCCCTTGCTTCGCCTGCTTGCACGCCATCCGGCGGTCTGGTTCCTGCTTCTTAAATATCTACTCGGAAGGGCGCGGCTTGCGGATGCCGAGCGGGCTTTTGCTCTTGCCTTTGACTGCAAAGCCAAGGGCGTGATTGTTCCGGATGCGACGTTTGGTATGGACATCGATCTCCCCGGCGATCTCGAAAGGCTCGAGGCCTACGTGGACGAGCGCGATGGCTAGGTCGACATCGGCACGCAGACTGGGGCGAATTCTCGCTCTCCTGAAAGATGAGATGACATGGGCGTGGTCTGCCCTGGAAGTGGCGCGTGCTTTGGAGCAAAGACATGACCCCGCGCAGGCATCAGGGCTTTCAGCCTTCATCCACCGTGCCGCGCGGCAGGAGGCCCTCCTGGCCGCCTCGCGGCTGATCTCCAGCGACCAAGAATCGGTCACCCTTCATTACCTCATGGATCACGTGCGCCACCATCCGCAGATCTTTCGGGGAGCTTCGCCCGGCGAACTCGATCGGCTTCTTGCGCGATGGGATCAGGATTGGCTCGAGTGGCGCGAGTTTGCCACACGGCTACGCGCCTATCGCGATCGTCGGCTGGCCCATTTGGATCGCAAGGCGCTGAACGAACCTGAAGCATTCTCTAGCATCGAGATCAGCCTTGAAGACCTCTCAGGATTACTGGAGTTTGTCCAAGATCAGGTGGGCGCCATCTACGGGCTATACCACAACAAACAGTTAGATCTGCAACCGCTGCGTGAGGAGATTGGACGAGCGGCGGGTTGCCTTGCGGTGCATCTCCATGCGCGAGACTTATGACAACCTGTTGCAGCTCGAGTCATCAGCATTTGAGTAGATAACGATCATGCCTGGAGGAATGCTATGGAATGCAAGAAGGACAAAAATCTGGCTGACTGTCCCTGCACATACGAACCCTGTGCTCGCAAGGGACTATGCTGCGAGTGTCTGCAATATCACTTGAGTCACAACGAACTGCCGGGCTGCGCCTTTCCGGCAGATGCGGAGCGCACCTATGACCGATCCTTCGAACACTTCGCCCGGCTGGTCCAAGCGGGGAGTCTCTAGCTGGACCTGTCCAGTCGGGCATCCAACGGAAAAGCTTCCTTGAGATCTCTGGCCAGGAGAGAAACGGTGGAGCAGATGGCGAAAGAACTTGCCGAGCGGGCCAGGATCCCGGAAGATAACGCCGAGAATCCAGTCGAAGTCCTGATGGAAATTCTCAAGGAGCGGCTGCCGGATGCGCTCTACGAGCAGATCGAGAAGGCGCTAAGTGGGGAGCTGGACATAAGAGACTTGGCCAAGCGTTTCAGCAGTCTCTTGGGCAGCTAGTTCCTTATAGAGGCTCGTCGATATCGCGCTGAGTTCGCGCCCATGGTCTCCATGGGCGCGCTGCATGCGCCCTCCGACCCGATTGCGCGAACGAGAAGGTCAGCTCCAGCTTGCGGCCGGCGATTATGTGACCTATAGTATGAGAAGACCCCGCCGATCTTTCGACCAGAGAAAGCAGGGAAGCTGAGCATGAAAGAGGAGATGAATGGCTGCGTCAAGCCGGCCGCAGGGCCGTTGGTCGAAGGTGAAGTAGCGCTTGATCTTCATTCACAGGAGGAAAAAGCAATGGTGCGCGCAACCGTGGGAAAGGAAGCCCCAGATTTCGAAGCCACCGCATATCTCCCAGGGGAGGGCTTCAAGAATGTCAAGCTCTCGGACTACAAGGGCAAATGGGTCGTTGTTTGCTTCTATCCGGGGGATTTCACCTTCGTTTGACCGACGGAATTGGCGGCAGTTGCCGCCGAGTATGAGACTTTCCAATCGCTAGGCGTGGAAGTGCTCTCAATCAGCACGGATAGCCGTTTCACGCACAAGATTTGGAACGAGATCGAGCTTTCGAAGATGGTGGATGGCGGAATCCCCTTCCCAATGCTTTCCGATCAGGGCGGCCGCATCGGAAGCGCCTACGGCGTCTATGACGAGGACGCCGGAGTGGATATCCGCGGCCGCTTTCTTATCGATCCCGATGGGGTCATCCAGGCCATGGAGGTCTTGACGCCCCCTGTAGGACGCAACCCCAAGGAGCTTATCCGGCAAATCCAAGCCTTTCAGCTCGTTCGTGATTCGGGAGGAGCCGAGGCTACACCCTCCGGCTGGTATCCCGGGGACGCCACTCTGAAGCCAGGGCCCGGGTTGGTCGGGCGTGTCTGGGAGGTCTGGAAGCCCTAGCTATTGAAGCTCGCAGGCGAGGCAGATCACACGAGGCGGCCAGCTCAGGGCCGCCTCCGTGCAATCTTGGCGCAGGTGCGATGGGCGCCCAGGGTGGTGTAGAATGGGCGCAGTATGGCCTCCTGGTTCTTATGGTTACGCCATCCTCCAACCTGATGGATCCCAAAATCAACTCTCCGATCCCGGCGCGCAGCCGTGGCCCGGCAGATAAGCGGGACTCCTTCGAATCCTTGAAGCATGGCAGCAAGTTTCAAGGCGGTCATAGGCACAATCATGCGCATAGCCATAGCCCCGGGCAGAGACAGGCTGAAAGGATGCATGAAGAAACCGCACACCTCGAGATTCACTTCTTAGCGGATTACACCATCCATGTGAGGCAGCTGGCCTCATGGCTGGCCTCAGAATGGGGCGGCGGGCATCCAGATGCTGAACTTCGCTTCGAGCGGGAGCTCGCGCAGGCTTTGAACAAGGACCGGTTCCCTGCGGCCCTCATCGCCCTCAGCGATGGCCAGCCAGCGGGCTTGGCCATCCTCAAGCTCCGGGAGGTCGAAGGCTTGCCTGCCATGGAGCATTGGATGGGAGGGCTCTATGTAGCGCCGGCGTACCGCGGACGGGGCTTGGCCGCAGCGCTTATCCGGCATGCCGAACGTGCTGCCCGCAGGATGGGTGCCTTGAAGCTGCATCTCTACACGCGAAGCAAGCAAGCCTTATATGAGAGGTTGGGCTGGAGGCATGTCATAGTTTATCAAGTGGGTGCCCGGCCGGCCTCTATCATGGCCAGAGATCTGTAGTTATCCGCCCGGTGTGCATCCTGCAACATAGAGGGAGCTGCTCTATAATGCGTCCAATATCAGCATTCTGGGAGGAGCACGATGGGCGAAAGCGTCTATAAGATCATTGAGCTGGTAGGTACGAGCGAAAAGTCTTGGGAGGACGCCGCCAAGGCGGCGATCAAGACGGCCTCGAAGTCGCTAAGGGACCTGCGGATCGCTGAAATCGTCGAGCTTGATATGCAGCTTGATGACGGTGAAGTCGTTGCCTACCGGGCAAAGGTCAAGGTCTCGTTCAAGTACGAGGGCAGCGACTAGCCGAGAAGTACCTCCTGCTCGACGAGTTCAGGGCACCCGCGGGCGCCGGCACCAGTTCCGCCAGTGGCTTGGAGACACGCAAGCCACGCGATGGCTGCCTGAAGTAAGGGCGGCCCGTACGCTATGGTAATCATTGCCGGCGCCCAGCCATGATTCGATCTTGCCGCCGCGGCATAATGCGGACGTCCGGGGTTGATCCTGTTTGGACTCATCAACAACCACTAACAAGGAGCAAGCCATGCGTTCAGGAAAGCAAGATCAAGCGCTCCCCCATTGGGATCTATCCAATATCTATCCGGGCCTGGAATCCCCCGAGTTCCGATCGGCCTTGCAGTCGCTAGATCAGAAACTGGGGGAGCTGGATGCCTATATGGAGCAAGAGGGGATTCGTGCAGGCGAAGCAGCCGCGCTGGCGGCCCCGGATCTCGCAGCCAAACTGCATGGGTTTCTGGAGCGCGTAAATGAGAGCCTGAATCTTCAGGCCACGCTCGACGCCTATATCACCGGCTTTGTGAGCACCGATAGCTTCAACACTCTCGCCAAGCGCCTGGCATCCGAGTTGGAGATGAAATCGCTGCGTTTGGAGCGATCAATGATCCTGCTTAAAGGGTGGATGCGAGCGGCCGTGCCAGATGAATCTTGGCTCGAGAAGGCGGCGGAAACAGACGAGTGGGTCCGGGAGCATCTCTTCTTCCTGCAGGAGACTCTCCGGCAGAGCCGCTACATGATGTCCGAGCCGGAGGAGACGCTGGCATCCGAGCTGGCGCTCAGCGGAGGCAGAGCATGGGGCAAGCTGCAGCGGGTGGTCACCTCGCAGGTGACGGTTCCCTTTGAAGTGGAGGGTGAGGTGCAGGAGCTCCCCATGCCCGCGTTGCAGAATATCGAAAGGTATCATCCCGATGAGGGAGTCCGGCGGGCGGCCTTCGAGGCCGAAATCGAGGCGTGGGAAGCCGTACGTGAGCCGTTGGCCGCCTGCATGAATGGCGTTAAGGGTCACGTTATAACCTTGGATAGGCGGCGCGGACGAGAGGACTCCCTGCATGCCTCGCTCGACCTTGCCCGCATCGACCGGGCCACGCTGGAGGCGATGCTGGGGGTTATGCGTGAGTCCTTCCCGATGTGGCGTCGATACTTCAAGGCCAAGGCCAAGCGTCTCGGCAAGGAGAGGCTCTCATGGTGGGACCGGGACGTGGTCCCGGTGCCGGAGGAGCGCCAGCGCCGCTTCGGCTTTGGTGAGGCGCGGCAATTCCTGGTGAGCAACTTCCGCCAATTCGACGACAAGCTCGCGGATTTCACCGAGCGGGCATTCGAGGGCGCCTGGATTGATGCGGAACCCCGGCGTGGCAAGGTAGGGGGCGCCTTTTGCATGCGGGTGCCGGCGGTGGAGGAATCACGGATCCTCTGCAATTTCGATGGCTCGCTGGACCAAGTTTCAACCATCGCCCATGAACTGGGACATGCTTTCCACAACGAATGCCTCCGGGGATTGACGATGCTTCAACGCCAGACGCCGATGACGCTGGCCGAAACGGCCTCTATTTTCAATGAGACGATTGTGGTTGAGGCCATGCTGGCCACAGCCGAATCGCGGGAGGAGGAATGGGCGATCCTGGAGACCTTTCTAAGTGGCGCCTCGCAGGTCATCGTGGATATATATTCCCGCTTCCTGTTTGAGCAGGAAGTTTTCGAGCGCAGGGAGGGCTCTGAGCTTTCCGCCGACGATTTTTGCGAGATCATGCTCCGGGCGCAGAAGGAGACCTACGGCGAGGGCCTCAACCCCGAGCATCTCCATCCCTACATGTGGGCCTGGAAGCCGCATTATTACAGTGTCAACCGCTCCTACTACAACTATCCATACGCTTTTGGATTGCTGTTCGGGCTGGGTCTGTACGCTGAGTACCGCGAGCGCGGCCAGGAATTCATTCAGGATTACGTAGCACTGCTGCGGAGCACCGGCATGGGTATGGCGGCGGACCTAGCAGGCCGCTTTGGGATCGACTTGCGGGCGAAGGACTTCTGGCGCAAGAGCATGGATTTCATCGCCGGACGAGTCGAGCGGTACTGCGAAATGGCCGCTTGAGGAACGCATCCATGGGCAACTCAGGGAACGCGGATGCACTGAGGCGTGCTGGCGGGCGCGGGCCCGCGCAGATCCGCGCCCTGCGGGCCGAGATGGGCTATCTACGCACTGCCGAGGGCTCCGTGCTCCTCTCACAAGGGGATACCCGCTTGCTCTGCGCCGCGACCATAGAGCGAAACGTGCCCCCATGGATGCAGGCTCAGGGCATCCCTGGGGGATGGATCACGGCGGAGTATGCCATGTTGCCGCGGGCCACGCACCAAAGGACACCCCGTGAAGTTTACCGCCCCAAGGCGCGCTCCCAAGAGATCCGGCGGCTCATCGGTCGCAGCTTGCGGGCGGCTTTCCGGCTAGAGCTGCTGCCGCCCATTACTTGCATCGTGGACTGTGATGTAATCCAGGCGGATGGCGGAACGCGCACGGCGGCGGTCACAGGTGGATATCTGGCGTTGCTACAGGCGCTGCACCCACTGTCTATGCAAGGAGCCTTTCCGGCCAGCGCCCTGCTGCCCGCGGTTGCTGCGATCAGTGTTGGGGTGGTGTCAGGACAACTGCTCGTTGACTTAGACTATGCAGAGGATTCGCAGGCTGCGGCGGATGTGAACGTGGCGATGAACGCCGCCGGGGCCTTCATCGAGGTGCAGGGCACCGCCGAACAGGAGCCCCTCTCCAAGGATCTGTTCATTGAACTCCTGGCGCAAGCGGAGGGGGCCATCAGGAAGTTGATCGAGTTTCAGCGCCAAACACTCGAAGAGGCCGGGGTCAGGCTGGCGGAGGGTGTTTGGCTGTCCTGATCCAGGCAATAGATCGAGCGGGCCTAAACCCATAAGGGCCGCCCAGCACGGGCAGCCCGTTCAGTTCGGGGTATCGGGCTCAGTATTCTTCTTCCAGGAATTCTTCGTCGAAATCAAGCTCCTCGTCATCCTCCAAGTCCCAGTCGAGTTCGATGGAGGAGGTCTCCACGGCCTCCAGGAACGCCCCGCATCTCGGGCACGGCACGCGCTGGCCAAGCTTGGGAGCCTTCCCCAGACCCACTTCCGCGTCACATTCAGGACAGAAACCCCTCGCCATCCTCCAGACCTCCCTCGCTGGGTATGGACTATTCGCAGTGTACAGAAGATGCATTCAAGAGGTGTATAGAAAATGTGCAAGAGACGTTACATCAGGGTCACAATTAGGTCAAAGATGTCTCAATCGTTGGGTGGTTCGAAGAGGTATCCGACGCCAGGGACAGTGTGGATAAATTGTGGGTGGGCGGTGTCCAGCTCGCAGCAGCG
>CAZBLT010000052.1:0-16180 GCA_964492745.1 uncultured Anaerolineaceae bacterium
TCCAAAGTGCAAGATCGTACGGCGTCGGGGCAAAGTCTACGTGATTTGCGAGAACCCGCGTCACAAGCAGAGGCAGGGGTAGGGCTATGGCACGTATCGAAGGAATTGACCTGCCGCGGGAGAAGCGCGTCGAAATCGGGCTGACCTATATCCATGGTATCGGCCGTACCAAGGCGCGCGAAGCCTTGTTGGCAACTGGCGTTCACCCTGATCGCAAGGTGCGCGATCTCACGGAGGAAGAGATCACCAAGCTGCGGGAGTACATTTCGCAGAACCTGACGGTTGAGGGCGATCTGCGGCGTGAGGTCCAGATGAACATCAAGCGGCTGATGGAGATCGGCTGCTATCGCGGCCTGCGGCACCGGCGAGGCCTGCCGGTGCACGGCCAGCGTACCCGCACGAACGCCCGCACGCGCAAGGGCCCCAAGAAGACAGTGGCCGGGCGCGGCCGGCGGCGAGGGGCGAAGAAGAAGTAGCAGGAGCCTGAAGCCCCCAGCCGGGGCGGTACGTGGGGATCCTTCCCCCCACCGCGGCGGCCGCCCCATGATCTGGTGGCAGGCAAGGCTCGCCTGCAGCGCGAGGAGTCGAGGACGAGGAAATGGCAAAAAGAGCACAGAGCGGGAAATCCCGCAAGGCGAAGCGCACGCTCTCCCATGGCAGGGCGTACATCCACGCCACCTTCAACAATACCATCGTGACGATCACCGATCTGCAGGGCAACACGGTGGTGTGGGCCAGCGCTGGGTCGGCTGGCTTCAAAGGCTCGCGAAAGAGCACGCCCTATGCGGCGCGCTTGGCCGCGCAGGAGGCCATCGAGTCCGCCAAGGATCTGGGGCTCCAGGAGGTGGACGTCCTGGTGAAAGGCCCCGGGCCGGGCCGGGAAGCGGCAATTCGCGCGGTGATGGCGGCGGATATCAAGGTGCGCTCCATCAGCGATGTCACGCCGGTGCCGCATAACGGTTGTCGACCGCCTAAGAAGCGCCGCGTATAGCATTTTGGAATCAAGACGAAGGAAGGAAGCATAGGAGATTATGGCCAGGTATATTGGACCTGTCTGCAAATTGTGCCGGCGGGAGGGCGAGAAGCTCTTCTTGAAAGGCCAGCGCTGCTACACCCCGAAGTGCGCCATAGACCGCAGGAGCTACCCGCCCGGAGAACACGGGCGCGAGGCGCAATTCCGCCGGCGGCGCGTATCGGATTACAGCCGCCAGTTGCGTGAAAAGCAGAAGACGCGCCGCATCTACGGTGTCACGGAGCGACAGTTCCGTCGTTATTACCGCCAGGCCGTCCAGCAACGTGGCCTGACGGGTGAAAACTTGCTGGCGATGCTCGAGCGGCGGTTGGACAATGTGATCTACCGCCTGGGCTACGCCGACAGCCGGGCGCAAGCGCGCATGCTTGTGACACATGGCCACTTCAATGTGAATGGCCGGCGGACCGACATCCCCTCCATGCTCGTGAAACCAGGGGATGAGATCGCAGTCCGGGAGGGTTCTCGCAAGCGAACCTTCTTCAAGGAATTGCCGGCGATGGCCGAGGGCAAGACCGTCCCAGCCTGGCTGGAGCGCGATCTCGATGGCTTATCGGGCCGGGTGCTGAAGCTGCCCACCCGCCAGGATGTCGACGCCAGCCTGAATGAGACGTTGGTCGTCGAGTACTACTCGCGATAGCGAGGCAACGCCCGGAAACACGTTCCGCGAAGGGATCGTGGAGGAAAACGGTGGCCGTAACCACAAACATCGTCATGCCGAAGATCGAGCGGGAAGCCGTTGCGCGCAATTACGGCAAATTCGTCATCAGCCCACTCGAAGCCGGCTATGGCATCACGATCGGAAACGCGCTCCGGCGCGTGCTACTAAGTTCGCTGGAAGGCGCAGCGGTGACCTCTATCCGCATCACGGATGTACCGCATGAGTTCTCGGACATCCCTGGCGTGCGGGAAGACGTCCTGCAGTTCATGCTCAATCTCAAGAAGCTGCGTCTTATCCTGCATGAGGGCGATTCGGCCCACCTGCGCCTGGAGGTCAAGGGCGAGGGGGTGGTCACAGCGGCGGATATCATCGCCCCCGCCGAGGTGGAGATCGTCAACCCCGAGCTTTATCTGCTCACAGTGGATGATGATAAAGCCCACCTGGAAATCGAGATGAAAGTTGAGCGAGGGCGGGGCTATTCCCCCTCGGATGAGCGCGGCCGCCTGCCGATAGGTGAACTTCCCACCGATGCGATCTTCAACCCTGTCCGCCGGGTGCATTACGACGTGGGCCGGGCCCGGGTGGGCCAGGATACGAGCTTCGATCGCCTGATCATGGAGATCTGGACCGACGGGACAATCAAGCCCGAGGAGGCCCTAAGCCAGAGCGCCCAGATCCTCATGGCCCACCTGCGGGATATCAGCGGCGTGACCGAGGAATCTCTCACATTAGCCGCTGCCGAAGAAGAGGAGCCGCGCGTCGCAAGCGAGATCTTTGAGACACCCATTGAGAACCTGGATCTCACCGTGCGTGTCTTCAACTCCTTGAAGCGCACCGGGATTACCAGCGTTGGCGAGGTGCTCGAAATGCTTGAGAAGGGCGAGGAGGCGATGCTCTCCATCCGCAACTTCGGTGAGAAGAGCCTGGATGAGCTGAAGGAAAGGTTGAGAGAGAAGGGCTACCTCAAGGACGGGGACGAAGAGGAAGCCGAGGCGGAGTAATCATCCATGAGACATCGTATTGCAGGTCGCAAGCTAGGACGCTCCAGCGGTCATCGGGCCGCATTGCGGAAGAATCTGGTGAAGGCGCTCATCGAGCACGAGCGCATTCGCACCACCAAGGCCAAGGCCGTTGCCGTGCGCTCGCAAGCAGAGAAGCTGATCACATTGGCCAAACGCGGGAACGCTGCGGGGGGGGCGCAAGCTGTGCACGCGCGACGCCTCGCTGCAGCTCGCATCAACGATCCGGCCACTGTGCAGAAACTTTTCGACGATGTGGCGCCCCGCTACGCGGACCGCCCCGGCGGTTATACGCGGGTCATCAAGCTTGGCCCGCGCCAGGGGGATGCGGCTGAACTGGTCCTGCTGGAATTGGTGGAAGAATAGGCTGGTATGATGCTGGCCGGAGCGGGTGGCCAGGCCCGCTCTTCGATCGCAACTTACAAATCGATCGTCGCCTATGATGGTACCCACTTCGAGGGCTTCCAGCGTCAGGCCGAAGGGAGCAGGACGGTCCAGGCGGTTCTAGAGGCTGCCCTCCGGCGCATAGGCTGGGCGGAGGATTCGTTGCGGGCTGCAGGGCGCACGGACAGCGGCGTCCATGCCCTGGGCCAGGTCATCGCCTATCGCCTGGCCTGGCGACATGCAGCCGATGAGCTCACGTCGGCGTTGAACGCCAACCTGCCATCGGATGCGGCCGTTCGCCACACTGAGCGCGTGGCCGGAGGATTTCACCCCCGCTATGATGCGGCCAGCCGGGTGTACGCCTACCGCATCTTTGCAGATGCCAGGCGCCATCCGTTGCGCGAGCGCTACGCCTGGCGGGTGAAAAGCCCGCTGCCGCTGGAGAAGCTGCAGGCGGCGGCTGAACTCTTTGTGGGGGAGCGCGATTTTGCCTCCTTTGGCCGGCCGCCGAAACAGGGTGGCTCGACCCTCCGCACGGTGTTTGCCGCCGGGTGGGGGCGCTCAGGCGACGAATATCGCTTCACGATCGAAGCGAACGCCTTCCTGTATCGGATGGTGCGGCGGATCGTGGCCGCCTGTGTCGAGGTGGCGCGTGGCACCCTCTCCGCGGGAGAGCTGGAAGCGATGCTTAAGCGGCCTGGAGAGGTTTGGGATGGGCCCCTGGCACCCGCCTGCGGCCTGTGCTTGATCAAAGTGAAATACCCAATGGCGGGGGGAGATGGTGCGATCGGTGGAGCGAGATAGTGAAGTGAGGCCCGGCGCCAGTAGCGACGGCGACGGCAGGAGTTGAAATCGTGCAAAAGACGTATTATCCAAAGCCAGAGGATATCACCCGAGATTGGTATGTGGTGGACGCCGCCGGGAAGAACCTCGGCCGCTTGGCCACGCAGATTGCCCGGGCCTTGATGGGCAAGCACAAGCCGGCCTATACGCCGGGCGTGGATACGGGCGATTTCGTGGTCGTGATCAACGCAGAGAAGATCGCGGTCACTGGCAAGAAGCTGGATGAGAAGGCCTACTACCGGCACTCAGGCTACCCTGGCGGGCTGAAGAAGATCGTGCTGAGGGATCAATTGAAGAGATTCCCCGACCGTGTGATCCGCGCAGCCGTCTGGGGCATGCTGCCGCATACTCGCCTTGGCCGCAGGCAAATCAAGAAGCTCAAGGTGTATGCAGGCAGCGAGCATCCCCACCAGGCACAGAAGCCGAAGCCGTTACCGCTGGATTGATCCAAAAGCCCCGGTCCACAATGGCAAGGACCGCGGAAGGGTTGGAGGAGGACCTAGAGACGCATGTCGGTACAGTATTATGAAGGCGTGGGCCGCAGAAAGACGAGCACCGCTCGCGTGCGCATTATGAATGGCACCGGAAAGATCCTTGTGAACGGCAAGCCGGCGGAGGTCTACTTCCCCCGCATCGGCGATCTCGAGGCGATCTTGGCTCCGCTCAAAGCTGCCGAGATGGAAGGCAAGCTGGATGTCTCCTGCCTCGTGAAGGGCGGCGGGATCACGGGCCAGGCCGGGGCTGTGCGGCATGGCATTGCCCGGGCGCTTATAAAGATGGATCCCGAATTGCGTCCCGTCATGCGCAGGGGCGGTTTCCTGACGCGCGACGCCCGCATGAAGGAACGCAAGAAGCCAGGGCTCAAGCGCGCCCGCAAGGCACCCACCTACACCAAGCGCTAGCGCAACACTCCCGATCGCGCCGGAACCGCGTGGGTGCTGGCGCAGGGTTATACTTGGCCGGGGGCTATGAGAGCCCCCGGCCTTTCGATTTTCAGGAGGAAGTCGGCGTGATGATTCCGCTCCATATCGTGGGCCTTGGGCCCGGTGACCCCGGCCTTATCACCACCGAAGTCTGGGAAGTGCTGAACACCGCCGGGGAGGTCTACCTGCGTACCGCACAACATCCGGCTGTCCAAGCCTTGCCCGAGCATCTTGCCTGGCATGCTTTCGATCATCTTTATGAGGCTTTCGAGGAATACGAAGCGGTCTACCAGGCCATCGTGCACGAGCTCATGAAACAGGCAGGGGAGGCCGGTGGCGTAGTCTATGCTGTGCCTGGAGACCCGATGGTTGGCGAAGCGACGGTGACGAGATTGCTGCACGTCGCTGCAGAGAGGAACCTGCCGGTTTGCGTGCATCATGGCGTAAGTTTCATCGAGCCATGCCTGGAATTGGCCGGCTGGGACGCATTGGATGGGCTGCAAATCGCAGATGCGCTGGATGTGGCGGCGGCCTATCACCCCGCATTTCACCCCGATGCGCCCGCGCTCATCGGCCAGCTTTACTCCAAGTTGGTGGCCAGTGATGTCAAACTGACGCTGATGAACCAATACCCGGACGAGCATGGGATAGTGCTATTGCACGCCGCCGGGACCTCCCAAGCCAGCCAGGAGCAGGTCTCTTTGGCCCGGCTTGATCACAGCCCGAATATCGGCTCCCTCACCGCACTCTTCATCCCCCCTCTGGGGCGTCCGTCGGCCTTTGAGAGCTTCCAGGCGACCGTTGCCCACCTACGGGCTCCGGATGGCTGCCCCTGGGATCGCGAGCAAACGCACGAGTCCCTACGCGAGCATCTCTTGGAGGAAGCCTACGAAGTGCTGGGTGCCCTCGACCAGGGCGATCTGGATGCGCTGGAGGAGGAATTGGGAGATTTGCTGCTGCAAATCGTGCTCCAGGCGCAGATCGCGACCGAAGAAGGCGTTTTCAGGATGGCGGACGTGATCGCCCGGATCCAAGATAAGATCATCCGCCGCCATCCACACGTATTTGGCGACCTCGATATCGAGGATGTGAGGGAGGTGCTTCATAATTGGGAGGCGCTGAAAGAAGCTGAACGCAATACCGCGGGCGAAGGAAAGGGGCTTCTGGACGGAGTTCCGCAAGGGCTTCCTGCGCTGGCCCAGGCCGATGAGATCCAATCTCGCGTCGCCCGAGTGGGCTTCGATTGGACGGATTTGGGCGGCGTTCGGGCCAAGGTAGAGGAGGAGCTGCGGGAAGTCGAGCAGGCTGAGTCGCCGCGGGAAATGGAGCAGGAGATCGGAGATCTGCTCTTCGCAGTCGTGAATTATGCGCGATGGCGGGAAGTTGACCCGGAGGCCGCCCTGCGAAAAGCAAACCGGCGCTTCCGGCGCCGATTTGCGGCGATCGAGCGAGCCGCGCGCGCCGAAGGCCGGGGGTTGGAGGAGTTGACCCTGGAGGAGATGGAGGACTTGTGGGAGAGCGCCAAGAGCGACGAGGGCTAACCCGTCATCTCCGCCCGGCGGGATGTCTCATCTTCCTGATCCTTGGCTTGGTCACCGTTGGATGCGGTCCGACGGATCTCGTGTCGACCGGGCTGCCTCCCAAGGCGACGCCGGCCAGCTCGTTGGCTGTTTCAGTGTCGACGGAACCGGCGGCTACGCCCGTCACTCCTACACTGCTCGCGCCCACGGCTCCCGGCCGTCCGATCCGCTTCGAGCCCGCCCAGGCCCATTACGCCATTCCCCTGACCGCGCAGTATGTCGGAGAGACCCGGGCGGCGCTTTTCTTCGAGATGGAGGTTCCGGGGCACTACACCTTGATGTACTGGGCGGAAGGGGAGCGCCCGGGAAGTGGCGGGCGTGTGCCCCTGGAAAAGGATGTGGCCGGGGGGGTCCTCCTGCTGGAAGGCCTCGAGCCGGGCCGTGTCTATCACGCAGCCGTTGTCCTTGTAGAAGGGGAGGATGGCTTGAAGGTGCCTGTATGGCAGGGCGGGCTCTGGGATCCAATATCATTCCGGACGCTGCCCGCGGGCGGTCTGCCGCTGCGGCTGGCAGTGATCGGAGATTCGGGCTTTGGGGAGGCAGTCACGCGCCAATTAGTGGATGGGATCGCGGCGCATCGGCCCGATGCCATCATCCACACGGGAGACCTGGTCTACAATGCCCACCAGGAGGGCTCGCCGCAGGCGGCCTTCCAGGCGAAATTCTACACAGCCTTTGCGCCGGTATTGCATCGGGCTCCTTTGTACCCCGTATTGGGGAACCACGAATATTACCCCGATGCTCTCACTGACGGCCTGCCTTATTACCAGCGTGCCTTTGCGTCACTCCAGGGGTATCTGCCTCCGGAAATCTGGCAAGAGGGGGGAGAGCCAGGACGGGGCTGGTATGCGTTTGGGATCGGCCCCTACCAGCTCATCATGCTCGATAGCCAGGCTTTCTACCAGCCAAGGGGAGCGGAGGATCAGACGCGCTTCCTGACCGAGAGGCTGGCCGATGAGCGCTATCGAGCCTCCATTCTTGTGTGCCATATTCCACCCTACACGAGTGGTCGTCACACCAACGATGGCATTCCGATCCAACGGCATTGGCTGCCCCTTCTGGAAGGATCGAACGTCATGCTGCTGCTCTCCGGACACGACCACAACTATGAGCGTTTGGCATTGAATGGTGTGACTTCGATTGTCGCGGGAGCCGGATCTTCGCACCTTTATCCGATGAAAGAGCGCCTGGCTCAATCTCGCTACTTTGCGGCGGTGCCCAGCTATGTGATCCTGGATCTCGACCACGAGGGGGTCAGGGCCCGGGCCTTTGATGTGCAAGGAGAGCTGCTCGATCAGATCGAATTGCCAATGCCTCCGGAATAGTCCGCTTCGGCGCCCGATCGGATGACGCTATCGCGCCCTAAAGGGGAGCGCCCCCGGACCTGAGGGGGGCAGGCCTGGGGGCGGTCGAAACATTGGCCATAGGCCACGTGACGACGTTCAGATTTTATCCAGCCCGGCATGCACTTTCCATAGCCCAAATGTAACATCCGCATAATACTATGGTCTCATCTCAGCGCGATGACGGCCTCCAAGACCTCCTGGCTGTGCCTATCTGGACTGACGTTCTCGAATACTTGGGCGATCTTTCCCTCCTGGTCGATCAGGAATGTTGTGCGATGGACGCCTTCGTACTCGCGCCCCATGAACTTCTTGGGGCCCCAAACGCCATATAGATCACAAATGGCGTGGTCTTCATCGGCCAGGAGCGTGAAAGGAAGCGACCATTTCTCTTTGAAGCGGGCTTGCTTCTTCACGCTATCCGGGCTAACGCCCACGACCGCGGAGCCGTGCTCGAGATAGGCGCCGTAGTCATCACGGAAGCCGCAGGCCTCGGTCGTGCACCCTGGGGTGTCGGCCTTGGGGTAGAAATAGAGGACAACGACTTGGCCGCGCAGCTCAGATAGGTGCAAGATTTCGCCTTGATCGGTCTTGGCCTCGAAATCTGGGGCAGGATCGCCCACAGTTGGCATGGGCATCGGTGTGGCCTCCTCTTCGCTCGGATGTCGCCCGAGGGCATCCGCACGGGCTTCACAAGGCTATGGGGCGAAGATGCGGATGACTCTTCCCATCGGCTCAATATCATAGCCAGGCAAGTTGCTCACAGCCAGGCGGAAATCCTGATCCTCCAGCACCTGCAGGAGCGGCTGGAGCTTGTGGCTCTCATAATGCGGACGGGGAATGATCAGGTCGTACCGCTCCTTGAATAGCGGAATGAAATCGAGATCGAGGGCGGTTGCTGCGGCGCGGATGGCGAGCGCGGTGTCCGCGCGGCCGGAAGCCACAGCCGCTGCAACGCCCAAATGAGTGAACTCCTCGCGTCCATACCCCTCGACCGAATCAGGTGTGATGCCCAGGCGGTCCAGATGGTAATCCAGGAGCAGGCGTGTGCCGGAGCCGCGTTGGCGGTTAATGAAGCGCACATCCGGCCGCCGGAGATCCTCCAGCCCCTGGATCTGCTTGGGGTTCCCAGATTGGATGATTAGGCCTTGCTCGCGCCCTACGAAGCCCAGGACCACAACAGCCTCCCCGGGCAGATAACGTTCGACGTAGGCCAAATTGAACTCTCCGCTCTCGGGGTCAAGCAGATGGCTTCCCGCAACGTGGGCCTCCCTGCGTCGCAGGGCCAGCAATCCGCCCAGGCTGCCCAGGTTGGCCGATGTAAGCCGCGAGCCCCGGGCGGCCAGGAACTGGGCCAGGAGATCCAGGGTCAGATCGTGCGAGCCCAGCGCCAGGATCGTTCGCTCCAGTTCGGCTCTGGGAGTGTACAGGCGGACCGTGACCTTCTCGCCCGCGACCAGGCCTTGGACGCCGGCGGGGATGTGTACGAGCCCATCGGCCCTGAGTAGGGAGGTGATCACGCCCGCCCCGCGTGAGAGCGGGGCTGCCACCCAGCGCCCGCCGACGCGGCCCACCGTGACGCGCAAGTATTCCAAGTCCCCGGCGGAGGAGTGCACCTTGCGGGTGAGCGTGGCCTCGAGCTGCTCGGGCTCGCGCGGTGCACGCCCCGTCCAGCGTGCAAGGAGCGGCTCCACAAAGATCTCGCCTGTAAGAGCAGCAGACACGGGATAGCCGGGCACGCCGATCACAGGCCGTGTTGGCGGGAAGGCTTCATCTGATCGGGGTCCGAGCATGCCGAGGATCACCGGATGCCCGGGGCGGACCGCGACACCGTGCACGAGCAATTCGCCAAGCTCGGCAACCACACGCGCCGTGAAGTCCTCGGAGCCTGCAGATGAGCCGGCGTTGATGAGTACCAGGTCGTGATCCGCAGCTGCCTGGGCGACGGCCTGCTTCAAACGTCCGAGGTCATCCGGCAGGATCGGAAAGCGCGTCGCTTCGCCGCCCCAGGCCTCGATCTGGGCTGCCAGCACGAGCGAATTGAACTCGGTGATCTCTCCTGCGGAAGGTTCCTCTTCGAGGGGTACCAGTTCTGAACCCGTGGGCAGGATGGCGACGCGTGGCCTGCGCCAGACCTCCACCCATCGTCCTCCACTGGCCGCGATGGCGCCCAGATCTACAGGTCTGAGCGCGTGGCCTGCGGGCAGCACAAGTTCGGTGGCGACCATATCCTCGCCCATAAAGCGCACATTGGCCCAGGGTGTGACGGGTTGAAAGATGCGGATAGCCTCGGGCGTGCGAGCGGCTGTTTCTAGCCCCACCGCCTCGACCTTCTCAATTGGGATGACTGCATCCGCCCAATCCGGCAGAGGGTCCCCGGTATCGACGTAGCATGCCTCGTCGGGTAGCTTTAGCTCTCGGGGCTGCCGGTCGCTTGCACCCGCGGTCGCCTCGGAGCGGATGGCATAGCCATCCATGGCACAGGCGTGGTAGTGGGGTGAAGAGCGGGCGGCCCACACTGGTTCGGCAGTGATGCGCCCGAGGGCCCGGTCGAGCGGGATCCGCTCCTTGCCCAGCGGCTGCCATAGGGCAGCCTGTGCCAGAGCTTGCCTGAAGCGTTCCCATGCCTGCTCGAGCGGGATGTCATGTAGGTAGATGCTGGGTTCTTCCATGGTTTTGGATCGCATCCTGGCGGTTTGCGGGCGAGCGGCGGCTAGAAGAGAAAGACGTCGACCTCCTGGCCGGCGGGAAGCCCCGTTGCTTCCGGCGGGATGAGGATCAGGCCATCCGCGCGCACGAGCGTGAATATCAGGTTGGAGCGCCCATAGACAGGTTCGGCGAGCAACTGGTCTTCACGCCGCTGCAATCGCACTGGCTGGAAGTCCTGCCGTCCAGTTTCCGAAGCCATATTCGCACTGAGCCTTGCCTTGATCTGTGGCCGCCAATCCTCCTGTGACACCCCCAGCAGGTAGCGCATGATCGGTGTGAGCACCAGGCGGCCAGCCACGAGAGCGCTGACCGGGTTCCCGGGCAGGCCCACCACCGGCTTGCCATTCGCAACCGCTAGAATGGTCGGCTTCCCCGGCTTGATGGCCAGGCCGTGGACGAGGACGCCCGGGTCGCCTAGGGAGGCGATCACCTCGGAGGTGATGTCCCGTGCGCTCACCGACGAGCCGGCGGTAATCACCACAAGATCGTCCTCCTCATGGGAGAGACGAGCGGCTGCCGCCAGGGCCTCGAAGCTATCCGGGATGATGCCGCGCAGGATCGGCTCTCCTCCAAGTTGGGTGACCAGCGCCCCCAAGCTGTAGGAATTCACATCGCGCACTTGCGCTGGGCCTAGCTCTTGGTCGGGCGGCACGACCTCATCGCCGGAGGAGAGGATGCCGACCCTCGGCCGGGCTGCAACCGGCACGCGAGTAATCCCCAACGCCATCAGACCGCCAATCTCCTGAAGGCGAAGACGGCGGCCGGCTTTGAGCACGAGGTCATTCTCCTGCACATCCTCGCCTTGCTGGAGGATGTTCTCTCCCACCCCGCATGGCCGCAGGATCTCCACCTCGCCCTCGCTCATGGTCTGGGTGTCCTCCAGCATGACCACCGCGTCAGAGCCGGGCGGAATGGTTCCGCCCGTGTGGATCAACGCAGCCTGCCCAACCTCGACACGCAGGGTGGGTTCCTGGCCCATGCGCACTTCTCCAATCACCCGCAGGTAAGCCGGCAGACTGGGCGAGGCACCGAAAGTGTCCGCGGCGCGAACGGCGTAGCCATCCACTGTCGACCGGGCAAATGGGGGCAGGGGATGCGGCGCATGGATGTCGCCGGCAAGCACTCTTCCGAAGGCAGCCTCGCTGGGCACATGCTCCACGGCAAGTTGCCGATCCGCGGGCAGGCTTTGAAGCCAGCGTTCCAAGGCCGGTTCAGGCAGGGAGAGGGAGAGAAATTCAGGCATGTCAGCTAAGAATATATCCTATCATCTCGAGGTAAAGGGTGAGACCGAAAAGGGCCACGGCACCTGCGGTGAAAACCCGCCACCGTGCCGGATACCCCAAGCGGATGCGGTTCATCTGCCAGATCTGGGCCAGTGCCAGTGGGAGAGCAATAAGGCTCCCCAGAGCCACCCGGGAAGGCAGTCCATTGAGGTAAGCCAGCAGCAGGAGGAGTACCGCCAGCAAAATCGCGGTGTCGTGCATCCGCATGGCTGCCTGCCACCCCAAACGGACAATTAGAGTGCGCTTGCCGAATTTCATGTCGCAGGCATAGTCAGGAAGTTCCAGCGCGATGATCATGGCAAAGTGCAGCGCGATGAGTGGCGCCGCGCTCATGACCAATAGGCGGTGCAAGCGTCCAGTGAAGAGGGCGAAGGCGAAGGCCGGCACCAGCCCGGCAACCACGAAAGAGGCCACCAGTTCGCCGTAGCCACTGCTAATGAGGCGCAAGGGCGGCGCGGCGTGGAAGAAGGCGCCCGCAAATCCCAGCAGTGCCAGGCTCCATGCAAGCAGGGATATCTCGCCCCGGCGGAGCAACAGGCTGGTGAAGATGGCGATCAAAGCAAGTGTTACGAGCGCCGCCTGCAGGGCGACCCGGCGGGGAAGCTTGGCCTCACCGACCGCTCCGCTTCCGCCGCTGAAAAGTGTGCGGGTATCGTTCTGTTCGTCTGCTCTTTCGTCGAAATACTCATTGAGAAAATGGGTCATGGCTTGAATGGATGTCACCAAGCCTTGGCCGAGCAGATAGGTGGCGGTGTCGACGCGAACGCCCAAGTAGCGGGCGATGGAGGCACCCAGGCCGAAGAGCAACAGCCCGCCCAAGAGGAAATGCGCCCGGCTCAGCCTTAGGAAGAGCCGCACCGACCGCCAGTTCAATCCCACCGATCGGTCTCCATTGGAAGCTGCTGATCGCCGGAATGGGTTCCAGGCTTGTGGGTTGATATGCGGAGCAACCAGGCCTGGGGGGAGAGCACATGCAGTCCGAAGGCCACGCCAAACGGGACCAACACGAGAGTCGGCTCAGCGGCGTGGCGGTGGAAGCGAGTGCCATTGGAGGGGGAGCTGGGCCGGAGGTCGTGCCAGAGGAACTCGACCTCGCCCTCGATCAGTGCCCAGATCTCATCTGCCACCTCCCGGGTGACGAGCTGCTTGGCGGGGGAATGCTTGTATTGCAGGACTTCGACGTGGCCAAATCGGCGCAGGAGGTGATCATCCTCGGCAAGCAATTTCCAGGCCTTTCCGCGCGGCGTTTCTGCGGCGATGAGAGGCCGGATGTACAGATCGTGGATGGGGAAGGCTTCTCCCAAGCTTTGCTCTCCCTCAGCAATTGCCGCAAATTGGCTGAAAGCGGCATGTCCACATTGTACCCGCTGCAGGAACAGTTTCGATCCCCACGGGATAAGATCTCCAGGGTGCGGCAGGGCCTAGGTCAGCTGCTGTCCGCCATCGACGACGAGCGTTTCGCCGGTTATGAATTCCTGCCGGACGAGAAAGAGTACCGCCTCGGCGACGTCCCTTGGGTTGCCGGCCTTGCCGAGGGGGAGCCGGGCACCGATTTCACTCCAGCGTTCGGCAGCCATGCCGGTGGGCTTGAGCACCGGACCGGGGGCCACGGCGTTCACGCGGACATGAGGGGCGAGGGCCAGAGCGGCGGTCTTCGTGAGCATCTCCACGCCCGCCTTGCTGATGGAGTGCACTGGGAAGCGGGGCCAGGGCTGCAGCCCTGCGATGTCCGAGATGTTGATGACTACCCCACCTCCGCGGGCGAGCATCGACCGGGCGGCGTGCTGGAGGCAAAAGAACGCCGCCGTGAGATTCAGATCGATCGTGCGATACCAGTCATCCTCGGTGGCATCCAGTAAGGGCTTGGGCTCCATGATGGCGGCGGAATTGATCAGGATATCCAATCCCCCGAAACGGGCTTCCAGTGCGGCAAACAGGGCCTCGCGTTGCTTCCGGTCCCGCAAGTCCGCCGGGTGCGTGAGGACTTCCACCCCAAGCCGGGAGGCCGTAACTGCAGTGTCCTCCGCCGCCTGATGCGAGCTGTTGTAGTGGATCACAAGATTTGCACCTGCTTCCGCAAGCGCCAGACTGATAGCACCGCCCACGCGGAGGGCACCACCAGTTACCAGAGCGACTTTGCCTCGTGGGTCCATCCTGACTTAGAAGTCTCCAAGGGTGCAGGCGGGGCCTGCTTGTCCGGGAATGTGCTCTCAGCCCCTCGCCAGGGCCTTTAGGAAAAAGGCTAGATTGGCCGGGCGTTCGGCCAGCCTGCGCATGAAGTAGGGATACCATTCGGTCCCGTAGGGCACGTAGATTCGCACCGGGTATCCCTCGCGCGCCAGCGCGATTTGCAGGTCCTGGCGGATGCCATACAGCATTTGAAACTCTACCGCCGATTTCGGCAGGCCGATGGCCTCGGCATGTCGCTTGGCGAAAGCGATGCGTCGCTTGTCATGCGTGCCAATAGCTGCCAGAGGAGGCACCTTGCCATCCGGCGAAGCGGGCCGGGCGCCTTGTTCCCTGGCTGCCTCCAGCATCATCGCCGTCAGGCGATCATAGTTGGCATCCACATCGGCCTTCTTGGGATAGGCGAGCTCTGGAGGCTCCTTGTATGCACCCTTGCAGAGCCGAATCGGCGTCTCACTCGCCAGCAGCATCTTCAGATCCTCCTGGCTGCGGTAAAGATAGGCCTGGATCACGAGGCCGATGTTCGTAAGTCCCTCCTCTCGCAGCGTGTGCTGGATTTGCAGCGTGCGATCCACGGTGGAGGAATCCTCCATGTCGATTCGCACGAGAGTGCCGAACTCAGCGGCCCGGCTGGCGATGCGGCGCATATTTCCCAGGCAGAGATCGTAATCCACCGCCAGCCCCAATTGCGTGAGCTTCAGCGAGCAATTGGAGGCGACCCCGGCCTGATCGAGAGCCTGCAGAATGTCGATATAGGCGTCTGTGGCACTCGAGGCCTCCTCGGCATTCGTCACACCCTCTCCCAGATGATCGAGGGTGGCGAAGAGACCGGCGGCGTTGAGGTTCCGGACAACATCTAAGGCCTGTTGAAAGGTATCGCCGGCGATGAAGCGTGAGGCCATGCGCCATCCGACACTCCAACTGGTTACGAGATGCCGTGCCCAGGCGGCCTGGGAGAGGTAGAGCAGAAATGCGCGCAGCACGTTTCAAACCTCCTGTGGTTGTGGGGTGGGTTTCGCCGAAGCCAGGCAGGATTCGAAACTGAAGCCATAGACCACTAGACCCGGGTCGTTGGCCCTGATCTCGAATTCGTGAAGCCCGTGCACGGCCCGGCGCATCAGCGTGTAAAGGCGAGGCCTGTCGATCCGGGCGGTTGGCTTGCCCTTGTGCATCAGTGCGTCCTCGCCGTAGAGATCAGGGCTGAGGGGCTCGCCATCCAGATAGAGAACGACACGGGTGAATGGCTGATGGCTTACCTGCCGGGCTTCGAGCGCGGCGAGGGTGCCCAGGATGGCATGGAGATCCGTTCCCATGAAAGGATCCACCACATGCGCTGGAGCGCTGACAAGTTGCAGGCCATCACCCTTCCGCTGCCATGTGCCCTGGAGATAGAAGTGGCCCTCTCGGCGGTAGCCGGGAAGGCTGAGGTTGGCTGGCCGCATTGGCTGAACCGGTCCGTTGCCCAGGGCTTCATCATGTAGATCCTGTGTAGCTGGAAGGCATGCGGCACCTGGCCGGTCTTCGGCCCGGACTGGATCAAGAAGCTCCGGAGGCTTCCAAGCGGGATGCAGATCCCTGAGTAGGGTCTGGATCTCCCTCTCGACGGCTTGGCAATGGCCCTCACCGATCTGGCGGACACGGATGCGACCCTCCGCATCCAGCAGATAGACCGCTGGCCAGGCCTTGTTGGCGAAGGCGGTCCAGACGGTTTGATCGCTATCCAGGAGGATCGGCCATCGTAACCCGAGGCGGGCGGCGGCCCTGGCGACGATTTGGGGATCCTGGCCGAAATCGTATTCGGGAGTGTGCACTCCAACCATCTCCAGCCCGATGGATTCATAGCGCTCATGCCAGGCGCGCCAGTAGGGCAGGGCCCTCAGACAGCTCAGGCAGGTGAAATTCCAGAAGACGATAAGCCGCGGCCGGCTCGTGCTCGAGAATAGGGTAGGCGACTCCGGGGCATTTACCCAGCGGGCAGAGGATGGCCAAGAGGGGGCGCGCAATGGCGGTTGGAAATGCTCCACGAGGGAATTGTAGCAGCGAATCGGTTTCCGGCGAAAGCGCGCGGGTCGCCGCAATTGACGCGCCATTGCGGCTTGGTATAATTGCCCCGCATGATGGAACCCATGCACCCGAGAGATGGCCGCGTAGCTCAATTTGGCAGAGCAGCTGACTCTTAATCAGTAGGTTGCAGGTTCGAGTCCTGCCGCGGTCACCT
>CAZBLT010000053.1:0-15910 GCA_964492745.1 uncultured Anaerolineaceae bacterium
TGCGCCCACCAGGATCTTCTCGGAGACGCTACGTTCGACTTCCTGATAGTGGTCAAACTCCATCGTGAAGGCGCCCCGGCCTTGCGTCATGGAGCGCAACTCGGTCGCATACCCAAACATTTCCGCCAGCGGGACCATGGCCCGGATGGCCTGGATGCCTCCGGGGCGGGCCTCAATGCCCTCGATCTGGGCCCTGCGAGCTGAGAGATCGCCGGTCACATCGCCCACATGGGCCTCAGGCACAACCACCTCCGCCCGCATGACCGGCTCGAGCAGGACCGGCTTGCCGCGCTGCACGCCCTCCTTGAAGGCCATCGACCCGGCCACCTTGAAGGCCAGCTCGGAAGAATCGACCTCGTGGAAGGACCCATCCAGCAGGGCCACCTTAATGTCCGTCACCGGATAACCTGCGATCACGCCACCTTCGGCCGCTTCTCGCACGCCTTTCTCAACGGCTGGGATGAACTCCTGCGGGATCGTGCCGCCCCGGATGCGGCTCTCAAAGGTGATCCCCGAACCGGGGTCGCCCGGTTCCAGCGCAAGCACCACATGGCCGTACTGCCCCCGGCCACCGGTCTGCTTGACGTAGCGGTGTTCCACCTTGGGAACCGCCTCGCGAATGGACTCGCGGTAGGCCACCCGCGGCCTGCCTACCCGGGCTTGAACCTTGAACTCTCGTTGCATGCGGTCGAGCAACACCTCCAGGTGCAGCTCGCCCATGCCCCAGATCAGGGTCTGGCCCGTGTTCTCGTCCACGCCCACGCGGAAGGTGGGATCTTCCTCCGAGAGCTTCTGCAAGGCTTCCGCCAGTCGATCCTGATCCGCCATGGTCTTGGGCTCGATGGCCACGAAGATGACCGGATCCGGAAAGGTGATCTTCTCCAGCATGATTGGGTTGGCCGCATCGCACAGCGTATCGCCTGTAAAAGTGCCCTTCATGCCCAGCACGGCGCCGATATCGCCGGCCAAGACCTCATCGATATCCTCCCTCCGGTCGGCATACATGCGCAACAGCCTGCCCACGCGTTCCCGCTTTCCGGCGGTTGAGTTGTAAACCGTGGCGCCCTTGGTGACCTTGCCGGAATAGACCCGGAAGTATGCCAATCGGCCAACGTAGGGATCAGTCACGATCTTAAAAACCAGCGCGCTCAGCGGGGCCTGCTCATCGGGCGGGCGGGCAACCTGCTCTTCGGTCCCCGGCTTAATCCCCGCAACATCTGGGATGTCCAGCGGGGATGGCAGATACTCCACCACGCCATCCAATAGAGGCTGGATGCCCTTGTTCTTCAATGCGGAGCCCAAGAAGACTGGCGTGGCTTTGCCAGCGATCACAGCCCGGCGAAGGGCCGCCTTGAGCTCCTCGACTGTGATCTGCTCCCCGCCCAGGTACTTATCGGTCAGGGCTTCATCGGTCTCTGCGATCGCTTCGATCATCTCCGCACGTCGTGCGGCAGCCTCTTCACGCAATTCCTCCGGGATGGGCATGTGCTCGGGCGCCGCGCCCAGGTCATCCGTCCAGAGGATAAACACTTCCTCCAGGAGATCGATCACGCCCTGGAAGCTCGATTCCTGTCCCACCGGCATCTGCACCCTGATCGGGTTGGCGCCCAGCCGCTCCCGGATCATTTCGACCGTGCGGTCATAGGAGGCGCCGATCCGGTCCATCTTATTCACGAAGCAAATACGAGGCACCTGGTACAGGTCCGCCTGGCGCCAGACTGTCTCGGACTGAGGCTCGACACCCTGCACGGCATCGAAGACCACGACGCCCCCATCCAGCACACGCAACGAGCGCTGAACCTCGGCGGTGAAATCAATGTGCCCAGGCGTGTCGATGAGGTTGACCTGATGATCACGCCAGAACGCGGTCACGGCCGCCGAGACGATCGTGATGCCTCGCTCGCGCTCCTGTTCCATCCAATCGGTCACCGTCGTTCCATTATCGACATTGCCGAGACGATGCGTGCGACCGGTGTAGAACAAGACCCGCTCCGTCGTCGTCGTCTTGCCGGCGTCGATGTGGGCGATGATACCGATATTGCGGTAGCGCTCCAGAGGTACCTTGCGTGCCATGATCAACCCAAACCTATGCCTATCCCGCCTCGCCTCGCGAAACCCGCCCCTACCAGCGATAATGGGCGAAAGCCCGGTTGGCCTCCGCCATGCGGTGAGTATCTTCCTTCTTCTTGATGGCCGCGCCGGTGTTGTTGGCCGCATCCATCAACTCGGCGGCCAATTTCTCGGCCATGGACTTTCCCGGCCGTGCCTGAGCAGCCGCCAGGATCCAGCGCAACGAAAGCGCCAGCCGGCGATTGGGGGGCACTTCCACCGGCACCTGGTAAGTGGCACCGCCCACGCGGCGGGGCTTGACCTCCAAAACCGGCGAAGTGTTGCGGACGGCCTCCTCGAAGACCTCAAGCGGATTGCGCTTGGTGCGCGCCTCGATCAGGTCGAAGGCGTCGTAGACAATCGCCGTCGCAATGCTCTTCTTGCCCTTCTTCATCAGGCGGTTGATCAACCCCGTCACCAACGTGCTGTTGTAGCGCACGTCGGGCAGGATCTCTCGCTTCTCGGGCTTTGTTCGTCTCATGCTCCAGCTCCAGACCGCTCTCAAGGTATCGGTCGCCGACTGGCTGGCGACCGATCCATCTGCATCTATTCCTTGGGCTTCTTGCCGCCGTACTTCGAGCGGCCTTGCCGTCGATCCTCGACGCCGGTGGTGTCCAGCGTTCCGCGGACGATATGGTAGCGCACACCTGGCAGGTCCTTGACGCGGCCGCCACGCACCAGCACCACGGAGTGCTCCTGAAGCGAATGCCCCTCGCCAGGGATATAGGCCGTGACCTCGATGCCGTTGGTCAGCCGTACACGGGCAACCTTGCGCAGCGCCGAATTGGGCTTCTTCGGCGTCTGCGTTCGCACCTGGGTGCAAACCCCACGCTTCTGGGGCGCGCCCTTCGGCATCTGAATCCTGCGCTGCTTCATCGAGTTGAAAATGTACTGCAGCGCGGGAGCCTTGCTCTTCGCCCGCTTTTCCTTGCGGCCTTTGCGCACCAGTTGATTGATCGTCGGCACAGTTCGCCTCCAGATTACGATGGGGCCAAGGCCCCACTCCCCTTCCCAGTAAGGGAGGCCATCGGACGTGCACGATGGCCTCGCCTCCATTCCAAGATCTTCAATTCCGGGCAGGCGCAATAACTCCCCCGCCCGGGGTCCCCGGTCAGCGGACCGCAATTCTACCATGCGGTCTCGGGAGCGTCAAGAATGGCCGGTGCAGATTTCTCCCTTGGAAGGCGCAGCCTAGAGGCCGGGCTCCATATCCAACAAGCCCAGTCCCAAGCGTGGCGGGCGCGAGCGTTCGTCATCCTTGCCGAAGCGGATCACTTCGCCGTCATCCGAGATGGCCTCCACCGAGAGGCCCAGGCTCTGCAGCTCCTTCACCAGGACACGGAAGGAGGCCGGGATGCCCGGCTCTTCGACCGGCTCACCCTTCACGATGGCTTCGTAGGTCTTCACCCGCCCCTGGACATCATCCGATTTGACCGTGAGCATCTCCTGCAGCGTGTGGGCCGCGCCGTAGGCCTCCAGCGCCCACACCTCCATCTCGCCGAAGCGCTGGCCGCCGAATTGAGCCTTGCCGCCCAGTGGCTGCTGAGTCACCAGCGAGTACGGGCCTGTCGAACGCGCGTGCACCTTGTCTTCCACCAGGTGATGCAGCTTCATCATCAGTACCTTGCCCACCGTCACCGGCTGGTCGTAGGGTAGGCCGGTCTTGCCATCGTAGAGCACCTGTTTGCCGAGGATGGGCAGGGGATCTCCTGTCTCCTTCATAATCTCATCGGCAAAGGTCCTCAGGGTGTCGAGGCTGGAGATATGCCCCGACTTGCGGCCATGGGTTTCCGCCCACAGGCGCAGGCAGGCTTCGATCGCTGCCGAGTCATGCGCGCTGCGATCCACGCTGCGCATCTCGGTATCCTCGAAGACCAAGATTTCATCCGCGTCGTAGCCCTTCTCTCGCAGCCACTCGCGGAGCGCCGAGCGATGGGCATACATTTCGTCCGTGGCAATCAAGTCCAGATCGTAGCCCTTGCCATGCAGCCACTGCTCCAGATAAAGCAGACGGACCTCGTCATCATCCTCGAAGGCTTCCTCTTCGTAGTAGCCTTGCTCTTTCACCCACTCCCAGGCGCGCTCTCCAATCTCCTTCCAGGCCTGCTGAATCATCCAGGCCCGGGCGAGTTCGGCTTCGATCTCCTCTTCCTTGGCACCATCGAACGCGGGCGTAACCGCCCGGAAGCCGAGCAGATCTGCGGCCCAGCCCAGATGGGCTTCGAGCACCTGGCCGATGTTCATGCGGCCTGGAACGCCCAGCGGGTTCATGATCAGATCCACTGGGGTACCGTCCTCGAGGTAAGGCATGTCCGCCACAGGAACGACCTTGGAGATGACACCCTTATTGCCGTGGCGGCCGGCCATCTTGTCGCCCTCAGTGGCCTTGCGCTTCTGCGCCACCGACACGCGCACCATCTTCTCCACACCGGCGGGCAGGTCGCGGTGCTCCTCGCGGGTGAAGACCTTCACATCGACCACCTTACCGCGCTCGCCATGGGGCATGCGCAGGGAAGTGTCCTTCACCTCACGGGCTTTCTCGCCGAAGATCGCCCGCAGCAGTTTCTCCTCCGGGGTGAGTTCCTTTTCACCTTTGGGCGTGATCTTGCCGACCAGGATATCGTTGGGGCCCACTTCGGCGCCCACTCGCACAATCCCATCCTCGTTCAAATCACGCAGGGCGTCATCGCCCACGTTGGGGATGTCGTAGGTGATCTCCTCCGGCCCCAGCTTGGTGTCACGCGCCTCCACCTCGTGCTTCTCGATGTGAACCGAGGTGTAGACGTCTTCCTGCACCAGACGCTCGGAGATGAGGATCGCGTCCTCGAAGTCTCCGCCCTCCCATGAGAGGAAAGCACAAAGCACATTCTGGCCTAGCGCGAGTTCCCCATTGGCGGTGGACGAGGAGTCGGCGATCACATCCCCCACCTTAATACGTTGCCCCTTGATGACCGCCGGACGCTGGTCGATGCAGGTGCTCTGGTTCGAGCGGTTGTACTTGCGCAGACGGTAGACCTTTCGGGAGTTCCCCGACCGGACGACGACCTGGCTGCCCGTCACCGATTCGACCTCGCCATTGACGTCACTCAGGATCACCTGACCCGAATCGAGCGCCGCATGGCGCTCCATGCCGGTGGATACCAACGGCACTTCGGGCTGGATCAGCGGGACCGCCTGCGTCTGCATGTTGGAGCCCATGAGCGCCCGGTTGGCGTCGTCATGCTCCAGGAAGGGGATTAGCGCCGCGCTTACGCCCACGATCTGCCGAGGGGACACATCCATGAAATCGATCCGCTCGGGGTGCGCGAATTGAAAATCACCTTGATAGCGGCAAGAGGCCCGCGGACGGACAAACTCCGACCGCTCATTCAAGGGGGCGTTGGCCTGGGCGATAACGTAGCGGTCCTCGTCATCGGCCGTGAGATAGACGATCTCATCCGATACGAAGGGCACGATCGGCACCGGCCCTTCGAGATTCTTCAGCTTCTTGGCGACGGCTTCGGTGATCTCCTCCCCATCCTTGACGAGCACCTTGCCGTCTGGGGTGAGAATGTCGCCTCGTGCCTTGCGACCGATCAGGCGCTTATCTTTGGGCGGGAGCTCGCGGAGAACCCGGCGGTAAGGTGTCTCGATGAAACCGAAGCTGTTGACGCGGGCATAGGAGGCCAGGCGCCCAATCAGGCCGATGTTCGGGCCCTCAGGGGTCTCGATCGGGCAAATGCGCCCATAGTGCGAGTTGTGCACGTCCCGGACATCGAAACCGGCGCGCTCCCGGCGCAGGCCGCCCGGGCCCAACGCCGAGAGGGTCCGCTTATGGCGCAGCTCTGCCAAGGGGTTGGTCTGGTCCATGAATTGCGAAAGCTGGCTGGAACCAAAGAACTCCCGCAGTGAGGCGACCACCGGGCGGATGTTCACGAGGGATATGGGCGAGATCTGATCCTGATCGCGGATGGACATGCGTTCGAGGATTACCCGCTCCATACGCCGCAGGCCGACCCGCAGCTTGCCCTGGATCAGCTCGCCGACCGTCTTCACACGGCGGTTGCCGAGGTGGTCGATATCATCGGGCTCCACGACGCCGTTATTGATGAGGATCAGGCGCTCGACCAGCCGCACGATGTCCCAGGTCGTTACGCGTCGGTGCTCGAGCGGGACCCTATCGTGCAAATCGAGCTTCTGGCTCAGCTTGTAGCGGCCCACTCGCTCGAGGTCATAGCGCCGCTGGTCAAAGAGCTGGTCCCGGAGATACTCCCGGGCGTTGTCGAGGGTGGCGGGATCGCCGGGTCGCATGCGGCGGTAGAACTCGATGAGAGCCTCTTGCGCCAGCGTGCGTCCTTCCTTAATTTCCCAGGTTGGCTCTTGATGGATCGTTGTCTCGATATAGAGATGATCGGGGTTGGTGTCGGCTTCTGCGAACAAGGCCACCAGTTCCTCGTCCGTGCCTTCCTTGATGGGTGAAGAACCCAGCCCGTCATCCACGGCCGCCAAGGCGCGCAGCAGGATGGTGACCGGAACGGTCCGTTTGCGATTGAACTTGAGCGTGAGGTAATCGCTCTTGCGGGTTTCGAACTCCATCCACGCGCCGCGATCAGGGATCAGTTTGGCGGCCGCAAGCCGCCGGCCGGTCGACCGATCCTCGGGGGCCTCGAAGTACACGCCGGGCGAGCGGATGAGCTGCGACACAACCACGCGCTCGGTGCCATTAATGATGAAGGTGCCCTTGTCGGTCATGATCGGGAAGTCGCCCAAGAAGAGGTCCTGCTTGATGGGTTCGGGCACTTCCGAGCCGGCCAAGAGCACTGAGACATAGAGCGGCGCGGCGTAAGTCAGGTCGCGCTCCACACATTCATCCATGTCGTGCTTGGGCTCTTCGAACCAATACCTGAGTTCGAACTCCTGAGCCTCGGGCGTAGAGCCCGGGAAAAAGAGCTTCATGCCTCCGTTGTAGGAGACAATGGGAGAGATCTCGTCAAAGAGCTCCTTGAGCCCCTCCTCTTGAAGCCACCGGAAAGACTGCAATTGGACTTCGATCAGATTGGGCAGATCGAAGACTTCCGGGATGCGCGAGTACCACTTTTGACCTCGGATGGACGCCATGCAAGCTCTCCTAAATGCGTTTCGCCTTGATCTGTTGGCGACCTCTGGAGAAATAGGAATAAGCGGGAAGGGTGGTGTGCGGCCCGGCCACTCCTTTTTCCCGCCGTTTCGTTATGCCCTCACCGCTGAAGGACGCCCTTCAAGATTCGCCAATCACCTCTAACTGCAACCCCTTATACTACCAGAAGAACCCCGGCCTGTCCATGCAATTTCGGGGAGTTTTTTTACTTTTCGGGGGAGCGCAGATCGGGCGCACGTCCACACGCATTTCCCACACGACAGACTTTCCTCCCCGCCTCGAGCGCCACAAGGATGCAAAACCGGCTAGCCGCCTCCGTAGAGCGCTCGATAATGGGCGAAGGCCCAGGAGATGCTGCGGATGTAATCCCTTGTCTGCTGGAAGCGCACAACCTCGACGAATAGGTCCGGATCATCTCCCGCGAGCGCCTTCCAGGCCAGCGCGTTCCCGGGGCCGGCGTTATAGGCCGCCAGCGCTGCGTAGAGGTCGTCATCGAAGAGATCGCGCTGCTCGGCCAGATAGCGCACCCCCAGCCGCACGCTCACGATTGGCCTGTGAAGGTCGCTGACGTCGTATTCTGGGGGCCATCCCTCTGCTGCGGCCAGATGCTCACCCGTACTGGGAATGATTTGCATCAGCCCGCGAGCCGCAGCATAAGACGTCGCGAAACCCTCGAAAAGGCTCTCCTGCCGCACGACCGAGAGCACAAACAGCCCATCAAGCCCCTTGTCCAGCGCCTGCGGCAGGATCACATCACCGAAATAGGGGCCAAAACGGACGTACCTCAAGTAGAGAGGTTGATCCTCGGCGGGTGCCTTATCCATGCCTGCCAACTGGAGCAAGCGCACGGCCCCGTAGATCGCCGAGCGGTAGTGGCCGATATTGATGAAGTATTCCATCAGCCGGTAGGTATGCTCGGCATCATCCCAGAACTCGCTGCGGAGGCGATCGAATTCCTGCTTGGCCTGCTCATAAAGCCCCAGGCGCCAGAGCGCCTCGCCGCGCTGGAAGCGCGAATCGCCGAGCAACACCCTATCCAGGCCGTCGAGCGAGAGGCCGGCGGGCAGGCCGAAGCGTGTGCGCAGCCAGGCCTGCAATTCCGCCCGGGCTTGCTGGAGGGTCGCCTCGTCGGGCAAGGTGTAGGCCGCGAGGCTCTCGAACGGCTGCCTTCCCAGGCTCAAATCCCTTGCGCGCAGGCCATAGTAGCCAGACGGGTCCGCAAGTTCGGCCGCTTTGAAAGCCTGCTGCGCGGCTTCGTGTTGGCCCTGCGCCTGGCGCGACTTCCCAATCCAAAGCTGGGCGGCGGATTCATCTTCGGATTCGTGAGCAAGGTCGAGCGCGGCCAGGAAGGCGGTTTCCGCGCCTGCATACTCCCCGAGCCTGAACCCTGTGATGCCTGAGAGGAACTGCGCCCGGAAGGCGTTTGCCGCCTGGGGATACTCGCTGGCAGTCCGCCGCCAGAGATCTGCGGCCATGGCCAGGTCGCCGGCTCTCTCGGCGATGCGGGCGGCCAGGAAGAGAAACTCCGGTGCCCGTGCATGGGCTGGGTACTGGCCGACAAACTCCAGCGCCAGGGGAATCGCGGCAAGCGGGTCATCCAGATAGGCCCAGAGCGTATCGACCGCTTCCTCCCACGCATCCGCGACCAGGGGATCCTCCGGATGGGTATCGATCAGTGTGCGGAATTCCTCGAGAGCGGCCTCATGCTCACCCAGCGCCCTCAACGTCAGCCCCCTGAAGTAATGGATCCGCCCGTCATGATCCTCCGGGGGCGAGACCAGGTAGCGATTGAAGGCCGCCAGCGCCACACCATATTGGCCGGCATAGTAGTCCACGATCCCCCGCTGCAGCTCATCCACAGGGATGCCGGCATCCACCAACGCCACCAGCGCGGTGTAGGAATCGAAGGAGCTCGGGTAGTTCATGACGGCATCCAGGTAGCGGGCGTAGGCGCTCTCGGCATCCCCCAGCGCCAGATATGCCCGGCCAAGGAGCAGGTCCATCTGGGCCTTGAGGAAGCCATCGGAGGTCGAATCATAGATGGCTTGGAAGCGCTCGATGGCGCCCAAGAGATCGCCGCTGGCTCGTTGTGAGCGGGCCAGCTTGATCTCAACACCCAGATCCCCTCGCTGCGGGTCGTACTGCAGCGCAAGCTGATACGCCTCACGCGCCTTTGCAGGCTCTCCTGCAGATGCCCACGCGTCGCCCTGCCACTCCAGGGCATAGCCGCGCAGGGCACTTCCCCCCCGCTCCAGGTAGTCCTGGTAGGCCTCGGCCGCCTCCCGCCAGCGCTCGAGCGCGCCAAGCGCAAGCCCGCGCACGAGCGAAGCCTCGGGGGATTCTGCGAGGCTGTCCTCCATGGAGTTCAGAATAGTGAGAGCGGCCTCGGGCTGCCCGGCTTCCAGCAGGGTTCTCGCCTGCCCCAGGGCCGCAGCCCGCCTTTCCTCCGCCTCTGTGGCTTGTTCCCTGGCGGACTCAAAACTGGCCAAAGCCCGCTCCCAATCGCCGAGCAGGAAAGCCCGCGCAGCCCGCTCGAGCAATCGCCGTGGTTCCGGCGTGGGCGTAGCCGTAGGCGTGGCCGTAGGCGCGGGCGTGGCTGTGTCTGTGGCCGTGGGTTGAGGCGTTGCCGAGGGGGCGGGCGCGCTCCGCCCCGGCAGGCTGCAAGCCAGCATGGCCAATCCTATGCTGAGCGACGCGAAGGCGAGGCGGCCTCGTAGGGAACTCATGGCCGCCATCATAAGCGAGATGCATACTGAGGTCAATCTTGCGGCCTCCTGGCTCTCATGCTACACTCTCACGCACTCCGGTTCGCGCTCTCCTTAATCAATGAGGGCGCCTTTTTGTGTGAGCTTGACTTGAGAACTGTTGCCTGGAACGCCGAAGAACGCAGCCTGCGGATGATCGACCAGCGCAGGCTGCCCGCCGAGGTGCGAATTCTTACGATGACCTCCGCCCAGGAAGTGGCCGAGGCCATCCACGCCATGGCAGTGCGCGGGGCGCCGGCCATCGGCGCCGCCGCCGCCTTCGGCCTGGCACTCACTGCCGTCCACTGCCCCCAACAAGACGCTGAGGGCCTGTGGAGCGAGCTGCAGGCGGCGGCCGAGCGGCTGCGCCGCTCCCGCCCCACCGCTGTCAACCTTGCCTGGGCCCTCAACCGCGTCCTTCATGCGGTTGACGCCGTTCGCGACCAGGGACCCGACGCCATGCGCCAACGGGCGCTGGGGGAGGCTCAACGCATCGCCGACGAGGATGTGGAAGTGAACCGCCGCATTGGCCAGTTCGGCGCTGCGCTGCTCCCCGATCCGGCGGTGGTCATCCACCATTGCAATACAGGCGCTCTGGCGACGGTCGACTATGGCACCGCACTGGGCGTGATCCGCGCCGCGCATGAATCCGGAAAGCACGTGCACGTCCTGGTGGACGAAACCCGCCCCCGCCTGCAAGGTGCCCGACTCACCGCTTGGGAACTGCAGCAATATGGCATCCCCTTCGAGATCATCAGCGACAATGCAGCGGGGTTCTTCTTGCAGCGGGGCGAGGTCGATGCGGTTCTGGTGGGCGCAGATCGCGTGGCCGCCAACGGAGATGTGGCCAACAAGATCGGCACATACATGCTCGCCCTGGCAGCCCATGCTAACCAGGTTCCGGTGTATTGCGCCGTGCCAACCTCAACCATCGACCTGGCCGCGCCGGACGGAGGGGATATTCCTATCGAGGAGCGCGATCCGGGCGAGGTGCTCAACCTCCAGATCGGGAACGAGCCAGTAGTCCCTCAGGGAAGCCAGGCACGGAACCCAGCCTTTGACATCACGCCTTATCACCTCATCTCCGCGTTCATCACCGAGCGGGGCATCCTGGAACCGCCCTTCGACCAGACCCTCCGCCAGATCGCCAAGACCGAGGCCCAGCCCAAATGAACATCGTGCTCACCGGCTCCATCGCCTTTGATTACCTGATGTCCTTCCCCGGCCAATTCCGGGACCATATCCTGCCCGACCGCCTAGACCGGCTCAGCCTTTCCTTCCTGGTAGACAGCCTGGTGCGCCGACCAGGAGGGATCGCCGCCAATATCGCCTACACCCTGGCATTGCTCGGGGAACGCCCTAAGGTCATGGCCACTGTGGGTCCGGATTTCGAGGATCACAGGCGCTGGCTGGAGGACCAAGGCGTGGATACCTCGGCGATCAAAGTCGTCCCGGATCTGCTCACGGCTTCTTTCTTCGTATCGACCGACCGCGCCAACGCCCAGATCGCCAGTTTCTACCCTGGCGCCATGGCGCAGGCCAGTCAGCTATCCTTCCGCCAACTCCAAGATCGGCCCGACCTGGCAGTGGTTTCCCCCAACGACCCGGCCGCGATGGTGGCCTACTGCCAGGAGTGCTCGGAGTTGGGCATTCCCTATTTCTACGATCCCAGCCAGCAGATTGTCCGGCTCTCCGCGGAAGAACTCCAGGAGGGGATCACCCACGCGCGGGCACTCTTTTGCAACGATTATGAATTCGGGCTCATCGAAACCAAGACCGGGCTAGACTTGGCCGCGATCTTGGAGACGACCGAATTCGTCGTCATCACCCGCGGCGAAGAAGGGGCTGAAGTCAATACTCGCGAGGGCAGGCAGACCGTGTCCGCCGTCCCGCCCGAACATCTCGAGGATCCGACCGGAATCGGCGATGCCTTCCGTGGTGGATTCCTGAAGGGCTATGCGCGCGGCTTGGATCTGGAGCGCTGCGCGGAGATGGGTGCACTGGCAGCTACTTATTGCCTGGAAGCCGAAGGACCGCAATCCCATCGCTTTGATCTCAAAACCTTCTTGGAGCGCTTCCGACAGCACTTCGACGATCATGGCGAACTCGACCGGCTGATGGATCCGGCATGACCGATTTTCAGCGGGTCGAGGCTCTCTTGCGACGGGACCCGGTCTGGTCGGCCTACGCGCTTGCGGACCTGGAGCCTCCCTACGCAATCCACGCGCACTGGTTTCTGAGGGGCGAAACGGTCGTGCTGGTATACGGTGGCCTCGAGCCACCGGTCCTATTCACGCAGGGCCTTGCCGACGATCTCCCAGACCTGATAAGCCGGGTGCCCGCGGGCAGGTACCAATTTGCGCTGCTCCCCGATCATCGCCAGAAGGCGGATGCCTGGATGGAGGTCCAGCGGGAAATCCTCATGTGGCGCATGGTTTTGCCCCCAGGCGCGCTGCGGTGGAATCCGGCCTATGACCTCGCGATCCGGCTTGGTGCCGAGGATACTGCCCAGGTGAGGTTGCTTTTCGAGGGGCAGAAGGACATGCCCGATGCCTTTCTGCCCGAGCAGCTTGATAGTGGGCCATTTTACGGTATCATGGCGAACGGCCAACTGGCGGCTATAGCGGGGGTTCATGTGGTCTCCTCCCGCTTTCGAATTGCCGCCATTGGCAACGTATTCACCCACCCTGCATGGCGAGGCCGGGGCTTCGCGAAAGCGGCCACCGCGGCCGTAGTACGCGAGCTGCAATCCGCAGGGATCAGCATCATAGTGCTGAATGTGGCCAGGTCTAATCCGGCGGCCATCCGGGCCTATCAGGCGCTTGGATTTGCGGCGCATGGGGAATACTACGAAGGGGTCGCCTATCTCGGCCCCGCCCACTAGCAGGGAGGCACAAATCGATTACACGACGCTCGGCCGAACCGAGATCAAGGTCAGCCGCCTCCGCCTCGGCACGATGAATTTCGGTCCCGAGACGGATGAGGCCACCAGCCATAGGATCATAGAGCGGGCGGTGGATCTGGACCTCAAATTCCTGGACACCGCCAACGTCTACGGCTGGAAGCCAGGCGAGGGTTGGACCGAGCAAATCATCGGCCGCTGGCTGGCCCAGGACGGCGGCAGGCGGGAGAAGACCATGCTGGCCACCAAGGTCTACGGTGGCATGGGCGAGGGGCCGAACGACCGGGGCGGTGGCCGCCTACGAGAATCTCTGCTGTTCAATCGGCGAGAAGCCAGCCAATGTCGCCCTGGCCTGGCTGCTTCATAATCCCGCCGTTGCGGCCCCGATCATCGGCCCCCGCACCATAGACCAGCTCGAGGGCAGCCTGCGGGCGCTGGAGCTCAGGCTGGATGGCGACACGCTCCAGCGATTGGACGAGATCCGGCCTGGACCTGGCGGTCCCGCCCCCGAGGCTTATGCATGGCAAACACAAACCTGGAGACACACGGAGAACACTATGACTTCAGAATTCGATGTGAAGGATCTATCGCTAGCGGAGGCAGGCCGGCGGCGCATTCAATGGGCCGAATTGGAAATGCCCGTCCTGCGGCAGATACGTGAGCGCTTTGCCAAGGAGCACCCTCTGAAGGGTACCAAAGTCTCGGCTTGCCTGCATGTCACCACCGAGACCGCGAACTTGATGCGCGCGCTCCAGGCAGGCGGTGCCGAGGTTGTGCTCTGCGCATCCAACCCGCTTTCGACCCAGGACGATGTGGCTGCCTCCTTGGTTACGCATGATGAAATCCCGGTATACGCCATCAAAGGCGAGGACAACGAGACCTATTACAAGCACATCCACGCTGCCCTTGATCTGGAACCCCAATTCACGATGGATGATGGGGCCGACCTGGTGAGCACGCTCCACAAGGAACGCCGGGATCTGCTGGAGGGCATGCGTGGCGGCACAGAGGAGACCACCACGGGCGTCATCCGCCTGCGGGCCATGGCCGCCGATGGCGCTCTCGCCTACCCCATTATCGCCGTGAATGATGCGATGACGAAGCACTTCTTCGACAACCGGTACGGCACAGGCCAATCCACCATCGATGGCATCGTCCGCGCTACGAACATCCTCATCGCCGGCAAGACCTTCGTCGTGGCCGGCTACGGCTGGTGTGGCCGGGGTCTGGCCATGCGGGCGCGCGGCATGGGAGCGAACGTGATCGTTACAGAGGTCGAGCCGCTGGCCGCGCTGGAAGCCGTCATGGACGGCTTCCGTGTGATGCCGATGGCGGAGGCTGCCGAGGTGGGTGATATCTTCTGCACCCTCACCGGCGACATCAATGTGATCGATGCGCATCACTTTGAGCGCATGAAGGATGGCGCCATCGTCTCCAACTCAGGGCACTTCAACGTGGAGGTTAACATCCCGGCATTGGAAGCGATGGCAGTCGAGAAGCGCCAGCCAAGGCCCTTCATCGACCAGTACATCTTGAAGGACGGGCGGCGCATCAATCTGCTCGGCGAAGGCCGACTCATCAACCTTGCCGCCGCCGAAGGCCACCCTGCCAGCGTGATGGATATGTCCTTCGCCAATCAAGCCCTCTCGCTCGAGTACTTAATGCAGCATGCCGATGAGTTGGAGAATCGCGTCTATACCATCCCCGAAGCGCTCGACCGCGAGATCGCGCGTCTGAAACTGGAAGCCATGGGCATCCGCATCGACGTGCTCACCGAAGAGCAAAAGACCTATTTGGCTTCATGGGAAGAGGGGACCTAGCCCGGCAGTGGCGAATTGCATCCCAAGCGGTGCAAAGGGCTGCTCTAAAAGGGCAGCCCTTTGCTTTTACGCCGCGGCACGGACCGGGTGAAATGGCCGCAAACGAAAAGAACGAGCTTTCTTCTGTGCAAGCGGCAAAGCGGGAGCGCGAGAAGCAGATCCCGCCGGATAATCCCGCCATTCCTGTCTCGGCTACGCTTGCATCAACGCTGCTTAGGGGTCTCACCTGGAGACTTTGCCGGTTAGCGGTGAAGGGCGGTCTATTTTCGCGCCGTTGCTCAACCGGCCTTTCCATTAAGAAAGATTCAAGTGAGTGAAAAGATGCACCGCGCGCGGACCCTCGCCTTGGGCAGAGGCTAGTTCACCGGCGTGCCGCGCGGCGTGGGTGTGGGTGTGGGCTCGGGGACCTCAACCCAGATGTAAATCTCCTCCCCGAAGGGAGCTCCGTCAGGCGCCACCAGCCGCCAGCGGCTGATGTGCATGCCCGGCTTCGTGGGCGCCAGCAGTTCCAGACGCAGGATTGCCGTCGTTCCAGCCCGCGCCGGGAAGAGCGCCACCTCATCAGGGCCCGGCATGAGATCCTCGCCGCTCCGGACCAAGCGGTAGCCTGAACCCCAATCGCAGGTGCCGCTGTTGCGAACCGCCCAGCGCTTGTCGAGCGCCTTTCCAGGCTCAACCATGGAACGGTCCGGGATCGTCACATCCTCGATGAAGGTTGCATCGTTGATGCAATCCGATGCGACTTGCGCAACCGGCGTGTGCCCGGCGGGGGCTGGGGTCTGCGGGGTTGGAAACGGCGGCCGGGTTGGCAGGGGCGTCCAGGCAGGAGCCGTGGCTTCGGTGCGAGGAGTCCCCGGGACGCAGCCTGCAGCCAGCAAGATCAGCACCAGGAAGAGAGACGCCCTTTCAATGATCACACTTCGGATCCGACGCATGCGCTGATTATAGCCCAGCGCCCCGGCGTGCCCAACGGAGGCCGGAGCGATCCTCCCCCCTCCTGTTCGCAGTGCCAATCGCCTTGACGAGCGATGGCGGGCTCGGGCTAAAGCATCAGCGGTTCCTGATCGATTTGCCCGGCGATATCCTCCTCCGGCAGCTCAGCCGCCAGCAAACCCGCCGCACGCCGGATGGCAGCATCCAGCTCTTGCACTATCTCGGGATTAGCCCGCAGGAAATCCTTGGCGTTCTCCCGGCCCTGACCCAGACGCGTCTCCCCATA
>CAZBLT010000054.1:0-14843 GCA_964492745.1 uncultured Anaerolineaceae bacterium
TATAACAGCAATGTACGCGAGCGCTTGACATCCCAAGAAATCCCTATTAATATCTATCGATGCCTGAGTAACTATTCACATATTCCTGGAGAGGTTCATGGCCGAAGGACAGGTTTCGGATTCGGTCGAGGTGCTCGATGAAGGGACGGCTGCGGAGACTGCCGAGCTTTTCCGGGCGCTCAGCGACACCAGCCGGGTGCGCATCATCTCGGCGCTCATCGGCGGCGAATTGAACGTCGGCGCCATCGCCGAGGCGGTCGGCATCAGCGAGTCGGCCGTCTCCCACCAGTTGCGCGGCCTGCGGCAGATGCGCCTGGTGCGGGGCCGCAAGGTCGGGCGCCAGGTCTTCTACCGCCTGCACGACGAGCACATCATCGACCTTTATCAGCGCGGCCTCGACCACGTGCTCCATGGCTAGAGGGGTTGCGCGCCGCTGTCTGATTCTCGAAGAGACGAACATAGCCACTTCACGAAAAGGAAACACGCCCCGATCATGACGACTGCCAACGAAAACACGCTCGAAATCGAAATCCCGCTGCTCCTGCCAGGTGTGCAGAACGAGCGCGATGCCTGCCTGCAGCGCTTGGAATCCACGTTGCAGGGGCGCAAGGGCATCTCGCGGGCCCATCTACTCCTCGACCGGACCCCTGCCCACCTCTGCCTGCATTACGATCCGGTGCAGATCACCATCGAGGACGTGCGCCGCCTGGCGGCGCGGGCCGGCGCAGAGATCTCCAACCGCTACCATCATGACATGCTGCGGGTGGAAGGCATGGATTGCTCCGATTGCGCCCTGGTGCTCCAGCACGGCTTGGAGCGCATGGAGGGCGTGCTGGATGTGGGCGTGAGCTACACCGCCCAATCGATCCACATCGAATATGACGCACACAAAACCGGCAGGCGGGCGATCGAGCGCCGCGTCCGCCAGCTCGGATACCGGGTGCCGGCGGAGGGCGTGCGCAACTGGTTCCACAAGAACCGTGAGCTGCTCTTCAGCCTAACAGGCGGTCTCCTGCTGACCCTCGGGTGGATCGGCGAGCGCTATATGGGCTTCCCCTCCCCGATGGGGCCGATCTTCTACTTAGCCGCCTATGTCATCGCCGGCTACGACATCACGCGCCACGCATTGCATGCTTTGCGCGAACGTCACCTCGATACCGACCTGCTGATGGTCTTGGCCGCCCTCGGCGCGGCGGCTTTGGGAGAATTCGCCGAGGGTGCGTTGCTGCTCTTCCTCTTCAGCCTCGGACACGCGCTCGAAGAGCTGGCTCTCGATCGCGCCCGCAGGGCCATCCGCGCCCTGGGCGACCTCGCCCCGAAGACCGCCCTGGTGCGGCGCGAGCTAAGCGAGGTCGAGGTCCCCGTCGAGGATGTGCAGATCGGGGAGGTCGTCATCGTCCGCCCTGGCGTTCGGATACCGGTCGACGGCGAAGTGCTGGAGGGCGAATCCTCCGTGGACCAGTCGCCCGTGACCGGAGAATCGGTTCCGGTACCAAAGGCTCCCGGCGATCCCGTGTTCGTCGGCTCGGTGAATGGGGATGGCGCCCTAGAGGTGCGAGTCACCAAGCTGGCGCGCGATAACACGCTGGCGCGCGTGATCGAGATGGTCGAGCGCGCCCAGGTGCAGAAATCGCCCACGCAGCGCACGACCGAGAGATTCACGCAAATCTTTGTACCGGCGGTGCTCGTCGCCGACGTGATGCTTATCGTGATCCCGCCGCTCCTATTTGGGGTCCCCTTCGCCGATTCCTTCATGCGGGCCATGACACTGCTCGTGGCGGCCTCGCCCTGTGCACTTGCACTGGGCACCCCCTCCGCGATCCTATCCGGCGTGGCGCATTCGGCGCGAAACGGCGTCCTGATCAAGGGCGGCGCGCACCTTGAGAATCTCGGCCGGCTGCGAGCGATCGCCTTCGATAAGACCGGCACGATCACGGAGGGGAAACCGAGGGTGACCGACATCATCACCTTCGACGGGGCCTCTGAGGCCCGCGTGCTTTCGCTGGCCGCAGCCGTCGAGGGCCGATCGGCGCACCCACTCGCCAAGGCCATCCTGGAAGCCGCCGAAGCCCGGGCCCTGGCCCTGCCTCGCGTGGAGGAGGCCGTCTCGGTCAAGGGCCGCGGGTTCAGGGCACTCGCAGAGGGCAAACAGGTTTGGATCGGGAACGCCCGGCTCTTCGAAGAAGCCGGAATCGAACTGCCCCCCTCCGTGCTCGATCCGCTTGCGGCGCTGGAGAATGAGGGCAAAACAGTCATGGCAGTCGGTCTCGACGGGAAGCCCTTGGGGCTGATCGCCGTGGCGGACGTCGTCCGGCCGGACGCCTCGAAGGCCATCAAGCTCCTCAAGAGCATGGGGCTCGATCGCATGCTCATGCTCACAGGCGACAACGCCCGCGTGGCGGCGCACATCGCCGCGCAGGTTGGCCTGACGGACTTCCAGGCCGACTTGATGCCCGATGATAAGCTCGCGGCCATCGACAATCTGATCCAGGAGCACGGCGTGGTGGCCATGGTCGGCGATGGGGTCAACGACGCGCCCGCCTTGGCCAACGCAACGGTCGGGATCGCCATGGGCGGCGCGGCGACAGACGTGGCCCTAGAAACGGCGGACGTGGCTCTCATGGGAGACGATCTCTCCAAGCTCCCGTTCGCCATCGGCCTGGGACGGGCCACCCGGGCCATCATCCAGCAGAATCTGATCCTCTCGCTGGGCGTGATCGCCGGGTTGATCACGCTGGCGGTATGCGGGCTCGCCGGCATCGGCGTGGCGGTGCTGTTTCATGAGGGCAGCACACTCGTCGTGGTTTTGAATGCTCTACGACTTCTCAACTATCGCCTATCCACAGCCTCATAGAGGTGCTTTCAAGATCAGGGAGCCAGATACTTGGGCATATTCTTATCGGCATCCTCCGAGATCCCTGCAACCTTACAATGGCCCCGCCATCCGCAACTGACGAGTCGCTTTCCCGCGACCCTCATGAAACTCAATCGACTGGGGGCGGGGGCTCTCTACGCCGCAAGGGCGCAAGGCAATCGGAATGGCGATGCCCAGGCCCAATCCTGACAACTTGCAGGGACGCGCAAGAGACCAAATCTGTACTCCACCGAAGTCACACCCCCTGCGCTGTGTTGCTCAGTCCGAGAGCCGCGGTTTCACAGCATAGATGCCCAGTCCCATGGCCGATGCCAGGCCTCCCAGGAGAAATGGCCAGATGATGCCCTGCTGCCAAAGCATACCGCCCAGGATAGGTGCGGGGATTGTGGCCAACCCTCGTAGTAAGTAGTAGAGCCCGACGACGCGACCCCGGTGCACCTTCTCAGCGAGATCCACGATGCGCGCTTTGCGCGCTGGCTCGCCAATCTCGCGCAATCCAGCAATCACGAAGGCCAGGAACAGCCAGCGCCAGGGGAGCAAAACCAAGCTGATTGGAAATAGGGCGAAGAAGACAAAGGTCGCCAGGATAAACGGCTGCCTCCCGTAGCGATCCGCGAAGTGGGCGGCCGGCAAGTAGACGGCGATCGCCGTCACCATCTGCAGCGATGTGAACGCGCCGAATGCCATTGGCGTGCCTCCGTGCACGTTGATGACCCATAACACGACATAGACCGTGGCCAGGTTGGACCCGAACCGCACCAGGCAATCGGCCAGCAGCAGGCGCCGAAGCGAGGGGGGCATGATGCGCCAGATGAAACCCGGGCCGGCCGGCTTGGCCTCCTCATCCGGGGCGGCGCCACGATAGAAATGGGATTGCCAATAGATGGCCACCAATGCCAACACAAGAGAAAAGGCGAACCCGACATGCATGCCGGATACCAGGCCCAATCGGGCCAGGAGATAGCCACCCACGGGAGGCGCAATCACGATCGGTATCCGCTTCCAAATGGACTGGACGCTGAACCCCATTGCCCGCTTAGACCGGCCAAGTGTGTCCCCGATCACCGCGAAGATCGCAGGCTGCGACATGCTGCTCCAGGCCAGCACAAGCAGGGTCCCCAACAGCACAACTTCCCACCGAGCCGCAAGGAGATAGAGCAAATACCCCGCGGCCGCGATGAGGTTAAAGAGGACCAGGGCCCGCTTGCGCCCTAACTTGTCCGCAAGCCATCCCCCCGGATATTGATAGAGGGTGTCCACGATGCGTTTGAAGGAACCATACGCGCCGATGGCTACCGCGCTGGCCCCCAAGGCCTCGAGGTACTTGGGCATGAAACGGACCCAGAGCTCCTCTCCCATGCCGATGACCAGGAGGGCGCCCAGCAGGACAATGATGTTGCGCTCCAGGGCGAAGAACTCGCGAATAGCTATGCCGCGTGGTTTGCCTTGCATCTGCTCATCCCGCGTTTGTGATAGTGATCAGTGCGCCCGGCTACCGGTGCGCAATGCTTCCATCCCGGCAGCGGCACCGAGGGGGCTCATGGCAGGATTCTTCCAATCCACTTGACCAAACCTACGTATCTCGGCGTCTCATCACTGTAGCTTGAGTAATCCGAGCCGTAGGCCTTTACCAGGAATTCTTCTTCCGTGTGAATCATGAGATGTGCGGCCACACCGTAGGCTGCCAGCCACAAGAGCACAAGCAAGGAGGGCCACAGCAACGCACATCCGATAAGGGCCAGCCAATAGGCGACGATTTGAGGATTGCGGCTCCAACGATACATGCCCTCTCGATGCAGCCGATCCTTGCCCTGTCCCAGGGCCGCGAGGAAACCCAGACTCTTCATGGCCGAGAGAAGCCCGATCAAACCGACGACGATCAGAAGAATGCCGAATGCGTTCATCAGGGGGCGATCTTCCAGCGCTGGGAGGTTCGGCCAATCTGCCGTCACGTGGAGATAGAGCATGCTTGCGCGGAAGCCAAAGACCTCCAATTCCAGAACTACGCCGGCGAAAGTCAGCCTCCCGCGCCGTATATATTCACGCCTTACGATGGCGCGAAACACAAGGAGGCAAAACAGCGCGAAGCCCAGATAAGAGAAGATGATGGCAACCGTGCTGATGCGACCGCTCATCGACCCGCTCCTTCGTCACTATCCTACCCCCATCCTCGCATGGGCGGAGCTCCAAAGTAGACCATTCCTAACATCCTTGCCTGCCGGCTAGCTCGAATTGTGCCAGACAGGTGAACCCTCAGGCCTGCGCACCTCAATTGCGGCTTTTGCACCGGCCGTGCCGCTGCGAGGCCTGCAGGCCAAACAGGAAACCAAACTGCTCCAGCGCGGCCTGATCCACGGCAACAGCCCGCAGGGCGTATGGCACATCACGCCCCAGGGGCGCATCGCCCTGCTCGACCCGCAGGGCCGGGGATGTGAGCAAGATGCTTGAGGCCACAAATGCGCTGCCCTGCAGCTTACTCCCGGTCAATCCCGCCCTTCAGATTTGCCCCAAGGGAGCAACCCCTCTGCTGAAGCGCCGGGCTGGCATCGGGTTGCCTTCGGCCTCCGCGAGGCACTTCAGCTCGCAGACATTCTCCTCCCGGTAGGCAGGCCGGTTTGGCGCAGGCCACCCCGCCAGCGCCGCCTCCATGCCGTTCCGCGCGCGGCATGACTTGGCCCGGCGCAAGCATCCATGATTCGACTCTGCCGCCCTCCCGCCAAAGGCGCCCGCAGTACCACATCGCTATTGTCTCCCTGTCTCCCGCACCCTAAGGTTAAGCTGCCGGCATAGGCAATGACTCCAACCAGCAAGGAGTGCGGGATGAGTGTAGAGCAGCGCTTGCGGGATCTCGTCGCAGCCCTGACGGAGGCCCTGGAGGCCGCCAAGGCCCAGGGGGCGCAGGCCTTTCAATCCGGCGAATTCGAGGCCGCCGAACTGGCCGCCAACCGCGGAAAGGCCATCGCCGGCATCCTCGAGGGGGCCCAGCGATTGCGGGATGAGTGGAAAGCGCTCAACCAGCCCGGCGGGCACGATGGGCGGCCGGAATTCAGCGCCGAGGTCAGCGCCAGCGCTTCCGAGGAAGACCTCATCTATCCCATCCTCTACGTGCTGGAGGAGATGGGTTCGAAGGCATACGCCGCGAAGGTGCTCGACCGGGTCGAAGCGCTCCTTGAAGAGAAGCTCACCACTCAGGAATACACCGATCTATGCGAGGCCTGGGGCGGACCGCTGCGAGGCCTGCAGGCCAAGCTGGAAACCATACTGCTTCAGCGGGGCCTAATCCACGGCAACAGCCCTCATGGCGTCTGGCATATCACGCCCCAGGGGCGCATCGCCCTGCTCGATCAGCAGAGCTAATCCCCACGGCGCCAACCAGGGTAGGAAACTCGCCCTTCACTCCATCGGCACGGTGAGACGGCCCGGGGTGCGATGTGTTCGGCCCGCATGCTCAATATCCAAGAGTCCTGCCGGTGAAGTGACAGCCTACCTGGCCCAGCCTGCCTATACTTGAACGAACTTAGAGCCTTTCGCACCACAGATGGGGCAGGCCTCCGGCGGCTTGCCAGGCTCGATGTACCCGTATCGAAATCGCCGAACTCTTGCAGCGCACGATAGTGCTGCTCCGAAAGAAGTTCATAGTCCATGGCCTCGGCCATCCCCACCGCACTGTCTTTGGGCTTGCGCTGCTTTCGGGATACGAGGGCTTTAGGGGCGTAGCAGACGCTCCGGCGGCCCTTCGGGCTTCCCGGGGCGCAATCCGCGAAGAGGGTCTCGCCGGCCGCTTCGTTATGCCCGACCACATCGGGTTCACCGCCCGTCCTTTCCATTTCATACAGCGGTCACAGCTTATCCGCCTTCGCCTCGAGCCTCGCCTGCACCTGCGACCAGGCCGGGCCCGGATGCCGTTCTCAATGTTCCTCGAAGCGGGCCAGCAAATGCCAATGTGACTAGGGGCACAACCCAGATGAAGTGGCTTGGGAAATAGACCGCATTCAATCCAGCATAAACCATCATGACTAAAAGCGCCGATGCAGCAGCATTCAAACGCTGGCGTATACAGACCGTATAGCTGAGCAGCAAGCTCAACAGCATAGGCACCTTGGCCAAAACACCAGACCAGCCCATGTAGGCATCGACGGAATGCAGGCGGCCAATGACCACAGGCGCGCGGGTGAGTGAAACCATGATCGAGGTCACGACCCCCTTGGCGCTCCAGAAAAGGAAAGGTGCCGTCGAAAGCAGAGGGAAGGCTCCAATCAGCAAGAGATTGCCTAGGAAGAGGCCGATGGAGGCATCTCGCCGTCTTTCTCTCCAAGCCCAAACCATGTAGAGAGGCAGAAGGAATATCGCCATTTGCTTGATGCTCAAGGACAATCCATAGAGCAGGAAGAAGCCCCACCTATTCTTGCGCCAAAGGACCAAAGAGGCCACCAGGAAGACAAGCGCGAGCAAGTCGATGTCAGAAATGTGAACGATATGCAAGGTCCAGCGATTGAGCAGCCAGAAGAGCGGTGCGAAGATGGCTAGAGGAATCTGCCGAGCCATGAAAGAGGTGTAAAACATCAGCCATGCGATCATCAGGGAGGCGAGCAGGAAGACCGACCTCCAGAAGATGATCCAATGTTCGTAGGAGCTTAGACCCGCTAGTTGGGAAAGTCCAGACAAGAGATAGAAACCGCCAAAGTAGATCGGGTACTTGCCGTCCTCACGATACTCTTCTTCCAGGATGCGTGCATACGGATTCTGCCCCGCCGCAAGACGGTTTCCCTCCAGGTAGGTGTAATACACGTCATCGGTTGTCGACGGAATGTCCGGCAGGACATTGACTTGGACCCATGCGCCCAATAGCAGCAGAAGCAGAAAGAGTGTGAACGTGCTCGCATCCCTCGCGGCGGCCTTTGATGCTGTTACGGCCTTGGTCAGAAGGCTCAGCGCGGCGATGATGGTCAACCAGAGTGAGAGCGGGAAAAGGCGCACAATCGCATCCGAAAACAGACCGCCTTTATCCGCAATCCGCGTCCACACCAGGACCGCCCCGATCAGATAGAGCAGGGCCACCGAGATAGTTACGGATCGTTCCAAGTAGCTTTCCCCGAACGGTGATCGGAACCAGGGAGGGACGCGATCGCGGGCGATTTCCACACTGAGGCGCAGGAAGAAGACGGCCCCAACGAATGGGATCAACCCCAAAGCGAGACGCAACCACGAGTAGCCCAAGACAAATGCGCGGTCGCTCTGACTCGGCTGACGGAAGTAAAGAACAAGGATTGCTACGCTCAGGAGCAGCGAGGATAAGCTGTAGAGCAGGAGTATCCTTCGCCTCCAGCGATTCCCCGGCATCAACACCCTCCCCGATAATGGGCAGCCTCAATCTCGCGTAGCCCCCTGCCTGACCATCCCCCATCAGGCGCTTAATGGGAGGCCTCGCAGCGCACCTCCCACCCCCCAAGCTTTCCGAGAGAAGCCGCTGTGATCTCATACATCGCAGGCCGCATGGGGTCTGGCATATCACACCCCAGGGCCGCATCGCTCTGCTCGATCAGCAGAGCTAATCCCCACGGCGCCAACCAGGGTAGGAAACTCGCCCTTCACTCCATCGGCACGGTGAGACGGCCCGGGGTGCGATGTGTTCGGCCCGCATGCTCAATATCCAAGAGTCCTGCCGGTGAAGTGACAGCCTACCTGGCCCAGCCTGCCTATACTTGAACGAACTTAGAGCCTTTCGCACCACAGATGGGGCAGGCCTCCGGCGCCTTACCAAGCTCGATGTACCCGCAGATGGGGCAGAGGTAGAAATCCACCTCGGATAGGTCTTCACCCCGCGTCGCAGCCTCCAGCGCTAGCGAATAGAGGCGAGCGTGGACCTCTTCGGCTTTCATCGCATAGCCGAAAACGCGCTTGGCCTTATGACCGTCGGCCTCGGCCTGCTCGAGCATGGGCGGGTACATTTCCTTGTATTCATATGTCTCGCCCGCGATTGCCGTCTGCAGGTTCTCGACAGTGGAGCCTATCCCTTCGAGAGCCTTCAGTTCACCTTCGGCATGGATCCGCTCCGCCTCGGCCGTCGTGCGAAATAGCCGGGCGATATTGGGCAGGCCATCACGCTCTGCTTTCTCCGCAAAGGCCCGGTACTTCTGATAGGCCTGGCTTTCGCCGGCGAACGCAACTTTGAGATGATCCTCTGTGCTCGGCATCTTATCCTCCTTCAACGCGAGCGGGGTCTGCGTTTGGGGTGAGTCGCCCGTGCATGTAGATCGCCGCATTCTGCGCCGCCAGCCAGGCAACGTCCCAACCGATCAATCAAGCCCTTGATGCTCCCGCAACTGGCTACCCCGCCACAATCCCAAGTGCTAGATATACAAATCCCTTCGTGCATAGGCGACATAGCCCGCCGCCATGCCTACCACTGCGATCCCCAGCGAGATCCACACGTAAGTCATCTCAACGCGCGCCTCGAGCAACAGCATCCCGGCGTCGAAGTACTTGAAGGGCGTGAGAAAGCGCAGGAAATCCAAATCATCGCTCAAATCCGAGATGATCGAGACCTAGATTCAACTCACAAATGCAACTCTGATCCAGTAATAGTATTCCTGAGTGAACTTCGAGAGACGGTTTGAACGCTCCAGTGCACGCCGGGCTCAGATCGTGTGGCTATAAGTTTGACGATAGCCTGCCAGCCGAAGCCTCGAGGCCTCGAAAGAGATTGGCCATCTCGATGGCGGCCATAGCCGCTTCAAAGCCCTTGTTGCCTGCTTTCAACCCTGCCCGCTCGATTGCCTGCTCAATAGTGTCGGTGGTCAGCACGCCGAAGAGTGTTGGCAAGCCACTGCCCACCGCCACAGCAGCAACTCCTTTGGCCGCTTCGCTGGCCACGAGGTCGAAATGGGGGGTTGCGCCACGAATGATGGCCCCCAGGCAGATGACGGCATCGTAGCGCTCGCTCTCGGCCAGCCTCTTGGCAGCGAGAGGGATCTCGAACGATCCCGGAACCCAGGCTATATCCACATCCCCGTCCTCCACACCATGCCTCCGCAGGGCATCCAGAGCTCCCTCCAGCAGCTTCATCGTGATGAACTCATTGAAACGGGAGACGACGACCCCGAACCTCAGTCCCTCTCCGGTCAGTTTGCCTTCGAATGTCTGTCCCATGAAACCCTTCCTTTTGATGGAATGTAAAGAGCGATACGTGCTGGGGCACGCCCTGCGTTTAGACCTCGAACAGGTGCCCCAACTTTTCCTGCTTAGTCTGAAGGTAAGCTCGATTCTCGTCGGTTGGGGGTATGACAAGTGGGATCCTCTCCACAACGCTCAACCCGCAACTCTCCAGGCCCTCCACCTTACGTGGGTTGTTGGTCAGCAGGCGCAGCTCAGACAACCCAAGGTCAACCAGGATTTGCGCCGTGATGCCGTAGTCGCGCAAGTCAGGATCAAAGCCCAGCACCTGGTTCGCCTCCACCGTATCCAACCCCCTTTCCTGCAGGGCATAAGCCCGCAGCTTGTTGCACAATCCGATGCCCCGCCCCTCCTGCCGCATATACAGCACCACTCCCCGCTCCTCAGCGCCGATGATCTCCATCGCCCGGTCCAGTTGGGGGCCACAATCGCAGCGCAAGGAGCCAAGAACTTCACCGGTGAGGCATTCGGAGTGCACGCGCACAAGGACCGGGCCCTTTCCGGCGACATCGCCCTTCACTAGTGCCAGGTGGTGCGTTTCGGTGAGGAGGTCTTTATAGGCCAGGACCATGAACTCGCCGTGGCGGGTGGGCAGCCGGGCTCGGGCCACACAACGCACGAGCCTCTCGTATCGCCAGCGGTAGGCGATCAGGTCGGCGATGCTGATCATCTTCAAGCCGTGCGCGACAGCGAAGCGCTCAAGCTGCGGCAGGCGGGCCATGCGGCCATCCTCCGTCATGATTTCACAGATGACGCCTGCTGGAGCCAGCCCAGCCAGCAAGGCCAAGTCCACAGCTGCCTCCGTGTGGCCCGATCGCACCAGCACCCCGCCTTCACATGCCCGCAGAGGAAAGACGTGACCGGGCATGGCCAGGTCTAAAGGTCGGGTGGCGGGATCGACCAGGGCACGGATGGTGGCCGCCCGGTCACTTGCCGAGATGCCGGTCGTGGTCCCATGCCGGGCATCCACCGAGACGGTGAAAGCCGTCCTGAAGAGTTCGGTGTTGTCTGCAGCCGGAACCATCATCGGGATGCGCAAGGCATCCAAGCGCTCGGCAGTGAGCGCCACACAGATCAGCCCGCGAGCATGAACAGCCATGAAGTTGATTGCCTCCGGCGTGACCTTTTCGGCCGCCATCACCAGGTCGCCTTCGTTCTCGCGATCCTCGTCGTCCACCACCACAATCATACGACCGGCGCGCAACTCGGCCAGCCCTTCATCTATTGGAGCTAAACTCATGACGCCTCCTCAACCTGTAAACCCATGCCTGGTCAGGAACTCGCGGCTCAAGCCAGCACCCCACCCCTGGCCGACTAGAAAGCGTTCTACGTACTTACCCAGGATGTCCACCTCCAGATTGACCTCATCGCCGATGCGGTAACGGCCGGCGATGGTGTGAGCCAAGGTGTAGGGAATCAGGGATAGGGTGAAGTTGTCGGCAAACCTCTCCACCACAGTCAGGCTCGCCCCGTCTACGGTCATAAACCCCTTTGGCACGGCGTAGCGCATAACCTCGGGCGGCGCGCTGATACGCGCCATAATCGCCTTGGCCTCTGGGGTCAGGCTCCTGACCCGACCCACCCCGTCCACGTGCCCCTGCACAAAGTGTCCACCGAGGCGCGCTCCCACCGCCAGCCCGCGCTCCAAGTTAACGGGGCTGCCGAGTCGCAAGTTGCCTAGATTCGTCCGTCGCAGCGTTTCCGGAGCCAGGTCTACCAGGAAGCTTCCCGGCTGAAGGGCCGTCACCGTCAGGCATGCCCCGTTGACGGCGATGCTGTCCCCAACCCGTGTTCCTTCCAACACCAACCGGGCCGCCACCTCCAACACCGCCGATGGTCCGCTTCGCTCCAGACGCTGGATTGAGCCGATTTCTTCTACGATGCCACCGAACATCTATGTTTTCTCCTGGTTGAGATAGCCGCTGATCAGCAGGTCAGATCCCAGGCGTTCGAAGTGCACCTTCTTCAGGCGCAGCGCCTGCGCCATCCGGTCCACACCCGGGGCTACGACCGGGGTCGGCGCCTCCTGCCCGCCGATGATCAGCGGCGCGATGAAAGCCAGCACTTTATCGACCAATCCCTGTTGAAAGTAGGCCCCCAGAACCGTGCCGCCCCCTTCCACCAACAAGCTGGTGATTTCTCGGGAGCCCAAAGTTTGTAGCAGAGCCTGAAGGCTCACGCGCCCGTCTTCGGCCGGCAGGATCAGCACCTCAACCCCTCGATCTGTCATGGCACGGCGCCGGTCCCCGGGAATGGCCTCCGTCGTGGCAAGCAGTGTTCGGCCGGGCAGCACCGGGTCCAGCACACGGGCTGCGAGAGGGGTCCGGCCCTTGCTGTCGAGAATCACTCGCAGAGGATGGCGGACATCCCCTGGGCCACCCTTGGGACGGGCATCGCCATCCAACCGCGTCGTAAGTTGGGGGTCATCGGCGATGATGGTGCCCACTCCAACGAGGATGGCATCAATCTGGTCCCGCAGTTTGTGCACCTCGCGGCGAGCGTCCTGACCGGTAATCCAGCGCGAGTCACCGCTCCGTGTGGCGATCTTGCCATCCAAGCTCATGGCGAACTTGGCGATCACGAAGGGACGACCGCTGGTGACCCAGAGGATGAAGGTCTCGTTCAAGGCCCGCGCCTCGGCTCCGCGTTCACCGAGAACCGTATGGATACCAGCCGCCTCCAGCTCCTCCCGACCGCGTCCGGCCACGCAGGCGTTCGGATCCAGCATGGACATATGCACCTCTTTTACGCCGGCTGCAATGAGCGCCTGGGTACAGGGCGGCGTGCGGCCGTAGTGACAACACGGTTCCAAGGTCACGTAGAGGGTCGCCCCGCGAGCCGCGCTGCCCGCCTGGCGCAGGGCGAAGATTTCGGCATGGGGCTCGCCGGCTCGGAGATGGAATCCCTCACCCACGATCCGACCCTCTTTGACCAGTACCGCCCCAACCATGGGATTCGGGCTGGTGCGCCCGCGGCCTTGTTCGGCCAGATGGAGGGCCCTCAACATGAAATCCTCAGCCATTTCTCTGTTCGCTCCCACCAGCATCGGCCAGGCATACAAGAAGCCCGCAGGATGGATCACCTCCGGGCTTGAGTAAGGACATACCGGTGCTGCAGCAGGCTATACCGGCGCCTTTCTAAAGAAAACCCCGAAAGTCATGAAACTTTCGGGACAAGGCGACGCCAAACACCTGCACTCGGCGTGGATGAGATCGACATCCAAGCCGAAACACAGCTCTGGTTTTCCACCCTCTCCCATCCGGACTATACCGTCGGCTCCGGCCTCTCACCGAATCCACCGCCAACGCGGGTCGCGGGCTTGGCTCGTCGCGGCGAGCCATACCGCCGGTCGGGAATTACTCCGCCTGGAGCGGAGCTCACCCTGCCCTGAAGGTGTGTTTACCTATTAGGTTGCAGTTCAAATTTCCGTGCAATAATAATCTTCGAGTCTGTGAAAGTCAAGTGAACGTATTCACTCGTGTTATAGTCCTTAGATTCAACTTTGAAGTGCAACTGGCGATTGTGCAACATTCTTTCCGCAAAAAGGCCATATACCTTTCAGGAACACATAGCGCTCAATTCTCATCGAACGCCATATAGACTCTGCCGGTCTCCCACTCCTCGCTGATCTCCATCAGGATCGCGCTCACAAGCCGCAGGCACGCGGCCTCATTGGGAAATATGCGCACCACCCGCGTCCGACGCTTGATCTCCTGGCTAACCCGCTCCAGGTTGTTATTGGTCCGTAGGCGTCGCCAGTGCTCCTTGGGAAAATCGAATACGGTCAAGCCTTCCGGGATGTTCTCCTCCAGCCAGGCGGAGAGCCTGGACGCCGTGCGTGCGTATTTGGCCACCATGCGCGCCAAATAGGCTTCCGCAGTCGCCCGATCCGGTGCATCGAAGATGGTGCGGACATCCTCGGCCACCTCCTTGCTCATGGACTTGCGCGGGACGTACTGGAGGGCATTCTGCTGAAGGTGAAACTGGCACCGTTGCCAGGGCACGCCCCCAAGCACCGCTCTCCGAGCCGCTTCCAGACCCGCATGATCGTCGCTGATCACCAACCGCACTCCGCGCATCTCCCGAGCCACCAATTCCTGCAGAAACGTCCTCCAGTGCACCTCCGCTTCGCTCAGCGACACGGATACACCTAGAACCTGCCTTTTGCCGCCTGCCACGACACCACTGGCGATCAGGATGGCCACGTCGCGGATCTGGCCATCCACACGCACCTTTTCATAGCGCGCATCCAGGTACAGAACCCGCACTTCGCCAAGCGGTCGCTGGCGCCAGGCTTCGAGCACTTCATCCAGCAGCGCCGCCGCCCGGCTCACCTGCGCGGAAGAGACCGCCGTACCACAGAGTTGCTCCGTGATGGCCGCCACTTTGCGGGTGGAAACGCCTTGCACGTACATCTCGGCCAGTGAGAGCAGCAGGGCCCGCTCACTGCGTAAGCCCTTCTCTAAAGCCCCAGGGTAGAAGCCTTTCTCACGCAGCTGGGGAATGTCGAAGCGGATTTCGCCCAGACGCGTCTTGACGGTCTTTGGCTTGTAGCCGTTGGCTCGCCCGCGCCGGTGCGGCGATCGCTCATACGGACGAGCGCCAAGGTAGTTCTGTCTCTCGATCCGCATTTCCCAGCACGCGCACCAGCTCTGGTAGCCCTTCGAGGCCCTCGCGCGTCAACTGCTCAAGCAATTCAATGGGTAAGGTACAACCATCTTGGTAGGTCATGGTGTCTCCTTTCTTCGGTTTCCAAACTCCCGAAAGGATATCACCTGGCCTACCTACTTTTACA
>CAZBLT010000055.1:0-14222 GCA_964492745.1 uncultured Anaerolineaceae bacterium
GCCGGCGCGCCCATCTCACCGTGGTCCGCCCCTTCCACCAGCCAGAGCTGCTTGGGCGCCTGAGCGGCGGCGAAGAGCCCGCGAGCCTGGGACTCACTTATGCGGGCGTCGTCCAGGCCATGCAGCAGCAGGACCGGCCTGGGCGCAATCCCCGAGATCACATCCAGGGGCCGCACCTCGTCCCGCGAGTAGCCGCGAGTGACCTCCGAGAGGCGCAGCGTCATCTCCAGCAACGGACGCGGAAAGATCGCCGGCCGGTTGGTCTCCCAAACCGTCTCCACTGTTGGGAAGGGCGCCGCCGCCACAACAACGTCGATCCCAGGGTTGCGGGCCGCACTGAGCAGGATCGAAACCGCGCCCGCCGAGTGACCGATCGCGCCGATGCGGCCGATCCGCTTTTCCTGGCGTAGGAAGGCCACCGCGGCGTCGACATCGCGGCTCTCCTTGGCCCCGTAGGTGAAGCCCGATCGGTTGCCCTGGCTCAGCCCATGGCCGCGATAGCTGAAGAGCAAGACCTGATAGCCGGCCTCATGCAGCGGCCGCACCAGTGCCAGGCCGGAGCGTTGATCGCGCCCGGTCGCCGGCGCGTATAGGATGGCCGGGGCCTGAGGGTCGGCTTGCGGGAAGAACCAGCCTTGCAGCAGGGCACCGTCCTCGGCGGCGAAGCTGACCTCCTCAAAAGCCAGCCCCAATCGGCGCACTTCCTGCGCGGCGCGTCGCCCGAACGTGGGCGCTTTGGTGGCCACCCATTCGCCCAACAGAGGACCGCCGACGGTGAGCAGGCTGAGTCCCAATGCCAAACCGGAAAGACTTTTGACAACATGAAAAGGCATGACGCTCCTAAGCATATGGCGTTGCATGAACGAAGCCAATGGGAAATATGTGTGGGGAAAGATCGTCCAGGCACCGACAAGAATTTTGCCCCGCGGGCACCTGCCCGCCAGGGCAACCGAAAGGAGTATACCAGCCACTCGTCGCACCCAGCAAGGGCGGCGAGCGCAACTCTCATCGCATGCTCATCTGGGGCGTGCTTGGCATTTCAGAAGAGGGATGGGCTCACTCCGGCCGCCGGTGGGCCCAGTTCTCCCAATCCTCGATGTCGCGGTCGAGCAACACCCGGCGCGCCAACACCTCCCAGCGCTCCCTTCCGAGGGGCAGGGGTTCGCGGTTGGCTTCCAGCCGCTTGATGACCGTCAAGACCAGCATCGCAAGCGTGGCCCAGACCACCTCCCTCGGCTGACGGGTGAAATGCGCCCACGCCGGCAACGTGACCAGGCCGGAAAGTGTGATGGCGGCGTTCTTGCCGAAGAGATAGCCCATGGCGGTCATGAACAAGACCCAGAGGAAGCCCAGCGGGAAGACCAGCAGCAGCACGCCGAGACTGGTGCTCAGGCCGCGACCGCCGTGGAAGCGCAGGTACAACGGCCAATCATGCCCGATGATTGCCGCCAACCCCGCTGCCAAGGAGACGCCGAGCCCGAGCCCGAGCCGCATGCCCATCCAATAGGCGAATCCTGCCTTGGCCATATCGAGAATACCGACGACCACGACAGCCGGCTTGGAGACGTTCTCGTAGACATTCGAGCCACCCACGTTTCGGGTTCCATAGCGCCGGATATCGATGCCTCGCAGAATCTTGCCGGCGAGGTATGCAAAGGGGACCGAGCCGAGCAGATATCCGAAAAGGATCCAGAGAATGGCGATGAGAGCTTCCAACTCGAATACCTCCGGGCTCGCCTCGAGGCCACCATGCAAGCCGGCGATGCCTGCCGTCTAGATCTTGTCCCCCTCAGGATAGAAGGCCACGCCGAGCACTCCAGGCCCGCTATGCGCGCCTAGCACAGGTGTCAACCCGGTGGTGTAGACCTCCACACATTGGAAGCGTTCCGTGATCTCCTGCCGCAAGCGCGCCGCTCTCTCACGTGCGTCAGCCTGTAGGATGGCCACGTGGATTGGCGCACTTCCCACCCGGGCAGCCATCTCTCTCATCAACGCCGCCAAGGCCTTCGCACGGGTATGCGCCAGGCGCAGCAGCCGGAGCTGGCCTGCCTGCAGCGAGACCAGGACGCGGGTCCTCAGCAAGGGGCGCATCAAGTTGGCTGCCACTTTGAGACGCCCGCCCCGCACAATGTATTCGAGCGTATCCAGCACGGCCAGGAGCTGAATCCTGGGCAGCATCCTCTCCACAGTGCTCGCCACCTCCTCCAGACTTGTTCCCTTTGCCGCCAGGCGCGCCGCTTCCAAGACCGCGAAGCCCTGGCCCATGCACGCCGAGCCCGAATCGATGATGCGGATGGGGAAGGATGCCAATTGGCTGGCGGCGGCCTGAGCGGAGCTCAGCGTGCCGCTCAGGCGCGCGGGAAGATGGATCGAGAGGATCCCCTGGGCTTTCTTAGCCAGCCGTCCGTAGACCTCCAGGAACTCTCCCACGGAGGGCTGCGAGGTGGAAGGCGGCCCTTCTCCGGCTCGCATCCTTTCATAGAACGCTTGCGCAGAGATCTCTACTTCATCGCGAAGCAGCGTTCCCGCCATTCGCAGCCAGAGGGGAATCACGGTGATATCGAGCTGCTCCTTCAGATGCTTGGGGAGATTGGCGCCCGAATCCGTCACCACTGCGACATTACGCATCAATCTCTCCCGCTAGCTTCCATCTCATCCTCGTCGACGTAGAACGCCAGCCCAAGCAGTCCCGGACCGGCCATGCTGCCCATCACCGGCGTGAACTCTGCGACATGCAGTTCGGCGCAGTCGAATCTCGCCTCCACCTCCGCTCGCAGCGCCTCCGCCTCCTCGGGTGCGTCGGCATGCATGACGGCGATATGCACCGGCCGGCCACGCGCCTGCTTTGCCACCGTGTCCAGCATTTTTTGGACAGCTTTGCGTTTGGTGCGCGGCCTGGCCAGTAGATCGACGCGGTCATCGCGCAGATAGAGTATCGGCTTGATGCGCAGGGCATCGGCCGCCAGGGTCACCTTGTGGTTCACGCGGCCGCTGCGAGCAAGGTATTGCAGTGTATCGAGCACGGCCAACACGAACGTCCGCCGGCCCACCCGCTCTGCCGCCTGCGCCGCCTCCTCCAGATCCGCCCCTTCCCGGGCAGCGCGCACGGCAGCCAGGACGGCGAACCCCTGCCCCATGGCGGCCGTGCCGCTGTCGACCACCCGGATGGGCACCACCGGCTCCGCCGCCCGCGCCGCTACCCGCGCCGCCTCGCAGGTTGCGCTCAATTCGGAAGACACATGCACAGAGACGATGCCATCCGCCTCCTTGCTCAAGCGTGTATAGAGCTGCATGAAGTCACCAACCGTGGGGGCAGAGCTCTTGGGCATCGTCGCCGCCTGGCGCAAGCGTCGGTAGACCTCCGAGGGGCTGAGATCCTCACCATCGCGGTAAGTCTGCCCATCCCAATAAATCAGGATGGGCACGGTGTGTATGCCTAGCTCTTCCGACAGATGCTTGGGGAGGGCGGCGACGGAATCGGTGACAACTGCGATTCTCTTCATGCTCCTCCTCAGCCCTATGCCTGGGAGTTCACATTCCTGGAAGAGGCGGCAGCGCTTTCTGTCAACAGTGTATCAAAAGAACTCTCGCACGAGCCTGACATCTGGCTGCCGGCTGCATATCGCGGTCATATGCACAACCGGCCGGCCTGCTCATCTGGCCGCACACCCCCTCCTTCTAATATATGCAACACGCACGCGGCCCGGAGGGCGCGGAGGCGGCCCCGTCTTAACCGCCCACGCCGAGGAGTCTGGATTGCAGGCGCGCAATCCAGTGATGCCACCGGGTGGGCCTGAGCTCCGGCCAGGCCTCCAACTGCGCGACTGCCTGTGCGTAGCCGCGTTTGATCAACGCCTCTGTCTGGCTGAAATCCCAGGTCGAAACTGGCCTCTCGCCTTGCAGGACCAGGCGATGGACCGGCACGCCCCGGGCCGCGGCCAGCGCGATTTCCAATTCGATCTGCCGGCATTCAACGGCGTAGGCCAAGGTGCGAAGGAAAGGCCCGAAACCATAGCTCTCCAGGCCCGTGGGTCGTGGCTCGGAGATGTCCAGGGCGATGATGCGCCGGGCACCCATCCGCAGCGCGGGCTCGATCGGCAGGTTGCTCAGCACGCCGCCGTCGATGAGCGTGCGGCCCTCGATATCCATGGGGTGAACCCAGGGGGGCAGTGCGGTCGATGCGAGCAGCCCCTCGAGCACGGACTGATCCGGATCGATGCCGTAGAGAACCACACCCGGCGCCTGCAGGTCTGCCGCCACCTGGATCAGGCGCGGCCCGCGCAGGTCCCGAAAACGCAACTCTGGAGTGAGGCCCAGAGCGATGAAGAACTCGCGCATGCGGTGGCCGACATGGATGCCGGTGCGATGAAACATCAGGCGCACTGTCAGCCAGAGGTAGTTTGCAGGAAGCAACTCGGCTTCGGCCGCCGCAAACCAGTTTGCCTCCAGCTCATCCAGAGCCTCCTCTGTGAACCCCCGCACGGCCAGGAACGTGGCGTTCACCGCCCCGGCAGAGGTCCCTACGAGCAAGTCCGGACTCAGGCCCGCTTCCAGCAGCGCCCGCAGCGCACCGGCCTGCAAGGCCCCTCGGCCACCGCCGCCGCCCAGAGCAAATGCGAGCCCGCCTCGGTCCCTCATCATGTCCTCCCATTTCCCATGCGCGCAGGCTCTCTCAGGCCGCGATCGTGGATAGAATGCAATCGTACCGCTTTGCGTGTGAGCCGCCAGTCCCTCATTGCGCGGTGCCATTCGCCTTCGAGGCGCGGTCACGATCCCCATCGTTTCAGTTCCAATTGCCGAAGATCAGACTTGCTTTTCACGGCGCAGGCCATTGCCGTGTGACCTGCCGCCGCATGCACAGCATTGCTGCGTCAGTTGCGCGCCGAGCGAGAAAAGCGCCTCAAGTAGAACTTGGCGCCGTCGTACTCCGTTTCAACGAGCCGACCTTCCTCGATCAAACGTCGGACAAGGGACCAATCGGCACCAGCTCGCGAGATTAAGGAGCGCACCGACTCCTCCCGCATGGGGTGGACCGCGGTGATACCCAGCAGGTCGACCTCGGCATCGCCTGTCGACGCGAATGCATCCCCCTCGTAGCCGGTCAGGAGCTCCACCGCCTCGATCTCCTGCCGGAGGATCTGGTAAGCCTGATTCAGCGCATCCTCATCAGGCGCTTGCACCCAACTCTCCGCAGGCGGCCTGGTGGGAACCGCCAGGTAAGCCCGCGCCGCTCCTAAGCGAACCAGGAAGGCAGCCAGATCGATGAGGTGCTCACGATGGTCGTTCAGCTCGCGAACAAGCATGGTCTCCGTGACCAGCTCCCCGTCGAATGCGTTCGCGAAGGCGAGCATGCCCTCGAGGATCGAATCGAGGCGAAGCGCCCCATGGGGCCTGTCAACCCTGTGCCAGACCTCCTCCTCCACGGAGTCGACCTTCAGCGAGACCCAATCGGCCTGCATGAGCTCCGTCCGGACGTCCTGCCGCCAGATCAATGAACCATTCGTGATGACCGCCACCTTGATCCCGAGAGGCTTGAGACGCGCAATCGCCTGGCCCAGGTGGATGTCCAGCGTAGGTTCTCCGTCGGGGACGAAGGTCAAGTAATCGACCGATACGCCCTTCTCCGAGAGCCTGGCGAGACGCTTGCACACAGCGTCTTCGATTTCCGCCGGGTCGTGGAATCCTTTCCGCTCGATTCGCATCTCAAGCGTGCGACCTACTTGGCAGTAGACGCATGAATAGGTGCAGATCTTTGCAGGGATGTTATTGATGCCCAGGCTCCTCCCCAGCCTCCTGGAGGGAACCGGGCCAAAGGTGAGCATCAGGTTTCTCCCTCGAGTTCACGCAGAATTTCATTCAGGGCTTCGGATCCGATGTAGCCTCGGACCTCGATCTCCTGCCGCGTCACCCCCTCCACTTTCCCCACCGCCTCCCGGATGGAGAGCGCCAGCGGGATGGCAATCGGGCACAAGGGAGAGGAGGGGCGGAACCCGTACCGCACGACGCCCCCATCATCCACACTCAGATCCTCCACCAATCGCATGTGAATCACATCGGCGCCCGTCTCTGGATCGATTACCTGCTTCAGGCGTTCGAGGATCGCCTCCCGCAACCCCTCCTGGCCCGTCATCATCGCCTCCTATGCAAAGAGCCCTTCCCGGATGCGGGACCACGCCCCCCGTATCGCCTCTGTGACGGGCCCGCGCCCGTTCGATGTCACCGGCTCTCCCCGAACCATGGCCTTTGTCACATCCGCGTCGTAGGGGATTTTGCCGACAAGCGGTACCTTGCGCTCGCGGCAATAGGCAGTGATCTCCTGGGCGCGGGAGAGGTTCAGGTCCGCCTTGTTGATAACGACCAATGAGGGGAGCCCAAAGTGATCGGTTGTGGTCATGATCCGTTCCAGGTCATGCACGCCCGAAATGGTAGGCTCCACGACGTGTAGAGCCATATCGGCACCCGCGCTGGCGGAGATCACTGGACATCCGATCCCGGGCGGTCCATCCACCAGCAGGAGGTCGGCGCCCCGGTCGAGGGCCAGCAGGCGCGCCTGTTGCTTGATCAACGTGACGAGCTTTCCCGAGTTCTCCTGCCCGGCGAAGAGATGCGCGTGAAAAAGAGGCCCGAAGCGGGTATCAGAACGAAACCAGAGGCCTGCAAGCTGGTCCTCCATGCGTATGGCCTCTTGCGGGCACTGATAGAAGCAAGCCGCACACCCCTCGCATGCCAGGGGATCCACCATGAAGGAGGACTCAGGGCCCTGGCTTTCCAGGATGGCCTCGAAACGGCAGACCTGCTTGCAAATCCCGCAGGCCGAGCATAGGGCAGGGTCTATCACGGCGACCTGCCCGCTCCAGAATTCGTGTCGCTCTCGCTCCTCGGGGGCCAGCACCAGCTCCAGATTGGCCGCATCGACGTCAGCATCTGCCAGGACGATAGTGCTCTCCTGCGATGCGATCTGTGCGAAGGCCGCCGCGAGGGTGGTCTTGCCTGTACCGCCCTTTCCACTAAGCACAACCAACTGCTTCATACTCTACGGTCTCCAGCTTTCGATATCGTTGTTTATGTCTCATCTCTTCGGTAGGAGAGCACCTTGGGCATTCCTGTCGCCTATAGTCACGCCCCCTCCCCCACCTCTCGCTGCACGCGCTGCTCCACGATCTCTAGGATTTGCCCATATAGCACCCGCAGTTTTTCCCGCCATGAAGGAAGAACCTCGATCAGCGGGAGTCCTTCTGAGTAGGCCTCGGCAATCCGGCGGTCCAGCGGGATGCGCATCAGGATGGGTATCTCCTCCGCCTTGCAGAACGCCTCTACGCCTTGGTCCCCGATCCCGTCCCGATTGATCACGACGCCAACAGGAAGGCCCAGTTCCCCACGAGCCACATCCACCGCCAATCGCAGATCATGCAGGCCGAAAGGAGTGGGCTCTGTGACCAAGAGAACGAAATCGGCGCCGCGCATGGTTTCTACGACTGGACAAGCGTTGCCTGGAGGCGCATCCAGGATATGGACCCGATCCTGAGTAGAAGCCTTCTCGGATTTCGGGGGGCGGGGGGGAAGAACCCACCTCTTCAGCGCCCGGATAATAGGAACGGCCATGGGCTCACCGACGTTCAGGCGCCCCTGCGCAAAGTCGATCCCCGAAGCCACACCGCGCTCCATGACACCCATCACATTCAGCACCTCACGAATAGCTCCCTGAGGGCAATTCAATGTGCAACTACCGCAGCCATGGCAGAGCTCCGGGAAGACCAGCACCCGCTCCGCCACGACTGCGATGGCGTTGTACTGGCACACGCGAGCGCATTCGCCGCAATAGTTGCATTTGGCCGCGTCGATCTCAGGTATGAGTTGGCCGACCTCCTCCCTCTCCAGGATTTCGGGTCGTAGGAAGAGAGCTGCATTGGGCTCCTCGACATCGCAGTCGACCACCATCGGCGCCGGCCCCTCCCCTCCTGCCAGGCTCAGCGCCAGGCTGACTGCGACGGTCGTCTTTCCCGTCCCGCCTTTTCCGCTCGCCACCGCAAGGATCAACCTACCACCTCCTTATGCGCCTCCAGGCATGGCCTGAGCGCGCCTCGATCTCCGACCACGGCATTACCCCAACCGATCTCGATATCCATGGCAGCAAACCAATAATGCGCAATCCAATGCATCATGATCTCCTGAAAGCGGTGTTGCCCACTATGCCCATATCAGGTGAAGCTTGCCACCTATAAAACAGCCGGAGCTTGTCCGGCTGCTCAATCCCTGGCTCGCATCATCTGCGTGCCGCACTTCGGGCATTTCAATTGGTAGCAGGGCTTCCCAGGCGCATGAGGCTCTCTGTGACCGCAATTGGGGCATTCGCACTCACCGCCGGGACCGGCGGCAAAGGGCCCTCCCATCCTTCCCGGCCCGCGCCCACGGCCTGCACCACCACCTGCGCCTCTGCCTTGTCCTTTCACGGCAACTAGCCTCCTTTGCTCACTCACGATTCATGTCTACACAGCCCACCGGATGAACATGCAGGGGTATCACAGCGCTCTTGCCTACCACAGCATGTCCTTCCCGCCTCGCGCCGAGTTGCCCCACTCAAGATGTTAGGGGCCGAGATCAATCGCTCTTCCAATCGCATGCCGCACTGCGGGCACGTAGGCTCCTCTCGTCCGGCGAGGACAAGCGCTTCCACCCGTGAGCCGCAGTGCCCGCATCGATACTCGTGGATCGGCATCACCTGCCTCCCGTTATGACCTCCAAGGAGGGCCTGTATCCTTCAGCCAGCCATGGGCGCCGCTCAGCAGAGCGAGAATGCATAATCACACACTCCATGCATAAGCGCGAACGATAGCAATGCCTCAACGCTCCCACGCCGCTGCCGCCACCGCCAATCGCCTGACCGCTGCCAATCCCATCTGGCAAGTCCAACGCTAGCGCCGCCACCGCCGGCGTCTGTGTCGCTGCCGACGCCCGCCCCGTTTGACCGCAGTGCGCGCATTCTTCGAGGGGGTGGCCCGGGAAACGGGCCGGGATAGCCATTGTGCCAACGACCCCGAAAGAGCGTCGACCGCCCGCAGGAGCAATCCGGCACTCGCGGCAGCGATCGCGGTTCCCGCTGCCCGCGCTAGGGTCGGAGGGCGATCGGCCCTCACGGGCTTGTCCTCAGGCAAAACAATGACCTCACCCTGAACCCATGGGAGGATGGCATCCTCCGGGCAGGCTTTGAGGCAGGCCTCGCAGCGCGTGCAGGCCTGATCATCGATCACGGCCACGCCGTTCGCCAGTGTAATGGCTCCATGGGGGCAGGCCTGGATGCATGCACCGCATCCCGTGCAGCGATCTGCATCAACCTTCAATCCATCCCAATCGACCATATTTCCCACTCCCTAGCGAACGTGCCTCAGCGATGAGCAACTGCCCGGTTCCCCCGAAATGCCTCCTTCGCCATGTCGGCCTGACCCCAGGCCGAACTCATGATCTCGCATCGCAGAGGGCAAGCTCTACTCATCCAGATGCTTCAGTCGGGCGGTGATATCGTCAATCTGCCGCCGGAGCATCGCGAGCTCCTCCCGCAGACGGCCAGCTTCGTCCTTCTCGTATTCGCTGTGCCCTTCTCCTTCCGAATGGGCATGCTCCACGCTCTCATGGCAGGGCGCCGCCCCACTTAGATCCCCACCCAGGTAGCTCTCCAGAGCATGCCGCACGCTGCCCATCGCTCCGGTGACCGCCTGGATGCCGTATTGCTGGAAGAAAGCGATCGCCCGCTGCCCCATTCCGCCGGTGAGCATCACATCCACACCCTGCTGATGGACGAAGGCCGGGACCTGCCCGGGTTGGTGCTGGCCATAGAACGGGTTCTCGATCGCCCGGACCTGCTTCACATTCCGATCATTGAGGTCGATCAAGATATAGTAAGGGCAGCGCCCGAAGTGAGGGCTGACGGGGCTCTCCAAGCCTTGGCTGTCATCTGCGGATACTGCAACTCTCATCACTTCTTGCCCTCCAGCTGCTCAAGGCGGTCCATTAGGCTCGCCATCTCCTTGCGCAATTCGCGCGCTTCCTCCTTGAGTTCTTCGATTTCTTCCGCCCTAGAGGTCGCAGCCGACGGCTTCGCTCCCGCCGGGGAGAGTGGTTGCCGCCTGGCACGTCCCATGCCCGCATGCGCCGGAGCGCTCGCCCCTCCGGGCGAGGTGAGCCTGCCATCACGAAATGCCTCCACGGCCTCGCCGACCGAGCCCCCCTTGAAGAGATAGACAGGGATGCCTGCCGACTCCAAGACTTGGTAGGCATTCGGGCCTACGTTGCCTGTCACGACGGCTTCCGCGCCCTGCTCTATCACATACTCAGCGGCGCGAATTCCGGCGCCGCCCGGCGCGTTGAGAACCGGGTTCTCCCTGCCCTCATAGGCCATCGTCTCCGTGTCCACGAAGACGTACATCGGGCAGCGTCCGAAGACCGGGCTAGCCGGTGCCGACAGATCCGCCCCGTTCGATGTCACCACAATGCGCATGTGTCTCCCTCCCGATAGAAACGACTAATCCATCCAGGCGAGGGTTTCCCTCTCGCCCTGAGATTGGGGGGTGGAGAGCTCCGGTACAGGCCAGGGCTCAGACGCCCCTGAGCTTGAGGAGGAGGACGCGGCAAGCGCGCGCCCTCACTCCTCCTTTTCTTCGAGCTCAGTGATACGCTTGCTGATGGTCTCCAGTTGCTCCTTCAGCCACTCCGCCTGACTACGCAGCCATTCTGCCTCCTGCGCACTATCAGGCGGCGAGGCGTAGGCATAAGGAGCGGGGGGCCAAGCTGGCGGATATCCCCAGCGTGCCCAGCCCGGAACACCAGTTGCATAGTACCAATTCCGCCAGCGGTAGCCCCGGCCGGCACCCCAGCCGCCACGGCCCCAACCGGCACCCCATCCGCGACCCGGGATGGGATTTGCATAGCCCGGAACGTCGTAGCCGGCACAGAAGCCGGCCCGCCGACCGGTCATCGGCCCTTGCCCCATGGGTCCCGTTCGATCACCACCTGGCATCTCACTCACCTCCTTCTTTTCTTGCGATTATTGCGCTTCGCCTTCGCATCCGGCGTGGACTTCCCATCGCCCTAGCCTTTAGCGAAGATGGGCGTGCTCTTGACAGCCGACGCCCGTTCCATTACGCGGGCAGCCAGGCTCTGAAAGACCTCGTTTTCATATTCCTCGACCTGCCCGGCATCGCAGCGGCGCGCCAGATCCGGGTCCAGCGGAAGCTGGGCCAGCAGTGACAAGCCCAGGCGATCCGCGGTCTCCATCGCGCGGCTGGGGCCGAAGACCTCAATACGCTCGCCGCACTGCGGGCAGGTAAGGTAGCTCATGTTCTCCACCAGGCCCACAAGGGGCACCTTGAGCTGCGCCGCCATGCGGGCCGCCTTGCGCACGACCATGCCGGCCAGATCCTGCGGGGAGGTCACCAGTAGAACGCCGTTGAGCGGGATCGATTGCATCACCGTCAGCGCGGCATCGGAAGTGCCCGGGGGAAGGTCCACCACAAGCGCATCGAGCTCCCCCCACACGACCTCCCCCCAGAACTGCTGGATGGCTCCGCTGATGAGCGGGCCTCGCCAGATCACTGCCTCATCCTCATTGGGAAGGAGGAGATTGATTGAAATGACTCGGATCCCCGACTCGGTAACGGCTGGCAGCATGCCCAAGGGTCCCACGGGCGGCGGTTCATGCAGCCCGAACATCTTCGGGATGCTGGGCCCCGTGATGTCGGCGTCCAGCACCCCAACACGCTTGCCAGCTCGCCGAAGCTCAACGGCCAGCATGGCTGCCACGGAGGATTTGCCCACGCCTCCCTTGCCGCTCATCACAGCCAGCGTCCGCTCGACACGATTCAGGCGCGCTACCTCCTTGCGCAGCTCTTCGCGGTCGTCGCTGGGCCATATGCGCTTCTTTTCCTCCGACTTCATCTCGCGTAGGTTTACTTCAACCCGGCGAGCACCCTCGAGCGCCAGCACAGCCTCCTTGGCATTTTTCAAAATCTCATCCTTCAGCGGGCATGCGAGGGTGGTGAGCGCCAGCGTGAAACGAACGACGCCCTCCTCGACCTCTATATCGTCAACCATCCCCAGTGAGATGATATCCTTGCCCAACCCCGGATCCTTCACACCTCGCAGCGCCTCTCGAACCTGTGAGATCTCGACGCTTCCATTCATGGCCCGCATCCTCTTCCTGGGGTGATCCTAGTGGTGGTCGCCCTGACCCTCTCGCATGTGTTGACGATAGGCGCCCAGAAGCTGCTCAATATGGGATCGCGTCTCGGCGAGAAGATCCGTATATTGGGCTAGGGCTTGATCGCCCTCCGATGTCAGCCGGTAGACGCGGCGAGGGGGTCCCTGGGTATCCACCTCGTCCCAAGTGGATTGGACCCAGCCCCGCCCCTCCATATCTCGCAGCGCGCGATAGACAATGCTGGCGTCCATAGCCTCCACACCAAACTCTCCCAGGCGCTCGAGCAGCACGTACGCATGCGACGGTCCGTGGTGCAGGAGGAGCAGCAAAGCCGGCTCGAGAAGGCGAACCCTCCTTCGAGATCCCTCTCTGCGTCGCCGGCCGCGACGGCTGCTCGGCATGCTCGCTCCCTGATTCAAACGGTCCTTGGGATATATATCACTCTATTGATTATTTGTCAATAGCACCCATGCATATAGGAAGCGCCGCCCCGATGATGCGCCCGTTCCATGCCTTGTCCAGTCATCCCTTAATCTATTGATGGGGGATGATAGAAGATTTGTATGTTGAATGTGAAGAGTTTCACTAACCCCTGCGCCGCGAAGCATCTATATTTTTGATTGGAAGACTTCAATACTTCTGCAAATGTGTGAGTGCCGAGATTGATCGATGGACGAGGATATGCTCGCTCGATCCCAAGCCCAAGCGGAGATCTGCAGGATCTTCTCCAACCCACTGCGGATACAGATACTCTGGACACTGGATGAGGGGGAGATGTCAGTAAGTGAACTCTCATTGGCAATCGGCGCGACGGTGCCCAATACCTCTCATCAGCTGCGACTGATGAAGGACCGAGACATCGTAACTTCGAGGCGAGAGGGGCAGACCGTGCAGTATCAGCTTAACCGAAAATCCGATATCGAATGCCTGTTACAGAAATCACCGAAGGCCACTCGTGCGCAGAACTCCACCTAAGGAACCCGCAGCCCACTAGCATCCTATGCATAGGGGTCTAATGGAGCACAAAGACGAAAGGAGAAATTGTCATGTCTGAAATCGATCTCACCACTCTGAAAGCCGCCAAGGTTGTCGACGCGCGCGGCAGCGCCTGCCCGGGCCCGTTGCTGGAGGCAAAGAAGGGCATCGGCGACATCCCCGTGGGGGAGGTGCTCGAAATTTGGTCCGGCGATCCCAATACCAAGAACGATATCCCGCGCTGGGCCGCCAAGGTGGGCCATGAGTTCCTGGGCGTGCTCGAAGCCGAGGGCTATGACCGGCTCTTCCTGCGGCGCATGAAATAGGAGTTCATCGGATGGGATCGAACGGAAGGTCTCCGCAGACCAAGATCCTGATCCTGGCCTCACTCTCCGGCGGATACCGTGGGGCCGATTCGGTGGGGCAGCTTCACACAGATTACCCCTCGAACACCTACATCCTGCCAGTCGTCTCGGCGGCCATGTTCCCGGAAGACTTCTATCTCAACGCATTCGAAAAGGGGATCGATGCAATCCTGGTCATGTTCAGCGGCACCGACAGCCCCTATAAAGGCAGCGCTGAGAAGACGGCCGAGATCATTAACCGGACCTATGCGCTCATGAAGGAGCGTGGCATCGACACGCGCCGTTTGCGCTTGGTGGCGATATGCACGGTCTGCACAGCCGCGTTCCTACGGGAGATCCAGAAGGCCGAGGCCCTACTGAAGGAGATCGGCCCTATTTCCGCCGAGCTTTCCGGATCACCGGGGCCGCAACCCGAACCAAAGCCTGCCTAGTTTCCCTGACCGCCAGGACCCTGAGGGACCTGAGCGGGGCCTGAGCACGACTGGCCTGCGGGGGACGAGCAATAAGGAAGGCGGGTCCGACGATAAGAAAAGGAAGGTCGTCCTAATATGACGCAAGAAAGGCTTCGAGTGGACGCACTCGTCGTGGGCGGCGGCATCGCCGGCATGCAAGCCTCTTTAGATCTTGCCGATCAGGGGTACCGGGTCGCGCTGGTCGAGCGCGAGCCCAGCATCGGTGGCAAGATGATCGCC
>CAZBLT010000056.1:0-14061 GCA_964492745.1 uncultured Anaerolineaceae bacterium
ACGTCTGGCAGAGATAACCGCTGAAAGCATCTAAGTGGGAAACTCGCCCCAAGATGAGGTCCCTCACCGGGTTAACCGGGTAAGGCCGCTGGGAGACTACCAGCTTGATAGGCGGCAAGTGTAAGCGCAGCAATGCGTTCAGCTAAGCCGTACTAATGGCCGAGGGCTTAACCTGTGATGCGGAGAACTCGACGCTCTTCCGGAAACACTATTCGGTTGCTCTTACCAACTTCATACCTATGGATTCGTCCCTTGGTGATTCAAGCGGCGGGGGTACACCTGGTCCCATCCCGAACCCAGAAGTTAAGCCCGCCAGCGCCGATGGTACTTGGCTGGAGACGGCCTGGGAGAGTAGGTCATCGCCAAGGGACTTTTCTATTCGATCCGGCCTTCGCACGCTCAGCGCGCGAAGGCTTTTCCTTTTCTTAGGCGTCCCATGCCCTAGATAGGATGAATCTCCCTCGCGCCGGCCGCGTTTGCCAGTTGCCAACCCCATCTGCCGGGATCAAAATAGAGGAGCATCCGCAGAGGAGGGACTATGATCGAGCAGGACGGAATCATCACCCAGGTAGAGGATATCGGCTGGGATGCTATGTTGGCCGAGCGCACCCAGCGCATGTCCAGCTCGGTGATCCGTGAGTTACTCAAATTCACCCAGCAGCCCGATATCATCTCGTTCGCAGGGGGGCTGCCCGCGCCAGAGTTCTTCCCGATTCGTGAGTTCAAAGAAGCTTGCCACTACGTGCTCGAGAATGAGGGCACCGTGGCCCTGCAATATAGCCCGACAGAGGGCTACTGGCCTCTCAAGGAATATCTGGCCGAGACCATGTCGAAGTATGGCATCCTGGTCGAGCCGGAGAACATCCTGATGGTCTCGGGCTCCCAGCAAGGCCTGGACCTGCTAGGCAAGCTCTTCATCGACCGCGACGCCTGCATCATCTGCAGCCGCCCCACCTATCTAGGCGCCTTGCAGGCCTGGAACGCCTATGAGGTGCGCTACGAGAGCGTGCCGCTCGACGACGAGGGCATGGTGGTCGAGGACATACTCCCTATCATCGAGGCCGGGAACCGGCCGCGTTTCGTCTATGTGCTCCCCAATTTCCACAACCCGGCAGGCACGACGCTCTCGGCAGAGCGCCGTGAAAGGCTGGTGGAGATCGCGCGGCAATATGACCTGGTGATCATCGAGGATGACCCCTATGGGGAATTGCGCTATGAGGGCGAAGATCTCACCCCCATCTTCCGCCTTGCGCCGGAGCGGACAATCTATCTCAGCACCTTCTCCAAGACGCTCGCGCCGGGCATCCGGCTCGCCTGGGTCACCGCGCCGAAACCTATGATCTCCCGGTTGGTGATGGCCAAGCAAGGGGCCGATTTGCACACCGGCACCTTCGTCCAGATGGTGGCCAACGACATCTGTCAGCGAGGCTTCGTACGCCAGCATGTCAAGCGCCTGCGCAATGTCTACCGGCAGCGGCGGGATACCATGCTGGATGCCATCGCCGAGCATTGGCCCGAGGAGGTGCGATACACGCGCCCCCAGGGCGGGCTCTTCCTTTGGGCGCGCCTCCCTAAAAAAATCGACACCAAAGTGCTGCTGAAGAAGGCGGTGGAGGAGAAGGTGGCCTATGTCCCTGGTTTCGCCTTCTACCCCTACGAAGCCGGCGGGCACCACAGCATGCGGCTGAATTTCTCCAACGCCACGGAGGAGATGATCAACGAGGGCATCTACCGCCTCGGTTTGGCCATTAAGAAAGAGCTGTCCTGAGCGCTCCCGCTCGAGCCATTGAGAGGCGTCGGGAACAACACAAACCAAACAGAAAGCGAGGAGGAATTAGGCCATGAAAGGAAAAGACGAGCTAATTGCGGCGTTGAATGATCTCCTCTCGGATGAGCTGACTGCCATCAATCAATACATCGTCCACTCCGAGATGTGCGCCCATTGGGGGTACCATGCCCTGCATGAAGCGATCGAGAAGCGCGCCATCGAGGAGATGCGGCATGCCGAGTGGCACATATCCAGAATCCTCTTCCTGGAGGGCACCCCCAACGTCTCTACCTACAAGAAGGTGACGATCGGCAAGACAGTTGAGGAGATGGTGCGCAACGACATGGCGGCCGAGCTGGGGGCCATCCAAGCTTACAACAGAGTGGTGGCGCTCGCGGGCGATCTGGAAGACGAGGCCACTGCCGACGATCTCGTGGAGATCCTGCATGATGAAGAGCGGCACCTGGATTGGCTAGAGAAGCAACTGGCCAAGATGGAGCAGATGGGGCTCGGGAATTATCTCGCAAATCAGGGTGAGCCCGAAGAATAGGCATCCCCGCCAGCGGGGCGTCGAGAGGGGCCGTCCGTCGAGGGCGGCCCTTTGCGTATCGGGTGCTTCGGTGGCTGGGAGCGCGGATGCCCGGCCCCGGGGGCAATCCAGGCAGCCGATGCAGTCGATCGAGTTCGATGTGAGGGATGCCCAATGCTTCCGCCAGCTGGGCGGTGAAGGTTGTCTTCCCTGAGCAACTGGTCCCGATTACGATCAGCCGCTCGACAGGCTCCTTCCTTGACGATGCCTGCTGCGCGGCGGCCGTGTCAGATGGAGGGTGAGAGGCCTAGCCGCCGCAGCCGCTGGTACAATGTCGCCAACACCCCCAAGGGGAAATCAACCAGAAAGGCAGGTCCACCCCATGGTCATCCTGCATGGATTCGAGCGCATCCGAGAGGAAGAAATCCCGGAGTTGATGAGCCGGGCGGAGCTCTATCGGCATCGGAAGACCGGAGCGGAATTGCTGTCGCTCATTAACCAGGATGAGAACAAGGTCTTCGGCATTGGTTTCCGGACCGTTCCCCAGGATTCAACCGGAGCTCCGCATATCCTGGAGCACGCCGTGCTGGCGGGCTCCGAGAAATACCCTGTGAAGGAGCCCTTCATCGAGTTGGTGAAAGGTTCTCTGGCATCCTTTGTGAACGCGATGACCTTCGAGGACAGAACAGTGTACCCGATCGCCAGCCAGAACCTGCAAGATTTCTACAATCTCATCGATGTCTATCTAGACGCCGTATTTCATCCGCTGCTTGAAGAGCAGACCTTCCTGCGTGAGGGCTGGCACATTATGCTCGAAGAAGCGCAGGCCAGCCCCAGCTTGCGCGGCGTGGTTTTCAACGAGATGAAGGGCCAATACTCGACGCCGGATTACATTCTTTTCAAGGAAATCCTTCGGACCCTTTTTCCAGAGACCCCATACGCATATGCATCCGCAGGCGATCCTTCTGCGATTCCAGACCTGACCTTCGAGGGCTTGAAGCGTTTCTACGCCACCTTCTATCACCCCAGCAATGCGCGCATCTTTTTCTATGGCGATGACCCTCCCGAAGAGCGCTTACGCCGGATGGATGAGGTTCTATCTGGCTACGACAGGCTCGACACCATCCCCGAAGTGCGCCTGCAGCCGCGCTTGCCGGAACCGCAGCGGGTGGTGCGACCCTACCCGGTCGGTGAGGATGATGAAAACCCCAAACACATGGTCGCCGTGAGCTGGCTATTGCCCGAGAACGCCGATCCCTCACTGGGGCTGAGTCTGGATGTGCTTGCACACGCCCTCATGGGGCTGCCGGCCTCCCCTGTGCGCAAGGCGCTAATCGACTCGGGGCTGGGTGAAGAGGTCATTGGCAGCGGCTACGATGACAACTTCGGCCTCTGGAGCCGATTGCGCCAACATTTCTTTACCCTGGGCATGAAAGGGGTTCAAGAGGAAGACGTTGACCGAGTGGAGGCCATCATTCTGGAAACCCTGGAGGCGCTGGCCGAGCGTGGCCTCGACAAGACGCTGCTGGACGCCGCGCTCAACACGATCGAATTCCGCCTGAGAGAGAACAACATCGGCGGCTTGCCTCGCGGATTGCTTCTTATGCTCCGGGCGATGGGCGTTTGGAATTATGGGCATGACCCGTTGGAGGCACTCTTCTTCGAGGAGGCGCTTTCCTCCATCCGCCAACAGTGGTCCGACCCTGAAGCTACCCGGAGCATGCTGCGCTCCCTGCTTTGTGACAATTCTCATCGGATCACCCTCAATCTAGCCCCTGACCCCGGCTTCCAGGCGCGCTTGGCTAAGGCGGAGCGAGAGCGCCTGGAAGCGATCGAGGCGGGCCTTGACCCAGCAAGCCGGGAAGCGCTTGTCGAGCAAACCCGCAGGCTCCAGCGCCTGCAAGAGGAACCAGATGATCCGGCTGACCTTGCCAAACTCCCTATGCTTTCTCGAGAAGATCTGGAGCCCCAGGCGAAGAGAATCCCGCTCGAAGAGATCGCCCTGGCGGGCAGCCAGGTTCTTCTGCACGAGATGCCAACCTATGGCATTGCCTATCTTGATGTCGGATTGAACCTACACACGCTGCCCGCCGAGATGCTTCGCTGGGCGCGCATCTTCGGCCGTGCACTCCTGGAAATGGGGACCGAGAGGCGGGATTTCGTGGAGCTCTCCCAGCACATCGGACGCGATACAGGCGGCATCGAGGCCGAGACGATGACCTCCGGGGTATGGGGCGCGGGCGGTGCCCAGGCTTGGTTGTTCCTGCGGGGCAAGGCCATGATCTCCAAAGTGGGCGCACTGCTCTCCCTGCTCGAGGAAATCCTCGGCTCTGCCAATTTGGAAGATAGGGAGCGCTTCCGACAAATCGTGCTGGAAGAGAAAGCAGGTCTGGAAGCGAGCCTGCTGCCGGCTGGACATCAGTGGGTTGCAGCCCGTCTGCGTGCAGGTTTGGATGAGGCCGGTTGGGCACAGGAGCAAATGGGCGGCATTACCTACCTGTTCTTCTTGCGGGATCTTGCGAAGCGCATCGACGCGGACTGGGAAAGGGTGGCGGCGGACCTGAAGACTTTGCGCGAATCACTGATCCGCAAGGAGAATATGCTCTTCAACCTGACCCTCGACCCTGGCGAGTGGGGAGCTTCGCGGGCATCTTTTGCCGCGTTTGTAGGCGGCCTGCCATCGGGACCATCCAAGCGTAGCTCCTGGGAACGCGGCCCGCTGCCGGCGCGCGAAGGTCTGGCGGTTTCCGCCGGCGTGAACTATGTGGGCATGGCCGCCGACCTGGGCCCGTTGGGCTATGAACTGCATGGGTCTGCGTTGGTTGCGAATTTGCTGCTGCGCACATCATGGCTCTGGGAACGGGTTCGCTTGCAGGGCGGGGCCTATGGCGCTTTCTCGCTGCTGGACCTTCCCACCCGGATCTTCAGCCAGATCTCCTACCGGGATCCCAATCTCGAAGCGACGCTGGAAACGTTTTCTGCCAGCGGATCCTTCCTGCGAGAATTAGCATTGCCGGAGCGTGAGCTTACCAAGGCCATCATCGGCACCATCGGCAGGATCGATGCCTATCAGCTTCCGGATGCCAAAGGGTTTACATCCATGCGGCGGTGGCTGACAGGTATGACGGATGATCTCCGGCAACGCATCCGGGACGAGGTGCTGAGAACTTCGTTGAAGGATTTGCAGGCGTTTGGAGCCGTCTTGGAGGGTATCCGGGCCCGGCAGCGGGTTGCGATCCTGGGTTCTGAAGAGAAACTGCAAGCGTGGCGGCAGGCCCTGGGCCCAGAAACTGTGGAGATCACGCCGGTCTTTTAGGCGGTAAACTCCTTCCCCGGGCCGTCCAAGATATGGGCATAGGGCAGCCGTTGGATCAGGTCGAGCGCCTGCAATCGGATGGCCTCCAGCGGATCGCCCGTGGCAAGGTGCGCGCAAAGCTCGCTCACGGCTGTGGGGGCACTGAAATGAATCCGGGGGGTGACATCCGGTGTGCGATCGCTGATGAGCTGGCGGACGGCCTGCAACACCTGGGCCGCTTTCTGGCGGTCGATGGCCGACCGCTGGAACCTGCTCAGTGGGTTGCGCAGGAATGCGGGTGAGATCACTCCGCTCACGATTGCGATCGTCACTTTCGTCTCGGGTGCGCGGCGCAAGATGATATTCAGGCTGGCCGACCATCTTCGAAGTGCGTGCTGAAGCCCAGGGAAGAGAGCCGGGTCGGGCTCCAGCATGCCGCCGGGAAAGATGAGCAGCGCGCCGCCTTGCTGCAGATGACGGATGGCCTCGCGCACGACAATCAGGCGTTCATGAGTCTCCTTGCTGGTGAGGATGATATGGCGCCGGATTCCCTCCAGGCGGGAGAAGATATCAAGATTGCTGACCACGATCTTCAGATCCCGCCGGGCGACGCGGGCGGCGATGAGCACGCCGTCCACGAGACCGGGGGGGGGTTGGCCGCGATCAGCAGCGGGCCGCTGGAAGGGATCTCGGCGGGGAGGCTTACGTAGGAGCTTGTTATGAATCGGGGCAGGAGAGCGCGGCAGGCCTCGGGCAAGCCCATGGTTTGCACACGGCTTTCGAATTCGAACGCCAATGCAGCCAATTGCCCTGCGGGTCGCTTGAGCCACGCGGCCAATAGACGCCCCCAGGGAGTCTGCCGAGAGGCTCGCAGCATGCCGAGCACATCTTCGACCAGATAGTCCCGGAGCCTTTCCGGGTTCCGATCTCTTGCCGTGGGCATCTCGAGCCCTCCATCGGGCCTGCATCCATCTTAATTGGAAATATACCGCGCTGTCCATGAACTCCCACTGGCGGGGACGGCATGACTCTTGAGGCTGGCATCGAAGCATGGTGAGACGCGACTTCTGGCATCCGATTCCGTAGAGGAGGATAGCCAAGTAAACCGTTGGCGAGAACCGGGGAGGTATGAGCATGCGAACGCTATATTTGATGGCAGTTGTCGCGTTGATCTTGGGTGCCGGGGCCTGTACGATCCCGGCGAGTTATGAAGAAGGGTCTGGCCGGGTCATTCGGGAGAGTCGTGAAGTGGGCCCATTCCAGGAAATCGCCTTTGAAGGTATTGGGAGACTCATCATCGAACAAGGCGAGAACGAGGCCCTCATCATCGAGGCGGAGGATGACGTCCTGTCGCATATTGAGAGCGAGGTTCGCAGAGGCAGGCTGGAGATCGGCTTCACCTCTCGCCGGTGGGAGAACATCCTCCGGCCCACCAAGCCCATACGGTATATGCTCACGGTGCGGGACCTCCAGCGGTTGTCGCTCCTGGGGGTCGGTGAAATTGACATTCGCGAGTTGCGAACCCAGGCGCTGGGCATCACCCTCAGCGGCGCGGGGACGATCGAGGCCTCAGGCGAGGTGGATCGGCTGGAGGTGAGTGTGAGCGGTGCCGGTTCGCTTGAGGCTGGGGATCTGCGGGCCGACGAAGTGGATATTAACCTGAGTGGTGCAGGGAATGCTGAGGTCTGGGCCATCGAGAGCTTGCGGGTGAATATCACGGGGCTCGGGCGGGTCAGCTATTATGGCGATCCGGACGTGCGGCAATCGGTGAGCGGGTTGGGGGAGCTGAATCCGCTGGGTGCTCGCTAGGGGATCTCGAGGGCGGCGAGTGCCTCCCTGTCCAGGGGGCGCGGGCCATGGCCAGGGTAGAACAGGCGCGCCCCCATGCCCTTTAGGTGCTGCAGGCTGGCATGCAGCGCATCCCAATCCACCGCGTAGTAGCGTTGAAGCCGGGCGCGCCCGTTCGTCGTCAGCAAGTCGCCGACAAAAGCGATCTGCTCATCGATCATCAGGCATGCGGACCCGGTTGTGTGTCCAGGCGCATGGATGATGCGAGCGGAGAGTCCCAAGCCCGGCAGCGAATCCCCATCTTCGAGCAGCCAATCTGCGGGCGTGGGATCAAGAGACAGGCGGCGGATCAGCGCGCGCAGCAGAGGTGCCCATAGCCGGCGCGGGCCGCGCACTTCGCCGAGCGGGGATCCTCCTTCCGCCATGGTCGGCCCATCCAGACGGTGTACAGCGATCATGGCGCCGGTGGCCCGTCGCAGGGCAGCCGCTGATCCGTAGTGATCGGCGTGAGCATGGGTGATGATGATCCATCGCAGCCGGCTAGTGCAGCATCGTTCGATAGCGCGCAGGATCCTTTGCGCCTCACCCGGCATGCCGGCGTCGATCAATGCTGCCCCGTCGGGACCTTCGACCAAGTAGGCGTTGGACAACCAGAGATGCAGGCTGCGGATTCTGGCAGTCACGGGTCTTCGGATTGCTGGCGGGTCACCCCGATTTCAGTCAATTCACTGGCGGAACAGCGCTTCCGAAGGCGTCTAACCTGCGTATTAATCCTCGGATAGCGTGTCCTCCCACCGCATGGCGGCCACACGCGGGGGGATTTGGAACGTCTTGGAGAAGCCTGATAGGTCGCCGCCGGTCTTCTGATAGGCTCGCAGCAAAACATCAGGGGCCAGCAATACGCGGGCGAAGTAGTTGGCGCAGGATACCAAATCCTCACGGACGAGATCGTATAGCCCCAGATCACGCCCATGGCGGCTTGTGGCAATGGCGATGAACAGCTCCCGCGCCAGCGCAAACCGCCTTTCGTAGGGCTCGAGATCGGGGTTTACATATATCATCCCCTGCCCATCCAGTGCCCGAACGAAACTTGCGTCCCAGAGACCGATGTCCAGCTTGAGTAGTTGGAAATCGTCCTGGTATAGGCCAGGGGGCTGCTGGAAGAAGGCTTCTAAGGGAAGCGGGGGCTGGGCCTGGCCCAGATGGGAGGCCAGGCCATTGGCCATACGGTTGAGTAGCCAGAGCCGCTCGTCCTTAGATGCCAGCATCACGCTGCCTTTTCTGTCTGCCCCCTCTGCAAGCCTGGAAGGCCGTGGGATGGCCAGGGCGCGATCGAAGGCGAATTCTGCTCATATCGGGCGCTCGCCAGGTCGTGGATGACGCGCAGAAACTCTGCGAACGAGCGTGTTGGGATGGAGGCCACCTTATCGATCAAGACCTCTTCCACCCCGAAGCTGGCCAGCAATTCCCGAATCTCTCCCCTATCATAAGCCGCGCGAAGCTCAGGGTCAAAGGTCGAAGTTCCCATTAATCGATGGATCGCTCTCATAGACATCTTTCAACCCCCGTAATGTGTGAGTATGCTAGAAGAAAAGGGCAGCCCGCCCCCTACTTGCTGCCCTCGGGTATTCTCGCCTGTCCCCGCTGCTTGCTGATTTCGCTGCCTTGGCTAGCCTCCCCCTCCGCCGAGCTGTGGACTCCGCCGTGACATGGGTTCCTGCTCCTTTGAATGTGTGCTTCTTGAGCTCAGACTAGACCAAGGGCCCTTAGGAAAACCTAAGGGCCCAAAGGCAATCGAGGCGATTCGCTGTTGGAGTTGAAGCAGGCAGAGTTGGGCGGCGGGAGGCAGCCCAACTCCGAGGCTACTGGATCAGGCGCTCGTAGAGGCGGCGCGCTTCAGGAGGGGGCTCAAGGCCCAGTTCATCTGCCAGGCGCTGGCGGTAGCTCCTATATTGCGCCACGACTTCGTGGCGCCGGCCTGTGGCACCCAGGACCTCAAGCAGCCGGATGTTGAGATCGTCACGAAGCGGTTCGAGACGCACGGCTTCACGGAGATAGTCCAATGCTTCATCGTCCATGCCGGCATTGAGTGCCTCTTGGGCAGCGGCCTCCAGGAGCTTGAGGTATTGGCGTTGGAGCGAATCCCGGCGGCGGAGGGCCCACTCCGCGGCGCAGGAGGGCAGGAAATCCCCTCGGTAGGCTCGCACGGCTTCCCTCAGAGCGAAAATGCGCCGCGGATCGCCATGGGGCATCGCCTCTACGAGGCCACACAGACGGTCGAACTCGGCCACATCGTAGCGGATTTCCAAGCCGGGATTGAGGCGGTACAGCCCAGCCTCGATCTCCAGGATGTCTTCGCCGAGCGCTGCCCGCAGGGCATGGGTTGTGGTATGGAGGCTCGCGGCTTGACTTCCCTGGGTGGCGCCGGGCCAGATATCTTCGAGGAGCACATCGCGTGGGACCGGGGAGAACTCAGCCAGGTAGAAAAGCACCTGGCGGTGGAGCGGCTCCAGGCTATCGCAGGGAGCATCCCCAAGCATGATGGCGAAACTCCCCAGACCCCGCAAGATGATAGCCTCGCGCTCCGGCGGCGATGGGGCGAGCGTGGCGCGGGCTGCGAACAACCGCATGAGCGCAATGCGCCGATCCACCGCTTCAAGCGAGGGGTGGGTGATCCCTTGCTCTTCCATGAAGCGGCGCACATCGGGGTCAACTTGTATTTCGGCGGCGAGAGTTTGCTCGTCGCCTGAGATTGCCGCCAGGTCCAACGCCCGCATGAGGTCGCGCCGGGCTGACCCGGAGTTCCCCAGATGCAGATGCGCCAGGGCTAGGAAGTAGGCTGCTTGGACCCGCTGGCGTGCGGGCATTCCTGAAGCCGGCAGCTCCAGCATGGATGCAAGTTCGCGTGCCGAGCTTTCTGGATCTGCCTGCAGCCGTAGCGCGGCGGTTTGAATTCGGTGCGACAGAGGCAGGAGGCCCTCGCAATGATTCGAGGCGCGTTCCAGCCACTCCAGGGCCACTCGAGGAGTGCCATGGCGGCGGTGAAGGATGGCGGTGCCGAGGCAGCCATAATGAAGAACTCGTCGGTTCTCCAATCGGCTTGCCAGGGTCAGACCTTCGCCATAGAGATCGCCCGAGGCGGAAGCCATGCCCACATCGTTGTACATATCAGCCAGACTGTAGAGCAGGAAGGTCTGGGCAAGCGGGCTGGCGGCGCGGTGGGCCTGCCGACGGCCTTCCTCAAAGAACTGGATCGCGCGCTCGAATTCTCCCCTGCGATGGGCTTCGATGAGGTGTGCGTTCATCACCGAGCTAAGGCCAAAAGGTGAGCCGGTCCGCTCCAGGATCCTATGCGCACGCTCGAGCGAGGCGATGGCTTCATAGCGCTTGCCCAAATCATCCTGAACCATCACCAGGTCGAGGTAGACATGTCCGAGTGTGAATTCATCACCGGCTTCCCGCAGCCATTGTGCGGCAAGCCCAAGCAGACCCTCGGCCTCCTCCCAGTCTATGGCGCTGTGGTAGAGGGCAAGCGCGCGCAAGCGGTAAACGCCAGCACGTCGGATCTTCGCGCCGCGCTTGGGAAGCGTCCGCTCGATGCCCTCTGCGGCTTTCAGGACATCCTCATAGTCGCCGAGCCGCAGAGCCATCCAGCCACGCACGGATTCGGCGTGAGCCTGTAATCTGGGCCGATCTCGTGCCGGAGCGTGTGGAATCTGGCCCAGCGCCTGGTCGAGATGGGATCGTGCCTGCTCGAGATCGCCACGGTCGGTGTAATGGGTGGCCATCACTAGATGAACGCTAGGCGCCGGGATACCTTGTGAGGTGAAAGCCTCCGCCCAAGTATTGAGCATGTTGATCCGCCCGCTTGCGAGGAATTCCCGCGCGTGCCGCTCGGCGAGGCGGGCTGCTGCCCGGGCATCTCCCGCCTGCTGATAGAGATCGACGGCTTCGGCGACGGAGCCCTGGTCCTCCAGAAGTCGGGCGCCGGCCGTCTGTAGGCGATGCAGCCGGGTGGGATCTCGGTCGGCCGCGATGTCGAGTAGGAAGCGGCGGAACAGCGCGTGGAACTCGTAGGTGCGCGGGCTCGTTTCCGTGGCCGAGAGAAAGGTTCCTGTGCGGTAGAGCTTCGCCAGGATTCGACCGCTATCCTGGCGTCCCATCAAAAGGTCGCAAGAGGCGGCGGTCATCACGGGCAAGACGGCCGCGTCTAGCAAGAAGGCCTGGATCTGCTCCGGCAGGCGGTTAAAAACCTCCGTGGCGAGATAGGTATAGAGGAGCGACCTCTCCTGTGTGGGAGCTGGCCAGACTTTTTGGGGAAGCTGGGAAGAAAGAAGGACGGCCGCGATCCAGCCGCGCGATTCCTGCAGCATCGCTTGTGCCCGCTCCGCGGTCAGGGAGCCGTGAAGGGAATGGGTGTCGAGGGCGATCAATTCGTCGAAGGTCAGCGCCAAGTCATGGGCGCCGAACCCCGCCATTTGTGCGTCCATGACCAGGCGACCCACAGAGAGCCCGGGAAGCTCGCGTCCAGCAATGATGAAGGTAAGGTTGTCGGGGGATTCGAGCAGCAGCGTGTCCAGGAGTTCTTGCGAGCCCTCAGAATCCCGAATGACTTGGATGTCATCCAGAATGATCATAGCCGGCTCTGGTACGCGTTCGCGAACGGCATCCAGGAGCACGCGACCAAGACCCTTAGGTGGCAATTGCCCTATCTGGTCCCAGTTCCATGCCTTGCGCAACCTTCGGAAGCGTCGCTGCAGCGAAGCGCCGATCAGCTCCGCCAGATGCCTGGGATCCATATCTTCCTGTGATAGCTTGGCCCAGCATGCCGGGAAGTCTGTGTGGGCGATGAAATCTGCGAGCAGCGTGGTCTTGCCGTAGCCGGGCGGCGCCACGATGGCGATTAGTTTCCTTTCGATGGCGGCATGGATGGCATCGACCAGCCGGGCACGATGTAGCTTGGTGCGGTCGAAGGATGGCGGTGTGATCGCGTGGCGTATGGCTTCGGTAAGAGGCATTAGATCGTGTGTCCGATTCCAGCTGGGTTTGCTGCCCTTCCGGTCAATCCCCCGCCTTTTCGTGATGGGCGTTGCCCTAGTATAGCCGCAAGCGTCGAGCCATACCCGCGATTTCTGACCGGGCTCCTTCTAAAAAGGTAGAATGAAAGGCAAGGCCGCTTGCCGTGGCCGCCCATGGCCCTGACCCAAGGAGAGGGCCAATGCCGGGGGCAATTGCCATCTTGCGCTTGGCCTCGAGCGGCGGCTTTACCGAATCCTTAACCGGATTTCATCCGTCCTTGCTGTTCACAGCGTCCAATGAAGCTGTTAGCGGGATGCTGACTGAAGCCCAGGACGGCAGCCAAGGTGTCTGGCTCGCACGGGCACGGGGTGGCTGGGTATCAGCCAGAGAGGAGGGTGTTGGCGATGGCGAAGGTGCTGGTCGTGGATGATGAAGCAAGCATCCTACAGCTTGTTCGCGGGTATCTCGAGCGGGAGGGCTATGAAGTTTTCACCGCGATGGATGGTGTGACCGGCCTGCGATTGGCCCGCAAGGAGAATCCTGATGTGGTCATCCTGGACATCATGTTGCCCGAAATGGACGGACTAGAGGTGCTCTCACGCCTACGGCGCGAGTCGAATGTCTATGTCATCATGCTGACCGCCAAGGCCGAAGAGACAGACAAGATCGTGGGACTCTCCGTCGGTGCCGATGATTACCTGACCAAGCCCTTCAGCCCACGCGAACTGGTGGCGCGCGTGAAGGCAGCTTTGCGCAGAATGCGGTCCGCAGCGGGACAGACCGAGGATGAAGTGCTGGATATCGAGGGCATGCGGATCGACCTCGCCAGTCGACAGGTATGGGTAGGGGAGCGACTGGTCGATTTGACCGCGACCGAGTTCGAACTGCTGAGGGCGCTGGCCGAGAATCGCGGGCGAGTGCTCACTCGCGAGCAGCTGTTGGAGCGGGTATGGGATCATGAGTACTATGGGGAGTTGCGGGTGGTGGACGTCCATATCGGACACATCCGGCGGAAGCTAGGCGACAACAGGTACATCGTCACCGTGCGCGGCGTCGGATACCGCTTCGAGGATGTGGAGGCAGGGAAGCCATGAGCCTTGTTAGAAGACGCTTGGCCATCAAGATCTTCCTCTCTCAGCTGGCGGTCGTCGTGGTTGGGGTGCTCGTGCTGGCGACTGCGACCGAGCTATCGATCCCCACTGCCTTTGAACGGCATATGGCTGCGATGGATCTGGCCATGCGGCAGATGATGGGGCGAGGAATGGGGATGGATCTGGAAGGGAGTTTGTTCGCCAATTTTCGGGCGGCGGTGTTGGAAGCCATGGCACTCGCCGCCGCGGCGGCCCTGGGGGTTGCGCTCGCGGTGAGCGTGCTGATCAGTCGGCGCATCGTGGCCCCGATCTGCGCCATGCTGCGAGCCAGCGAGCGGATCGCCGAAGGGCATTACGACGAACGCGTGGACGTTCCTGTTGGCGGATCGGTCGAAGATTTGGATGAGCTGGGCCAGATGGCGATCCAGTTCAATCGCATGGCTGCCAGCCTGGAGAATATTGAGGGCATCCGCCGACAGTTGATCGGCGATGTGGCGCATGGATTGCGGACACCGCTGGCGACGCTCAGAGGTTCGCTTGAGGCATTGATGGATGGCGTGCTGGAGCCAAC
>CAZBLT010000057.1:0-12469 GCA_964492745.1 uncultured Anaerolineaceae bacterium
CAGCGCTTCCGTACGGAAGACGTCACTTTCATCGTTTGTCGCTCCTTCCTCCCGCCTCTGGATGAAGGCGGCCAGCAAAGTATTTATTATAGCGAATCCAGACCCCCTCGTCTACCCCTGGATCGATGGCGGTCAGGACCCAAGGGCCCTCTTCGGTCACCGCCACGGTGTGTTCGAAGTGGGCTGTCAGGGCCCCATCCACGGATGCCACGGTCCATTGATCAGCCAGAACGCGCGTCCGCGGGCTTCCCGCCAGCACCATCGGCTCCAGCGCCACGGTCATGCCGGGCTTCAATTCCACGCCCCGTCCTGGGGTGCCATAATTCGGCACCTGCGGATCCTCATGCATGCTCCTGCCCACGCCATGGCCGGTGTATTCCCGCACCACTTCGAATCCATTTGCCTCGACGTGGGCCTGGATAGCGGCCGAGACATCGCCGGTGCGATTTCCCGGCATCATCATGCGGATGCCCTCGAAGAGCGCTTCACACGTGACCCGCATAAGGCGCTCGGCTTCTGGGGAAACCTCCCCCACGCCGACGGTTAGGGCCGAATCGCCCACGAAACCTTCGTAGACCGTCCCGCAATCGATGCTCACGATATCGCCCGCACGCAGCTTGCGGTCCCCCGGGATGCCATGCACAAGCTCGTCGTTGACCGAGATGGTGGTCTCGGCTGGATACGGGTAGGCCCCCGGCACTCCGACGAAAGCAGGCTTGGCGCCGTGCCTGCGCAGCACTTCGGCCGCGGCGGCGTTAATCTCGGCCGTGGTCACACCCGGCCGCACCACTTCCAGCGCCGCAGCCAGCGCCAGGGCATTAATGCGCCCCGCTTCCCGCATGAGTTCAAGCTCATGCCGGCTCTTGAGCACGATGCCGCGCCGCCAGTTCATGCCTCCGCCCCCCCGGGGAGCACCGCCAGGAGCTGATCGGTGACGCCCTCGATACCCTGTTGGCCGTCGATCTCGATCAACAGACCCCGCTTGCGGTAATACTCCACGAGCGGAGCGGTCTGCTCATGGTACACGCGAATGCGCTCTCGCACCGTTTCCGGATGGTCATCCCGGCGTTGGTAGAGTGCCGAGCCATCGAAGTCGCAAACCCCGGGCTGCCTCGGCGGATTGAAGGCCTCATGGAAGATATGGCCCGCCGCCCGGCACATCCAACGGCCCGAGAGCCTTCGCACCAGCTCGTCATCTGCCACACGAAAGTAGAGCACCGCGCTCAGCCGAGCGCCCCGCTCCGCCAGAATGGCGTCCAGCGCCTTAGCTTGCTCAGGCGTGCGCGGGAAACCATCCAGAATGGCCCCTTGCGCACAATCCGGGCAGCCCAGCCGCTCGCGGACCATGCCCACCGTGATATCGTCCGGGACCAACTCGCCTTTGGCCATGTAGGCGTTGGCGAGCTGCCCCAGCTCAGTCTGATTCTTAAGGTGCTCCCTGAAGAGATCGCCGCTCGAGATATGCGGCACCTTCAGGATGTCCGAAAGACGCTTGGCCTGTGTCCCTTTGCCTGCGCCCGGAGGCCCAAGCAGGACCAAGAACGGCGCCATCGCCGGGGCCTCAGCGCACGAGCACGGCCTGGTCGTAGCCGCGCAGCTTGAGCTCCGCCTCGATCGAGCGATACAGGTCACGCACCACGCCCACCACGATCAGCAGACCGGAGGACGAGACCAGCAAGAGCCCAGTATTCGACCCTCCGATGGGCCAGATCAAGCCCACCAGGAAGGGCATTACCGCCACGATCCCCAGGAAGATAGCTCCAGGGAGCGTGATGCGGCGCAACACCCGGGTCAGGTAGCGTTGAGTGGCGGCCCCCTTTGTCACCCCGGGAACCTGCGCTCCCGAGCGCTTCAGGTTCTCGCCATAGTTTTGCTGCGAGAAAAGCACGTCCGTATAAAAGAACGTGAAACCCACGACCATAAAGAAGTAAAGGATCCAGTAGGTGTTCGAAAGTCCACCGAATGTGTTTTGGAACCAGATAGCGATGGAGCGCACGGTGGCGTTGCTGGATCCGATGAAGAACTGCGCCACAACCGCCGGAAATGTCAGCAGGGACTGGGCGAAGATGATTGGGATCATGCCCGCCATGTTGACCATCAATGGCAGGGTGCCCTTCACCGGCATTGACATCCGGTTGCCCACACGCCGGCCAGGATACATCACGGGCACATTCCGCCGTCCCTCCTGCACATATACGATGGCGAAAATGGTGAGCACGATGATGAAGACCAGGAAGAGCAACAGCGGCAGGACCTGGGCCTGGCTGAAGAAGAGCTGAGCCAGGTTGGTCGGGATGCGGGCCACGATGCCGGCGAAGATGATCAGCGAAAGCCCCTGGTTGCGGATACCATGCTCCGAGATCAGCTCGCCGAGCCAAATGGCGAACATCGTTCCGGCGGTCATCGTGAGCACCGTGGTGAAAGTCGGCAGGTTGAGACCCAAGGGGAAGTTCAAGATCGATCCGCCCTGGGCATACTGTTGGAAAATCCGAATCTGACCGAAAGCCTGCAGCGCCGACATCGGCACCGCCAGGTAATAAGTCCACTTCTCCTGCCACTTGCGGCCTTCACGCGGGTCATCCTCCATGCGCTGCTGCAAAGCAGGGATGATCGGCACCAGCAGTTGCAGGATAATCTGCGCCGTGATGTAGGGGTACACACCCATGGCGAGCACAGAGAAGTTCGACACCGTGCCACCCGAGAGCAGGTCGAGCAATCCAAGCAAGGTCTGTCCCTGCCCGGACCCGCTGAGCACGCCCTCGATGGCGGCGCGGTTGATGCCCGGCACCGGGATATGCGCTGCCAGCCGGTAGATGATCAACAGCATGATGGTGATCAGGATCCGGTTCCGGATATCGGACGATATGAACAGAAAGCGCCAAGCCGAGCGTCTCATCGCGTGCTCCTTTCAGTCACGGCCCACACCCCACTCAGGCTTCCAACAATTCGACGCTGCCGCCGGCAGCTTCGATCTTGGCCCGGGCACCCTTGGTCACACGGTGAACGCGAACCTTCAACGGCGCCTCCACCTCGCCCTCCCCAAGCAGGACCACCGGGCGTTTGGTGTCGCGCAGCACACCGGCCTGCACGAGGGTATCCGGGGTGACATCGCTATGGGCGGCGAACGCATCCAGTCGTGAGACGTTCACCTCATACCATTCAACGCGCCGAATATTGGTAAATCCGCGCTTGAAGGGTAACCGGCGATAGAAGGGCAGGTTGCCGCCCTGCCGGTAGAGCTTGCCGCCAAAACCGGAGCGGGAGGATTGCCCCTTGGTGCCACGGCCCGCCGTTTTGCCCTGCCCGGCTGCGATGCCCCGGCCCACACGCTTGCGGGGGCGCTTGGCACCCGGCCTGGGTCGCAAATCATGTAGCTTCATCTTCCGCTCTACTCCTCAACCTCGACCAGGTGGCGCACGGCGTTGATCATGCCCCGGACCACCGGGTTGTCTTGATGCTCAACCGTTTGGTTCAGCCGCTTCAGCCCCAGCGCCCGGACCGTCCGCTTCTGGCGCAACGAGTAGCCAATGGGGCTGCGAACAAGCCGGACGCGGAGCGTCTTCCCTTTCTTCGTCTTAGCCATCCTGCTTTCGCTCCCAGAAGGGCAGAAGCTGCTCGCGAGGCTTGCCGCGCTTCGCCACTTCTTGATCAATCCACTTCAAATCAGCCAGCCCCTTCAATGTGGCCCGGGCGACGTTGAGCACATTCGAACTCCCCAGCGACTTGGTAAGGATATCCCGCACGCCGGCGGCTTCCAGGACGGCGCGCACCGCGCCGCCCGCGATAACACCCGTGCCGGGCGAGGCCGGCTTCAAGAGCACCTTGGCGCCGCTATGCTTGCTCACGATCGCATGCGGGATGGTGGTGCCCACGATGGGAATATCGATCATACTTCGCCGGGCCTTCTCGCTGGCTTTGCGGATTGCATCCGGCACGCCGCGAGCCTTGCCGACGCCCAGGCCCACCTTGCCGCGATTGTCGCCTACTACCACGGCCACACGGAAAGCAAAGCGGCGACCACCCTTCACAACCTTGGCAACGCGGGAGATATCGATGACGCGCTCGTCCAATTCCTCCCGGTCATCCATCCGATCACGAAAGTTCCGTCTCACCTGACGCTCTCCCTTCCGACCTAGAATTCCAAGCCCGCTTCGCGCGCCGCTTCCGCCAGAGCCCGTACCCGGCCATGGTAGCGATAGCCGCCACGGTCGAACACCACCTGCTTGATGCCCTTCTCGGCAGCGCGCTTGGCGATCAGCTCTCCCACCAGCCTTGCCTGCTCGGTCTTGCTCAGGCCCTTGCGTTGCGAGCGCACATCGGCGTCCAACGTCGAGGCCGCCGCAACCGTGCGCCCCCCCTCGTCGTCGATGACCTGGGCGTAGATCTCGTTCAGGCTCCGGTAGACGTTCAGGCGCGGACGCTCAGGGGTCCCATGGACCTTCTTGCGCACCCGCAAGTGCCGTTTCGCGCGCATTTCATTTCTTGTCGCTCTAGCCATTACGCCATCACCTTGCCGGCCTTGCCCGCCTTGCGGCGCACGTACTCGCCCTGATAGCGGATACCCTTGCCCTTATAAGGTTCCGGGGGCCGGACCTTCCGGATATCGGCGGCCACTTGGCCGACCATCGCTTTGTCGATGCCTTGCACTTTGATCAGCCTGGCCCGGGTGTCGGCCTCGAAGCTGATCCCCTCCGGGGGCGTGATCCGCACCGGGTGAGAATACCCGACATGCAGAATCAGGTCCTGCCCATCCATCTCGGGCCGGTATCCCACACCCTCGATCTGGAGCACCTTCTCGAAGCCTTCGCTCACGCCGGTGACCATGTTCTGGATCAGCGCCCGCGTAAGCCCGTGAAGGGCGCGCATTCTAGGCGCATCGGAAGGTCGCTCAACCTTCAGCACGCCCTCTTCAAGCTTGATGGTTATCTCCGGACGGAAAGTCTGTGTCATTTCGCCCTTAGGCCCCTTGACGCGCACCGTGGAACCATCCACGCTGACTTCCACGCCATCCGGAACTGCAACCGGCATGCGTCCAATTCTAGACACGTTCTACCTCCATCCGCTCGGATGCCACCGGCGCCATGGGGATGCGGGGGCTCCCCGCCTCTCCTGCCCGGACGGCAGAGCGGCCCATCCTTACCACACTTCGCACAAGAGCTCGCCACCCACACCCAATTGGCGGGCGCGCGTACCGGTCATCACGCCCTTTGGGGTGGTCAGGATGGCCACGCCCAGGCCTGATTGGACCCAGGGGATCTCCTGGCGGCCCACATAGACACGCCGGCCCGGCCGGCTGATCCGCCGCAATCCGCTGATGACCGGCCGGCGTTCGCGACGCTGGCCGACATACTTCAGGCGGATGCGGATCATCTTATGCGGCTTGCCATCCAGTTGTACCTCCTCGAAGGCTTCGATGAAGCCCTCCTCCTTCAGGATCTGGACGATGGCAACCTTGAGCTTCGAGCTCGGCACGGTTACGGTCTGCTGGCCGGCCATAATGGCATTACGAATCCGGGTCAGCAAATCGGCTATAGGATCTGAGACGCTCATTAAGTTCTCTCCGGATTCAGGTTTACCAAGATGCCTTCACAAGCCCCGGGATCTTGCCTTCCAGGGCCTGCTCGCGCAGACAGATTCGGCACAGTTGGAAGCGTCGATAATAGCCTCGCGGCCTGCCGCAAATGCGGCAGCGGTTGCGCACACGCACCTTGTATTTGCGGCGCTGCTCGCGATACGTCATGCATTTCTTAGCCATATACTTCACCTTTCGCAAAAGGCATGCCCAGCAACTGGAGCAGTCGGCGCCCTTGTTCATCGTTGGGCGCAGTGGTCACAATGGTCACCTCGAAGCCCCGCACTTTGTCGATCGAGTCGTAGCGGATCTCTGGGAAGATAAGCTGCTCCCGCACACCCAGGGTGTAATTGCCGCGCCCGTCGAAGCTGTTGGGTGAGACGCCGCGGAAGTCACGTGTCCGCGGCAAGGCCACATTGGTGAGCCGGTCGAAGAATGACCACATGCGCTCACCCCGCAAGGTGACCTTCACGCCGATGGAGCGCCCCTCGCGGAGCTTGAAATTGGCGATGCTCTTGCGCGCCCGCGTGATCACCGGCCGCTGGCCGGTAATCTGAGTCACTTCCTCCACCGCCGCATCGAGCGCCTTGGCGTTATCGATCGCCTCGCCCACGCCCACGTTGACCACGATCTTCACCAGCCGCGGCACCTGCATGCGGTTCTTCAGGCCGAACTCCTTCATCAGGGCCGAGACGACCTCTTTCTCGTAGCGTTCCTTCAAATGATGTGCCATGCCTAGCTTGCTCCCTAATGCTTCTACTTATCCACCACTGCGCCGCATTGCTTGCAAATGCGGTGTGCCCCATTCTCATCCCTCTGGACGCCGACCCTAGTAGGCTTGTGGCACTTTGGGCAAACCAGCATCACGTTCGAGACGTGAATGGGCGCCTCAAACTGGATGATGCCCGGATTCATGGTGCGGTCTCCGGCCTGGATCTGCCGCTGGTGCTTCTTCCGCAGGTTGACACCCTGCACCACCACTCGGGCCTCCTTCGGCAACACCCGGATGACCTCGCCCTCGGTCCCCTTATCGCGGCCGCTGATTACCTTGACGGTGTCGCCGCGTCGGATTCTCAATCGTTGTGTCATCGCTCCCCTCCTCCTATAGGACTTCCGGTGCAAGGGAGACGATCTTGGTGAAACCCTTCTCCCGCAGCTCTCGGGCCACCGGCCCGAAGATGCGCGTCCCCTTAGGGTTTCGCCCATCGGTGTCCAGGATCACCGCCGCGTTGTCGTCGAAACGGATATAGGAGCCATCCGGGCGGCGATATTCCTTATTGGTGCGCACGATCACGGCCCGAACGATATCGCTCTTGCTGACGGCGCTATGCGGGGTGGCCGATTTGACTGTGGCCACGACGATATCACCCACGCGGCCGTACCTCCGCTTCGACCCGCCCAGAACGCGGATCACCAGAAGCTCCCGTCCGCCGGTGTTGTCGGCCACCTTGAGACGGCTCTCTTGCTGGATCATTCCTCCGCCTCCACATCAGCCTCGGCCTCGACCTCCAATTCGGCCGCGGGCTCGATCGCCGGGGCCTCTATCTCGACCTCGAGCTCGGGCTCAAGGGCGCGGGCTTCTGCCTCCGCCTCTGAAGGGCGCTTGAGGATGGCCTCAACCACCCAGCGCTTGCGCTTCGAGATCGGACGGCTTTCCACCATGCTTACCTCGTCGCCCGGTTGGCAGCCCAGTTCGTCGTGCGCGAGATATTTCTTGCTGGTGCGCATCACCTTGCCATAGAGCGGATGCCGGAAACTGCGGTCTACCGTCACGGTGACGGTCTTCTGCGCAATGGCTTTGGTGACCACGCCGGTCAATCGGCGTCGAGGGTTCGTCATGACTCACTTCCCTTGATTTCTGCTTCGATTTCCCGCTCGCGAAGGATGGTCGCCAGCCGGGCGATTTCCCGCCGCGCCAGGCGCAGCTGGGAATGGTCCGTAAGCTGCCCGGTGGCATATTGGAACCGCAGCCTGAAATAGTTCTCGCGAGCCTTGTCCAGCTCCGTTTGAATCTGCTCGGTGGTGAGTTTGCGAATTTCCGCTGGCTTCATCTCACTCACCTCCCAGCGCTTCGCGGGCTGTGAATTTGGTCTTGATCGGCAGCTTGTGCGAGGCCAAGCGCATGGCTTCGCGAGCGCCTTCCTCGTTCAACCCCGAGATTTCGAACAGGATGCGGCCCGGCTTCACAACCGCCACCCATTGATCGACCGCACCCTTGCCCTTGCCCATGCGGCTCTCAGCCGCCCGGCGGGTGACGGGCTTGTCGGGGAAGATGCGGATCCAGACCTTGCCCCGCCGGCGCATATATCGCACCAAGGCGCGCCGGGCGGCTTCGATCTGTCGGGCGGTGATCCAGCCCGGCTCCAGGGCCATCAATCCGAAATCCCCGAAGGATACTTCCACCCCGCGGCTGGCTTTGCCCTTCATGCGACCGCGCATCTGTTTGCGGTACTTCACTCGCTTAGGCATCAACATGCTTACACCTCATCGCCGGCGACCGGGCAGGCGCCGCGCCTACTCGCTTACGTAGACGTCCATGGCCTCCTGCATCTCCTCGCTCTCGGCGAGGATGTCGCCCTTATAGATCCAGACCTTCACGCCGATGCGCCCGTAGGTCGTAAGCGCCTCTGCGCGTGCAAAATCGATATCTGCCCGCAGCGTCTGCCGCGGCACACGTCCTTCCATCATCCATTCCCGGCGCGCCATCTCGATGCCTGACAGGCGGCCGGAGCACATCACCTTGATGCCTTGCGCGCCCTGGCGCATGGCCTGGCCGATTGCCCGCTGCATCGCTCGGCGATGACTGATGCGCCGCTCGAGCTGATTGGCAATATTCTCCGCGACCAGCCGGGCATCAAGGTCTGGGTTGTCGATCTCGGCGATATCCAGCTTCACCGTCGTCCCCGTAAGTTGCTGGATCGCCCGTCGAAGCTCCTTCACATTGGCGCCCTTGCGGCCGATCACGATCCCCGGCTTGGCCGTGTGCACCGTGATGTGCACGCTGTTCGGGAAGCGCTCGATCTCGACCTTGGAGATTCCCGCCCTCGGCGTCATCTTGAAGACCAGCTCGCGGATGGCGCGATCTTCGTGCAGTTGATCCGCATATTGGTCTGGGTTGGCGAACCAACGCGATTCCCAGGTCTTATTAATCCCCAGACGAAATCCGATTGGGTGAACTTTGCGCCCCATGCGTTCTCCTTTCGATCACCTTCAGGCGCTCAGGCCTTCTGGTGAAAGACCATCCTCCCTCGAATCAAGCCCGCTCCACCTCGCGCTCGCGAAGGATCACCGTGATGTGTGATGAGCGACGCTTGAGAGGCTTGAAGCGGCCTCGCGCCCCGAACCGGCGCCATTGGCGCGTGGGGCCCTCATCCGCGTGGATCCGGTAAATGAATAGATCATCCCGGCTCAACCCCACATTCTCTTCAGCATTGGCGACCGCAGACCGCAACAGCTTGTACACCGGTTTGGCCGCCGCCTTGGAGATGAATGGCAACATCGCCAGGGCATCGTTGACATCCATGCCGCGGATCAAATCTAGGACCAGGCGCACCTTCTGCGCCGACATCGGCACGTGGCGAACGCTGGCGCGAACATCCATTCCATCAGTCATTTGGATCACCTCGCCCGCGTTGTGCGGTCCCTGCCTACATGACCGCGGTAGGTCCGAGTGGGCGCAAACTCACCCAGCTTATGGCCCACCATGTTCTCGGTGATGTAGATGGGCACATGGCGCCGGCCATCGTGCACTGCAATGGTGTGCCCCACCATCTGGGGGAAGATGGTGCTGGCCCGGCTCCAGGTGCGGATGACCTTCTTCTCGCCGCGCTCATTCATCTCCTCAATCTTCCTGAGGAGCTTGGGATTGATATAGGGTCCCTTCTTAAGCGATCGCGACATGACCTACCTCCGAATTCCTGCATCCATCCGCTAGCGGCGCCGCTTGGAGCGATGGCGGATGATGTATTTCTCCGTCTGCTTGTTTCTGCGGGTCTTCTTGCCCAAGGTTGGCTTGCCCCAAGGGCTCTTGGGACCCGGAAGCCCGATCGGCTGGCGGCCTTCGCCGCCGCCGTGCGGGTGATCACGAGGCGACATGGCCGAACCCCGCACGGCCGGCCGGAAACCGCGATGCCGCTTGCGGCCAGCCTTTCCGAGCTTGATATTGGCGTGATCGGGGTTCCCGACCTCGCCGATCGTCGCATAGCAGGTCTGGCGGATCCGCCGGACCTCGCCAGACGGCAGCCGGATGGCCGCATAGGCCCCTTCCTTGCCAAGCAATTGGGCCGAGGCACCGGCCGCCCGCACCAGCTGGCCGCCCTTGCCTTCATGCAGCTCGATGTTATGGACCATCGTGCCCAGCGGGATGCCGGCCAGTGGAAGGCTGTTTCCCGGCCGGATCTCGGCGTTTGGGCCGGCCATCACCGGATCTCCGACCTGCAGACCCAGCGGAGCGATGATGTAGCGCTTTTCGCCATCGGCGTAGTGCAGCAGCGCCAGGCGCGCCGAGCGATTGGGGTCGTACTCAATGGCCGCCACCCGCGCCGGAATGCCGCGCTTGTCGCGCTTGAAATCCACCTTGCGCAGGTGCCGGCGGTGCCCACCGCCACGGTGCCGCACGGTGATGCGGCCCTGATTGTTGCGGCCGCCGCTGCCCTTCTTCGGCACCAGCAGCGATCGCTCCGGCTTGGTGCGGGTGATCTCTTCAAAGGTATGTCCACTCATGCCCCGGCGGCCCGGGGAAGTGGGCTTATATTTCTTAACCGGCATCACTTAACCCCTTCGAACACATCGATGCTGTCGCCTTCGCGCAGCGTGACGATGGCTTTCTTGTAGGTCGTGCGGCGGATCTGAGTGCGGCGGTTGCGCAAGCTGCGCCCCACCTTTGCAGGCTGGTTCATCACGTTGACCCGCTCGACGGTCACATCGAATAGCACCTCGACCGCCTCCTTGATCTGCACTTTATTGGCCCTCGGATGCACCTCGAACGCGTACTGGTTGAGCGAGCCACTCTGGTAGCTGGATTTCTCCGTGATGATCGGCCGCCGCAGGACGTCGTAAATGCTCAGCATCATGGCCTCCTTACCCACCCAGGTAGGATGCGATCACATCCAGTGCATCCAGCGGCATGATCACGCGCTCATAGCCTAGCAGATCGCGAACGTTGAGATACTGCGCCGCCAGCGCCTTGGCCTTGGGCAGATTGCGCAGCGACTTGCGCACGGCCTCATCCCGCTCGGCGCCCAGCAGCACCAACGCGCTCGAGTCGCCTACTAGCCGCTCAAGAAGGGCCTGCATCTCGCGTGTCTTGGGAGATTCCAGGCTCAAGCGGTCCACCACCAGGATGCCCTGTTCGGCCGCTTTGACCGAGAGCGCCGAGCGCAAGGCTGCCCGCCGCATCTTGCGCGGCATGCGCAAGCTGTAATCGCGCGGCCGAGGCGTGTGCGCTTTGCCTCCTCCCACCCAGATCGGAGACCGCCGGGAACCATGCCGGGCGCGCCCGGTGCCTTTCTGGCGCCAGGGTTTGCGGCCTCCGCCGCGCACCTCGCCCCGTGACTTCGTCTTGTGGGTCCCCAACCGGGCGTTCGCCAGTTGCCGCACGAGCGCCTGATGCATCAAGTCCTTCTTGATGGGTGCCTCGAAGATCGCCGGCGGGAGTTCCGTCGTATCGACCTTCTCACCCTGAATGTTCAGCACATCGACTTTCATCATACGCTCCAACGGTCCTACTGCTTCCGCGCTTCTTTGATCATGACCACGTTTCCACGCGGACCCGGAACGCTGCCTCGCAAACCGATCAGGTTGCGCTCCGGATCGACGAACTCCACACGCAGGTTCTGCGCCGTCACACGGTGCGAGCCCATGTGCCCCGGGCCCCGGGAGCCCTTGAAGACCCGCCCAGGCGTAGTGGTCGAGCCCCGCGAGCCCGGCGCCCGCGTGCGGTCTGACTGGCCATGGGTCTTGGGTTGGCGGCGGAAACCATGCCGTTTGATGCCGCCGGCGAAGCCCTTGCCCTTGCTGATTCCGGTCACGTCCACGTGGTCACCAACCTGGAAGGCCTCCACCGTTATTTGGTCGCCTTCCTTCAGGCCTTCCACCTTCTTGACTCGGAATTCCCGCAAGTAGCGCAGCGGTGGCAGATCATTGCGCTTCAAATGTCCCAGTTGGCCACCAGTCAGACGCTTGGGTTTGGCTTCGCCAAAGCCCAACTGCACCGCCGGATAGGCATCCCGGCTGGGCGTGCGGATCTGGGTGACATAGCAAGGCCCAGCTTCGATTAGAGTCACTGGGACCATATTGCCGGACTCATCGAACAACTGGGTCATGCCGACTTTCTTGCCAATCAGCCCTTTCATACCTTGTCTCCTGCGTTCCTAATCTTGGCGGGACTGTCAACCTGGGCTTTCGGTTGCATCATCCCCGATCGCTGGGCAGTCAGCCGGCCTGTGGCGGAGGCGCTCGTCTCGGTCCGCCGGCGAGGCCTGCTCTTACCCTGCCTCTCTCCAGTCGAAGCCTGGAACTCGAAAGGCTCAGATCTTGATCTCGATATCCACTCCTGCGGGCAGGTTGAGCCGCATCAGCGTGTCGATAGTTTTCGTGTCCGGATCCAGCACATCGATCAGGCGTTTATGGGTGCGGATCTCGAAGTGCTCGTGCGAGTCCTTGTCGATGAAGGTCGAGCGGCGCACAGTGAAGCGCTCGATCCGCGTCGGCAGCGGAACTGGGCCGACAACCTTTGCGCCGGTGCGCTCCGCCGTCTCGACAATCCGCTGGGCCGATTGGTCCAGCACTCGGTGATCGTAGGCCTTCAGTCGGATCCGGATCTTCTGCTTCGCCATGGCTCACCTATTCCAAGATCTCTGTGATCACGCCCGCACCCACCGTGAGGCCGCCCTCACG
>CAZBLT010000058.1:0-12160 GCA_964492745.1 uncultured Anaerolineaceae bacterium
GTATGAGCGCCAGCCCTCCTCGGCGATAACGGCGCGGTTGGTCTTGCGGAAGGATTCGACCACCGGCCCCATATCCAATGGCCGCAGCGTCCGAAGATCAATCACTTCGGCATCCACGCCCTCCTTGGCAAGAGCCTCCGCGGCCTGAAGGGAAGGCGGCACCGTCTTGGAGTAGGCGACGAGGGTCACATCCTGTCCAGGACGCTGGATCTTGGAGACCCCTATGGGCTCAAGATATTCCTCCTCAGGAACCTCGCCTCGCATGGGGTAAAGGGTCGCGTTTTCGATGAACAGCACCGGGTCATTGCCGCGGATGGCGCTTTTTAGCAGCCCCTTGGCATCATGGGGAGTCCCTGGAGCGACGACGAGCAGCCCAGGAAAATGGGCGAAGATTGCGTCCGGTGTCTGGGAGTGTGTGGCTCCCAACTGGCGCCCGCCACCACTCACGGCACGAATGACCAGCGGGAGGTTGAATTGGCCGCCAAACATCGTGCGTAGCTTGGCGGCCTGATTCACAATCTGATCCATGGCGGAGAAGGCGAAGTTGATCGTCATCAGTTCTGCGACCGGCCGCAGCCCCGCCATGGCGGCTCCATTGGCTGCGCCGACGATAGCGCTTTCGGCGATGGGGGTATCGCGGACCCGCTTCTCGCCAAAATGGTCGTAGAAGCCGCGTGTCACCGCATAGGTTCCGCCCCAGATGCCAACTTCCTCCCCCAGGATGAAGACGTTCTCATCTCGCTCCATCTCCTCCCAGAGCGCCTGAGAGATGGCTTCGCGCATGCTTATAACTGCCATGATTCATCTCTGTAGCCATCAGTGTAGATCGTGCCCACAAAGTCTTCCCATGCAGGCTCAGGGCCGGCCTCAGCCTGGCTGACCGCCTCCTGCAATTCGAGATCGACCTGTTCCTCAAGCTGGTCCAGCAGGGCATCATCGGCTGCGCCGTCGTTGAGCAGGTGGCGGCGGTAGATGCCAATGGGGTCGTTCTCCTCCCAGCGCCCGATCTCTTCCTTCGTACGGTAGCGCTCGGGATCTCCCATCGAGTGTCCCTCAAATCGATAGGTCACGGCCTCGAGGAAGAACGGCCCTTTCTCACGCGCATGGGCAAGCGCCTCCTGGGCAGCCTCATAGACCTTGCGGATATCCATCCCGTCCACACGGGCGTGAGGGGTGTTGTAGGCCTCGGCCTTGTAGTGGATCTCCTCTATGGCCGAGGCGCGTCCTACGGAAGTGCCCATGCCGTATTGGTTGTTCTCGCATATCCACAGAACCGGGAGGTCCCATACAGCAGCCAAGTTCAAGGCTTCGTGAAAGTAGCCGATGTTGGTGGCGCCGTCGCCGAAGAAGCAAATGGTCACGGCGTCCTGCCCCCGGTATTGGTCGGCCAGGGCCATGCCTGCTGCGATGGGCAAGTGAGAGCCGACGATCGCGTGCCCTCCCCAGAAGTTGCGCTCGACATCGGCCATATGCATGGAGCCACCAAAGCCACGCGAGGTGCCATCGCGCTTGCCGAGAAGCTCGGCCATGACTCTCACCGGCTCAACGCCACAGGCGATCGCCACGCCGTGGTCGCGGTAGGCGGTGATCGCACGATCTTGCGGCTGCCGCGCGGCGAGGATACCACTGGCGACGGCCTCCTGGCCGATGTACAGGTGCAAGAATCCCCCGATCTTGTCTTCCTGGTACAGCTTCGCTGCCCGCTCTTCGAGCCGGCGCATAAGGACCATTTCCTTATAGAGTTCGAGTTGCGTTTGGGTGTCCATTTAGGAGCCTCACGTCCAACGGCCGTCTCCCATTTCAAGAGAATACACCATCCTTCATCCAAGGCGACGCCAAGTAAAGGCCCCGAAAGGCCGGGGCAAAGGCATTATATCGAAAAAATCGCACCGCGGAGGTCCAAATATAGACTCAGCCCGTAAGGGGCCAAGGCATGCGCAGAGGCAAGGCGCCCGCGGCGATCATCAGGGGCGAAGTGCATAGGCCTGGATGTCATACTCGGCCGCTGCAGGATCAAACCCCAGCGGCACCGGGAGCGCAAGATGGAAAGGGGCGGCATCCCAGGCCTCCATCGACTCGGCTGCCTGGGCGAATCCGGCCGTCAGCAGGCGCCCGTCGGTGGCGATGACATGGGCCCATACGGTTGGGGCCTTCAACGGGGTCTCAGACCTGTTCTCAACCAACCCACGGAGGTGGAGCATCCTTCCGATGAGTTCATAGCCAGTGATGGCCACTGGGACCTGCACGGCGGCCAGCACCGCCGGGCGGGACTCAAGTGGATCAGGAAAAGCCCGGATCCGGATCTCAGGCATCCAATCCGCCGGAGGTGCTTTCATCAGGGGGAGCGCAAGCGCAGGATCGACGGCATAGGACCAGGCATTCCCGGCCAAGAGCGGAACGGGCGGCTGAATGGGGAGCACTGCGAGAGGCTCCGTCTCGCGTTCGATGAGCAGCAGGCCTCGAACCCACCAGGGTTCCTGGCTCTGATTCGTCAGGGTAACCAGATAGAAGGGCAGGCCTTGCTGGGAGGCCCGTGAGTCGGCCACCTCGATGCGGACATCGATCGGCCTCCCCGCGTCCCTGGCGAATTCCAGATCGGCTTCGACGATGATGTGGTCGGGATCCCAAGCCTCCGGGAGACGAATCCGGAAGGGGGTGGAGCCATCTGGAGGCAACACGGACTGCGCGAGCCAATCCTCGGCAGCATCCAGCGGTCTTCCCAGGGGGTCGGTCAGGAATGCCGTCAGGCCAGACACCCGGATAGTGGCTGTCTCCATATTCTCGAGCCAGCCGAGGATCGTCCCTGAGCCGTCGCGTTGCCTGACGACGATTGGTGTTTTCATTTCGGCGCGAGGCGGCCAGGAGGATGGTTCGGAGAACGAGGCAGGCTGTGCCTGCACTTGCGCGGGGATGCGCGCCGCGGGGAAGAGTGCCAGGAAGTAACTCCCCTCTCCAGGGGATAGGTTCGATCGTGCCGCCCGAGTGTGCGCTTCGGCGATCAGGCTGCCATCCTCATCGCGCAGAGAGACCGAAAGTGTGATATCGCCGAGCGGCTGCGTGGCATGGTTTGTCACGAGGCCGAGCACTTTCAGGGTGCCGGATTGCTTGTCGACCCGCCAGGTGAGGTCGGACACCTGCAGCGGGGAGGGCTGCGTGGGCGTGACGACTTGCAATGGCGAGGGGGAAGGCCAGGCGACGTATGTGGTGGCGGGCGCAGAGGATGGCTGGGAGATGCAAGAAGCGAGGAGGATTGCCATCACGCCGAAGCAGGCCGCGGCAGATGCCGGGCCTGGGACAGTCGCAAACATAGGCTGAGGTCTGGCGCTGATCCCTGGACGAATCATGGGCATGATCTCTGGTTTCAGGGTCCTCCCGCGCAGGCTATGCTACCCCATAGGGTTGTGCACGGGTAGATGTCCTTGGAAGTCAAGAGGCGGCCCCGAAGTCCGAGGCCGCCTGATCTTGGCTGTGCGACTGTGGCCTAATCCAATTGGGGGAGGTCTGCCATGGCCTTCTCGATTTCTTCGGCGGGGTACTCATAGTCTGCCAGCCGGCCGCCGAGGTAGGCTTCGTAGGCGCCCAGGTCAAAGTGGCCGTGCCCGGAGAGATTGAAGGCGATCACGCGCTTGCTGCCCTCCTGCTTGCACCGCAAGGCCTCATTGATGGCAACACGGACCGCATGGGCGGATTCCGGCGCGGGGAGGATTCCCTCCGTGCGAGCGAAGGTCACCGCGGCCTCGAAGGTTGCCACCTGATGCACGGCAACCGCCTCGATCAAGGCATGCTGGACCAGAGCACAGATATGGGGTGCCATCCCGTGATAGCGGAGCCCTCCAGCATGGATGCCGGGCGGCACGAAGGAGTGCCCCAGGGTGTGCATCTTCATGATGGGAGCCATCCGGGCGGAGTCGCCGTAGTCGAAAGCATAGCGTCCGCGGGTGAGGGTTGGGCAGGCAGTGGGCTCGACGGCGATGAAGCGCGGCCCGTCTCCCCGGAGGATCTTGTCCCGCATGAAGGGAAAGGCGAACCCGGCGAAATTGCTTCCGCCGCCCACGCATCCGATCAATACATCCGGGCCTTCACCGGCGAGCTCCATCTGCTTCATGGTTTCCAGCCCGATCACCGTCTGATGCATGAGGACGGGGCCGAGCACGGAGCCCAGGGAGTATTTCCAGCGGCCTCCAGACTGTGCCGCGTGCTCGACGGCTTCTGAGATGGCGATTCCCAAGGAGCCAAGGCTTTCAGGGTTCTCGGCGAGGATTTTGCGGCCAAAGGCCGTGCGCTCGGAAGGGCTGGGCGTCACGCTGGCGCCGTAGGTCTCCATCAGGATGCGGCGGTAGGGCTTCTGGCGGTAGGAGATACCCACCATATAGACCTCGCAGCGAATGTCAAACAGGCGGCAGGCGAATGCCAACGCAGATCCCCATTGGCCCGCACCGGTCTCGGTTGTGAAACCCTCCACACCTTCTTCATGAGCGTAGAAAGCCTGCGGTACGGCCGTATTAGGCTTGTGCGAACCAACCGGGGAGACGCCTTCGTACTTGTAGTAGATATGCGCGGGTGTGTCCAGGGCCTGCTCGAGACGGCGGGCCCGAAAGAGCGGGGTCGGGCGCCAGAGTCGATAGACCTCCCGGACCGGCTCCGGAATTTCGACTTCCCTCTCCATGCTCACAGCTTCCTGAATGAAGCGCATGGGGAAGAGCTGGGCCAAGAACTCGGGTGTGACCGGCTCCTTGGTCACGGGGTGAAGGACAGGGCCAGGCGAGACCGGCATATCCGGGTTGATGTTGTACCAGGCGTTGGGGATGTCGCCTTCCTCGAGAGTATATTTGGTGCGGCTGCTCATTGGACACCTCCTTGGGTTGATAGGCGGGGCCCAGGATCAGCCCCGCGCCGGGCCTGTGGCGGGGACGGGACCTTAATGCAAAGCGCCCGCCCTCATACGAGGACGGGCGTCGAGTCCCGCGGTGCCACCCCGCTTAGGCTGGTGTGCGAAACCCCCGTCGGTGATGCGCACGGGGGTCAAAAGGCCAGCCTCACTCATTTGAGGGCACGGCGGTCAAACCGCGATGCCCCTTGCCTTGATAACGGTGGCATCTCCGGCGAGGACTACTCGGCTTGCGCCTTTCGCCCTGCAGCTCCGAGGCCCATTCGGCACCTGCGCTCGGGCGGGGCTCCCACCTGCCCCCGCTCTCTGGACCGCCGCTTCGGCGCCTACTCCTCCCCTTCAAAGCCTTTGTTTATGGAATTTGCGAGAGTATAGAGAAACGGCCAGGGTCTGTCAAGACCCGAATGCGCGCGGCCCAAGACGAGCCGGCCCCCGCCCACCATTTGTGTCTACCATCCGATTCGGGAGAGGCTTGCGCTGCTAATAAACAGGCAGGGCTGGGTCCACGCTCTGGGCCCAGGCGTTGATGCCACCGCGCAGATTCTTAACCTTGCGGAAGCCCGCTCCGGCGAGCAATTCCAGCGCCCGCGCCGAGCGCGTGCCCGATTTGCATAGCACGACCATCTCCTCGGCGCTGTCGAGTTCATGGAGATGCGCTGCAAGCTCACCCAGCGGGATGTTCTCAGCCCCAGGCAAGGCGGAGATTTCCAGTTCATGGGGCTCGCGAACATCGATGAGGCGCAGCCTCTGCCCACTCGTCAGGCGTTGGGCCAATTCCTGGGGCTCAATCTCCCATTCGGAGGGCAGCCGGCTTTCCTCATGATCAAACGCGGGCACACCGCAGAAAGCCTCATAGTCGATGGGTTCGGTAATCTCCGCGTTCTCGGAGCAGACCTTGCAGTTGGGGTTCTTCTTCAGGCGAACCGTCTCGAAGCTCATTTCGAGCGCGTCATAGAGCAGCAGCGTGCCGATGAGGGGCTCGCCGATGCCGAGCAGGAGCTTGAGCGCTTCCGTCGCCTGGAGCGTCCCGATGGTCCCGGGCAACACGCCAAAGACCCCGCCTTCTGCGCAGGAGGGCACCAGGCCCGGGGGCGGCGGATCGGGGAAGAGACAGCGGTAGCAGGGACCGTGCTCCGCCCAGAAGACGCTCACCTGCCCCTCAAAGCGGAATATGGATCCGTAGACATTGGGCTTCCCCGTGAATACGCAGATGTCGTTCACGAGATAGCGGGTGGGGAAGTTGTCCGTGCCGTCGATGATCAGGTCGTAGGCCTCGGCAATTCGCAGAGCATTTTCGGATGTGAAGGGTTCGTCGTAGGTGACGATCTCGATATCCGGGTTGATATCTCTGAGACGGTCGCGTGCAGACTCGACCTTGCGGTCCCCCAGGCGCGAAGTGCCGTGGACGATCTGCCGCTGGAGATTTGTGAAATCGACCACGTCATAATCCACCAGCCCGATGGTCCCCACGCCAGCCGCAGCCAAGTACATGGAAATCGGTGAGCCCAGTCCGCCGGTGCCGATAATGAGGACGGAAGAGGTCTTCAGACGCTCCTGGCCCTGCAGGCCGACTTCGGGCATCAGCAGATGGCGGGAGTACCGCAGGATTTCCTCATGGCTGAGCTGCATAGTTTTCTTGCGTTGGGCGGCACGCTTTGTACTCATGGGCATCCCTTCCGAGCAGCTCTCGTCACGGCTCGATTCTACATCAAGGTCTCCGAACCACGGGGTCCGCCATCGGCTCCTTGGGCGGCTTATCGCCAGTTTGCAGCAGCTTGATGTTTGGCCGCCCACGATAATCGCTCAAGAACATGGCAGGCACGCTGAAAGATAGGCCGATGATCACGGCCTGCTTGGTGCGCAGCGCGGCGCGGTCAACCCGCTCGAGCGATTGGCGGTCATCGCTCATGGGCACCCCCAGCGATGCTGGGGAGGATCATGATCCGGTCCTCCTCTCCGATCGGGGTCGCCGAGCCCTGCAGAGTCCGGACGTCTTCATCGTTGAGGAAGACATTGACATAGGACCTGAGCGCGCCTGTCTCATCAAACAGATGCGGTTCGATAGCCGGGAACTTACGTGCAAGACTTCGCAGTGCTTCTGCAACCGTCCGCCCTTCGACCATGATTTGCTTCTGGCCTTGTGTATAGGGCCGCAAGGGGGTTGGAATTCGCAATAGGCTCATAGGGTCTCCTTGCATGGAATGGGAGTCTCGAGGTCGACTGGAACCTCGTTGAACGCCGATCGGTCCTCCCGTAGGCGCCAGACACGGCTTTCTATGACGCGGCCGCCGTCCACGCGGGTAATCAGGTATAGGAACCAAGGAAGCGAATGTTCCCGGTCGTATTCGGATGGCATGGCCGGATGATCGGGATGCGAGTGAAAGATCCCGATGATCTCCAGACCCATGGCGTGGGCTTCGCGCTCGGCCTGCAGCATATCTTGAGGGCTGATGCTGTACCTTCGGCGTCGCATCGAAGACTCGAAGTTGTTCGCCTGAGGCAGGACCGCTCTTGCGATCCGCTTGGCATCTTGCACCGTGCCCAAGATGAAGCCGGCTCCTTCATCGGGATAGGAAGACGCAGCGTGAGCGTGGATCGCGTTCAGCAGATAGGGCGGGATCACGAGCGTCATGCCTGGCTCCAGTAGCGTTGCGAGAGGTACTTCATGCCCGAGTCAGGGAGAATGGCGACGACTAGGCCCTCATTCAGGCGCCGGGCCACATGCAAGGCTGCCACAAGCGCAGCACCGGCGGAGACTCCGAGCAAGACGCCCTCCATGCGGGCGGCCCGCCGCAGCATCTCGTGGGCCGACTCGGTTGGTACCGTGATGACCTGATCGACGACGCCCTCATCGAAGATCTCCGGCAGCGGGCTGGTCGCCAGGTGCTTCAGCCCTTCGAGCCCATGAAGGGGTCCATCCGGCTGAACGGCGATCACTCGCGCGGCAGGTATATGCTGGCGCAGGTAGCGTCCCACGCCTGTGATCGTGCCGGTCGTGCCCATGCCAGCCACGAAGTGCGTGATCATGCCTTGGGTTTGCTCCACGATTTCGGGACCCGTGCCTTCATAATGTGCTTGCCAGTTGGCGGGATTGCTGTACTGGTCGGCATAGTAGAAGCGCGTGGGCTCGCGTGCGGCCATCTCGGCTACGATTTCGCGGGCGCCATCGGAGCCCTCCAGCGGGTCGGTGAGCGTCAATTCGGCGCCCAGCGCCCGCAGGATTTGCAAGCGCTCAGGACTAGCGTTGGCGGGGATCGCCAAGTGGATCTGGATGCCCAGGGCTGCCCCCAGTGTGGCGTAGGCGATCCCCATATTGCCGGAGGTGGAGTCGAGGAATACACGCCCTTCCTCCAGGAGGCCTTCCGCCAGCGCCCTCTGCAGAATTGCAGCGGCAGGACGGTCCTTGACCGATCCGCCGGGGTTGTGCCACTCGGCCTTTCCGAAGAGGCTCACGCCCGGTGAAAGCCCAGCGGCGAGGCGTGGAAAGCGAATCAGGGGCGTCCCCCCTACGAGCGAATCGAGCGTCGATCCCGCCCGGGGCCATCTTGTGGCTATGTTTCTAGCGAGTTGAATGTCGGTCATCATCCGCTCCCTTACAGTCTTTAGCAGCAACAGACGGTCCAAGGAATCACGCGCGCCTTAGCGCCTGGTGGTGCGGGAGCGTGTCAGGGACTCGTCTGTTCGACTGGGATTGGATGATCAGAAGACCGAGACGAGGTGACTAGCGCCCCCGCCTCGGACAGGAGCAAGAGAGTGAACCAACCCAAAGACCAATAAGCATGGATTTCATGATCAAAATTATACAAATCGGGGTGAGAATGTCAAGCCCCCGTGCGGGCAGCCAAGGACCGGGGTCACATGGTGATGGAGGCGCAAGCCCTGCTATAATGGCCATCAGCCGCCATAGAGTGCATCCGGGGATGAGAAGCCGCCCCATGAAGCCGAAGTCGAGCATGCCAGAGGGACCGCCGGCAGGCCAGATCATGCGTCATCTGGGCGTGACTCTCGTGGCGGCGGCCATCCTGGCCACGCTCTTCACCGCATGGACACCCGCGGGCTTGAGCCCTGGCGAGCTTGCAGGCCAGCTTGCGGCCGCCTTCGAGGGTGCCCGGCAGACCCCTGAAGCGGCAGGGGCCGTCCCCTCCGAAGTGGCGGCCCTGAGAGTCGGAATCGTCATTGGCCATCGCGGGCCAAATCCAGACACCGGCGAGGTGGATCCCGGGGCGCAATGCCCGGATGGGCTCACCGAGCTCGAGGTGAACGAGGCCATCGGGTTGCGCGCGGCGCAGGCGCTACGCGCAGCCGGCCTGGAGGTAGACGTATTCGACGAGTTTGACCCGCGCCTGTTCGAATACCGGGCGGTGGCGTTGGTCTCGGTGCATGCCGATTCATGCCTGCCGATCAACGATTCGGCGACAGGCTATAAGGTCACAAGTGCGCTTGAATCGGCCGTCCCGGACAAGTCTCAGCGTCTTGTCGATTGTATGATCGACCGCTACGGCCGGGCAACGGGTCTGACATTTCACGCCGGCAGCATCACCCGCGATATGACCGAATATCACACCTTTCGTGAGATCCACAGCCAAACCCCGGCTGTCATTATAGAAACTGGCTTCCTTTACCTCGATCGCGACTTTCTGACTTCCCAACCCGAGAAGGCCGCCCGCGGGATTGCGGATGGTGTGCTCTGCTACGTGAATAACGAGCCGGCCTCCTTGCCCTGGGAGTCCACTCCGTGAGCGCGGGCACCGGGCAAGCTCCCTTCGAAGAGGCGCTGAGGGCCGCGGAAGCAGCACTCAGTCGCGGAGATAGGGCAGGGGCACGGCGGCATGCGCGCCTGGCCGCCCGGCTTCAGCCTGCTTCAGAGCGCGCCTGGCTGCTGCTGGCGGCCGCATCCGATCCAAGGCCAGGCCTGGCCTATGCAGCGAGGGCGCTGGAGATCAATCCAAAGAGCCATGCAGCCCGCAAGGCCATCCGCTGGCTCATCCGCCGGCTGCCGCCGCGCTCCAGGGCCGCGGAGCTCAGGCGGGCCCGGATCCCCGCCCACCTCTTCCCGGATCTGATCTCTATGGATCTTCTGGCAGAGCATCGCGTGCTTCCCGGAAGGGCACTGGCCACGGGGATGGCCGTGGCCATGGGGTTTGGCCTTTGGCTTGGCGGCATCCCAGCTGCGGCAAGGCCGCCCCAGGCGGTCTCCAATCCGCTTCAGAAAGCCACGTACACGCCTACGCCGACCCGTACGCCCACGCCGACCGCAACGCCGACGGCCACGTCGACCATCACTCCGACGCCCACGCTGACCGCGACACCCACAGCCACGCCTACTCCAAAGGTTTCCTACCTGGCGTCTTTCAATCTTTCCCGCCAGGAAATAATCGCCGAGGGACGCTGGATCGATATCGATATCAGTGAGCAGAAGGTCACGGCCTACGAAGGCGAGCAGGCTGTGCGCACCTTCCTTGTGTCGACCGGGACGGCGGCCTATCCGACGGTCTTGGGCCAGTACCGAATTTATGTGAAGCTTGTGGCCACAGATATGTCCGGCCCCGGCTATTACCTGCCCGACGTGCCCTACACGATGTACTTCTATCGGGGCTATGCCTTGCATGGGACCTATTGGCACAGCAACTTTGGGACTCCCATGAGTCATGGTTGCGTGAACCTCTATACACCCGATGCCGAGTGGCTCTTCCACTTCGCTTCGGTCGGCACGCTCGTAAACGTCCATCCCTGATCCGCTACCCTCATCTGGGCAAGTCCTGCTGGCATGCCTGGATGATCCTTTGATAGGATAGATTTTGGGGTGATGCCCCCAAGGTGATGACTATGTCGCAGCAAGCGCTTTTCGAGGGCTTGGTGGTAGATGAATTCGACCGGCCGGTGGAAGTGCGCCGGGTGGGAGGCGAGGCCTTCTACGTGGTCGATGACGATGGATTCATGCGCCATATCGAAAGTGAGCAGGTTGACCGCCAGGTCTTGGAGCACATGCGGCGGATGATGGAGGGGCATGAAGAGGCCATCAGCCTGAGCACGATGAAGATGCTGGGCCAGGAGGATATCTTCACCAAGGCGGCCATCGAGGCCTCCCTGAAGAATATCGAAGCCCAGTTCGACGCCCTGCTGCGGATGGGCCTGCCCGAGGAAGTGCGTGCCTATCTGGGCATGGTGGGGTTCCGGGTGGTCGTGGATATTCATGGCAATGTACTGCGAGTGGAGCAGCCTGCCAGGGCAGATGAGGGCGGCGAGGGGGAGTAGGTGGCACACCCGTGCGACGTCGCCTGGTTTGCCAACACAACTTTAATGCACGCAAAGTAAAATAGCTCCGCGAAGACATGATTACCGGAAGGTGCAGGTATGAATCCTTTCATGCTCGATGTGAACGAAGCCAATTTTGAGCAAGAGGTCTTGCTCCGCTCGCATGAAGTGCCGGTCGTAGTGGACTTCTGGGCGGAGTGGTGTGGGCCCTGCAAGGTGCTGGGGCCGATCCTCGAGCGCCTGGCGATCGAAGCCGGCGGGCGCTTTCTGCTGGCGAAAGTCAATGTAGACCAGAACCCTGGCCTGGCCATACGCTTTGGCGTGCAGGGCATCCCCGCCGTGAAGGCCTTTAGGCTAGGCAAGGTTGAGGCGGAATTCGTCGGCGCGCAACCCGAGCCGGTTGTGCGGCGGTTCATCCAGCGCTTGGTGCCCAGCCCGGCCGAGCAGGCGGTGCAAGCCGCTAACAGCCTGCTGGTCACTCACCATTGGAAGGATGCTGAGGAGGCCTTCCGTGAAGCGCTGGCGGAGGATGAGAGCAATGCCGCTGCCGCACTGGGGCTTGTGAAGAGCCTGCTCATGCAGGGCCGCGGGGGCGAGGCTTTGGCCCTGCTGGAGGACTTCCCACCCGGAAGCGAGTGGGCAATCGCCGAGCAGCTCAGGCCGCTGGCGGATCTTCTGGACGCGGTTGAGAAGAATGGCCCCGGCTACGACGAGCAAGACCCCCTCGCGGCCGAGCTCTATCAAGCGGGCCGGCTTATCGTGCGGGGTAACCTGCCGGCGGCGATGGACGGGCTATTGGACATTCTGCGGCAGGATAAGCGCTATCGGGACGGCCTGCCTCGCAAGATTCTTCTGGCGGTCTTCTCCATCCTGGGGGATGAGGATACGCTCACCCGACAATACCGGGAGGAGCTGGCATCGGTGCTCTTCTAGATGTGGGGAAGATACCCGATCCAGATGCCCAGGCCCACGCCCGATCGCCCAGCCGCGCTTCCGCCGCGCGGCGGGGATGCCTCG
>CAZBLT010000059.1:0-12154 GCA_964492745.1 uncultured Anaerolineaceae bacterium
CGCATCGGCCTGGCGTTGAGCGGCGGCGGGGCGCGCGGCCTGGCGCATATTGGCGTCCTCAAGGTGCTTGAGGAGGAGGGCATCCCAGTGCACGCGCTGGCAGGCACCAGCATGGGGGGCGTTGTGGCGGCGGCCTATGCCGCCGGATTTTCGGCCGATGAGTTGGCCCGCGAGGCAATCCGCATGAGCAGCCTCCGCGAATTGGTCCGGCTGGTGGACCTGCGGCCCGCGCGGCGAGGGCTTCTCGCAGGCACGCATGTGCGTGAGTTCCTCTCGCGTCTCATTTCACCCGAGATTCAATTCCAGGACCTGCGCATCCCGCTCGGCCTCAAGGCAGTCGATCTGAACACCGGAGCCGAAGTGGATCTTATGGAGGGCAGCGCGCTCCAGGCGGTGATGGCCACCAGCGCCTTCCCCGGGGTCTTCCCGCCGGTTGAGATCGGCCCCTGGCGCTTGGTGGATGGGGGCGTGCTTAACAACCTCCCCACCGGCTTGCCGAAAACCTTGGGCACCGACGTGGTGATTGGCGTGAACGTCTCCCCGGAGCCGGGCGCCGGCGAGCACATCGAACCCGCCGTCGGGTTGAACCGCCTGCCGGTCCTGGCCCAGGATTTAGCTCGGGTGGTCATCATTATGACCCGCGCTCTGACTAAAGCCCATTTGCTCGAGGCCCCGCCCGACCTGTTGCTCAGCCCACCGATTCCCCATGAGATCGGCCTCTTCACAGGTTTCACGCGGGCAGAGGAAATCATCCATATCGGCGAAGAGACCGCTCGCCGCCAATTAGATGCGATCCAGCGTCTGGCGGCGCGATAGCGCCCTGCCTGCCACCAGAAGTCGCAAGTCCGGCATGCGGGGCAGGTCTTGACGCCCTCTTAGAAATCCAAAAGGGAAGAACCCATGTCTAGAAGCCTGCTCGGGTTCTTGATCGTCGTCCTCCCAGTGGCTGCCCTGCTGGGAGGCATTGCCTTCGCCCGCATCGAGTGCATCGCAGGGGCTGAGAAGATCGCCGAGAAAGGGCTGGGGGCAGTCCGGAGTGAGGATAGCCGCGGCTTTGCGATGCTCGCGCTCCTCTTTAGGAATGGTCGTCAGCGCCCTCCACGCCTGGATGTACACTCGCTGGCCTGGTCTGGCCTCCTCGCTCTTCCTGGGCTTGGGCATCGGTCTCGCCACGATCTTCTGCCTCGCGGTTGCCATCATGCTGCCGCGGTTCGGGATGTCCGGCGTGCCTGAGGTGATTGTGCTCAATCTCATCTGGGGGCTGGGGTTGGTTGGCTGATGCCGCTCGTGCAGCGCGCTCGGCTGATCCTTCTCCGCTCTCCCCGCGCGCCCGCCTGGACGCCTTTGAGGCTTTCACCCAAACGGTCCATAATGGGCCTATCCCGCATCCGGAATTCTGAGATGGGAGGATACAAATGGTGATCCCAGCCACCCTGCTGGTTCTCGGCGCTTCGATGACCGGGCTGCTGCTGGCTTTCGGGCTTCTCTCACTGCGTGAGGGGGCACCAAGGGCCGCCCGGATCTCCATCCTGGCAGGCGCGCTCACGGCGGTGTTCTTCTCCGCGGCTGTGCTCGCTCCACCTTCGCTCCAGCGAGCCCTCCTGCTGGGCCTGCTGGCGCTTGGGTTTCTGGGGGTGCTGATCTTCGCATGGCCCATCGGGCGCGTAGAAACCGGTCCTGACCAGCGGAGCGAGCGTTTCGATGAACGCGACGTGGTCTTTGCGAGGGCTCAGCTCGTGCCCGGGAGCCCCGAGCATGAAGCCTATTACAATATGCGGCCGGAGAAGCGAGCGCCGGACGAGCGACTCCGCGCCTTCGCCGGACTGCTCTCGCCGCAGGCGCGTCTGGCCGACCCGCTGATCTTTCCCGCTGCACAGGCCAGCTTCGATGTCACCGAAGCCCTGCGCGAGGCCGTAGATGGTCCCGTCTCCTCCCCGCCTGTCTCTTCTTCGCCGGAGGGCCTTACCCGATTGATGAAGGGTCTCGCCCTGCACCTCGGAGCACACAGCGTCGGGGTGTGCCGGCTGCAGCCGAGCCACATCTACTCACACATCGGCCGAGGCACCGGCCGTTATGGCGCGCCCGTCGACCTCAACCATCGCTTTGCCCTGGCCTTCACGGTCGAGATGGACTTCCACATCATGGGCACCGCTCCGCAGGCACCGGTGGTGCTCGAGTCCGCCCGCCGCTACGTCGACGCCGCCGTCATCGCCATCCAACTGGCCAATCTCGCCCGCAGGCTGGGCTACCCGGCCCGGGCCCACATCGATGGCAACTACCGTGTGATCGCCCCATTGGTAGCCCGCGAGGCCGGCCTGGGCGAGATCGGACGCATAGGCATCTTGATGACGCCCGACCTGGGCCCACGCGTCCGCCTCGGGGTCGTTACCACGGACCTGCCGCTCCTGCCCGACCAGCGCATGCCGACAGAATCGATAATCGATTTCTGCCGTGTGTGTGCCAAGTGCGCCGAGTCCTGCCCAAGCCGCGCCATCCCGATGGACGACCGCAAGCTCGATCATGGCATGCTGCGCTGGAAGCTCGACGAAGACCGCTGTTTCCGGTACTGGAACGCCATCGGCACGGATTGCGGGATCTGCATGGCTGTTTGCCCCTACAGCCATCCCGCCAACTGGGCCCACAACTTGATGCGCGCAGCCGTGGCCTGCTCTGGAACGGCGCGACGCGCGGCGGTATGGCTCGATGACTGGCTCTATGGGCGGGAGCCCTTGCCTCGTCAGGGTCCGGGCTGGCTCGGCGACCGCCATCCAGAGCAGGCCTGCTAACAGCTAGACGGGGCGCCCGCGTCGCAAGGACACGAACGCCCCGTGGTTCCCTATGGGATTCCGTGGGATAGTTTCGCCAAGCTGCTTCTTTTCCGGCGGCTAGCCCTTTTGACGGGCAAAGATGCTGCGCCACCGCCGCGGCAGAATGTCCAACGCTAGGCGCAGCGCACCGAGCGTCAGCAGGGCTAATCCGCTGGCCATCAGCGGGATCTTCAGCACATGCGTCCAGTTGGCACCCTGGTAGATGTGAGATTCGCCCACCCAGAGCGTTGTTGAGAGGACCACCAGGCCCACGATGATGGCCGCGGCGCCCGAGGCCGCTGCGCGTGTGCCGGGGTCGCTCGGGTCGGAAAAGCGCACTTGCTCCCGGATGCCTGGCAACCTCAGCAGGAGGAAGATCAGCAGCGTTATGGCGTTGATATAGAATTTCATATTCGCCGGCACAGCCTTGCCGCGCAGGGCAAGGGATGCGTACATATGTACCCCCGCGACGACTGCGCCCACAACCAGCAAGATCATAGCATCGCGATAGGCCGTCTTTCCTCCCTTTATGAGCCGTATCAGGGCCCATACTCCTCCCAGGCCAATGAGTATCGTCACAATCATCAAGATCTGATAGAGCCATTGATAGTCGAGCAGGGCCCACATCGGCGGAAATTTCTTGGTCAGAAATGCGGCACAGACCGTGCCGATTCCGCCCAGGATGTTCATCGCCGCAGTGAGGCCCATGAAGACGATGGCAATGATGCGCAGAGTCTTTCCCATGATCTCTTCCTCCCATTTACGTACACGATATTAAATTGTGTCTGCCTGATGTTTACAGCCACCTTCCTTCCACCCAGGCCCCTTAAACAGCCCTATTGAGCACCAGCAAATGCCCGTAATAGTGCAGACTCGCGAGAAGCAGAGCACCTCCGATGCCAAGATAGAGGGAGCTGAGCCATAGCCTGGGGATTGAGGAGCCGCGCAACGCAATCCCCATGGAGATCATTACCGCCACCAGGGGATAACTCGTCCATGCCTGGAACGCGAATAGGCAGGGGCGCTGCGGCAGCTTCTCAATGCGTTCGATGTTCTTGATCGCCATACGGCGGAAAAAGATATAGATGCTCCCAGTAGCAGCCCCGCCGATGATCAGAGATGGAAGTGACTTCACCCACCCCAGGGGATGCAGCCACACCCACACCCATCGGAGAAGCAATATGCCCACGCCAGACCACGTCATCCCCGACAGGGCATGCAGCCAAGATTTGGGCACGCCAGGCTTGCAGCTCACGGGGCAGCTAACCTCCCCATGCCATTCCCGCCGTGAAACTGGCCCCGGTAAGCAAGAGAAGCAAGGGCAGCGCCCCCATGAGGCGGCTGCCTGCAATCAGCGGCTTTCCCATCCTGAAAAATGTCAGCAGCAAACCGCCCAGGCCGATCAGGACTCCTCCAAGGGCTACCAGGAGATATGCAGGTCCCGATCGATGGATAGCAACCGTCCAGAGCGGCACGCCGGTGATGACTAACCCCGCAGTGCCGTGCACAACGGCCAGGACTGCCGTCGCGACACGCCCCAGAGAGATAAGGCGGGAGATCGCCACGGCCGCGAACCCAAACCCAGCGAAGACCAAGTAGCCGAGCGTCCATAACGGGAGATGTTGTGCCACCAGCCCGGCGGAGAGACTTAGAGGCAAGACTGTTGCAACAATCACCACCGCCGGGCTGTCGAGTGCTTCATAGCCCAAAATAATCAGGACCAGCGAGGCCACGAGGAGCACGCCGAATGCCAGCGTATAGCAGATGATGGCCAGATCGCTCAGGCCCTCGATGCCCACGGCCACCTGATAGGCCGAGAGCACCCCTGCTACCAGCAGGAACAGACGGTCGCGCATCGCCATGGCCAGCCTCATATGCCTTCGAGCACGAGCAGGACCATCGAGCTGAGCATGTAGATCGAGGCGTATTTGAAGAGCGCGAAATTGGCCTTCATGGAGGGACGGCAGGCTGCGGTGATGGCCAGAGCAAGCAGGCCCCCGCTGAGCACGACCAGCACCCGCAAGTAGCCCCAGGTCATGCCGATGCCGTAGGCTGCCAGCCCCATCACTCCGGCCGCCAGCACAGAGGAGACCGCCACAATCTTATGTGTGAAATCTTCGCTATACCACGCCGGAAAAGTGGGGATGCCCGCCCGGGCGTAATCTTCCCGGTAGCGCATACTGAAGGTTAGGATGTGGGTGGGGATCCAAAGCAGAACCGCCAGCGCGAGGGTCACACCGACCCAATCGATGCTCCCCAGCCCCAGAGCGCGACCCGCCAGCACGGGCATACCTCCGGCGATGCCGCCCCAGATGATGGACCAAGGCGTGCGGCGTTTGAGCCACAACGTGTATACCATCACATCGAAGAGCCACCCCGCTAGCACCACCGCCCCATATAGGCGGTCGAGCCAGAAGGCCCAGCCAATGCCGGCTATGCTGAGAACGAGCGCAAGTGTCCAGGCTTCCCGGATGGAAATCCGCCCAGCGGGAAGTGGCCGGAAGCATGTGCGCGCCATACGCGCGTCGATGTCCCGGTCGAGCACCATGTTCGTAGCAGTGCTCCCACTGATAGCCAGGAAGAGGCTTCCCGTAAGCCCGAGGAGCACCTGCCAATGAATCACCGGGCAGCGGGCGCTCATGAAGCCTGCCAGGCCCGTTATGAGCAGAAGACCTGTCTGCAGGCTCTTGATCATCGGCAGGTAGAAGCTCAGCCTGCCCCTTATCCACCGCATTGCAGCCTGCACACTCTTCCTCCCTGCCTTGCTTGGCCTACTCGCTCAGATCTCGCACACAGCGGAAGCCGATGCTCGAGCTATGGAAATCCGGCCCGGCGCTGTTGCGAACCCAGACACGCAGATAGGGCTCATACTCCATCCTGCTGCCGCCCCTCAGGTAGCGGTAGTGTTGATCTTCATAATCATCAGCCGTCCATTGCCAGACATTGCCGGCCATATCGTAGAGCCCATAGGGGCTGGGGGAATCCTGCGTCTCAAAGCCTCCGTAGGTGCCCCCATTATAGAAGCCGACTGGCGTGGTGTCCCCTTGCTTGCCATAGATGCTTTCGAAGGGGTCGCGGCTGTTGTAGTAGTTGGCGTTGCCGGGACCGATGTCCTCACCCCACGGGTAAGTGCGGTCGTCATCCCCGCGGGCCGCCCGCTCCCATTCTAATTCGGTCGGCAGCCGCCAGCCATAGAACTCACAGAAGGCCTTGGCGCCGAACCAGGTCACGTGCACCATGGGATGATTCGCGTATTCCGGCTTGGCCTCGAAGCTTCCACCTTGCTCAATAATGCGCAACCCGGGTTCATCCAAGGGTACATACAGCCAATCACCAGCCTCGATCGGCATTTCGTGCTCGTATCCGTGGAAGACATCTCCGGGATAGTAGCCCACCACCTCCCCCTGGATGCGTTGGACCCAACCTTCCCCCAAGGCATCGTTCAGATAGGCAGCATACTGCGCGTTGGTCACGGGGGTCACCATCATCTCGTAATCATGGTCCATGGTTACTTCATGCGCGAACTGGCCTTGATAGAACTCCCCCGCCGGGACCAATGCCCAGGCCTCCGGGTCGACGCCAGGTTCGAAAACCGGAATGGTGGACGCAGTCTGGCCTGCGGAGGGTCCGCAGGCGGTCAGGCTCCACGCTGCGAAGAGAGCCAGGATCAGCACACTGCGTTTCATGCCTCCACCTCCTGAGGGGTTTCGCTTGGCGGTGTGTGTAGAGGTGTGGAGGTCAGCGGCGCGGCAGCATCCAGCCTAGTTTGGGCATGCTCCTCTACCCAACGCCCCCGGCCCCGGAAGAGATCTACCAGCCGCCAGATCATCAGCGCCGCCAGCACCAGCAGGACTGTCCCCAATCCCACTTCATTGAGCACCATGGTCCAAGTTACAATCAATTGCTGCGCGGCTTCGCTCACAAAGAGGCGCTTCATCTCGAAGACGGTCACCGCACCGAACGCCAGATCGGATCCCAGGATGATCAGCCAGCCAAACCACTTGCGCACCCGGCCCTTAAGTCCGGCGAGATCGGCGTAGTACAGCAGGATGATGGTGGCGATGATGGCGGCGAGGATATGCCAGTGGCCTGTGAGGACAATGCGCTCCTCCCGGTGGGTCCAGGCCCGGAAAATCTCGTCCAGCTTGACCGCCATGAAGATGCCGACTCCGCTCACGGTGAAGTTCATGAAGACCATTTGCCAGCCGACACCGAACCGCAGAGGGTCACGCAGAAGTGCCCGCACCTTCGGCCCCACTCCTGCCCTGGTCAACCCCTGCTCCTGCAAGCCTGTGCGGATCAGCTTATCCCAGCTGAAAATCACGAACATCAGCGCCGCCAGCATAACCAGAACCGACCCAACATAGATGATGGTATGGGCCCACTCCACCAGCACCACCGACCAGGCTCCCAGCGAGATGATGATCGTGCCGACAATCATCAGCGGCATGGCGATCTTATGCAGCGTGCCTTTGAAATCCTGCCAGCGCCCGACCAGCAGGGTGATCGCCACGCCAATTAGCGTGAGCATGATGTGCAGGTGACCGATGATCGCTTTCTGCAGGATGGCCTTGTGGGGCTCGCGCACAACGTCCTCGGCCAGGAAGGTCTCGAAACCGGTACCAAAGCTGGCTCCCGCGACGGCGCCGAAGAGAGCCGACCCAAGCGTCGCCACCGCCATAGTGAAGAAAGCTACCCGTTCGAGGTCCACGCCGCCCCGTGTGTGCGCATAGTCCGGGTCCTGGACGCTGAACTCTTCACGCCATGGCCATAAGGCAGCGCAGAGCAAAGCGCCTGAGAAGAACACCAGTGATTGACCGAAGATGAAGATCCCATGGAAGATGAAGTTGTGTCCAAAGTAGGCGAAGAGCAACCCAAAGATCATGGCGCTCATATACCCCACGGTGACGGTGGCGTTGATCATCGTCCGCCAATAAGCCCGCATGGCCAGGGCGCCGGTGATGAGATAGACCTCGATGGCTACCACCGCCATGGCGATGCTGTGGTAGAGCATGATGATGCGGCCCTCGCGCTCGACCGGATCGAGGTCCATGCCCGTCACCCGCACCACCACATCGCGCACGCCCCACTCCGCCATCGGGCCTGACAGCATGCCCCATAGGCCAGTGACGAGCGAGATCATGGCGATGGCAACCAGCACCAGGCCCTTGGTCGAACCGAAGAGAAACCGCAGTCGACTTGCGATCATGCGTATGCCTCCAGGATAGCGATACCCTCTCGCCTGCCGGCGATCCAATATCTCCAGAACACAGTCCAGAATCAATTGTAGCGGCCCGTGTGCACAGTTGCCGCTAATGCCAAATGCGCCTAGATCTCAGGCAGACCCTTCACAAAGCCCCAGGCGAAGGCCAGCGTCATGAGCAGCAGCAGCGGGGCCAGAATGGCGAAGACAAAGTCCGCCGAGAAGAACAGAAACTGGCTGCCGCTTTTCAGGAAGGCCAGGGCGATCCCACCCAAACCGATCAGCCCACCACCGACGGTGACGCCAATGAGATCCTTCTCGGCCTCGTCCCGGGCCACGGCCCGGATGGGCAGGAAGAAGATCAGCAGCCCGGCCACGGAATGGACGAAGGCAAGCACGGCGGTCGCCAGCCCCGAGGGCCCGGTGAAGCGCGTGACGGCGATGGCGGCCAGGCCAATGACGACGAAGGCCAGGTAGCCTTTCTCGATCGCGGGCAGATACTTGCTCACCAGGCCAAGCGAGAGTCCGGCCGGGATGAGCACCGCGACGATCACGACCAGCGGATTGGCGAGCGCGTCGTAGCTGAAGAGGATCATCAGCAGGCCCGCGATGAGAAGCACCGCGAAGGAGGCCAGGAAATACAGGGCGCGCACCTTTCGGCCCACGCTATAGCGTTTGCCGAAGAACCAGATCAGATACGCAGCCACCAAGCCGGTGGCCAAAAGGATAACTCGATCCAACATCGACATCATCGCCTCCTTATCTCTTATAGATATCTCATGGAGAGACCTCCCCCTCGATATTCTCCCGCAGACCCAAGGGGTTGGATTCATAATGGCAGCGTTCGCAAGGCGCTTCTCGAACCAGCGTATGCGATGTGAAAGGGATTGTGCCTGCATCGGATCCGTTCCATTTCTCAAGCACCGTCTCCCATCTTCCCGTCTCTTCGATATAGGCAATCTCTAGGCCCGCCGCATCATGACAGGCGGAGCAGCTCACGGAAGCATGGGTCTCATCGTGCCCCGCTATCGCTGGGACGGGCGGGAGAACATCCGCATGGCATCCTTCCGCACCGCAGTTCGCCTTTGCGGCATGCGCATCATGACAATCCGTGCAAGAGAAGTCAGCGTGATCGCCCCCCACGACCACGGATGCGTGTCCCGGGATATCTCCGGCAAGATGGCATTTATCGCATAGTGCCGTGGTCGATTCTACTTCTGCATACTCTTCAATCGGAGCGATCTCGAGCCAAGCGACTTGCGGGTCGATCTTGCCCTTCTTCGATTTGTGACACACCTTGCATTCAACGTGGCTCCACTCACTCTCAGGGATTACGGGAGGGGGTGGATCGACCTCGAATTTGCAGGATGAGCAACTTTCGGGCATATCCTCCATGCTTGGAATCCACTGCACCGGCGCGTGGCACCGAGCACAAGTGCTATTCTCTCCTGCGTCGCTGAGCACATAGGCATCGGCGTGAGGGCTCTCCTCCCAAAGCGCTTGCACAACCTCGGCACTCTGCGTCACAGTCGGTGCGGACTTCGTGGATTCTTGAGGCCCAGAGGCCTGCGTGCTGGCGTCTTGCGAAGCCTGGGGATTCTGGTCCTGCATCTTGCCCGCCTCGTCCGGTTGACACGCGGCTACTCCCGACACAATCACCAGCGCCAGCGCGAAAACCAGCCAAAGGCGCAGGCGCGGTCTGCGCTTAGATGCGAGCCCAGTCTTCATGGTTCCGCTCGCTGTGTTCCAAGAAATGGAAGCATGACAAAGTCACCACCGGTCCCTTCACAGCCTCGATCGATCTTTGTGGTATCTTCTTAATTGTGAGACGTTCCATGCCTCGCGCAGCAGGCGACGATCCTTGCGAGCCCGGCTGGTGCGACGGCCAACCGGCATGGAACGTCTCGCTCTCTCTTCAGTGCAAGAACCTTTATTCTGACAGCAGTTCGCCCTCAGCTGTCAGTAACACCAACCCCCAGGGATTCTCCTCGAAGTGACAACGATCGCAGGAGACTTCCCACTGGATGCTGTGAGACTTGACGTATTCTGTCGTCATCTCCCCGCTGCGGCTCATCTCGCTCACTAGCGTCACGAAGACGCCCCCCATGTCCTCATCGGGATGGGGTCCGACCTCCATGCCAGAGGCATCGTGGCAGGCCATGCAGGACACCTTATCCAGCATGACGTTGTTGAACCCCTTCATGTGCGTCTCAGATGTAGTGACAGCCTGGTGGCAATCCGCGCAAGTCTTGCGGACTGTGGAGTGGGGGTCATGGCAATCGGAGCAGTACTGCGGCCGATCGGCCTGCGGCCACTCACCCGCCCAATTCAGATGGGCGCTGCCCCCTAGCTCAATTGCGTGCTCCACGCCCCTGCCACCCGTGGCCTTCACTCCCTTCGTCGTCGCGTGGCATTTCCCACAGAGCTCGTTCGGATCACTGACCTGTTCGTATTCGCCGGTGACGGTATTCAGCCATGCGATTCCGGGGAGCGCCACCCCATTTTCAACCTGGTGGCAGGTCTCACACGTGATCCCGACCCAGTCCTCTTCTTCGACAAAATCCATGGTGGAAGCCATGCGGATCTCGTCATCGGTGGGGAACTTGCAGGTCACGCAGTTCGGCGGCCGGTCCACCCGCGATTCTGGGTCCCAGTTCTGAGGGGAGTGACAGCGTGAGCAGTATGTGTTCGGCCCCTTGTTGAGAGCGTAGTTATTGGCATGCGGGCCGCTTTCCCATGCATCCACGAATGGCGATTGGTCGGGTAGCGGCGTGGGTGTGGGAGGTGGTGGCTCGGTGGGTTTGGGCGTCGCAGAGGGAGCCTCTGTGGGCGCTGGCGTGGACGCTGGCTGGCATCCCGTTAGGAAACCCGCCACTGCGAACACAAGAACCAACAGCCAGACTGCCCTCAAACGACGCCATACCGTCCTTTCACAAGAGATCTCCATAGGCATTCTCATCTTTTCGCTTTGATCTCATTCCAGCTGGCCGGGCTGGAGACGGATGATGCAAAGCGCTTGCGTAATGCATATGCCGTAGATCTGCACAGCGCAGGCGCCGGGTCGACCTGTGACAGATTTCCCAATGCTCTATCTGTACAAGTTATCACAAGCGAACACACAAGTCCTTGACTCAAGTCAAGTGAGGCGTAGTTCGAGCTAGAGGATAGGGGAGTGATACCTACAGGTCGAAGCCCAGCTCTCCGGCCATCGCCACTTCGGCCAAACGCTGGCCATCGCACACTTGAATCCGTTGCCGGTCACACTCGATCAGCCCCCTCTCGGTCAGCGTGCTCAGCGAGCGGCTGACGACTTCGGGGACGCTGGCAACGTGCGCCGCCAATTCTGTGATGGGATGCTCACTGCGATCGATCACCCGCGCCCCCTGCCCGCTCAACTCAAGCAGCAACTTGGCGATGCGCGCCACGACCGGCCTATAGGAGAGATCCTCGCATCGGTTGATGAGTAGGCGCATGCGCGCGGCCATCACGCGCAGCAGACCCAGGCCAATTTCGGGATCCGGGTAGTGGCGCACCAGCTCGACGAAGGCCTCGTGGCTGATGTTCCATGTCAGGCAATCTCGGGTGGCCACGGCCGTATATGGGTTCGGACCACCGTCGATCACAGACAGTTCGTTGAACATAATCACAGGATCAATGGCGGCGATGATCTGCTCGTGACCACTCACGCCTGCCTTAATGAGATTTGCCCGCCCGCGCAGCATGACAAACATACCCGCGCTCTCCTCAGCCTCGTGGAAGATCGTTTCTTCCTTTGGAAACCTTCGCAAGCTTCCGGCGCCGACGATGCGGCGCAGATCATCGGCCGATAAGTGGCGAAAATGCCAAACGCGCTGAAGTACCTTGACTAGATTCTCCATGCAGGCTTCGAGCGAGTCTTACTAGGCGGACAGCTTAAGCATGCACGCGTTCTCCACCCGGGTCAAGCCCTACAGCCCTCTTCGCTATCTCGAAACACCCGCCCCCCAACACCCACGCTCGCATTGCATAGGGCGGCCCGCCGACGATCTTGTCGGCGGGCCGCCACCCGATGGTACCTCGTCTGCCAACGTCCGTGACTCCTTCGTAAGTAGACGGCTTCACCACTAGATCAGGCCGATGCGCTCTCCCCTGTCAGCCGCGCCCA
>CAZBLT010000060.1:0-12072 GCA_964492745.1 uncultured Anaerolineaceae bacterium
GCGGAAGAAATCCACCTCGTCTGCGAAACGATCGGCCATGATCGCTGTCGAGGGGACCTCGACCATGATGCCCAAGTGGATCTTCTCCGCCGTGGCATGTCCGGCTTCGCGGACCTCGTCCCAGGCCTGCTTGAAGAGTTCTTTCGCCCGGCGTATCTCCTCTAGGGATGAGATCATGGGAAACATCACCCGCAGATCGGACCCGGTGCTGGCCCGAATCAAGGCCCGCAGCTGTGTCTTGAAGAAATCGGGCCGGTCCAGGCACATGCGGATGGCGCGCCACCCCAAGAAGGGATTGGCCTCCGCTCCCAAGTCCAGGTAGGGTAGCTCTTTATCTCCACCGACGTCCAGCGTGCGGACGACGACCGGCCTGGCCCCCATCACCCGCAGGATCGCGGCATAGGCGGCGTACTGCTCCTCCTCATCGGGGGCAGTTCGGCGTTCGAGGTATAGGAACTCCGTGCGCAGCAACCCGATGCCTTCGGCACCGTGATCGAGCGCCAGCCGGGCATCGTCCAGGCTGCCCACGTTTGCGACCACCTCCACCTGGGTGCCATCGGCGGTGACCGCCGGCTCGGCGGCGTGGCTCAGATCGGCTGCCTGGGCCTGGGTCCAGGCAGCTTGTGCCGTCTTGAAGCGCCGCTCGGTCTCTGGGTCGGGGTCGATCACAACTTCGCCTGTCGCACCATTGAGTGCCAGGCGCTGGCCTGCAAGGACTTCGAGCACTTGACTCCCGGCGCCCACGACTGCGGGGAGCCCCAGGGCCTTGGCCAAGATGGCGGTGTGGGAAGTCGGACCACCTTCGGCGGTGCAGAACCCCAGCACCTTGGAACGATCCAGCTGGATGGTGTCGGAGGGCGTGAGATCGCTGGCGAGGATGATCGCGGGCGCAGCGAGCGTGGAAAGGTCGGCCTCGCCAACACCGAGCAGATTGCGCAGTACTCGCTGGCCGACATCGCGCACGTCGGCGGCGCGGGCCTGGAAGGTCTCATCCCCCAGGGCTTCCAGCTGGCCTGCCAGGTCTTCCACCGTATCGTGCAGCGCAGCTTCGGCGTTGAGGTTCTCGGCCCGGATGCGCTGGCGAGTTGCTTCGATGAGAGCTGGATCTTCGAGAAAGAGAGCGTGGGCCTCGAAGATGGCCGCATCGCCTTCTGTCAACTGCTCTCTAGCCTTCTGGAGGATTTCTGCAAGCTGCTGGCGCGCGGCGCTGAGGGCTCGATCGAGGCGCTCGAGCTCTTGCGCAGGATCTGCATCCCTGCGTCGGGGCACGTCCAGGCTCGCCGGGAGGTAGGGGAATGCCGGACCGAGGGTAATCCCGGGGGCGGCGGGGATGCCTCTAAGTGTCTTCATGCCTGGCCTCGCAATGAGTTGGTATCCACGTAGGTCTCCCGGGCGGTGGCGGGATGATGAGAAAAAGGCCGCCTGGTTGCCGACGGCCTCAGGTCGGGGCGGGCGGATTTGAACCGCCGACCCCTTGCACCCCATGCAAGTGCGCTCCCGGACTGCGCTACGCCCCGAACATCGGCATTATAGCCCACAGTCCACCTTCCAACAAGGTCAGCCTTCGAGTTGGGAGAAGCGATCCATAATGCGCAGGGTATGGCGCACCCCCAGGACAAAGTTCTCGATCACCAGGTTCTCATCCGGGGCATGCACGTTGGTCTCTGGGTAGCTCACGCCCGCGGTTGCAACGGGCATGTGAAGATCATGCAGGAACGGCCAGTTCGGTCCTGAGCCGCCCGACATGGGGATGATCTTCTGCGGCACCCCATAGACATCCTTGGCAGTCTCGACCACCAGGCGCAGGAAAGGATCGGAAAGGTCGGTGCGCGCCGGCCGCTCACCACCCAGATAGGTGATCTCGATATCCTCGAAGCCCTGTGCGTCGAGATGGTTGCGCAGCATCAGGATGACTTCTTCCGGGTCCTGCTCCGGCACCAGCCGGAAATCTACCTTGGCGCGGGCATGCGCCGGCTGGACGGTCTTGGTCCCAGGACCCTGGTAGCCGGAGGTAAGGCCACAGATCGTGCAGGTGGGGCTGAAGATGGCCTCGCGCTGCAGCTCCAGGCCACCCTCCAGGCCTTTCAGGAAGGTCTCGATGCCGTAGATGCGCCGGTACTCATCCGACATCTCGGGGAGTTGCCGCAGCAAATCCAGATCTTCCTCCGAGGGAGGCAGGACCCGGTCGTAGAAGCCCGGAATCCGGATACGTTCGTCAGGTCCTTTGAGAGTGTTCAAGGCCCAGGTCAGGCGCCAGGCCGCGTTCGGGAAGATGGAACCTCCCAGTCCGGAATGGCAGTCCTTGGAGGCGGTGGCGACACTGAGTTCCACGTAGCAGATGCCTCGCAGCCCGGCCACTTGAAGAGGTGTGCCCTCGTGGTCCACGCCGCCAAATTCCCACAGGCAGGCGTCGGCTGCGAGCAAATCACGATTCTCGCGCACAAATTCTGGGAGGTGAAGGCTTCCGATTTCTTCCTCGCCTTCGATGATGAATTTGACGTTGCAGGGGAGCTCGCCTTCTGCTTCCAGGAAGGCATCGATGGCCGCCAGCCGGCAGAGGATATGGCCCTTGTCGTCGCTCACGCCGCGGGCAAACATCTTGCCCTGGCGGATAGTGGGTTCAAAGGGTGGGGTGGTCCAAAGCTCGAGGGGCTCGGGCGGTTGAACATCATAATGGTTGTAGAAGAGCAGCGTCCTGTCGCGCTTGCCTTCGCGCTCGGCAAAGACGACCGGCTGCCCATGTGTTGGGAGCACACGGGCCTGGAACCCGCGAGCCGCGAGCATCTCCGCCACCAGTTCGGCGCACTCGCGCATGCCCAAGGATTGGGCGGCGATACTGGGCTGCGCACATAGGCGCGCCAGCTCGTCCAACGTTTGGGGGAGCCGGCGTTGGACGATTTCATCCAGAATGGTATGATCTCGCATGGCCTGGCATTCTCCACGAGGGCGGTATCCCAAGGATTATACGGGCCGTCCCAAGGAGAGACAATATCACCATCCTGGTTATGAATATGTCCGTGGCGGAAAGGAACGACAGCATGCGCATTCACGACATCTCTGTCCCGATCCATCCGGGCTTGCCTGTTTGGCCAGGCGATCCTCCCATCGAGCTGGAGCGCATCGCCAAGATCTCCGAGGGCAAGAACGCCAATGTCTCCAGGTTGGCCTGTAGTGTGCATATTGGCACGCATGTGGACGCGCCGGTGCATTTCCTCGATGGCGAAGCGCCGGTTGAGAGGCTGCCGCTGGAGGCGCTGATCGGGCGGGCTTTTGTGGCGGATTTGCGTTCGGCGGAAGTCGTCGACGCGGGGGCGCTGGAGGCGACGAAAATCCCCGCAGAAGCCGAACGCCTGCTTCTCCGGACCCGTAACAGCGAGTACTGGGCCCAAGGGGTGGGGAGCTTCCAGGAAGATTTCGTGGGAGTCGACGAAAGTGGCGCCCGCTGGATCGCCGAGCGTGGCATCAAGTTGGTGGGAGCCGATTACCTCTCCGTGGCGCCTTATGGCCAGAGCCGGCCGACGCATGAGGTCCTGCTCCAAGATGGCATCGTGATTGTGGAAGGACTGAATCTCAGCGGGGTTGAGGCCGGCTGGTATACGCTAAGCTGCCTGCCGCTCCTGCTGCAGGGCAGCGATGGCGCGCCGGCGAGGGCGGTCCTGATCGAGGAATGAGCCGGCGGTATCCCGGCATGTGAAGGGAGACGACCATGTCGCAGACAGTGGTGCTCGTTTTTCTTGTTGGCCTGGGCCTGCTGCTCGTCTTGGCCCTGCTACGGGCCTGGAGGCGACCGGTCTCCGGTGGCTTGGTGAGCGGAGATCCATCAGGGGAGCGTCCTGGGGCCTCCGAAGGGCTGGTGGAGGGAGAGCGCATCGCCTCCGGCGTGGCGGAGATGGTCGAGGAACGCGTCCGCACAATTCTTGCCACCGATCCCGAATTGGCTGCCATGGAGGTTGATTTTGGAACGGCCTCGGACGGCTCGCTGGAGATCTGGGTGGATGGCGAGCGCTATGGGCAATGGGAGTCGATTCCTTCGGAGGGGCTTCTGGCAGCCATTCGAAGGGCCGTGGCGGACATGAATCGCAGCGTGGGCTGAAGGGGCTGAGATGACAGGACAGCTGGATCTGCGGGGGATCTTCCCCCCGATTCCGACGCCGTTCGATGAGGGGAGCTCGATCGCTTTCGACCGTCTGGAGGCCAATCTCGAGCGCTGGAATGAAGAGCCACTGCAGGGTTACGTGGTCGGCGGTTCGAATGGCGAATTCGTGTCGATGACGCCGGACGAACGAGTTGAAACCGTGGCGCGGGTGCGTCAGTGGGCGCCGAAAGACCGCCTGGTCATCGCCGGCGCAAGCATGCATGCCACCCACGCCACCCGGGAGCTGATCGACCGTATGGCGGAGGCCGGCGCCGATGCCGCATTGGTCATCACTCCCAGCTATTACAAGGCCAAAATGGACCGGGCGACGCTCACACGCTACTACCTTGACGTGGCCGAGCATTCCCCCCTGCCTGTGCTCGTTTACAACGTGCCTGCCAACACGGGCGTGAACATCGATGCCGGCACCGTCCTGGAGATCGCGAGCCATCCGAACATTGTGGGAATGAAGGATAGCTCGGGCGATGTGTCCAAGATCGGGCAGATTGCATATGCCCTAAAGGGGGAATTCCAGATCTTGGCCGGATCGGCAGGATTCTTCCTGGGGGCGCTGGCGATGGGAGCGGTGGGTCTCGTGGCCGCGCTGGCAAACATCGCGCCAGTCCCCCTGGCTGAAATCCTGACTCGCTTCCGCAGCGGGGATCTCCCCGCAGCAGCCAGGATTCAAGGTAGGCTGGTGGAGGCCAACACCGCCGTCACTGCCCGCTTCGGCGTTCCGGGCTTGAAGGCCGCCATGGACTTCCAGGGCCGCTACGGTGGGCCACCGCGCCGGCCTCTCCTGCCACTGCGAGAGTCCGATCGCGCCATCCTAAAACGTATCCTCCAGAGCGCCGGCCTGCTCTAGCCCGGCCCGATCTTTGCGCGGCCCCCCGAAGTCCGGATCGCTCGTGGGCGTGAGGGGCTATAGCTGGCCGGTGCGGTCCCACGTCTCGAGCAATCGCCGATATTGGGGGTCTTGGTAGCGGCTGAGCAAGAACCTGTCGGAGTAGCTCGGGAGCGCCTCGCCGGCGATGTGGAGGCTCAGAAGCTCGCCGCAGGCTGGGCCGGCCATCAACCCGAAGCCGCTCAGCGCGCCGATAATCCAGAAGCCTTCGACAGGAAGCGGTCCTACAAGCGGCCGGTTCTCCTGCGTCTTGGTGTAATAGCCGCCGTCCACAAAGGGGCGCGGCGGCCGTTCGAAGTAGGCCTCGAACGCAGGCACCAAGGCGGCCATGCCGCGCAAGGCGATCTCGGGATAGAAGGGGTCCTGCGGGATGGGGAAAGTGGGCTGAACCGGATCGGTGTGGTAGGTCCATAGGATCAGCACCACATTGCTGTCAAGGGGGCCTTCCGCCCGGGCGTGAATGCCCTCGGGGAAGGTCTCAAGCAGGAAATGGGTTTCGGGATCCTCCGCCAGCAGTTGGATCTCCTCCGGCTTCCAGGGCAGACGCTGGGGATCGGCCCAAATCAGCAGTGGGGCCTCACGCGGGAAAAGCCCCAGATGGTCCTGGATCGAGAGTTTGGTGTGCAGTTCTGAGAAGACGGGCAGCTTAAGCCCGGCCATCCCGGCAAGTTCGTCCACAAAAGGCCCGGCGGCGTTCACCACCTGCCGGGTGGCGATCACCTCTTCCGTGCCATTATCCTGGATGCGCGCGCCTTGAATGCGGTCGCCTCGCAGGTCCAGGCCGGTGACACGGCCGGTGCGAAGGCGGACCCCCGCGGCGCGGGCGCGCTCCAGCATATACATGCCCAGCTGCTGCGCACCGAACCAGCCCGCCCGGCGGGCGTGGATCACTCCGACGGTTGCCTCCGAGAGGTAGGGGAAATGCTCCCGGATCAGTGCCGGATCTGTGATCAGGTCGGCACCGATGGGCTGATGATGATAGCCCTCGAGGGAGGCGGGCTGGTAGGCAGGACCGCCGCTCTTGCCATCATGGATACGCAGTGGCCCGGCACCCAAATCGGCCGCCTCCTCGCCGTGAGCCCGGAAGGTCTCGAGCCTCGCAGGCTCAGCAGTGGCAAAGAGATAGCCCCGGCGGTTAAGTTGAAAGATGTTTCCGCTTTCACCCGCCAGCCGCTCAAGGATATCGATGCTGCGGTTCATCATCGACACCATCGCATCTCCCGGGCCGGGCCACCAGTTGCGGTAGCACTCGGTGGACTTGTCGCTGGTTAGCGAGAGGGGCGGACGTTCATCCACCAATAGGACGTCGCGTATGCCGCGCTCCACCGCCAGGTGGTAAGCGGTGGAGATGCCAGCGATACCGGCCCCGCAAATCAACACATCGACGGACTTCGAGCTCATGAGCCACCTCGGAATGGGAACATGGGGAGTCTCATTCACTGCTCAGGCGCGCAGAACGACATCCTCCCGCAAGGTGAGCTTGGCCTGCGGGCGCAACCGTTTAGCGATTGCCGCAAGGGTGTCCCCGGTTTGGGGGTGGACGAAATCGGGCATCAGCTCCGCCAGCGTGATGGCGAGGTGGGGGCGGGTGAGTATGTCGGGGTCCGGGATTTCCAATAGCGGGTGAGCGAGGATATGGCTGCCGTAGAGGCAGATATCGAGATCGATGGTGCGGGGCGCGTAAGGATCGGCGCCGCGGACGCGTCCCAGGGAGGCCTCAAGGGTGCGAAACCTTTCGCGCAGCGCCAGCGGTTGGAGGTCCGTCTCCAACAGAGCGGCGGCATTCAGGTAATCGGGCTGCGGCTCGGAGGTGATGGCCGGATTTTGATAGACATGCGAGGTGGCGATGAGCGAGCCAAGCGAGGCGAGCCGGGCGATGGCCCGGGAAAGGTTCAATACGGGCTCGATGTTGGATCCCAGGGCTATGAAGGCCAATTCAGGCAAGAGCTTCCCGTCCCCGTTCGATCTCGACGCCCACGGAGCGGGCGAAGCGCAGCGCGCCGGGTTTTTCCACCCGCACCCGGGCGCGTTCCACGCCCGGGGTTTGCAGGCAAATAGCGGCGATGTCCGCGGCCAGCGCTTCGACTGTGAAGCGCTCGGCGGTCTCCACGTGTGCAATCACCTGTTTGGTCACGCTGCGGTAGTTGATGGTGTCGGCGATATCATCACTCTCGCCCACGGCGCGCAGGTCGCCGAAGAGCGTTATGTTGATGAGAATATCCTGCTTCTTTTCGCGCTCCCAATCTTGGATGCCGATGATGCCCCTCAGGAGCAGGTCCTTGATCTCGATCCGATCCATGGCCATCCGACGCTCTCCCTTATGGACATCTACCCTCGAGGCTCGGGGCAATTGTACACGCGCACAATGGGGGTAGCCGGTCCATCAGCAATGCCTCGAGCGGCCTTATGATACGATGTTTGCTACACTTATTGCATCCATGCTGAGGAGGAAGACATGCACGATATAGAAGCCGCAGCCGAACTCTTGAGCGGCGTAGGCGTGGCGCGACCGGAGATCCGCGAAGCCGTAGCCAGCCTGCTGGACGCATTCGGCGAGGATGTGTCTCGGGAAGGGCTGGAAGACACGCCGGATCGAGTAGCGCGCATGTATGACGAGCTGCTGGCAGGCTACCGGGTTGATCCCTATGCGCTCATCAATGAAGCCATATTCACGGTTGACTACGAAGACATGGTCATCGTGCGGGATATCGAGTTCTACTCCATGTGCGAGCACCACCTGCTGCCATTCCTGGGCAGGGCGCACGTGGCCTACATTCCGAGCGGCAAGGTCATCGGGCTCTCCAAAGTCCCTCGCATTGTGGACCTGTTCGCCCGCCGTTTGCAGGTGCAGGAGCGCATGACGCGCCAGATCGCGGATTTCCTGGAGGCGGCCATCCATCCGCAGGGGGTGGCAGTGGTCGTGGAGGGACTCCACCTTTGCTCGAAGATCCGTGGCGTGAAGAAGGCCAATGCCCGCATGGTGACCAGCGCTATGTGCGGAAGCTTCAAGACGAACGCAGTGACCCGCAAGGAGTTCCTGGATCACATCTCGCGGGACACCAGCAGCATTTCGATCTAGAGGCAGGCGCGAGTGCGGGCGAGTCAGGCACGAGGCCTCCAATCAGCCCCAGGCATCGGCTGCGCGGGAAGGTTGAAGCCGCCATCGACGAGGAGGATCTGTCCGCGGATCATCCAGGCTTCCTCGGAGCAGAGAAAGGCGACCACGCCGGCGACGTCCTGCGGAGTGACCAGCCGGCCGGCGGGCGTGGCTGAAGCAGCCTGCGCGATAACCCCGCCATCCCGAGTGAGGTCGAAATGTCGCAAGGCATCCGTCTCCACAATGCCGGGCGAGACGGCATTCACACGGATGCCCATGGGTGCGAGTTCGACCGCAAGGTAGCGGGTGAGGGCCTCGAGGGCGGCCTTACTGGCGCCCACCACAATATAATCTGGCAGCACTCGAAAGGAGCCAGGGCTGGAAATGCTCACGATGGCACCCCCGCCGCCCTCCATCATCAAGGGGGCCGCTCTTTGGGCTCCAAACAGCAGGGCCCGGGCGTTGATATTCATGGTCCATTCCCAGCCGCGAGGTTTCTGTTCCATAGCGGGGCGGTTATACCCGGAGGCAGCATTGCTGATGAAGAAGTCCAGGCGGCCGTATGCTTCTTCTACAGTGTCGAACAGCCGCTCCAGATCGTCGAGCTCTCCGATATTGGCCTTCACGATCTCTGCTCTGCGGCCGAGGGCGCGAATGGCTTCGGCCGTCTCCTCCGCGGGAGCCCGGTTGCGGAAGAAGTTCACGACGATATCGGCGCCGTCTTCGGCCAAACGCAGCGCGATCGCCCGGCCGATGCCGCGCCCGGAGCCTGTGATCAGGGCTACTTTGCCTGCGAGCCGCATGTCCCTCACCTCCAGGAGTGAAGCTACCGTGAGGCCATCTTACCACCGAGGCTATTCCCATGTCGGAGCCTGAACGCAGATCCAATCATGCGGGCGGAGTGCCAGAATCGAATTGGGCGCAGGAGGTGCAGCGCCGGCGGGAGGCCATGCCGGCCATCCAGTTGGAGGCGCTCAAGAGTCGGGTGGGGGCGGAGTTTACGCAGGCATTGCGCGCCCGCCAGGCCGGCAACGAGGGCAGGGCAAGAGTCTGCGCGCGCCGAGCGGCTGGGTGGGCGCTTGCGGAACTCTTCGCCGAGCAGGCGTCTGCAGAGGAGGGGCGGGACGCACTGCGGATGCTGGCATGGCTCGAGAATCACAGCCAGGCCCCGATGGGGCTCCGGGAGGCGGCCGGCAGGCTGACCACGCGCCTCGAACCGGGCTTCATCTTCCCTCACCCGCAAGACCCACTTGAGGACGCCCGGCGGATCCTGGATCAGTTGCTGGGCCGGGATTGGCGGGCAGGTGAAGCCGAGAAGGGCGGGCTCGATCGCGCCGGTCCACCTGAGCCGGGCAGACCCGTATCAAGCCCCTCGAAGTCCAGTGCGGACGATATGAGAGACCTTCGCAGTTATGCAAGGACGACCAACCGTCGGCTTGTACTTGGAGGGATCGGGCTGGTCCTCCTGGTGGGGGGCGCTCTGATCGCAGTATTCTATGGACCGCAGGCGCTGGCCATGGCGCTCTTGTGCTTCGGCGCGTTTGCGATCCCGGCCGGATTGATCGCGTTCTTGCTGGGATGGATGGAGTGGATTGTGAGGCGCGAACGTGACTGACCACCTGCGGAGGCGCAAGTCTGCCGCGAGCGGGGTTCACTGCGCTCTGGGGGAAGGATCCGGCCGGGCGGCTGCCTGGTTTCTGCTCCTGCATGGCTGGAATTGCGATGAACGCTCGATGTCGACATTGGCTCCGGTCCTGCCGCCTGGCGCGTTTACGATCGCCATGCGAGAGCCTTGGCCGGTCGCACCAGTTGAGCGGGCCCGCGGGGATGCGGAACGTCTGCGGGGCTCAGGCGCCGGAGTTGCTTTCAGCGAGTCCGACGTGGGCCACAAACTGGGACTGGAGTGCACCCATGGGCTGCGCTTCTGGCTCGAGGGCGCGCAGCGCGGCCGCATTGCCGTGTAGCTTCGGCTTTCCATGTTATCATCCGCCGAGGGGAGCTAGGCTTGCCGCAGCCTGCGCTTCTCGGCCGCATCGATGAAACTTTTGGAGGAACGATGACGGAAGACCACTTGCGGGAACGGGCCATCAATACCATCCGCTTCCTTGCGGCGGATGCGGTTCAGAAGGCCAACTCCGGCCATCCTGGACTCCCCATGGCCATGGCACCCGCGGCCTACTTGCTTTGGACTCGCCACCTACGTTATGACCCTTCCGCCCCCGGATGGCCCGATCGAGACCGCTTCGTGCTCTCCGCCGGTCATGGGTCGATGTTGCTTTACGCCGTCCTTCATCTGACAGGCTATGACCTCCCCTTGGAGGAACTGCAACGATTCCGGCAGTGGGGCAGCCGGACTCCCGGTCACCCTGAGTTTGGCCTCACGCCTGGGGTGGAGACCACCACAGGCCCCCTCGGCCAAGGATTCGCAAACGGCGTGGGCATGGCGCTGGCGGCGGAGCGCCTGGCCGCGGAATTCAACCGCGAGGGATTTCCTATCGTTGACCATCACGTATATGCCATCGCCTCAGATGGCGACCTAATGGAGGGTGTGGCCTCGGAGGCCGCCTCGCTGGCAGGTACACTTCAATTGGGCCGCCTGGTCTACATCTACGACGACAATCACATCACCATCGACGGTGACACGTCCCTGGCCTTCACCGAGGATCGCGCCGCGCGCTTTGAGGCCTACGGATGGCATGTGCTCCAGGCCGGGGATGTCAACGATCTTGCGGCGCTGGATGCGGCACTCGAGGCCGCCAAAGGGGATCCGCGCCCCTCGCTGATCATCGTGCAATCCAAGATCGGCTATGGCCTGCCAACAAAGGAAGGCACCGCCAAGGCACATGGCGAACCGCCGGGAGAGGAAGAGTTGGAGGGCGCGAAGGAGCGCTTGGGATGGCCTCAAGAACCGCGGTTCTTGGTGCCGGAGGACGTGCGGGCGCACTTCCAGGAGGCGGCGGCGCGTGCCCGGCAGGCACACACCGCCTGGCAGGAGCTCATGCGGCGCTATCGGGATGAGTTCCCTGAGCTGGCGGCCGAGTTCGAGCGCCGGATGCGCGGGGAGCTCCCCCAGGGCCTGGCGCAGGCGTTGCCATCCTTCGAATCGGACGAGAAAGGCATGGCCACACGGGCGTCCTCCGGAAAGGTAATCCAGGCTCTGGCGCCGCTCCTTCCGGAATGGTTGGGTGGCTCGGCCGACCTGACCGGATCCAACAAGACCGATATCCAGGGTGAGGCTGCTTTCACGGCGATCCACAGGTCGGGCCAATATGTCCACTACGGCGTACGCGAGCACGCCATGGGCGCGATTATGAACGGGGTGGCGCTTCACGGCGGCCTGATCCCGTATGGGGGAACCTTTCTGGTTTTCTCTGATTACATGCGGCCGGCGATCCGTCTGGCGGCATTAATGGAGCAACGTGTGATCTACGTGTTCACACATGACTCCATCGGGCTCGGCGAGGATGGCCCCACCCACCAGCCGATCGAGCAGCTGGCGGCTCTGCGGTCCATCCCGGGGCTCACTGTGATCCGGCCAGCAGACGCCAACGAAGTTGGCATTGCCTGGCTGGTGGCGCTGGAGCGCGAAGGACCAACGGCATTGGTGCTCACGCGGCAGGCCGTCCCCACCCTCGATCGCAACCGTTTCGGTTTGGCCGAGGGCTTGCGCAAAGGGGCCTATGTCCTGGCGGATCTTGGCGAGGGATCGCCGGATGTGATCTTGATGGCTTCGGGGTCGGAGGTAAGCCTGATTCTGGAGGCTGGAGAGGCTCTGCACACGGAGGGCATGCGGGTGCGACTGGTCTCCTTCCCGTCCTGGCAGCTCTTCTCGGCGCAGCCTAGGGCATACCGTGAGAGCGTGCTGCCACCGGGCATCCGGGCGCGCGTGGCGGTCGAGGCGGGTGTGCCGATGGGATGGGAGCGATGGGTGGGAGA
>CAZBLT010000061.1:0-11267 GCA_964492745.1 uncultured Anaerolineaceae bacterium
CGGAGAACCTGCACGCATTGGGCCGCGAGATTGATCGGATGCAAAGACTGGTCAGGGATTTGGAGGAGCTGAGTCGGGTGGAAGCCGGTTCCTACGAGATTCGCAGGGGGCGGGTCGATTTGAATGAGCTGGTCCGGGCGGTGACGGATAGTCTGCGCCCACAGTTTGATGAGAAAGGGGTCAACCTCGAACTCGATGCAATGGAGGGCCTGCCGCCCGTCGAGGTGGACGAAGGCCGCGTCCAGCAAGTGTTGACGAACATCATCGGGAATGCGTTGCAATATACGCCAGGCGGGGGGAAGGTGCGCATCCGCATATCTCGAGATCGGGACCAGGCTGCGGTAGAGGTTGTGGATACAGGCATCGGCATCTCTGCCGAGCACATGGGTCATATCTTCGATCGCTTCTACCGCGTCGACCCGTCTCGCGCCCGAGCTTCCGGGGGAAGTGGGATCGGCCTTACCATCGCCAAGCGTCTGGTCGAGGCGCATGGCGGTCGCATCTGGGCCGAGAGCGAGGGCCCCGGGAAGGGCAGCCGCTTCACTTTTACCCTGCCGCTTGCCTTTCCGCACCCCTAGGTCGCTTTCCTTTACCAAATCTTTAATCATTCTTCAATGGGTTTTGATACATCCCTCCTAAGATGGAGAAGAATAATCTCAGTTCGAGGAGGTGATGAGACGTGCATGGTTTTTGTTGTGATGGATGGGGGAGCTGGGGTGTCTATGGTTCGATCGGCTGGGTGTTGAATCTTGTTCTCGGGCTGATCGTTCTGGTGGCGCTGCTGCTGCTCATTGTCTGGGCGGTCCGAAGGTTGTCGGGTGCGAGCGCGGGCCTGGGAGCCTCAACGGCCAGAGAGATCATCAAACGGCGCTATGCCCAGGGAGAGCTGACCCGGGAGGAGTACCAGAAAATGCTAAAAGATCTAGAGGGTATAGGCGGCTAGCTGGCGGCTTACAGGTCTTGATTCGGCTGGGAGGGTCACGATGATGATGGGTATGGGTTTGATCGGATGGGTGATCATGCTGCTCTTCTGGGGCGGGCTGGCCGCGGGCGCTGTGCTTCTGGTGAGGGCCTTGTTTCCGGGCGGGTCGCCTGTGGAGGAGCCAAGAGAACTGGACGCCCTTCAAATCCTGGAGATGCGCTATGCGCGGGGCGAGATCGCGCGGGATGATTTCATGAGGATGAAGCAAGATCTGGAGGCATGAGCTCTTCGCTGGGAACGGGTGCTCACCCCCCGCGCTGTAGGTAGCAGGGGCCGCGATTGGCGCGGCCCCTGCTACTCGCTGCGAGAAGCCTAGAAAGCGGCGTAGATCAAAACTCCATAGACAGCCATCGTGAGCACCCCGTCGACCAGAGCGTAAGCCAGGAAGACGCGCAGGACTGGAATTTCGCCCACATGCCAGGTGTAGCGGATGGCGATCCAGAGGGCCACGAGAGCGATTGCCACCGGGGCAAAGATCCGCAGCAGGGGAAAGACCTCAGGAGGCAGAAACGGCATCCAGGCAGAGAAGGGCGCGTAGGTGAGCATGCCCGGCAGGAAGCCGATCTTGAAAGCCCAAAGGGCCGCCAGTCCCAGCCCAGTCGTGACCACCTGAGCAGACTGCCCCTGCCAACGCACGGCTGCGAAGAGGCGGTTCACCAGGACGAGCGCGATGGCGCTGGGGAGAACCCATGCGATCGCCACCGGGATCAGCAGCGCCCCCGTTGCCAGCCCGAAGAGGGTGTCGGCCGAGATGCGTCCGACATCGTCGGCTGTCATACGGCTGAACTGCGACCGGATGCCCGGCGCGGTGGAGGCGAAGTAGACTGCCCAGCCCGGCAAGTCCCCTTTTTCGAGCCAAGTGAGGTATAGATTGCCCTGCGCGTCGCTGCCCAGAAAAGGTGTGCTCGATTGGCCGGGCGTGAAGGAGAGTTGCTGGTAGCCGGTCGGCTGCCCGTCCGAGAGGTAGAGTGCGCCTACCTGCGACTGCACCTTGCGCATAAGGTATTCCGTTCGAGCCTGGAAGACTACGGCCTGCTCCTCAGCGACCCGGGCGTTGGGGCGCATTTGGATGATGTAGGTTCCGCCGCCCTGGAAAGAGGCGTCCAAAGGCACGCGCCGGTCGGTATTCAGGCTGGCGGACTCGGAAGATTCATAGGCCAGATTGTAGGACCAGGGCACGCTCAGCAATCGTTCCCGTGAAACCGGCGCGAAATTGGCACGTGGGAAGTGGACGTAGTAGGCCTGGGATGTGCCCGCTTCAGGACCGGTAAAGAAGGTCAGCGACCAGAAGATGTAGGCGTGCGACTTGTCGACGCCCAAGGTGGGTCCGTCCAATACAGTGGTGCCGTAGATCTGGGCGGCGTAAACCTCTTCGTCGTGACCACGGCTCAGATCGGCTACGGGGTAAAACCCATATATGAAGGGATTGGCGCCACGCGCGGTTGGCCTGCGAAGCCATGCAGCATGCAAGTCGCCGGCCTCGTCGAAAATGATTTCGGGTTGGGAGCCCTCTGGATCCACGGGTTGGAAGCCGGCATCGCCCGCAAGTGCGAATAATCCTCCGGATCCAGGGGGCGTGGAGAACCATACTGCCACTTGCCCCCGGCCATCGGTGGCGGCGGTAATATGCTGCACTTGAAATTCCTTCGAGAGCATCTCCGGGCCGTCCAAGACCTGTCCACGGTCATCGATCTTCATGCCGTACAAGCTGCCATCATTGATCCAGAAAAGCGTCCAATGGGCGCCATCCCAGAGGATATGGGGTTCATCCGGCAGGTACAGTTCGATCTCATTAAAGATGTTCTCCCAGCGAACCAGGCCATCGGGCGAGAAGCTCGTCAACTGAAGCCGGGGGCGATCATCGCTAGCACTGAAGAGGAAGATGGTGACATTGCCCGAAGGGTCCACCGCCAGCGGCACGGGTTCTCCAACGCGGGTATTTCCGAGCAGCAAGCCGCGGCCCCAATCGCGTGCGCGCATCCAAAGGCGGGGGGGCTGCGCTAAACAGGCCGTCATCAGGGCCGCCATGCCGATAAGCAAGAGGATCGCCATGACGGGGGTTTTGTAAGTTCTTTGGGATTCCATGCCTTCTCCGGTCCGCTTTGGCTGGCCTTCTGGCGGCCACCGCAACGTTCAACTCAGGCTTTGCAACAAACCTCGCTTCAGGAGGCCAGTTCTAAGAATTGGAGCAAATTGTGGTGCACCGCGCCTCCATCCGGAAGGTGCAATGCCCTTCGACTTCCTACCAGATTGAGGATCGCCCGGTTCACCGCTTCGCGTTTCCAGCGCAGTGCCGTGGCGATGGCCATGGGCGAAGCAATGCCCACGGATCGAAGCAAATCATCCATGATCTGGGCGCGGGCTTCCTCCTCCGAGAGAACTGCGGCATGGGCCGGGATACCCGGGTACCAGCGGTCGAAGAGCTCGTACACGAAGGCGTATCTCCAGGCACCCGCCTTGGCGACGCCGACCGGGAGAATCCACAGCCCGCGCTGCAACTCGGCAAGGGCCCGATCGAAGCGGTACTTTGCCTGCGGACGGCTGAGCCCGGCTGCCCGCCTGAGCGCAATCGTGTCGAGTGGACCTTCGCGCAGGATGGCTTCCGCCACTTGAAGCGCCTCGCGAGTAAGGCCACCTTCATGGTAGGCCTCCCGAAAGTCGTCCGTATCTGCCAGCCTCGGGGACAGCGCATAGAAGGCCGGCAAGAGATCGAGGCTGACCAGTGTGGCTTTTCCTCGCAGAAGCTTCCCGTAATACCAGCGCCGCTTGGAGAGCATCTCGTCCTTCCAGCGCCAAGTCACATGGCCAGGGTCGTCATGCTCGGCAGCAACTGGCCGATCCCCAGCGACAGCCACCCATAGGCTGGGGAGATCGAGGTTCTTGATGGGCCAGAAGAGAATGAACCCGCGCTCGCGCACAAATTCCACCGCTTGCTCCAGGCTCTGCAGGCGCAGGCTGGGCGAGGTGCGATAGGTGTGCGCCCGGTAGGCGATCAAACTCGCCTCAACCTCTTCGACGAGCTCTTTGGGGAGATCCGCCATGGCTACAATTTCCTCGGGGTGGACAGTGCCTACGGAGGCGGCATGCCAACGATGATCGCAAGCCGCCATCCAGGATGACCGCTCGAGGCTTCGGAGTGCGCTCCGGCAGGATGAGTATAATCCAGGCGACGGCCGGAAGATGGATGAACCCGAACTCGCGCTGCGCATCGCACAAGGAAACTGCCAGAGGTAAATAAGGATCCACGGTCGCTACACGCCGCGCCTCCACGGTCTGGCGACGTAACTGGCCGCCGACACCCAGGAGGCCTTCCTGCGACTCAGGACACGCACGGAGGCCGACCGCCCTGAGCGGGGAAGCCTGCTGATGTCGCTGCTGCCTGGCTGGAGGTTGGCCTGGCTCGTGCTCACACGAAAGCAAAGCTAGCCCCTGCGGAAGCCTTCCGGCTTGCTCGGGCTCGGCGGGCGGGATATGATGAGCCCGCGATGGATGAGACTGCATTGGTGCGCGCCGCACGGCAGGGCGATCTGGAAGCTTTCAACCGGCTGGTTCTCGCCTACCAAGGCCTGGCCTATAACGTTGCTCTCCGCATCACAGGCGAGACCCGCTCGGCGGAGGATGCCACGCAGGAGGCCTTCATCTCGGCCTTTCGGTCCCTGCGGTCCTTCCGGGGCGGATCGTTTAGGGCCTGGCTGCTTCGCATCGTCACCAACGCCTGCTATGATGAGCTTCGTCGACAGAAGCGCCGGCCTGCAAGCTCGCTGGAAGACCTCCCGGCTTCCGAGGAAGGCGTGGACCCAGGCGGCGAGGCGACACTGGCCACAGCCGGGTCACACCCAGAAGAGGAGGCTGAGCGCAGCGAACTCCGTCGAGCGATCGAACGCTGCATGAACGAGCTCCCGGCGGACTTCAAGACGCTGGCGGTCCTGATCGACATCCAAGGGCTGGATTATCGGGAGGCGGCGCAGGCTATCGGCCGGCCTGTGGGAACGGTCAAGAGCCGGCTGGCCCGGGCTCGGGGACGCTTGCGCGATTGCCTGAAGAGACAGGGGGAACTTTTGCCGCGGCAGTTCCGTCTGGAGGATGAGGCAGAATGATGAAGAATCGAACTGGGCGCCTCCCTCCGCGTGATCTCGAGGAGCTTTCGGCCTATCTGGATGGTGAGCTGGCCCCGCGTGCTCGAGCGAGGCTGGAGGCGCGGCTTCAGACCAATACGGAGCTGAAGCAGGCGCTGGAAGAACTGAGAATGGTCCGTGGGGCGTTGCGGTCCTTGCCCCAGGCTGCGGCCCCGCGCCGGTTCACACTGACCCCCGAGATGGCTGGCTTGGCGCCGAGGCGGCGCCGTTACCCGATCATGCAACTTGCGACTGTGCTGGCCGCGGCGGCTTTCCTGCTAACCGTGGGTGTCGATGCGCTATTGGTCTCGGGCCCGTTGGCCGCCAGGCAGCTCGCCGCGGCCCCAGAGGCCCTTGTCATGCAGGAGGCTGCACGCGATCAAGCGATGGGCGCCGCGGAACTGCCGCCAGCGCATGTCGCCGAGGGCAATCTAGGAGGGACCACGCCCGCCGTTCAGGAGGAAGAGGGGGAGGCGCCCGTGAATGATGCCGGCTCACTTCTCACACCCACTCTGGCCGTGGGCGCGGCCGGGAAGGCGGTTGGCACGGAGGTGCCCAGTACCTCGCCGGGCGCCCCCGAAGCCCTTGCCGCCGCTCCGCCAGCCGAGGCCACGCCCGAGCCGGCGACAGCGGACGAAGTCGAGGGTGAGCCGCCCTTGCCCACGCCCACCGCCGAGCCCGAGATGACCATGGAGATTCCGGCACCTCCACCTGAGCCGGCCCCGATCGAACGCTCCCCCTACCCTTGGGTGCGAGCGCTGGAGATCTCGCTGGCCGGCCTGACGATCATCCTCGGCGGACTGACCCTTATAGCGCGGCGGCGATAACATGGAACAGAAACCCATTCGGTACTGTTCCACGTGCGGCGCGCAGGTGGTCGAGCGGCTGGCTTTCGGGCGCCTGCGCGCCGTCTGTCCTTCCTGTGGGCAGGTGCATTTTCGGGATCCCAAAGTGGCGGCGAGTGTGCTCGTTATTCGGGGAGGCAAGGTGCTTCTGGTGCGGCGCGTGAACCCGCCCCATGAGGGGGGTTGGACTCTGCCAGCGGGCTTTGTGGATGCGGGGGAAGATCCTCGCGAAGCGGCAGCGCGGGAATGTCTGGAGGAGACCGGGCTGCGAGTGAAGGTCACCGAGCTGATCGATGTGGTATCCGGTCGGGAGCATCGCCACGGTGCCGACATTGTGATCGTATATCGGGGCGAGGCGATGGGGGGCCAATTGGCGGCCGGCGACGATGCGGACCAGGTGGGCTACTTTGCTCCTGACGAGCTGCCGCCCTTGGCCTTTGAGGCCACCCGGCGCGTGGTCCAGGCCTGGGCAAATCAGTCGAACCCGTAGCGCGGCCGGCAACAGCCCCATCCAGCCTCGCTTTCGAAGCTGCTGCCGCAAGTCCATCTGAACCTCAGCCTTGATGTCCAAGACCGCTCGCCACGGGCTGACCTCGAGGGCCGAAGGCGGCTATAATCAGGCACCACCTTGGCCGGCGCCCAGCCCTTCGACCGACCAGGCGGATTGGGAGTCGCACGGCATGCGTTTCGATGTGTTCACCCTCTTGCCCGAGGTCATGGAGGTCTACCTGCGCGCCAGCGTGCTAGGCAAGGCGCAGGAGGCCTCGCGGCTCGAAGTTTGCCTGCACAACATACGCGACTACACCACCGACCGCCACCGCACGACGGACGATGAGCCCTACGGCGGGGGCGGTGGTATGGTGATGAAGCCTGAGCCGGTGTTCGCGGCGGTCGAGAGTGTGCTCGGTGAGCGGTTGAATGCAACGCCCGTCATCTTGCTTACCCCCCAGGGCCGTATGTTTACCCAGACGGTAGCCCGCGAGCTGGCCGGGCGTGAACGGCTGGCGCTGATCTGTGGACGCTATGAGGGCGTCGATGAACGCATCCGCCAGCATCTGGCGACGGATGAGATATCCATCGGGGACTTTGTGCTGACGGGAGGAGAACTGCCGGCGCTTGTGATCATCGACGCCGTGAGTCGATTGTTGCCAGGCGTGCTCGGGGATGAGCAGGCGACGGCCAAGGACTCCCACGCCGAAGGACTTTTGGAACATCCCCACTACACCCGACCGGCAGTCTTCCGAGGCTGGGAGGTCCCGGAGGTGCTGCGCTCCGGTGACCACGCGCGCATCGCCGCCTGGCGTCGAAAGATGTCGCTGATCCGGACCCGCGAACGCCGTCCTGATCTCTTCAACCGATTGGAGTTGGATGCAAACGACCGCAAGCTCCTGGAAGAGCTAGAGGAAGGGGGGAAATGATGAGCAAGGGGGAGAACCACGCGGCCCGGGCCTCGGCCCCCCAAAGGGCTTCATGGCTCCTGGGCTTGCTTCTGTTGGCTGCGCTAGGCCTGTCTTCTTGCCAGGCGCCCTCGGAGATCGACCTCCCATTGACGTTGGAGGCCACACTGGTCCCGACGGCGACATCCGTCGCGCCGACGCAGCCGCCGCCACCACCCAAAACGCTGGTCATCTGCATGAGGAATGAGCCCGAGTCACTGTATCTCTATAGTGAGGAGGTTCTGTACGGCCCCACTGGGGCCGAGGCCAACGCGGTGCTCCAGGCCATTTATGATGGACCGATCGACTTGGTGGACGGGGCGCCGAGGGCGGTGATCCTGCAGTCCGTCCCATCCATCGACAACGGCGGGGCCAGGCTGGAGGCTGTGGCCGTAAACGCCTCTGAGGTCTACCTGAATCCCCTTACATTCATGCCCGACAACCTGGAACTTGGGTCGCCGTACCTCCCCTCCGGCTGCAGGGATACGGAATGCCTCCAGTCCTATCCAGGCGGCGAGGTGCTCATGGACCGCCTGGTGGCCGACTTCCGCCTTCGGGAGGGGCTGGTGTGGTCGGATGGAGAACCGCTCACGGCGGCTGATTCGGTCTTCTCCTTCCAACTGGATGCCCACCCGGAAACGCCCACGACGAAGTACCTTGTCGATCGGACGACCAGCTACACCGTGGTCGATGAACGGACCGTTCGGTGGATTGGGATCCCCGGGTTCATGGACCCCGAGTATGGGACGAATTTCTGGAGCCCGCTCCCAGCGCACCTGCTGGCGGATATCGAGCCCGGGGAGCTGCCGAAGGTGGAGATTGCCGCGCGCGTGCCAATGGGCTGGGGTCCCTACGTAATCGATTCCTGGAGTGAGGGGGGCCTCTTGCTCTCACCCAACCCGCTCTACTTCCGGTCGCAGGAGGGCTTGCCTGCTTTCGACCGCCTGCTCTTCCGGTTTCTGGCTGGAGATGGCCGGGCAGCGTTGCAGCAGATCCTCACAAAGGAATGCGATTTGGTGGACAGCAGCCTCTTTGAAGGGGAAGGGCTGGCATGGCTGGCGGATGCCCTTGAGCTCGAGAGCGAGGGAATCCTGCATGTGACCTGGGGACCGGATGCCGCCTTGGCGCGGCTCGACTTCAATCTGGATCCTGTCGAGGGTGTGCGGCTGCTCTCCGATGTTCGCACTCGCCGCGCTCTGACGTTATGCCTGGACCGCCAAGGGCTGGCTGACCGCCTCACCTATGGCCTGGGAGTCGTCCCCGAGAACGCTTTGGGCTTGAAGGGCGTCGGCGGCCTTCCAGGGTTGCCGACTTATGATCCCCAAGCCGGGGCTGAGCAATTGGAGGCGGTGGGCTGGCTGGATCAGGATGGTGATCCCAGTACCGCCCGCACCGCTCTGGGCGTTCCGGAGGTTCGCGGCGGCACGGAGTTGGCGCTGAGGTTGGTGACAGGGTCCAGCGCCTTGGAAGTCACTCTGGCGGCCGAGGTCCAGAGGGGGCTGGAGGCATGCGGCGCTTCTGTGCAGGTGGTTCATGCCGACGGTGCCTCCCTCACGGCACCATGGCCGGAGGGTGCGATCTTCGGTCGCAGCTTCGATGTGGCCTTGTGGCTCTGGCCGGCGTACCCTCAGCCGCTTTGCGAGGCTTTCGCGGGCTGGGAGATTCCATCAAGCGGCAATCCCTTCGGAATCAACGCTGGCGGATATGCGAATCCCGGCTATGACGAGGCCTGCCGTGAACTCCGGTGGAGCCTCCCAGGCCAAAGCAGCTACGCCCATGCACTCGAGAGGCTGCTGAATGCGCTCGCGGAGGATCTGCCCTCCGTTCCCCTGCTCCAGCCACCCCGATGCGTGGCGCACCGGTCTGATCTCTGTGGGGTGCAGATGGAGGCCTTGGGGGCCAGCGATTTGTTGAATCTGGAGAGCCTTGACTTGGCCCCAGCCTGCCCCTAAGATGGTGGGTGCGCGCATTCGAACCGGCCTGAACCAGTTTGAACCTGACGAAACCCTCTGGGGTAATAGATAAGGGACGCGTAGACCAGAAGGCGGTACGTCGTGACACAGGCCCTGGACGGGGAGCTAGTAGAGAAACTCCAAGCGGGGGATCTGGAGGCATTGGGTGTTCTCTACGATCGACATCGACACCTAGTCTTCCGGACCGCGCTTGCCATCACGGGGGACCCAGAGATGGCGGCCGACCTGCTGCAAGAGGTCTTTCTGCGCCTCTACAGGTTCTCGCACAGGGCTGATCCACACCGGCCGCTCGAGCCCTGGCTCTATCGCATGACTGCCAATTTGTCCTACACCTGGCTCAAGCGGCAGAGCCGCTGGGTGCAGCTTTTCCGGGAATTGGCGGACCACTGGACGAGCAATCAGAGGACTGCGCCGCACCGCATCGCAGAGTGGGATGAATCGTGGCGCTGGGTGCGGCAGGCCATTCAGGGGTTGCCGCTTCAGCAGCGGCTGGTGGTGGTGCTCTACTACATCAACGACCTGTCGATCCAGGAAATCGCGGACATCCTGGAGATACCATCTGGAACGGTCAAGTCGCGACTACACTATGCGCGGAAGGTATTAAGAAAGCAGCTTGGTGCCCATGAGGAAGCTATCCTCCGAGTACTCTATGAAGCAGGCTGATCCCGGATCCGATCCCATAGACCGCCATTTGAGCCACCTGCTGAAGGCCTGGGTTTCATCAATCGCACTGCCCCGCCATGGGCGTGAGGCCTTGCTTCAGCGCGCAGCCGGGCCGATGTCCTTGGCCGCGCCGGCAAGGCCCCGCGGGCTGCAGGTGTTGCTGCGGTGGGTGCTCTACACAATCATTCTCATGCCAGTTGATATGCCCTTGCAGCCTGTGCTATACTTGCCGGCGGGCGACGCAGGCCTAACGAGCTGGCGCCCCCAAGCTGCTCCGCTCCCGGAGCGCTTCCTTGTGCAAGGCACGGCATCACTAGGGGTGGGACTCTTCAGTTTTATTTTCTAGCGTCCCGGCGCCCTTGGGCCGGGCGAGAGGCGGCAGTCGGCGGCGCTGCCGCCGGCAAGAGTCGGTATCTTTGAGGATTGAAGAGGATCTGATCTGAGCAGCATGGGTCAGGTCCCATATCCGGGGACGGATGAGTTTGGCGAACGGTCAACAATGATGCTCGCAACCTTGAGGAGGACCCCTGCTGCTCGCTGCGGTCTGGGCTGGGCCTTTGGCCCGGCCGGACGCGGCCCGGAGGGAGAGAGGGGAAGACGGATCGAGCCCTTCCGCACCCTCGCTAGCCCGCATTCTTCGTTCATCCAAGGGGTGGCCACGAGGCTGGCTCTTTGAGGCCACCTTCGGGAAGAGTACGATTCCAATCGGAGAGGAGTACATCAACTTGGCGCCGAAAGTCCTAGATGTCAACGATCTGCAAACCCGCTTTCACACCCAAGACGGAACAGTCTACGCGGTGAATGGGGTTTCATTCCATGTAGAGGAGGGGGAGACGCTCGGTATCGTCGGAGAAAGTGGCTGCGGCAAGAGCGTCTCTGTTTTGTCGGTGATGCGTTTGATCCCTCAGCCTCCGGGCGAGGTTCAAGCCGAGAGCATCTATTTTGGGGATCGCGATATCACCAAGGTCAGCGAGGACGAGATGCGCGATATCCGTGGCTCTCAAATCGCCATGATCTTCCAGGACCCCATGACCAGCCTGAACCCCGTGTTGACCATCGGGTTCCAGATCATGGAGCCGCTGCGTGTGCACCTGGGCATGAGCGAGGATGAGGCCCGGGAGCGAGCCGCGGAGCTGCTTCATCTGGTCGGCATCCCGGAAGCCCGTGCCCGGCTAGACGATTACCCGCATCAACTCAGTGGCGGGATGCGCCAGCGTGCGATGATCGCCATGTCCCTGGCGTGCAATCCGGCC
>CAZBLT010000062.1:0-11259 GCA_964492745.1 uncultured Anaerolineaceae bacterium
CGGGGTGCTGATGCTGAACTTCCTGAGCCATCAGCGGCGAGAGCTGAACCCGCAACCTGCCAACCTGCCATCGGCTCGCTAAGACGGACCACGCGACGAAGGCAGAAGGGGCACGGCGAGCCGTGCGCCTTCCATGCCTGTCAAATATATCTTCTCAGCGCAGGCCCACTAGCCGAACGTTTATGTTCCTTAGGTCATCATGCGTTCTGAAATCCAGCTCCAGACCGCATGGAAGACCGTCCCGCTGATGAAGCCAACGCCCAGGTTGCCGGTCAGGATCGTCAGTATCAGCACCAGGCCCGCTGTGCTGAGCGCCCACGCCCCGCGCAGGTCCCTGGCCAGCAGCGCATGCTGAACGCCCACGTAGGCCAGCAGCACACCGAGCACCGGGAAAGGGATCAGGCCGAAGACCCGCATGCTCGACTCGCCCGCGAACAGGCCCAACCCCAGAAAGCCCAGCCCCAGCATGAGCGGCGCGCCTCCGCTGCGGGCTCCCAGGCGCACATGCGCCGTCAGGCCGCCCGATCCGTGGCATACCGGCAGCCCCCCGAGGGTGGCGGCGATGGCATTGTTCACACCCATGGTGAGCATCAGCCGGCGTTCGCTGACGGCTTGGGCGCGCTTTCCGAAGTATTGGCGGGCGGCATCAGCGGTGGCGTAGATCGAATTCCCCAAGCTTAGCGGGATCTGGGGTACTGCCAAGAGCCACAGACCCTGGAGCAATTGATCACCATCCGGTGTGAATGGCCACATCGGCGGCAGGTGCAGACGTAAGGAGAGCGGCGGCAGGCCCAGGTGCAAGCCTGAAACACCAACCCCGAAGAGAACCAAGCTCAGCGCGGCCCAGCCGGGCTTCCGCCTTTGGAGAAGCAACAGGAGGAGCAGGGATCCACCCACCAAGACCGTGGCCCAATCCAGCCTCCAACCCCCGAGGTCAAACCCACCCTCCCAGCCGGGATGCAAGCCGAAAGCCAGCTTCAAGGCCGAGCGAATGAGCAGATAAGCTAGGCCGAGCTGGATACCACGGACCACCGGCGGTGGGAAGGCCTTTCGCACCCAGCGATCCGCGCCGGTCAATCCCATGCCCAGGAAGGCCACTGCGTTCCAGATCGCGCCGCTGACAATGATCACGGGGGGCAGACCGAGTGCAATCGCCAGCGCCGAGACCGACTTCAGCGGCTGCACGGGGATCGGCAGCTGGTAAACGAAGGCCGTGAGCAGATAGGCCAGGCCCACGCCCACGAAGGACGCAGTGGCATTCAGTCCGTTCAACCGGATGAGCGCCAGCAGCAGGGGCAGCATCACCCCCAAATCGGCCAGCGCGCCGGAGAGCTCAGAGAGCGAGAAGCGGAAGGATTTCATGCTGATCTGTCATGCGCCGAGGATCTCCGCCTGGATGTCAATCCGCCAGTGGGGCTCGCTCACAAGCGTGCAATAGGCCTCCCCCGCGCATGCTCGACAGCATACCTCGCCGTCCAGCAGGATCTCGCGCTGGTTGATGATCTCTTCGCCACAGCGTCCGCAGACTGTCCGCACGCCTGGGCGGCTGAGAATCGCTCTCAGGTCCACGGTGAGTTCCACGGGGTGGGACCGCAGGAGCAGATCCGAGGGCATCTGTTGGTAAGCCTCCAATTGAGCATGCCAGCGGCTGCGCGCATCAGAGGCCCATTCGGTGGCCAATCGCCGCGATTCCGGGCTGGGCCATATTCGTATGGCCTCGCCAGTCTCGGTATCGACGAAGGTAGCAGCGACCTTTCCGAAATCGACCACCCGCAGGGTTCTGCGGCCTACCCAGCAGCCGGTGGCGACCGAGACGCCATCAGCCGCACACCCGTCGGTCTCAATGAATGTAAACAGCCGTTTTCCCCTCTGAGGCAATCCGAGCCCCAGGAGTTCCCCGGCCAACATGCCCATACGCACCCCCAGGACTTGCCGGGGACATAGATGCTTATGCATCGATCCGGTTTGGTCCAGCAGCGCTTTCAACTCGGCCACCACGGCACCTTCCCTTCATGCAACGAGCCGTCTCATCAGGGAGACGGCTCATGGGCTCAGACTTTCCAGCCCAGGCGTCGTCTCCTTTCCAATTCCACCCCCACAGGGGTTTCGGGAGGCTGCGTCGTTGCCTTCGCAACCCGGGCCCGCACAGGGTGAGCGCCTGTCCAGGCCGGCCTGCCCATCCTCCCGGACAGGCAGGCTCGGAGACTCAGATCGCTTGTTTCGAGGAGGCCCACCGGGCGCCACGCGAGCCGCCGGCAGGCCCTCCTACGGCCATATATCACATCCTTCTCGGTCAGGCTCTCTCGAGCCGGACGTAGGTATCATAGAAGCTCGCGCTTCCACCGATCGGATCGGTCAGGCAAACATCACCCACGGACGGATCGACCCACATAGCCGGGTTGGGCACGATGCCCGTGCCGCGGCGCGGGTCACCGGGGATCGACTGCCCATCGATCTCGACGGTGTTGCTTCCGTAGGCCCAATGACCATACGACCAAGAGACAGCCACTGTCCCGGGGCGGATGCCCTCGATAGGCTTAAGCTTGCCCTCCAGCTTGAGCGAGCGCCCATCCCCCAATTCGAACTCACCGCTTGGGAGCGAGGATGAAGTCAACCGAACCCGATCGCCCTCCTTGAGAGAAAGCCGCTCGGCATCGCTGCGGTGCACCAGTACGAAGTTCTCCGGAAGGACCGAACCGAGCCAGTAGGCTCCGTGAGTGCGTGATTGCCCACCGGTCACTTCCTTATAGGTGATAAGCGCCAGGTCGCCTTCATCGCTTTGCAGCGGGTTCCCGGCCGCATCCATGATGGGCTCGATCCGTGGCAGGCCATCGAAATGCTCACCCGTGAGCGAGTTGCGGCCTTTGGCCACCTTCTCGACATACAGGTTCCACCTGCCGGCCCAAGCATGGCCCATATACGCGCCCTTATAGGATTTCTCGTAAGGCTCGAAGCGGCCGCCATGGTTCAGCAAGGTGACCACGCTGCCCCAAAGCGCGCTGGGCACTGCCGCCCTCCAGGCCTTCTCATCAAACATGGAGGGCGGCAGGTGGGCCCGGGCCTCGCGGAATATGCGCATTTCCTCTTCTGTGGCTGGAGCCAAGATCTCGGATCCATCTTCCTTATCGCCGAAGGCCAAGTTGGCCGCCATGGCCAGGTAATACTGCTCAGGCCTATCGAGCGGAAAACTCGGGCCAAGGGCATCCTCGCCGAAGCCCGGCATATCCAATGCTTTGCCCACGGCCAGCAGGAAGGCCTCCAGGCTGATGGGCATCGCCTCCCCGTCAATCACGACCTCCTCTGTGAGCGGTGCCACCATTGGTTGGCGGATCTTGGAAAGCTTGGCGGTGACGTCCGGGGAAATGTGTGGGGCGCCCCAGCGCTCCATGTAGGTGAGATCCGGCAGGATGTAGTCCGCATACATGCTGGTCTCGCCGATCACAATATCGCAGGCGATCACTAGGGGGATCTTCTTTGGGTCGCGCAGCATCCCAATCTGCAAGTGCCCGGCCGGGCTGGCCATGATCGGCGTTCCCTTTTGGATGAAGAGCACCTTGATGGGATAGGGATAGCCCGCCGCTGCGCTGGGGATCACGTTCTGATAGAGCTCCTTGGTGAAGGGGTACCAGGGGCGCTTGGCCGGGTATCCCTCGAACAGCGTGGTGGCTTCGTAGGCTGTGCTTTCGCGGTTGACATGGACGCCGAACTTCTTTAATCCGCCCGGCGTGCTGGTGATCACGCTTTTCGGGAAGGGCGCGCCCGGTTTGGAGCCGTCTTCATGCCAATGGCCCCCGCCCTTGGTCAGGCCGCCCTTCCAGTCCACATTTCCGAGCAGCACGTTGAGCGAGATGATGGCCTGGGCGTTGTAGTAGCCATTGGTATGTTGCACCGGCCCACGGTAGAGCTCCGCGGCGGCCTTCTTACCGTGGGAGGTGAACTCATGGGCCAGCTCCTCCAGATCGCGTGGTCGAACGCCCGCCATTTCGGCGTACTCCTCGAGCGAGTATTCTTCGACCCGCTCCTTGAGCAACTGAAGCACGGACTTGACCGGGATGCCGCGGATGGTCGTATCCACGCAGAGATCTGCCAGGCCCGCAGTGGCGCTGGGCGTGGGCACGCCATCCACCATCACCACCCGTGAGTCGACCGCATTGCCCTCCTTGTCAACCGGCGGCGTAATGCCCGCGTCCTCGACTTTGAGGAAGATCATCTCGTCGGTGCGCACCAGATGGGTGGCATCGCTATGGGAGGGCTCCCCAAGGCTTGCAGCCGCTGCGGCGTTGGGCGCGCTCAGGTAGCGTGCATCATACCGCTCGTGCTCGAACATCCAGCGCATCATCCCGAGCGCCACCGCCGCGTCGCCCCCGGGCCTGATGGGCAGCCATTTCCATGCTTTGGCGGCCGTCTTGCTCAGGCGCGGGTCCACAACCGCGTACTTGAAATTGCGCTCGACCAGTCCACTGGTCATCTTGGGCACCATGTTCGTCGGACCGAAATTGGCCTCGAACGGACTGGTGCCGAAGTAGATCACGAACTCGCTGTTGGCTGTGTCGGGCTTCATATGCGTCTTGCCCGACATCATCTTGTAGGCAATGTGATGGCTCTGCTCACAGATGGTGGTGTGGAGGTAATAATTGACGGAGCCGAACGACTCATAGGTGAAGCGCTTCGTGAGCTCCTTGCGGCCATGCTCCACTCGCCCCCCCAGGAAGACGAACTGGTTATTGACGGGGCCGAGATCGGGGTGCTCAGGGTCGATCAGCAGGTCGAGATAATCGGCGTGGCGCTCCTTGAACTCTTCGAGCGTCATCTCCCCTGAGGCCACGGCTTCCGCGTCGGCCCCCAGAGCCTTGGAGAGCTCCGGATCACGCAGCTTGTAGACATCTCTCAGTCCATCCACGTGCCCTTCACCGAAAAGGTCACCGCCTTCGACCACCTCCTGGATGAATTGCTCCCAGGAGATGGTTTCCCAACGGTTCTCGCCCCGCTTGCCCCTGCGCTTGAGCACCTTCCGAAGCCGGTAGGGATCGTAAAGCACCTGGATCCCCGCCTGCCCCTTCGGGCAGAGAGGCGCTTCGGCCTTGGCCGCTTCGGCCAGGGGGGTATCCTCAGGCAGATGAGGCAAGAGGTTTTGGGCGCTGTACGGATTGCCGCCCAGCTTGACGAGCACGCCATCCTGAATGCGGCCTTGCATCGTGCAGGCGTTATGGCAATTCAGGCAAACGCTATGGATGATGGTGCGCGGATCGCCGGGATTGTAAGCGGCTGGCCGCCTCGAGGCCAGGATCCGTTTCACCGCCGGCAATTGCCCCAACAAGGCCCCTGCACCGGCCGCCAGTCCTGATGCCTTCAAGAAATCGCGTCGGCCATCTCGGACGTGCGTGTTCGTTTCATTATCCATTGTCGATTGGGCTGCCTTTTTCATCTCAAACTGCCTCCTGCTCGCCCTCGGTGAACAAGGGCAATTGATCAGAGCCCACCAAGAAGCCGAGGGTCGCCAATCCGATGATGCCGGCAGTCACGGCCCATTCCATGGCGCTCGGGAAGTATTCGAACCGCAGATGCGTATCGGTGAAAGCCCGTGCGAGCTCGTTCAGCTCTGGAATAGTAAGCGCTGGGAAGATGATCAGCCCACGCGCCACTGCGTAACCCACAAGCAGCATGAGCCCCATCCAGCCAGCAATGCCATTGTGGACCGCCAGCTTGCGCTGGATCAGCACAACCAGCGGCACGACGGATCCGATCAGCAACTGCAGGATCCAGAATGCCCACCAGTAATCGCCAAACAGCACCTGCCGGACCGCATCCACATTCATGGGAACACCACCATAGATGCTCTGGGAGTAGTCCGCCCACATGAAGTAGAGCTTGATCACCAGCAGGACTACCGAGAGAAGGCCCAGGGACCAGAGCTGCTGGGGCCGGTGGGGATCCCCGCGTGGTCCGAACCATCCCAGGATCAACAGCAATAGAGCTGCGCCCGAAGCCAGGGAGAAGACCGGAAACTGTACAGGGAAGAGCCCCACATGCCAGAAGGGCCGGGCCGCCTGGACACCGATTAGCGCGCCCACGGCCCCGGAGACAAACAGCGAGAGCGCCAGGCCAGTGATCAGCAGCGGTTTAAGAAACTTCGAGTCCGGCTGGCGGATCACCAGCAAGAGGCTCAGGAGGATGACGAGACCGAAGAGGGTGTAGCCCCAAACCATTTGCCACATCACGGATACGGGGTTGCCTTCAAGGTAGATTTTCCAGATTCGCTCCATATGCCCCAGGTCGAGCCAGATAGAGAGCAGCGCCGCACCCAGCGTGACAAGCGCGGCCCACAGCGCCACCCGGCCGCTGCCTTTCATGAAAGGCACGTCGAAGAGCAAGTCCAGGGTCGCCAACATAAACGCACCCGCGGCGCATCCAGCGAAGAAGAGATACATGGCCACCCACAGTCCCCAGACCACGTAGGAGCCGTAATCTGCGTTCAAATGGCCATAGGCCAGTCGGTCATAAATGCCCCACGCGCCAATTACCAGGGCGACCGAGGCCAGGATGTAAAGGATTCTGCGAGTCATCTTGGCCTCCTACATCAAGTAATACACACGCGGCTCGGTGCCCAACTCTTCCTTCAGTCGCATAACGTTGGGCAGACCGATGAGCTCTGAAACGATGCTGTCTGGATCGTTGGCATCGCCGAAGAAGGTTGCGCCGCCGATGCAGGTCGTCGCGCACGCTGGCAGCATCCCCTCCCGGATGCGATGCAGGCAAAAGTGGCACTTGCGGACATTGCCGGCCGGGGAGCGATTGTGCGAGGTTCGTGCCCAATCCCGGCCATATTCGGCGCTCGGCAGCCGTTCGTACTCATCGGCCGCATGGGCGCCGACCATTGCGGCCTCCTCCTCGGCCGTTCCTTCGGTGTAGAAGGCCCCGAAGTCGAAGGTTCGGGCGCCGTAGGGGCATGCGGTGATGCAATACCGGCAACCGATACACTGGTCGTAGTCCACCACGACGATGCCATCCTGGTTCGTATAGGTGGCATTCACCGGGCAGACCGGTGTGCAGGGCGGGTTCTCGCATTGCATGCAGGGTCGAGGGATGAAGCGCCGCGTGACGTTCGGAAAGCGCCCGATCTCCTGCTCGAGCACCGGACGATAGACCACCCCCGGCGGCAGCCGGTTCTCGGCTATGCAGGCGATGGTACAGGCCGTGCATCCCACACACTTTCGCAGGTCGATGACCATCACCCAGCGGCGATCCTCCGGCGCCTTCTCCAAGGCGCGCTGCAGGTCCGCCCGCATACGGGTGAGGACATCCTGCTTCTCCAAGATGTCTGGCATTGCTCCGCCTCCTGAAAGCTGAACACGCATAGGGCCTCCCAGGCCCACCATTTGTGATGATAGGAACAATGCCGCGCTCTGGGTAGCAGGAAAACTCCCAAACCTCCTCTGCATGCGTGGGGCAAAGCCCGCATCTGCTGGCATCTCTGTCGGGGAAACCCTCGCTTCTCGAGGGAACGCACAGCGCTGGAGGGTGAAGAGTATCCCGGTTTCACACGTTTCTTGCCGGGGCCGGGGTGATTCACTTGTTGCAGCAAAGACAGGGAGGGCGCTCAACAATGCGAGTGGGAGCGGATTGATTATCCCTTGCAGAGGTCCGCGGTGAAGGGACCGCTCTCAGGGCGAGGAAGGCTGCATAATGGGAGGGACATTCCCAACGTATGGGTTGTTCAATAAATGAGGACTATCGACGTGAGGGTCAGCTCATCGAACTCAATGGATCTGGAAAGAGGCCAGGATGCTCACGGCTCCAAGAGCCCCAGGCGCAGGGCGTAGCGAACCAATGCCGCCCGGCTGCGCAGGCCCAGTTTTTCCATGCCGCGCGCCCGATAGGTCTCGATCGTTTTCACGCTGAGCGAAAGCTGGTCGGCGACCTCGGCGTTCGTGTGCCCCAGCGCCACAAGCTTGAGCACCTCTTTCTCGCGATCGCTGAGCGCTTCCCAGGGCTCGGCTTCACACTCCCCCGGGGCCATGGGTTGCGAGACGACGCCGTCGAGCAAAGCGCGCGTCATGGAGGAGTGGACGAACACCTCACCGCGCGCCACAGCGCGCACCGCCGAGAGCAATTCGACATCTGCGGCCTTCTTGAGGATGTACCCGGCCGCACCGGCGCGCAAGGCGCGGCGAAGGTAGGAATCGTCGTCGTGCATGGTGAGGATCAGCACCCGGCTTTCGGGAGCCACGGCGCGCAGCGATCCCAGGGCGTCCAGCCCGCCCATGCCCGGCATGGTCAGGTCTAGCAGGATCACATCAGGTTGAAGCTCCTGCGCCAGATTCAGGGCTTCCAGCGCTTCGGCAGCCTCACCCACCACGACGACATCCTCGTGGCTCTGCAGCAAAAGCTTCAGGCCCGAGCGCAGGACGGCATGGTCATCGACCAAGATCAAACGGATGGGCTCCATCACACGCCTGCACCTTCCGCGCCTATCCCCTCCAGATCGCTCCGCCCGGCTTCCGGGATCTTAGACGCATCGAGCGGGATTTCCACAAAGATGCTCGTGCCCGCGCCCGGCCTGGATTCGATCGTCAAGGTCCCGCCCAGCAACTCCACTCTCTCCTGCATGCCATAGAGACCTAATCGGCGCGTGGAGGCCAGCACGGCCTCGACATCGAAGCCTCGTCCATCGTCCTCAACGATGGCCCGCACCCGGTCCAACCAACCCTCGAGGAGCACGCTAGCGGTGGAGGCTTGTGAATGGCGGATGACGTTGGTCAGCGCTTCCTGTATGATGCGGTAGAGCGCAATCTCCACGGGTGGCGGCAGGCGCTCCTCCAAACTATAGGTGACGAAATCCACTGCGAGGTCATGCCGAGATCGGATCTCAGCGGTGTATCGCTCGACCGCCACGACCAATCCCATGTCGTCGAGCACGCTCGGACGCAATTCCAACGCCAGATTGTGGACGCCCTCCAATGTCTCCACCGCCACTTGCCGCAAGGTCTCCGCCCGCCTCACGACTTCATCCGATTGACAATGGTCCTGCAAACCACGCAACCCAACCATGAGCGAAGTCAGCGCTTGACCGGTCTCATCATGAAGCTCGCGGGCGATGCGTTTGCGCTCCTCCTCTTGCGCGGCGATCACTTTCTCCAATAGCTGGGCTCGCAGGCGGTCACGCTCGGCACGCGCCTGCTCCGCAAGCCCCAACTGCTCCGTCATTTGATTGAAAGCTTCCGCCAGTTCACCGATCTCGTCGTCGGCCCATCGAGCGACCCTCTGGGAAAGGTCCCCTTTCGCCACTGCCTGGGTGGCTTCCACTAGGGAGAGAATCGGGCGGGTGAGGATCCAGGTGAGGAGACCACCTGCCGCCAACCCTAGCAGCGTCACCGCCCCTGTGATGAGCAGCAATTGGGTCGTCACTTCGGCCAGAGAGTGTCGCAAGCCCACTTCGGTGAGCCCGACGCGCGCCACGCCTGCCTCCCCGCCAAGGATCGGAACCGCCGTGTCCCAAATCTTTCCTTCGTCGGTTTGCAAGCGCAGGGTTTGGTGAGGGGCACAAGCAAGGCACGGATTGGCCTCAATCAGATCGAGCGGAAACCCCACCCCGAAGGTGTGCGCGAGCGGGCGTCCATCTCCATCCAGAACGAAGCCGTAGCGGACATCGGAGTAGTTCGCCTGGGTGTCCTCCAGCAGCGTTTGCAGGCCATAGAGATCATTGATAAGGATCAGGTCCGCCGCTCGAGCTGCTACATCGCGAGCGATCGACAGGCTCTGCTCTTGGAGCCGTTGCTCAAGCAATTGACGCAGCACGCTGCGCACCTGGAAGGTCACCCCGACCCCCAGCAAGACCATCAGCGATAGGACGATGCCAAAGATCTTCGTCCGGATGCTCACGGCTCCGGCAAACTCCCAAATCTTGGCAACCCATGGTCTCGCCCTTGCGATCATGGATCTCATGGGCCCGACTCCCATCCCAGCCCCGTCGAACGGGCCAACTCGCGAACCGCCTGATAAGCCTGATCCTCGATGGGGACGAATCGTTCGATCCCCAGCGCTGCCAGCGCTGCAGCACCCTCTGGGTCCTCATGCGTATGTTCCAGCATCTCGGCCAGGAGGGCGCGCTGCTGGGGCCGCACGCCCGGGCCAACCACGACCGGCGGGATCCCAAAGGGCGGAGAGCGATCGATGATCTTGATCCGCTCACGAAGCCCTGGATTCCGGTCGAGCGCCAGTTGCAAGACCAGGCTATCCACCGCCGCTCCATCCGCCAGGCCCTGGGCCACGGCCCGGATCGCGTCGTCATGGCTGTAGGTGTAGAACGTACGGGCGAAGAACAGTTCCGGCGTCTCCCCCAACTGCTGGACCAGATAGGCTGGATACACGCGGCCGGTGAAGGACATGGGATCCGTGAACGCGAAGACACCGCCCCGCAGATCGGCGATGGACTTCGCAGGCGAGTCCGCCGCCACGATCAGCTCCGAGTAATAGACGATTTCACCCTGCACAACGGGTGCGACGAGCAGCTCCATGCCGAAAGAGTCGTGTCCGGCAACGTAGGCGCTCGTGCAGACGAACGCCAGCTCGACATCGCCCCTGCGAATGAGATCATTGGTTTCGGCGTACGTCCGCCGCTGGACCAGCTCCACTGGACGGCCTGTCTGCTCCTCGAGGTAGTCCAACAGAGGCTGGTAGCTTTCCAGGGTTCCCTTGGGAGAGATCACGTTTGCCACGGCAACCCGCAGCGGCGCCCTCTGGGTTGGGCCTCGATCCGGAAGGGGTTCCAGATCGCCCAGGCGCACGGCCTGGCCCGCGCTGGGTGGCGAGCAAGCCATGGCCAGGCCCATCAAAGTGGCCAAGGTGATGATTATCCGTATGCCCTTGAGTGAATGGCTCTGCCCAGGTATGTCTCCCAAGTCGAGCCTGCCTCCTCATGTTTCGGTCTAACCTAGGGGCTACAACGATCTGCCCGCAGATCAGACCAGACGCGCCGATAGTGCCTAGGATATCATAGGTCAACCCGACGGGATCTTCTCGGACTCAGATTTTCCCCGCAGATGGAGATGATGCTCGATCGGCGCCTTAACGAACAAGCGCCCTCGATCGAGGGTGCCCTGTAAGCCATGGGTGAGCTTGTCGCTAATTGCTGGCGAAGGCGGTCTTGCTAGGGCCCGAAAGTCTCGCCCAGGAAGGCCACGACCTTCTCCATCAGCGCCGTCAACGCCGGCGCGCCCATCTCACCGTGGTCCGCCCCTTCCACCAGCCAGAGCTGCTTGG
>CAZBLT010000063.1:0-2846 GCA_964492745.1 uncultured Anaerolineaceae bacterium
GTGGGCAAGAAATCATAGGGCAACATCACGCCGCCGACGAGCATCGAGGGGATGAAGATGATTTGGGAGAGCATCACCTGGAAGTTCGTGCTCGGCGAGATCACGCCGATGAGCACGCTGATGCCAATCATGGCGACCAGCATGGCCAGCGCGACAAGCAGGAAGTTCGGCCAATGCACGGGGTAGGGGGCATCGAAGAGCGGCCCCGCGGTCCCTGTTATGATGGCAGACACAATCAGGAGATGGATGCAGGCCGTCAGGGATGGAACCGCTAGAATCGATCCGGAGGGGACGCCGTTGATGTAGTAACTTCTGAAGATCCCCGCCTCGCGTGCCGTCACCACGTAAGCCGGAATTCCCATCAAAAGCGCCGCCATGATCGCAAAGACCACCATGCTCGGAACCACCGTCTCCAGGAACAAGGGGTTGATGTCGATCATGATGAATCCCATCATCAGGTAGAACAGCAGCGGGAACATGTAGTTCAAGAAGAGCAATTGGCGGTTGCGAATACCTGTGCGGAACTCGAAGGCAAAATGGTTCAGAAAGGCGGTCATCGAGTATTCTCCCCGCTCGTGATTTCAAGGAAGCGGTCCTCAAGCGAGGGCCGCTCCACCCGTAGATCGATCAGGCGATCGCCCTGGCTGTTCACATCCTGGATGATGGCGGCCACGGTTGGGCCGATGTCGGTGCTGAAGAAGATGTGATATTCGTCTTTGCGGTGCATGCGCTGAACCGCAGGGAAGGCGACGTCTTCCCTGGCGAGCGAATCCTTCTCCGTGCGGACAGAGACTTTGGTCAGGCCGGCGCCCGTGGCTGTGATTTCGAGCGGGGTTCCAGTTGTTACCAGCCGCCCATTCAGGAGAATTCCGATGCGATCGGCGATTTGCTCCGCTTCGGCCATATCATGGGTGGCCAGCAGGATGGTCGCGCCGCGCGCCTTCTGTTCCTGCATGATTGCATGCAGCTCCACGCGTGTTCCCACGTCGAGTCCGGCGGTAGGTTCATCCAGGAATAGAACCTCCGGGCCATGCGCCAAGGCGAGCGCCAGGGCCAGCCTGCGCTTCTGGCCGGTGGATAGGTCGGTATACTGAGTCTTGCGCTTCTCCCTCAGCCCCAAACGGTTGATGAGGCCCTCATTGGGCCTGACCCCGTGGTAGGCGCAGAAGAAACGCATCGCCTCCTCGACGGTGATGTTATCCGGCAATCCGGATGTCTGCAGTTGCACGCCGATGAGATTGCGCAGCCGGCGAATGTCCCTGCTGGGGTCGACTCCCGCCACGCGTAACTGGCCGCCATCGGACCTCCTCAAGCCTTCGAGGCTTTCGAGCGTGCTGGTCTTCCCGGCGCCATTGGGGCCTAGCAAGCCATAGATCTCTCCACGGTGAACATTGAATGAAATCCGGTCGACAGCGACGTGGTCCCCATAGCGTTTTATGAATTCTCGAACCTCGATGACGGGTTGGCCCATAGAACCCTCGTTTCGTGCGGAGATATCCGTAGAGACCTATTATAAGGGCGTCGCGCCCGGAGGGGCATGTGGAAAGGCACCCGCGGCGGGTGAGCTTGCACCCTGGCAGTGGCTTAGCTTCGACGCGTTCCGGGGCGCGACCAGGCATCCGCAGCGTCTTTCCCTTGGACCTGCCGCCATGGCCCGCTCTCGATCAAGGTTCTGGCGAGGTCAACGTCGGGGGGCAGAGACTCTGGTGCGCTTTATGGGGAGGTCAGGCCCAAGAGCGATCTGATCTCGTTCTCCATCGCCTCGATGCCCAGCCATGGCCGAGATGTGTGGATGGTGCCGTCTTGTCCGATGAGGAAGGTGCTGTTCGGCGCCGGGCCGTAGGTGCACCTCACTGGATTGGGGTGTTCTGCTGAGAGCTCATCGAAGAGAAAGACCTTATCGCCTTCCAATAGCTTTTCCACCTGCGCCGGGCGACCTTCCGGCGCTGCCCCCTGACTGGGGCTGATGGATGGTGCTGTAGCGGCTTTCCTGCACCACGCCGCCATAGGGGCTGGAGAGGGTGCGGCAAGCTTCGGTTCCTGGGTGCTCCAATTATGGGAGGCCGATGCAAGTCTCTTGTTGCGAGCCAGCTAATCCCGGGCAAACGTAAGCCAGCCCTTGCGATGGGGGCAGCCTAGCGCGGCCGGATGCGCAGCCAGTGGCATTCGCGCGTCGGGGTGTGGAAATAGCGCAGGAGTTGGAGCCCCGAGTCGGCCTCATACCGTCCATCCGAAACGTCGATCCTGCAACCCTGCGGATAATGAAAGCGAGGCAGGAAGATCTCGGTGGGTGCGTCCACAGCAGGATCATGGCGGAACTCGAACTCGAAGACACGGCGGCGCACGTCGAACGCCAACCGCAGGGGCTCGCCCGCCACGGCCCGCGGGTAGGGCCGCACGACGGCTGCCAGAGCACGTCCGCCGGCATTCTCATCCGAGGCATCCTTGACCTCATCGGCGCAGAAGATGGAGAGGTCCTCGCCGTTCCAGCCATCACCATGAGCGTGGGTGTTGTCGGCGGTGTAGTTCCAGAGAGCGCAATTGAGAAGGTTATCCTCGATGGCCCGGAAACTGCGATCCATGGCCTGTGTTTGAAGCCGGTAATCGCCGGTCCGGAGGGCTTTGCCGCCGTCCAGATCAAAAGGGATACCGAACTCCCCTATCACAGTCGGGAGGCCGCCGAGGCCTTCGGCCGCGGCCTTCCTCAGGCGGGCCAACTGGGAGGCGAAGGAGCGCCGGATGAACGGGGCGCCAAAGACTGGACGTTGTGTGAACATGTCCACCGCAATGTGCGGATGGAAGCTCTTGGTGAAGAGCACGTGGCCGTCGTACCAGTGGGGCGCGAA
>CAZBLT010000063.1:2946-10973 GCA_964492745.1 uncultured Anaerolineaceae bacterium
GGGCCCAGCTGGAGCAGCCCCCAAGGCTTCTCGAGGTCACGGCAGCCGATATAGCCTGGCAGCGGCTCGTTCATCGTGTCGTACCCGATCACGTTGGGCAGCCCGGCAAGCGTTTTAGCGACGGCCGCCATGGCGTTCAGATAATGGCGTTGCAAATATTGCTGTATGGTATCGCCGTCCACGCGGCATTGGGGCGAAAAGTGGTCGCCCCCGAAGAAGAGCGTGAACATCGTCGCCGCCGCCAATTTGCCGCTGTTGCTGGGCCAGATCATGCGCGGGAAGGGCTCGCCGTGGATCTGATGGAGGATGGCCGCGCCGGTTTGGTGGAAGTTGCGGAGGTCCATCCCGGCGGCCTCGAAGGTCCAGCCGGGTGCGCCATCCCCGCCGGAGAAGCGGCTCCATACGTCTTGATGGGGGTCGATAAGGATATTGAACCCGAAGGTTAAGGCCACCTCAACCAGTCTCCGCAGGTATTCGAGGTAGGCCTGATCGTAATCGCCCGGCCCGGCGTGCTCGACCGCCTCCCAGGGAACGAGCAGCCGCAGGAAGTTGAAGCCCCAGGATTGGAGCCGACCGAGGTGTTCCGCCGCTTCCTCCAGCGGGAAAGGCCGGCCGACAAAGGACACCTGCCGGTGGTCGAAAAAGTTTTCCTGCTGGTGCGTGGCCCCGTCCGGAACGCTCGGTACCTTGGAGCTTCCCCCCAGGTTCACGCCGCGGAGCATTACGGTGCGTCCAAGGTCATCCGTGAAGTGGGTGCTTTCGCAATCGATGCTGTGCATTGTGATAACCTCTCCTGGCAGGAACGCCTGACCACACAGTTGCTTGCTCCTGATTAGCTTGACCCCTGCTCTTCCTCAGGCGGAGGCTGCAATGATTCAGCAAAGGTCCGAAGCCGAGCTTGGACAAGAGCATGAAAGCTTCCATCGGGATATTCACCGTCGACATCTCGAACGCCTGGCTCTAGCCCAGTGAGCAGCCGAATGCCATCGTCCAGGCTGGACATGGGCCAGATCTGGAATTTACCCTCTTCGACGGCGCTTATCACTTTCTGATGGAGCATCAAATTTCGCTGGTTGGCCGCCGGGATAAGAACCCCCTGGGTCCCAGTGAGCCCTTTGTGTTGGCAGGTTTCAAAGAATCCTTCGATCTTCTCATTGATCCCGCCCACAGGCTGGATCTCGCCGTATTGATTAATGGAGCCTGTTATTGCGCAATCTTGGCGAAGAGGGACCCTCCCAAGCGCAGATAGAAGCGCAAGGAGTTCGGCCACCGAGGCGCTATCCCCCTCGATCTCGGCGTAGGATTGCTCAAAGGTCAGGCTGGCGGACATCGTGAGCGGGCCTTTCTGACCATATAGCCCGGCAAGCAGGCCGGAGAGAATCAAGACACCCTTAGTGTGGATCCGGCCCCCCAATTTGGATTCTCGTTCGATATCGATGACGCCCTCGCGCCCCGGCTGCACCGTTGCCGTCACGCGAGTGGGCCGGCCGAAGGCATAATCCCCGAGGTCGATGACCGAGAGCGCATTCGCTTTGCCAATCGCTTGCCCCTCGACCTCGATAAGCAGCGATCCCTCCTTGAGCATCTCTTGCAGATATTCTTCTGAAAGGTTGCTGCGAAAGATCTGCTCCTGGACGGCCCTCTCGACCGCGTTGTCATCGACCCGCTTTCTCCCCATTTGAGCTGCCCAGTAGGCCGATTCACGGATGAGATCGGCGATCATGCCAAGCCGGGCTGAAAGCCTGCCCTGGTGCTCGGCAAGACGGGAGCCATGCTCGATGATGCGCGCGACGGCATTCGAATCAAAGGCCGGGAGTCGATTGTCCTCAACGACGGCCTTCACGAAGAGTGCATACTCATGCTCTGTCTCTGGCGTGCGGTCAATAAGGGTGGCAAACTCTGCGCGAACTTTGAAGAGTTTCTCAAAATCCTCGTCGTTAGCTCGGAGCAGATAGTAGAGCAGCGGGGTTCCAATCAGGATTACCTTGACCTCAAGTGGAACGGGCTCGGGCTCCAGCGTGATTGTGCTCACCAACCCCAAGTCAGAGATGGGGTCTGTCAGACGGATGGAACGATCCTTCAAGCACCGCTTCAGCCCTTCCCAGGCGTAAGGGTTGAGAAGGACATCCCGGGCGGGGAGAATCAGATAGCCGCCATTGGCACGGTGCAGGGCTCCGCCGCGGATCATGGTGAAATCCGTACGCGTGGCTCCCATGATCATCTCGCGCTCGACTCGGCCAAGCAGGTTGTGGTAAGTAGGGTGGTTTTCAACGACCACGGGTGCACCCTCCTGGCCGGCCCTGTCCACGATGATGTTGACTTCGTAGCGCCTAAAGGGATCAGCGGCGGAGGGACCCTCCGTAGAAGGGATTCTTTGCCCCCCTTGGGGCCGGAAGAGCTCGATGTTGGCCAAGATATCCGCCTGCACATGCTCCAAATAGGCCACAACCTCCTCCAGGTCGGCGTAACGCCCTTTAAGCTCATCCATGAGATGGCCTATAGCGAAGAGGGTGGCCTTGGCATCGAGCTCATCGATCTTTTTTCGTGTCTCCTCCGCGAGGTCCCGGATTTTCACCAATGTGGCCTTGACTTCTTTTTGCAATTGGGCCTCGAGCTTTCGCAGTTTCTCCTTTTGCTTATCACTGAGCCCTTCAAGCTCCTCTGGCTTGAGCGGCTTACCCCCAACCGCAGGGACAAGCATGAAGCCATAGGGCGTTTGCGCAAGGAGGAAATGGCTCTGTTCCACCTTCTTGTTCAGCGCATCGATGAGAGCCGCGGTAGATTTCTCTTGCGCATGGGTAAGCTTGGCGCGCTCGCGCTGATAGGGCTCGCTCTCAAGGGTCCGGGTGATTTCCTCCCGGCAACGGGTAATCAGTGTGCGCATATCCTTGCGGAATTCTTCGCCGCGGCCAGCCGGAAGACGCAGAGCGAGGGGCGAACGCGCATCGAGGAAATTATTCACATAGCACCAATCATCTGGGACACTCTCGCCTGAGGCCCTCCGTTCCAGGTATTCCCGCACGAGGGTCGTCTTTCCCGAGCCGGGAAGGCCAAGCGTGAAGATGTTATAGCCCGGCCCGGCAACTTCCACGCCCAGCTCCAGGGCACGGAAGGCGCGAGGCTGACCGATTACCTCGGCCAGCCTTGGCAAATCATCGGTGCTCTTGAACCCCAATGATTCAGGTGCGCATTTCTTGCGAAGTTGGTCTGGAGCAAGGGATTCGAGGGCTTGCACAGGGATTTGTTCGTCCTTCGGTCTTGGCTTGCGGGGCTTTGTCACCTCTGCCTCCTGAAAACATGCTCAATCCCATTATAGAACCTATGGGTACTGCGCGATGAGCGCGATAGCGCCGGCATGGGGCTCGCGCGAGAATGGGTCCGAATATCGCCGTCGACGCCCGGGAGGAGGGAGCATGGCCATCCAAGGCCTGCATTTGCTGCTCACCTATCTGTGCAACTACGAGTGCGACCATTGCTTCGTCTGGGGCAGTCCCCGCCAGCACGGCGTCATGACGCTGGCGATGATCCAGCGCATCCTGGATCAGGCGGATGAACTGGATGAGATCGAATGGATCTACTTTGAGGGGGGTGAGCCCTTTCTTTATTACCCCGTCCTGCTGGAGGGTACAAAGAAGGCTGCAGCCCGCGGCTACCGTGTCGGGCTGGTCACCAACGCCTATTGGGCGACCTCCAAGGGGGATGCCCAGATATGGCTTGAACCGTTCGCGGGCATGGTGGATGACCTCTCGGTCAGCAGCGATCTCTATCATGGCGAGAGCGGCTTGAGCGACGAAGCCAACGCTGCGCTCAATGCGGCCGAAGCGATGGGCATCCCCGCAGACGTGATTGCTATCGCGCAACCGGAGGATATGAACGCTCGCCCGGCACGAGGCATGCTCCCCCCCGGCGAGTCTGCCCTGATGTATCGGGGCAGGGCGGCCGAGGTTCTGGGCCCCCACGCCACCACCCATGATTGGGCTTCATTCGACACCTGCCCTTATGAGGATCTCGCCACGCCGGGACGCGTCCATCTGGACCCCTTCGGATACGTCCATCTCTGCCAGGGGATCGCACTCGGCAACATTTTAGAGGACCCCCTCACGGCAATCTTTGCCGGGTATGAGCCTTCTGCCCACGCCATTGCAGGGCCCTTGATCGAGGGCGGGCCGGCGGAGCTCGTGCGCAGATATGGGCTCGAGCACACGCAGGCTTACGCCGACGCCTGCCATCTCTGCGACCATGCCCGCCGTCAGCTACGGGCGCGCTTCCCGCGCATCCTCGCCCCTGACGCGATGTACGGCATGGACAAAGGCTAGGCATCTTTGGGGAGGACCAGCGTAGGCTTGTCGGGACGGGCAACCTCTGCTTAGAATGGCGGTCGTATTCTGGAAGCGACAGGAGGGGTGGTGGACAGGATGAGGTCGCGGGCACGCGTCTGGGCACCGCATCTGGCGCTCGCACTGGGCAGCTTGGGGCTCGGGTTGCTTGCCTGCAATCCCTCCGCCGCTTGGACGGCGCTGCTGGCAAGTGTGACGCCCACTCCCTCATCAACTTTCTCTCCGACCCCGTCGGCGACGGCGACGAGGACGCAGACCCCCACACAAACTGCCACCGCGACCGCCTCGCCTGCTCCATCCCAGACTCCGACCCGTACCCTAACCCCCACCATCACGCAGACGCCGACCATCACCCCCACGCCGACGATCACGCCGACACCCACGGCCACGCCCATCATCACCGGCAGAGTGATGCAGCAATCGAATTGCCGCTACGGCCCGGGCTCGGCGTATCTCTACGAGTGGGGGCTTTATCCCACCAATCGAGTGACCGCCCTGGGCCGCAACCAGGATGCTACCTGGGTGTACGTCGATCCCTGGACCTATACGGATTATTGCTGGGTGAAGGCGGACTTGGTCGAATGGCGAGGCGATGTTCACGCTCTGCCCCAGATTCGCACGCTGCTTCCCTACACCGAGTTCTACTGGCCGCCAAAGAACGTGCGCTCAAGCCGCATCAGCCAGGACGAGATCATGGTCAACTGGGACCTGGTGCCGATGAGCCTGGATGACAATCGTGGCTATTTGATCGAGGCCTGGCTTTGCCAGGATGGGCAAGTTCGCTTCATGCCGCTTCACTTCTGGCGGCCGCCGGCGATCTTGCTCGATGAGCCAGGCTGCATGGAGCCATCGAGCGCACGCATCTACACAGCCGAGAAACATGGCTATACGGAGTGGATTGCCATTCCGATCCCCCCGCACCCCACCCCCACTCTTAGGCAAGGTTCTGCTGTGGAATAGGGCGAACCAGCCTGCTTCATACGAAATCTGCCCAGACCAAGGGCCTGTTTTGGCCCTTTCCAAATGGCAAGAAATCTGCTAAATTTATCGCTGAAGGTTGCATGCACGTTCTGTCCGGAAGTCGCAAGATGAAGGCCCGAGCCGTGCTGCTCGGGTCGGTTCTTTCGAACCCGACCACCGAGAACGGGACACGCACCTCAATATCCGTTGCCTACGAAGGAGGCAAATGTAACATGTCCGAGCGAGTTCTTGGAACGGTCAAGTGGTTCAATGGCAGCAAGGGCTACGGCTTCATCGAGCGCGAAGATGGCGATGATGTCTTTGTCCACTACAGTGCGATCCAGGCCGACGGCTTTCGATCTTTGAACGAGGGCGATCGCGTGGAATTCACCATTGAGCAGGGGCCGAAAGGCCTGCAGGCAGCAAACGTCGTGGTGCTCTAGTATTCAACGACTTGCGCATGCGGAGCCCCCGCACAGCGGGGGCTCTCTTTTATTTAGGCAGGAAGCATCTCTTACTCAAAGCCCTGTCTTGCGATGGCGATGAACCCGGGCGTTCAGCCCAGGGCGGCGGCGAAACGCAGTCCCAGCCGAATAGCCCATTCCCTCGATGGCTGGCAGGCTTCCGGCTCCGGGATTGGAGAGTTGTTGTATGATGGAGGGCACGCGGAAGGTCTAAACTCGCGGGAGGAGGACCATGAACCGGCATATCGAGAACGCCATCTTCTACTTGCAATGGTTCATCGTGAGCTCGGTGGCATTCCCGGTGGGCGCCATAGCTGCCGCAAGTGTGGTTCCGACCCTGGGGACTCGGGAAGTGACACTGGGGTTGCTCTTGATCTTGGCTCTCTTCATCGGCTTGCTGCTCGGCGTGGCGCAACTGCTTGTGCTGCAATATAAGGCGCCTAGCCCATGGCTCTGGCTGCTGCTCACGGTCGCGGGCATGGAGGCGGCTGCCATCATCACGGGCTTCTGGCTCGTCGATGCCTATAGGGGCTGGGTTGCAGCCGGCATCGGCGCGCTCGCGGGGGCGGTCTTGGGCCTCCTGCAGTTGCCCATGATTCGGGAGACACCATGGAAGCGGGGCGAATGGCTGGCGGTGACGATCGTGGGGTGGGGAGCGGCCCATGGCGTAGGCCAGCTCTTCATACGTGAAGGCAACGCCCCTGGACTGTTCGGGAGCGTTGTCCAGGCCCAGCACGCCGCCATCATCGGCTGGGCCATCGGGGGTCTCCTGGCGGTGTTCATCCTGCTCTTCCTGACGCCCATAGCCAAGCGGAGGGAGATCAGCGGCCGCATCCGCTGGTTGCCCTAGGCGTGGGGCGATTGCTGCCGGCAGCCATGATTAACCGGAATGATCGCACGCGCAAGTCTATGATGCGGAGGCAGATTCTTCCATGGAACCCATCCTGATCCTGGGAATCGCTATTGTGGTGCTCTTGCTCCTGGCTTTGCTAGGGGTGATGCTATGGATCTGGGGGCAGACCAACGCCCGCATTGCGGCCATCGACCAGCAAATTACCCAGAGCGTGGAGCAACAGCGCTCGACCACCGAATCATTCGCGCAGATTCAACAGGGGCTCGGACAGCTTTCCGAGGCCAGCCGCCATATGGAGCAGGTAGGTAAGGAGATCGCCTCGCTGGGCGACTTGCTCAGGGCCCCAAAGTTGCGCGGTGGCATTGGTGAGTTCTTCCTCGGAGACTTGCTTGCGCAGATGCTTTCGCCCGAGCATTATGAGCTGCAATACACTTTCCGAAGCGGGGAGCGCGTGGATGCCGTCGTGCGCCTGGCAGCCGGCATGGTGCCGGTCGATTCCAAGTTCCCACTGGAGAGCTTCCAGCGCATGATCTCATTGGAGGACGAAGCTGCGCGCGCCCAGGCCCGCAAGGAATTCCTGCGGGTGGTGAAGAAGCATATCGACGCGATCGCCGACAAGTACATCCGCCCTGATGAAGGCACCTTTGACTTTGCCTTGATGTACATCCCGGCCGAGAATGTCTATTACGAGATCATTCTGCGCGAAGAGGAATTGGGGGAGGAGAAAGGGCTGCTTGAGCACGCTTTGCAGAAGCATGTGATTCCGGTCTCGCCGAACAGCTTCTACGCCTATCTGCAGGCCATCGCCCTGGGCCTGCGGGGCATGCAAATCGAGCAGCAATCGAAGGAGATTCTTGGCTATCTGGGGCGGCCTGGAAGGCGACTTCCGCAGGCTTCAGCAGACCTTTGGAGTGCTGGGGACGCACCTGGAGAACGCCCGCAAGAAGTACGAGGAGACCGAGCGTTTGATTGGTCGCTTCAGCGATCAATTGGAAGGCGCCCGCCAGCCGGGCGCGACGCTGCCGGGGGACAAGCTGGGGGCCTTGGACGGGGGCGGCGATCAACCAGATCGTGCGGGATAGGCGCATATCCCATACACGAGCCTGGCGGCCTGGCATGGGCGACGAGGATGAGAGCCTATCCCGAGTAAGGCTTCAGGCGGGGGGAGAGCCTGGGTTGGCTGCGGAAGAGAAAGCCGTAAACCAGGGGCGCCGATCGAGAGGAGGCCCCTGGCATGAAAGGTGGCCGGCGCTCAGGCACGGCCGGTGCGGTCATCCTGCCCACGTTCTAAGACTTGGATCCTGGTCGCTGGAGCATCCCCAGCGGGTGTGAGTCACAAGCGATCTCAGATTAAGCCTGGGCGAAGCGGCTTGCCAGCCGTTCTTTGAGCGCGCAATCCTCGCCGACTGCCTT
>CAZBLT010000064.1:0-10905 GCA_964492745.1 uncultured Anaerolineaceae bacterium
CTTCTTTGTGAGTCACCATATGGGCGCCATCCTGCATCTCACCGACGAGACGATCGTCCTGGACCAGGGGCGGATTGTCATGCGGGCACCCACGCCGGAGGCGGTGGATTTCTACATGACCTCGGGCCTCTCGCAGTCGGGTGAGCGGCGCTGGGAGCCGGATGAGGTCCCGGCTTCGGCGGGTCCGTTCCGACCCGTCGCGCTGCGGGTGCTCGATGAGAGCGGCGAGGTCATGCCGAGGGTCCCCTCGGATTTGGATTTCTGGGTGGAGTTCGAGTACGAGGTGAGCGAGCCCATCCGCGATCTGCGGGTGGGGATCTACCTGTCCACAAGCCGGGGCGAACCGATTTTCACCTCCTTCGATCTGGACAACCGCCAGCGCTATGAGACTCACCGGGTGCGTCCTGCGGGGCGTCAGCGCAGCCGGGCGCGCATTCCGGGGAATATGCTCAATGAAGGGCGCTACGTCCTGGGTGTGAACGCCAGCGTCTACCGCATTCGCTCGTATTTCACCGAAGAACATGCCATGACCTTCGAGGTGGACGGGGCATCGGCGCCGGGCAACCAGTGGCCGGAGCGCCGCAGGGGACCGCTGCGGCCGGCGCTGGATTGGGAGCTGTTGGAGTCTGCGGATGCGTGAACGATTCCTGCTCCCGGTGAAGTGGCTTGCAGGCGCCCTCCCGGGCGTGCCCGAGCTGTATTGGCGCTGGACCCACGACCGCCTCGACCCCTATCCGGATTTCAAGCTGGATAGGCTTGCGGCCGCGCTGCCTGGGTGGAGCCAGGCGGTCGAGAGGCAGTCGCGGAGCCTGGAAGCCGAACCACCCAAGCGCGTCGCTATCTTTGCCTTCCTGCATTGGTGGATTGCCCATGCGGCCAGTCTGGGCCTGGTACTGCGGGCGCTGGGGCATGAGGTTTCGCTCTTCGGTCTGAGCTATCGTGATTGGTGGGTTCCGAATGAGCCGTTCTACCTGCGCCAGCGGGGCGCGTACCTGCGGGATGTGATGTCGCTCGGCAGATCGACACTCCCATTCGTCGACTTGACGGCGGACCGTGGGAGGGGGCTCCCAACCGAGCTCGAAGAGGCCATGGCGGCCCAGAGCGAGATCGATGTGCAGTACACGCTCCAGCGGGAAGATCTGGATTTCGGGCGCCAGGAGGAGCAGGCGGCGCTCTATAGTTTGCGCCTGGCGCGCAATCGGCGCCTGGCGGGCGCCCTTCGTCGCATGCTCACGCGGGAGCGCTATGATGCGCTCATTGTGCCCAACGGCAGCATCCTCGAATTCGGGGCCGCCTACCGCGTGGCACGGTATCTTGGAATCCCGGTCATGACCTATGAGTTTGGCGAGCAGCGTCAGCGGGTTTGGCTGGCGCAGGACGACGAAGTGATGCGTCACAATACGGATCCGCTCTGGAAGGCGCTCGGAGAGCGGCCGCTTACACCCAGCCAGGCGGACCGGCTGCGCGAACTCTATGCGGCCCGGCAGGGCGGCCGTCTGTGGGAGAACTTCGCCCGCCAATGGCAAGCCACACCACCGAAAGGCTCACAGGCGCTTCGCCACGAATTAGGGCTCGACCCGCAGCGTCCGGTCGTCCTGCTTGCGACCAATGTAGTCGGCGACAGCTTGGCGCTCGGACGTCAGGTCTTCTCGAAGGGTATGGCCGACTGGTTGAAGCAGACGGCACGCTTCTTTGCCGAACGGCCACAGGTGCAGCTCGTTGTGCGTGTTCATCCGGGTGAACTGCTGAGCGCGGGCCAGCCCTCAGTCGAGATCCTCGAGTCGGCCCTCCCCGAACTGCCGGAGCATGTGGTCGTCATCCCCCCCGAATCCAAGCTCAATACATACGATCTCATGGATCTGGCCTCGTTCGGCCTGGTGTACACCACTACCGTGGGGATGGAGATGGCCATGCGAGGGGTACCGGTCATTGTCGCGGGCCAGACTCATTACCGCGGCAAGGGGTTCACACTGGACCCCGCCAGCTGGGACGAGTACTTCGCGCTCATCGACCGCCAGATCGAGGGCAAGGCTCCGGATCGTCTCGATGGGGCTCAAATGGAATTGGCCTGGCGCTATGCCTATCTCTTCTTCTTCGTCTTCCCGCGACCCTATCCATGGCATCTGCGCAGCATGTGGGAGGACCTGGATGAACGGCCCATGGAGGCGGTGCTGACGCCGGAGGGGATCGCCCCTTTCCGGGAGACTTTCAAGGCCTTATCTGGCGATCCCCTGCGGTGGGATGATATGGCATGAGTGACCTTATGGATCCGCGGGTGGCGGCCGAGATCAAGGATGAGGTGCGGGCATTCTATGATGCCGTGGGCTGGCGAGAGGTGGCCGAGGGGCTCTACCAGAACGCGCGCTTCGAGGATCTGCGGCCGGTCTCCCGGGAATACATCCATCGCTGTCACATGCGTGTGCGGGACCATCTTCCCAGCGAAGGGCGCTTCCTGCTCGATGCTGGCTCGGGTCCGATCCAGTATCCCGAGTACCTCACCTACTCCGAAGGACACACCTATCGCGTATGCCTGGACATTTCCATGCGGGCGCTGGTGGAGGCCCGGCAGCGGCTGGGCGAGCATGGCCTGTATGTCGTGGGAGATATCGCTCATCTGCCATTCAAGGATGACTGCGTGCAGGGGGTGGTGTCGCTGCACACCGTGCATCACCTGCCACCGGAGGAACATCGCCGGGCGTTTGAGGAGTTTTACCGTGTGGTGGCGCCGGGCTCATCCGTGGCGGTTGTCTATCACTGGGGCGAGGCGGGTTTCCTCAATCGCCTTTCCCGGCGGGTGGCTTCGTGGGCATATTGGCTTCGCCGCAAGGTGGCCCGGCTGCGGGGCCGCGGGAGCGCGAACCACCAGCAGCGTGGAACGGGCCGGGCAACGACGCTCACATTTACGCACGATCATCGCTGGGCTGCTCGGGAGCTGGGGCATTTGCCGGGATTGCAGATTCGCGTTTGGCGCACAGTGGGAGTGTACTTCCTGCGGGCGGTAATCCATCCCCGCCTGGGAGGCCAACGGTTGCTGCGGATCCTATACAAGCTGGAGACGCTTGCCCCAGGCTTTTTCGGCTGCCATGGCATGTATCCATTGATTGTCTATAAGAAGCCGGCGAAGAGGCTGGCGGAAGCTTGAGGGAGAGCCCATGAATTGGAATGAGCAATCCATCCTGATCACCGGGGGCACCGGATCGTTTGGGCGCAAATTCGTCGAGGTGATGTTGAAGGATTTTCATCCGCGGCGCCTGATCATCTTCAGCCGCGATGAGCTCAAGCAGCACGAGATGCGGGCCGACGGTTTTGACCATCCCAACCTGCGCTACTTCATCGGTGACGTACGGGACCAGCGCCGGTTGTTCCGGGCGATGCACGGGGTCGATATTGTGGTCCATGCCGCCGCGCTGAAGCAGGTGCCGGCTTGCGAATACAACCCCATCGAAGCCATTCTAACCAACATCATGGGGGGGCGAAACGTGATCGAAGCCGCCCTCGATGCGGGTGTCGGACGCGTCATGGCATTAAGCACCGACAAGGCTGTAAACCCCATCAACCTGTACGGTGCAACCAAGTTGGCGGCCGAGAAGCTCTTCGTCCAGTCGAACGCCTATGCTGCGGGCACCGGCACGCGCTTCGCCTGTGTCCGGTACGGGAACGTCTTCGGCAGCCGAGGCAGCGTTGTGCCGGTCTTTCTGCGTCAGCGTGAGACCGGCTCGCTCACGATCACCGACGAACGCATGACCCGCTTCTGGCTCACCATTGAGCAGGGCGTGCGCTTCACGATCGCCTGCATCGAACGTATGCAAGGTGGGGAAGTCTTCGTGCCCAAGATTCCGAGTATGAAGGTTGTGGACCTGGCAAAGGCGATCGCACCAGAAGCAGAGATCGAAGTGATCGGCATCCGGCCGGGCGAGAAGCTGCATGAGGTGCTGATTTCCGAAGATGAGGCCCGTCACACTCTTGACTTGGAGGACTTCTTTGTGGTCGAACCTCCGGCCTCGCCTTGGTTTGGCCTGGGCTGGCGAGACAGGGGCAAACCGCTGCCCGAGGGCTTTTCCTACCGCAGTGACAACAATCAACACTGGCTCGGTGTGGAGGAAATTCGCTCGATGGTGGCCGCCCAAACGGCTTGAACGGGAGATGAGCGCAGCATGAAGAGGCTGCTGATCACCGGCGCGAGCGGGCTGCTGGGGGCCAATCTGGTGCTCAAAGCCATGGGCGCCTACGAGGTCATCGCAGTGAGCCGCCAGCACGCTGTCCGGCAAGATGGATGCATTCCCGTCTTGGCTGATCTGACGGAGGAGGGGGCGGCGCGGCGGATTGTGGCGGAATATAGGCCGGAGGCTGTCGTGCATTGTGCCGCGGCCACGGATCTGGAGGCCTGCGAGCGGGATCCGAAATGGGCCTTTCTTCAGAACCGCGATATGGCCAGGTGGATTGCGGAGGCCTGCCGCGCCCACGGGGCCAAATTAGTCCACATTTCCACCGATGCGGTCTTCGATGGGGAGAATGGCCCTTACAGCGAACTGGATCCCCCCCGGCCCATCAGTGCCTATGGGGAGAGCAAGCTCGGAGGTGAACGGTCCGTGCTGGAGGCCTATGAGGGTGCGATCGTCGCGCGCTGCAATTTCTTCGGCTGGAACGCGCAGCCGAAATCCAGCCTGGGAGAGTGGTTCTTGGAGCGCCTCGCCTCGGGAAAACCCACACCTGGGTTTACGGATGTATGGGTGTCGCCCCTCTATACAGGCCACCTGGCCAGGCTGGTCCTGGCGCTCGTGGAGCGTGGGGAAGGTGGGCTTATTCATCTCCCCGGTGCAGACTGCGTGAGCAAGTACCATTTTGGCCGGCGCCTGGCCCGGGTCTTTGGATTGGACCCGGATCTCGTGCAGCCGGCTTCGGTAGAGGATGCAGGCCTGCAAGCCCGGCGTGCGAAGCGGCTTTGCCTTCGGGGTGCACAGGCCGAGACGGCCCTGGGTGTGAAATTGCCTTCGCTGGAAGAAGGCTTGCGGGCATTTCGCCGCCATGGCGAAAACGGATATCGCCAGCGGCTTAAGGGGCTGCTGGGGGAGGAGTAGGCGCTGCAGCAGAGTGGGTTGCCTGGGGAGATTCGGTGGGTGATGGGTTATAGATCGGCGCGGAGGCCAAGATTCGATCGCAAACGCAGCTTGTGATTGGAGGCTCAAATGTTGGACAATGTGAATATGGTGCGGCGGAGTGTGATGAGATTGCCTGATTGCTCCAATCCATCGCATAGTCCTGGTTGAGTTTCTCCTATGTCGTATTCGGTTCTTGAACTATCTTTCGGGGATACACGGAGGCTCTTTCATTATGCCCAGCGAGGCATATTTGGCGTCGAATTCAACCTCAAGGGCTTTGATTACGCCTGGCTTCTTGCAAGCAGACGATGGGCCTCGGGCGAGCGCGTGCTTGATGTTGGTGCCGGCTATTCGCCGTTGCCAATCCATATCGCCAAGGAATATGGAAGCGAAGTCTGGGTGGCAGACGACTTCGGGATGGATACCGATTGCGAATTCTGGCTCCGACATAAAGACCCAACCGATCATGTTCAGGCCCATCCAGAAGTACGCTTCGTCTTGGAGAGGGTGGGTCGGCCAGAGAAATCTACCTTGCCAAGAGATTACTTTGATTGCATCTATAGCATCTCGGTGCTTGAGCATGTCCCCCCACGGATGCTCCGTGCTGTCATGAAGCATCTGGACACACTGCTAAAGCCTGGCGGCGAAATGCTCCATGCGGTTGATATTGCCTTCCCAATCAATCGTGGATTGGCGCACGTCGGGCTGGCACTTGCCTTTGACGCTCTCTATCCCTTGGTGCCGTATCGAATAAAGGAGCGATTTGCGTTCGAGACTCCAAGGAGTTTCTTTCGATTTGGAATCAAGTGCCTGGGAATCACGCAGCGTACTTCACTCAAATCGATTGGTGTCCTGCGCATGCTTCTTGATTCTGAGATCGTATTGGAGCCTATGGTGCATACTTATAATCGAATTGTTAAGGATGGGTTTCCCAACCAGAAGCATCATCGTGTCGCGTCACTGCTTATCCACCTAAAGAAGGGAGAGGAGCATGATGCCTGAAATTATGATCGCGGATCGAAAGATCGGCCCTGATCATCCGACGTATTTCATCGCCGACATTGCCGCTAACCATGATGGCAGTCTCGAGCGCGCCAAGCTGTTGATCCGGCTGGCGAAAGAAGCCGGGGCCGATGCCGCCAAGTTCCAGAACTTCAAGGCGCCAAAGATCGTCTCCGACTATGGGTTCAAAGCGCTAGGAGGCCAGCTCTCGCATCAGGCAACCTGGAAGAAATCAGTCTTCGAGGTTTACGAAGAAGCATCTGTTCCAGATGACTGGACCCCGGTGCTCAAGGAGGAGTGCGACCGGGTTGGCATTCATTATTTCTCTTCTCCCTACGATTTTGAGGCCGTCGATCATCTCGAGCCCTACGTCCCCGCCTACAAAGCGGGATCAGGATTGATGAGCTGGCCGGAGTTGCTCGTCTATATGGCGGGGAAGGGAAAGCCGATCCTCATCGCCACCGGGGCAAGTGAACTGGGCGAGGTGGTAGAGAACGTCGAGGCCGTGCGGGCAGTGAATCCAGACGTTGTGGTGATGCAGTGCAACACAAACTACACTGCCAGTCCCGAGAATTTTGACCATATCCACCTGAATGTTCTCAAGACCTACGCGCTGCTCTTCCCGGATGCGGTCCTGGGGCTGTCCGATCACACACCCGGTCATGCCACCGTGCTGGGGGCGGTCGCCTTGGGCGCCAGAGCAATCGAGAAGCACTTCACGGACGATAATGATCGCGAGGGCCCTGACCACAAGTTCGCGATGAACCCGGATAGCTGGGCCGAGATGGTGGCGCGCACGCGTGAACTCGAGCGCGCCTTGGGATCGCCCTTGAAACGGGTTGCGGATAACGAGAAGGAAACCGTGATCCTGCAACGCCGCTGCCTGCGGGCTGCCAGGGATATCGAGGCGGGTGAGACGTTCACCCGTGAGATGATCGACGTGCTCCGGCCGGCCGAGAAGGGAGCCATCGCTGCCAGGGATCTGGATGCAGTCGTGGGGACGAAGGCGCTCCGGCCGATCGTCAAGGGTGAAGCCCTGCGCTGGACTATGTTGGGAGGGTAATGCGCGTCTTGTATGTGTCCGACCGTTACTGTGTCCATGACCACCGCTTCTTGTCGGCCATCCGGGAGGCGGGGTTCGAGACGCACTTCCTGCCGCTTTCCACATCTGCAGGGGGGGACTCTCGCCCACTTCCCGAGGGGGTGGTCGAACACAAAGCGGTCGGGCTTCCCGCGCAGGCAGGGGTCTTGGCGCTGTACCGGTATCTGCCCATCTTCCAGCGCCGTCTGGGCGAGGTCCGGCCAGACCTGGTGCATGCCGGACCTGTTCATCGTGGGGCGCTGATGACGGCGCTTTCCGGCTTTCACCCGCTTGTGACCATATCATGGGGATGGGATCTCTTGATGGCGGGGAAAGCTCCAATTCGGCGTTGGATTGCCAGGTTCACGCTTCGGCGAAGCGATGCCTTCATCGGCGATTGCCAGGCCGTGCGGGGCGCAGCCATGGATCTGGGCATGCCTGAGGGGCGGATGGCCATCTTCCCATGGGGTGTGGATCTGGAATGCTTCCAGCCGGGTCGTGAGCCCGAATTGCGGGTCCGGATGGGCTGGGATGACGCTTTCGTGATGATCACCACACGCGCCTTCGAACCGATGTATGACCCCGAGACAATGGCGGAGGGGTTCATCCTCGCCGCCGCGCAGGCGCCGGACTTGCGTTGGCTGGCGCTCGGTGAAGGCAGTCTCAAGCCGCGCGTCATAGAGCGCGTGGAAGCGGCCGGACTGCGCGGGCGAGTGCATTTCGCGGGCAGTGTAGATTACGAAGCGTTGCCGGCATACTTCCGGGCAGCCGATCTATATGTGAGTGCATCGCTTGTGGATGGCAGCTCGGTTTCCCTGATGGAGGCGCTGGCGAGTGGGCTCCCGGCAGCCGTTTCCGACATTCCCGGCAACCGGGAATGGGTCTTCCAGGACGAGAACGGCTGGCTCTTCCCGGTCAGGGATGCCGTAAGTCTCGGCACCTTGATCTTGGAGGCTCGAGGTGATGCGGAAACGCGGCGACGCATGGGCGTAACTGCGCGCAGGATCGCAGAGGCCCGGGCCGACTGGTCGGTCCATAAGGCGAAGCTACGGGAAGCCTATGCCGTGGCGATGAAGCATGTGGGGAGGAGCTTGACATGAGCGCCCAGACGAGGCCCAAGGTGGTGGGTATCATTCAAGCCCGAATGGGCTCCACCCGCCTTCCTGGAAAAGTCCTCGCGGACATCGAGGGCGAGCCGATGCTGGTGCGCACCTTCGAGCGCTCGAGGCGTGCATCGAGCCTGGATGGCCTCGTGATTGCCACCACCGATGAGAACGCCGATGCGCCTGTCGCCGGACTCTGCCAGGAGCGGGGGTATTCGTGCTTCCGCGGGCACCCCACCGATGTGCTGGATCGCTACTATCAGGCCGCGAAGGCTGTGGGTGCCGAAGTGATCGTGCGCATCACCGCAGATTGCCCGCTGATGGATCCGGAGGTAGTAGACCGGACGGTTGAGGCCTTCTTGGAGGCCCATCCAGAGGTTGATTTCGTGGCCAACCGCTGGCCAGCCAAGAGGACCTATCCCATTGGGCTGGATGTGGAGGTCTGCAGCTTCGAGGCACTCGAGCGGGCCTGGATGGAGGCACCGCCGGGATACGCCAGGGAGCATGTGATGCCCTACCTCTACGAAGTGGAAGGCCGGTTTCGGGCGCGTGTCATCGATTGCGAACAAGACCTCGGCGGGCTTCGCTGGACCGTCGATACACCCGAGGATTTGGCATTCGTGCGCGAGGTCTACCGGGCCTTTCAAGGCCGGGATGACTTCTCCTGGTGTGAGGTGCTGGGGCTGCTTGAGCGTCGTCCGGACTTGGCGGCGATCAACGCGGACGTCCCGCAGAAGAGTTTTCGGGCGGAGGGCTAGGATGGCATTGCGGCAGGCGGCGTGGAAATGGTTGAGGGGGTGGTTGTGAGCAGCCCCATGCTTACCATCTTTACCTGCCCCAAGCCCTTCGAGGGGCATATTGGCATCATCCAGGAGAACGCCGTCGACTCCTGGCTGGCACTCGGCGAGTCGGTCGAGGTGCTTGTCATCGGCGATGAGCCGGGGATGGAAGACGTGGCCCGTTCGCGGGGCCTGCTTCACCTGCGAGATGTGAGGCGCAATGCCTACGGCACGCCGCTGCTTTCGTCGATCTTCGGGCTGGCTTCTGAGGCCGCGCGGGCTTCCATCCTCTGCTACGCGAACGCAGATATTCTGCTCCTTCCGGACTTGCTCGAAGCGGTGGCATGGGTCTCGGCCCGGCTCGACGGCTATCTCATCGTCGGGCAGCGTTGGGATCTGGAGGTTGCCGATCGCCTTTCGTTTGAGGAGGGCTGGCCCGAACGCCTGCGGACACGCGTGCGCACGGCAGGCCGGCTCCACAAGCCAGCAGGCAGTGATTACTTCGTATTTCCGAAAGGGCTCTTTGCCGACATCCCCGATTTCGCACTCGGCCGCGCGGGATGGGATAATTGGATGATCTATGCGGGGCGGGCCAGGCGCGTGCCGGTGATCGATGGGACCGATCGCATCACCGTGATCCACCAGCAGCATGATTATGGCCATCTACCGGGGGGGCAGCCGCACTATGGACTCCCCGAGAGCCGTCAGAATATCGCCATGGGGGGCGGGCGTGAGATCGTATTCACGCTCCTGGATTGCAGTCACAGGCTGACGGACGGAGACTTGGAGCCCATCAAGCCGGCATCCCTGGCCGGCTGGCGACGCTGGCTTCTGGTGCAGGCCGTGATCTTGCTAGGCCCCGGCAGGCCTGCCCGCATGATCCGGATGATTCTTCATCCGGTGGAGACGATACGATACTTCCTTCGCAAATGGAGCGGCCCGATGCGTGGAACCTCAAAGGAGCAGGAGCAATCAAGTCGGGCAGGGGAGGTGGGCGGCTGATGCGTGTCGGCATGAACCCGGCCCGTGGCAAGTACTCGGATTATCGCCCGGCGCGTGTGACCGTGGCAATACTGGTGCACATCCCCCATCACACGGGCTATTTCGCGGGCCGGATGGATGTGCTCAGGGCTTGTCTAACCAGCCTGATCGAAAACACGCGCGAACCCTACGACTTGCTGGTTTTCAACAACGGCAGCAGCCCGGAAGTGCGCGCCTACCTGGAGGACCTGCAGCGAGAAGGCGCCATCGATTACCTGCTTCACAGCCGGATCAATGTGGGCAAGATTGGGGCCTTTCAGATCCTCTTCCGGGCCGCCCCCGGCGAGGTGGTGGCTTACGCCGATGACGACATCTATTTCTATCCAGGATGGCTGGGAGAGCATCTGAAGATCCTGGACACCTTCCCCAGCGTGGGCATGGTCAGCGGATGTGCCGTTCGGACGCTCTTTAACATGGAGCGGATCAGCGCCAACCTGGAATTCGCAGAGCGCAACCCAGAGGTTGTGCTCCATACCGGCCGTTTCATCGAGGAAACCTGGATGCGCGATTGGGCCGTGAGCTATGGACGCGATCCGGAGGAGATCAGGGCTCAGACGGAAGACGCGGTCGAGCGCATCCTCGAATATCGTGGCCTTCAGGCGTTTGCGATGGCCAATCACAATCAGTTCGTCTCGCCGAAAGAGGTCATCGTGGGTTGCTTGCCGGATACGTGGAGCGGGCGGCTTATGGGCCTGATGGATGAGCTTGATGTGGCTGTCAATCAGGCGGGTTACTTGCGGCTGACGACCAGGCAAAGAACGACGCAGCATATGGGGAATACGCTCGGCCCGGAGTTCGCC
>CAZBLT010000065.1:0-10816 GCA_964492745.1 uncultured Anaerolineaceae bacterium
CCCCTGCTGTTTGGGCATGCCTTCATCAATCAAAAAGACATCCCCTTTATGAGTTTCTTCCTGCTGAGCGTCTATCTAGGATGGCGGGCGGTGGATCGCGATATCAGAAGAGGCAACTCCCAGGATGTTTCGGACTCTCGACGCAGCACAGATTTCGGCAAGCTCCTGCAGGATGTGCGGCAAGTATGGCGGGAAAAGCCCACGCGTGCGAAGGCGGCGGTCCTAATGATCGCGGGCTTGACTCTCTTGCTCCTCGGAGAGCTCTTCCTCTGGAAGGCGATCTTTCTGCCATTCGCCGAGCAGTTGGTACAGCAGGCATATCATGGGACGGCCTCCGCCCCGCTCCAGGCCGCCTTCAACCGCATGGCCAGTGCGGCCGAAACGGCCCCTTTGAGCTATTACGTCGACAAGGTTCAGCGCTTCTATGCCGCTGCACGCGTCTACGTTGCCGTGGGGTCCCTCGCCCTCTCAGGGTTCATCCTCTCGCGCTTGTTTCGGTCGGCCTTGGAGCCGCACTTGCGGAGTTGGCGCCGTCGCAATCTTTCTTGGGTAGTTGCCGGGATTTTCCTGGGCTTAGCGACCGCCATCCGCGTGGCGGGACCCTTTGCGGGGGTCTTGGTCAGCCTCTATGCGCTGGGAAGATCCCGCAGGGCAGCCTTAAGGCCGCTGATCATCTACTGGCTCGTCGCCGGGTTGACCACGTACATCTTCTGGCCATACTTATGGGAGGCCCCGTTGGCGCACTTCATTGAGAGCTTGCGGGCGATGGGGGCCTTTGAATCGCACCGAGCCCTCTACCGAGGTGTCATCTACCCATCCACAGATCTGCCTTGGCACTACTTCCCGGGCCTGATGGCGGTCCAGCTCACAGAACCGGCGGTCTTGCTGATCCCGCTCGGCATCTGCGTGGCCGTGGCCTGGGCGGTCCGAAAGAGGCTCGATCGGCTGCAGGTGGCGCTGCTGGCCGCCTGGTTTTTCTTGCCTGCGGTCGCCATTGCGGCGACGGGTGCTCCGCTCTATGGGAATGCCCGGCAGCTTTACTTCCTGTTCCCGCCGCTGTTTGTCTTCGCGGGCTTGGGCCTGGAATGGCTTCTGCAGCGGATCCCCGTGCGCTGGGCCCAAGCGGCTTTGGTCCTCGTTATCCTGGCGCCGGGGTTGATAGGGATCATCTCACTCCATCCCTATGAATACTCATACTACAACAGCTTTGCCGGCGGCATCAGCGGCGCCTTCCTGCGCTATGAGACCGATCACTGGTGCACCTCGTTCCGGGAAGCGGTGGAAACCCTCAACCAGATCGCTCCCGGGGGGGTGACTCTTGCCGTGCGTGGACCGCGATCGGCCGCCGAACCCTTTGCCCGGCCCGATCTCCGCTTCGTCTCCGCGGACGCCCACCCGGATTATGCGCTGGGCTGCAAATGGGCCATCATCGAGGGCGATTTCTTCCCCGAATACCAGACCATCCATGAAGTGAAGCGTGGCGAGGCGGTGCTGGCGGTCCTCAAGGCCGCGCCCTGACGCTCCCCGGAACGGAACTCAAGAAACAATCCTGATATACTCATGGGCCGGAACCCACTGCGCAAAGGTGCGGTGAATGATCTCCGAAAGGCCTGGAAATTGCGGTTTCATCCAGGCAGGATGCCGTTAGTCATGCCCGATACCCCTCTAATATCCATCGTGACGCCATCGTTCAACCAGGTGCGCTTCCTGGAGACGACGATCCGCTCTGTTCTCGAGCAGGATTATCCTGCCATCGACTACATCAGCATCGGCGGCGGATCGACGGATGGCTCGCTCGATATCATCCGGCGCTATGAGAGCCGCATGGCGCACTGGATCTCCGAACCCGACTCAGGGCAGGCCGAGGCGATCAATAAGGGTTTACGGCTGGCAACCGGCGAGATTGTGGCCTGGCTGAACTCCGATGATGTCTACCTGCCAGGAGCGCTGCGCGAGGCGGCCGAGGCCTTTAAGCGAAATCGAGGGGCGGGCCTGGTCTACGGCGATGGCATTATGGTCGACGAGGATCTTCATGTGCTGGATTTCCATCGCTACCGCCCCCTCGACTTGGTGGAATTGCTGGCGTTCGAGGTTTTGCTGCAGCCGGCGGCCTTCATGCACCGCCAGGCGTTGGAAGCGGTTGGCTTCCTCAATCAAGACTACCATCTGATCCTGGATCACGAACTTTGGGTGCGCATCGCCAGTCGCTTTCCTATTGTTCACGTGCCCAGGTATTGGGCGCTCGAGCGCACCCACCCCCAGGCCAAAACCATCGCGCAGGCCGGGCAATTTGTTCTGGAGGCAGAGTGTTTGCGTCAGTGGGCTGAGCGCGATGAGCGATTGTCGCCCATCATGAGGGTGCATGGCCGCAGAATCTATGCAGGGATGGAGGTTTTCGCCGCTCGCAGGCTGATCGACGAGGGCGCATTTTCTCGGGCATTCGGACATATATCGAGCGCCCTCCGCACCCATCCGCCGACTGTCCTGCGCTACTGGTATAAGCTGATTCAGGCTCTGCTCAGCGCCATGGGCTTGCACGGCCTTTTCAAGAGCTATCGCCGGCTCCGCCGGAGAATTCGCTTCCAGGGCGTACAGGTGGAATGGCAGGATCCTGAATGGATCCAACGCTTTGGCGAAGGCCGGCTTCCCTTCTGGAGGCATTGATTCCGGTGGTGCTTGGCGTGTCAGGAGGAAGTCTTCGGTGGCGTTCGGCCTGGCTCGAGTTCTAAGGAAATACGGCCTCACCTGGCTTGTGATCTCCCAATGGGCAGCCATTATCGCTTTGACGCTGCCTCTGAGGGCAGCGGGGTATCTCGGTCTTTCGGCCAGGTATCTCGCCGATGATTATTGTACGGCCGGAACGCTCATAGATCTGGGCTTTTGGGGTAGCCAGCGCTATTGGTATCTGCACTGGTCGGGGCGATACGCCTTCACCTTCTTCGTGAATCTGTTGGAGATGGCAGGCCCGGGCATCACGCGCGCGCTTCCTGGGATCTTTCTCGCGCTGTGGTTGCTGGCACTGACGCTCTTCTTCCGGTCCCTCCCTGCAGGCGCAAACTCGATGTCATGGCGGGCAGCCATTCTCACCGCAATCAGTCCCCTGGTGGGCATCGTGCTGGGCATGCCCGATCGCTATCAATCGCTGATATGGTTCACCGGCCTGCTCACATATACCGTCCCCCTGGTTATCTTGACTGCGCTGGCCGCATGGAGCGCGCAGCGATGGGAAGGTTGGCGTGAGCAGGGGTTCTCCTGGAGGAGCGGACTAGTTGTGGGGACGATCGCCCTCGTCAGTGGCGGGTTCTCCGAGACGCTTGCGATCATGCAGATCGCCGGCTTCGCCTTGATCGCGCTCGTAGGCGCAGCCCTCCTGGATGACGGTCGGAGGAAGATGCTCCTTAGCTGGAGCTTCGCCGGACTTGTCGGATCTTTGCTGGCCATGCTGATCATCTGGCTCGCGCCCGGCAATGCCACTCGGCAGGGCCTGATGCCGGAGCCGGCGTCGCTTCCCTCAGTGGCCTGGCGCTCGCTTTGGGACGCCTATATCTATGCTCGGGGGGCTTTCGAAGCCCACTGGCTGCCGAGCATGATGGTCTTGCTGGTCTCCCTCCAGGCCGCGCTGGCTATGGATAGGATGCCGAGCGAACGATTGCGCCCATGGTGCCGGGAGGATCTGCTTCTTCTGGGCTCGATCCCGATCATGGCCTTTCTTCTCACAGCGGCGGTCATGTTCCCGTCGGAGTACGCCACATCCTCCTATCCCAGCGGGCGTGTGTTGGTCACCGCCGAGCTGATCCGCAACACTGCCCTGGCTGCTTTCGGAATCTTGCTTGGGCGTCTGTTTGCCTCGAGACCAGCCCTGCGCTCACAGGTATGGACACGCGCGCTCTGGGCCTTGACGCTCTTAGCGATCACCTCCACCGCCCTGATCGGGGTTCGGGCAATTCTCTCGGACCAGGAGCGACTTTTCCGGTTTGCGGCACTCTGGGACGAGCGTCACGCCTTTGTGCAGGAAGCCAGAGCGGCTGGGCAGATGGATTTGGCGGTCCGTTCCCTGCCCCACCTAGCGGGTTTGGGAGAGATCGAGGCGAGATCTGATCACTGGGTGAACCGCTGCTTCGCCCAATATTATGACCTGCACACGGTTAGGGCCAAATAGACAGCGGGCAAGTGTAGGGCCTGGAGCGGATTCTCGGGTATGATAGGCGCCTGATCGTTGCGGAGGGCGAAACGCTTGTGATGTCTGTGGATGCGAACCCAGGTGCCAACTCCGAGCTGCCGATCGTCAGCGTGATTACGCCATCGTTCAACCAGTCGCCGTTCTTGGAGCGTACGATACTTTCGGTGCTGTCCCAGGACTATCCCAACCTTGAGTACATCATCATCGACGGTGGTTCTACGGATGGCAGTGTCGAGATCATTCGGCACTACGAAGACCGTATTACATCTTGGTCGTCCGAGCCGGACCTGGGTCAGACGGATGCGATCAATAAGGGCTTCGGGCGCGCTCAGGGCGAGATCCTCTGCTGGCTGAATTCCGACGATACGTTTAGGCCTGGAGCGATCCGGGAAGCGGTTGAGTACCTGCAATCGCACCCTGAGATCGGGATGGTCTATGGCATCGCGTATTACATTGATGAGCAGGATCGCGTTCTCGGCCGTTTTCCGATGGGGCAGATCGGATATGCTCAGCTCCGGCGCGGGGGCAATGCCATTGCACAGCAGGCTTCCTTCTTCAGGAGGCGCGTGTGGCAGATGGTGGGGCCACTCGACCCCTCCTTCTACTACGCCATGGATTGGGACCTCTGGGTGCGAATTGCGGCGGTAACCCCGATCCGCTTTGTACCCCGGCCTTGGGCGAACTTCCGTCTGCATGGCGGCTCCAAGTCGCTTAAGGAAGCGAATCGCTGCTGGCCCGAGATGATCCGGGTCCACTTCCGGGAGGGGGGCAGTCGTTTCTCCGTGCTCTATGCGAAATACCTGCTGCGCCGGATGGTGGAGCCGCTGATGCCTTTGCGCATGCGGCTACGGTTCATCGCGTATGCATGGCAGAAACGGCTTGGATGGGTGGAGTCTGCGGATGAGCGCTGAGGTTCGTTTGTGGCTCCCGAAGCGGCAGAGGAGGATCTGCCTTGCCTGAGGCCGGGGTTGGCGTGAAGCATTGGCGCAGGCTCATTCTCATCAGCGGCCATCGCCGGGGTGGGACCACCTGGCTCAATGCGGTGCTTGGCCGGGCCGCCGAGGCCGGCTACATGCGCTATGAGGCCTTCATGGTCAGGCGCCATCCCGAGTCCCCTGTCGCTGAACGGGTGCAGGAATGGCGCCGGTATCCACACTGGCATGTGGGCTGGCAAGGCTATGGCCCCCTTCGGGGAGATCATGCCCAGGCGCTCCGAGAGCATCTGAACTTCCTGGTTCAGCACTACTTCGGAGGGCCCGTTGAAACCCTGCTGGTGAAGGACCCTTTTCCCGGACGGTTGCCCTTTCTGATCGGCGCTCTCGAGCCCGACGCGGTGATTTACGTCCGCAGGCATCCGCTTGGGATTATCAACTCTTATGATAAGGGGAACCTCTATAGCCAATGGGCTGTGGAGCGCGACTGGGCCTGGTTCCTTCAAGATCTGCCGGGCCTGCTTCCAGCCTGGATCCCGGTCGCCCAAAGGGCGAGACACCCGGTGGAGCGGGTGGCGCTCATGGCGCAAGCCAGTCATCGTCTTTACCCACAGTTCCTGGATGGAACGCCCTGCAAGGAAGTCTCATATGAAGCGGCTTGTGTCCGGCCCAAGGAAATCTTTAGTGCTCTCTTCGAGTGGCTGGGCTGGCGATGGGATGAGACGGTCTGGGATCAGGTGCGTTCGATCGTCGAACCGCCAGAGGAACAGGTCGTCGATACTTTCTTCAGCCTTACGAAAGTATCCGAGGACCGGGCGAGCGGATGGCGGCGAGAGCTTGCACCCCATTTGATCCGCCGGGTTGAGCGAGCGCTTCGGCAAGTCGATGCGGGAGTCCCGATGCCGGGGCATGGCCTGCCGAGCCTGACTCTGGGAGAGGTGAAATCGTCCCTACGCATGTACCTGCTGCGCCGGGCCGCGTATCGACGGGGCTGGGGTTGGCGCTCTGTCTTGGCGAGTCGTTAGCCTCCATCCTGGTTGTGTTGGTGAAGGGATGCGGGTTCAGGGAAAGGTTCAGGCTGTGAGTTCCATTGGGGCCTCGAGTCCCCCTGTCGTGAAGCGAGTCTTTGTCATTGGCCTGGATGCGGCCGTTCCAGAGTTGGTCTTCGGACAGTGGCGGCCGCAACTCCCCAATTTCCTCGGCCTTGCCCAATCAGGCTATTGGGGGAGACTGGCTTCATGCGTGCCGGCCATCACCGTCCCGGCCTGGTCTTCGATGCTCTCCTCGCGCGATCCCGGAGCACTTGGGTTCTACGGGTTCCGGAATCGCGCCGATTACTCCTACGATCATATGTTCGCGGCCGATGGTGATACGGTAAAAGTCAAGCGCGTCTGGGATTACCTGGGGGAGGCGGGAAAACGCAGCATCCTTGTGGGCGTGCCGCAAACCTATCCGGTTCGGCCGGTCGAAGGATTGGTGGTCTCGGGCTTCCTCACGCCCGGCCGTGAAGTCCGCTTCACCCATCCGGAGAACTTGCGCGAAGAGGTGCTGAGGATCGCACCGGAGTATGGCTTCGATGCGCGCCCGTTCCGGACAGAGAGGAAGAAATGGCTGCTTGGGACCATCCGCGCCATGACAGAGGACCGTTTCTCCGTAGTGGACCATTTCCTAGAGACCGAGCCGTGGGATTTCTTTATGGCCATGGAAATTGGGCTCGACCGGTTGCAGCATGGGTTCTGGCACTACCACGATCCCGATCATATCCATCATGAGCCTGGCACGCCCTATGAACATGTCTTGCGTGATTATTACCGGCGGTTGGATGCCAAGATTGGCGAGTGGATCGAGCGCCTTGGTGCGGAGACCGCCATCCTTGTGGTCTCGGATCATGGCGCCCAGCGTGTGGATGGCTGGATCTGTATCAATGAGTGGCTCCACCGCGAAGGCTATCTGCGGTTTCTCGAGGAGCCCAAGATCGGGCGTCCGCTGCCCTTCGAGAAAGTCGAAGTGGACTGGGGCCACACTCAGGCTTGGGGCGCAGGCGGCTATTATGGAAGGATCTTCCTGAACGTGCAGGGGCGCGAGCCGCAGGGAGTGGTTCCTGAGCGGGAGGTGGAGGCGCTGCGTGATGAATTAACCGAACGCCTTAAGTCCTTGCCCGCCGCCGATGGGACGCCCTTAAAGACCAGAGTCTTCAAGCCGGAGGAGATCTATCCGGAAGTCAACGGCATTCCCCCGGACCTGATTGTCTATTTCGACAACCTGCGCTGGCGCTCGGCAGGATCGCTGGGCCATGGCGAGGTCTATCGCTTTACGAACGATACCGGCCCGGACGAATGTAACCACGCCGAAGACGGCATCTTCATCCTGTCGGCGCCTGGGCTTTCGGAACCGGGTGCGGAGTTGCAGGGGGCGCAATTGATGGACGTGGCGCCGACGGTGTTGAAGCTCCTCGGCCATCCTGTGCCTGAGGAGATGCAGGGCCGCCCGCTTTGGGAGCGGCCGTTGGCCGGATCCTCAGGCCACGGCTGAGGCGGCCTGCCATCCCTCATTTTGCCGAGGCGGCCTGCTTTGTCAGCAAGTGAAGATGCTTCCCCTCCTTCCTGTCCTGCGAGCGGGTTTTGCGAGCTAGTACCCCAAGGGGCGCAGATACCAGAAGGGCACGGAGGTCTCCAGGAGGATGCAGCCGTGCGCGGCGGCTGGTGGGGGCGGCTCCATTTGCCGGCGAAGCTGCATCGAGTCGCCTGGCTCCCATGGTCCAATCGTTTGCACGGCCTTGTATCGATGCACCGACCGACGGACAAAGATGTAGGGGCAACCGGCCGGTCGCCCCAACCGCGTGCTTGACGCCACTGCGTGCGCGTGGCACAATTGCCCCCGCCCGAATACAGGGCTAGGCCGACCCCGGACCAGGGAGGGTGGATCCGGGCGTTATTGTGTTCGCATACTTTCGGGGAGCTTCTCCCCATCTAGGAGCAATGGCTTTATGGCGAAAAACGGCAATGGCTTTTCCATCGCGCCCCATGGGGGCGATCTCATCGATCGTGTGCTCCGGGGAGAGGTGCGCAAGGCTGTCTGGGAGAAAGCCCAGGAATTGCCCAAGGTCTCGCTCACGCCGATGGGCCTCTCCGACCTTGAGCTGATCGCAACGGGGGCCTTCTCCCCGCTCAAAGGCTTCATGCTACGTGAGGATTACGAGCGGGTGGTCCGGGAGATGCGCCTGGCCTCAGGGCTATTGTGGTCCATCCCCGTGACGCTGCCCGTGGATGGGAGCTTCGCCGATTCGCTGAGAGAGGGCCAGGAAGTCGCCCTTTGCGAGGGGGACCGGGTGCTGGCAGTTATGACCGTGGATGAGAAGTATCCCTACGACAAGCAGCTTGAGGCCCAGGAGATCTATCGCACGACGGAGGAGGCACATCCTGGCGTGGCCCGCCTTTATGGCCAGGGAGATATGCTGCTAGGCGGAGATGTTTGGCTTGTCGATTGGCCGAGCGCCACGGAGTCCGAGTTTCCCGAACTTCGCCATACTCCTGCCCAGACGCGCCGGATGTTTGCCCGCCGTGGTTGGCGCCGAGTGGTAGGTTTCCAAACCCGGAACCCCATTCACCGGGCGCACGAGTACATTCAGAAGACCGCCCTCGAGATCGTCGATGGCCTCTTCCTGCACCCCTTGGTCGGCGAGACCAAGCCAGACGACATCCCGCCGGAGGTGCGCATTGAAAGCTATCAGGCCATCCTACGGGATTACTATCCCTCCGAGCGCGTGATGCTTGGCGTTTTCCCCGCGGCGATGCGCTATGCAGGCCCCCGCGAGGCAATCTTCCATGCCATCTGCCGCAAGAACTATGGGTGTACGCACTTCATCGTCGGGCGCGATCATGCTGGAGTCGGCAACTACTACGGAACCTACGAAGCGCAGGAAATCTTCGACGAGTTCGACCCGGAGGAAATCGGGATCACCCCGCTGTTTTTCGATTACGCGTTCTATTGCCGCAAGTGCGGGGCAGTGGTGAGCGCCAAGACCTGTCCTCATGGCAAGGAGGATTGGGTGTACTTGAGCGGGACCGAAGTGCGGGCCATGCTAGAGCGGGGGGAATCGCTTCCAGAGGAGTTCACACGTCCAGAGGTGAGCAAGGTGCTCATCGACGGGCTTAAGCGCTGGAAGGAACAACATGGGAGTGAGGATGCGGGCGAAGAATAATCCCGGCCCTCCTCATGGCTGTGCCTGAAAGGTAAGCTCCCTGCAAATGTGGAAGCGATTGATCCTGGTGGCCGGACTGAGGCGTGGGGGCACGACCTGGGTGGGGAAGGTGCTCGAACAGGCCCAGGAGGCGGCTTATCTCTTCGAGCCGGATGCGCCCGCCGCCCATCCTGAAACACCCTATACCGATGCCGTGACTGCGCTCCGTGAGCTACCCCGCTGGTGGCTGGGGGCCGAGGATGTTGAACGGTACCCTGAATTGGCCGAAGGTCTGCGGCTTCACACCGAGCAACTCTGTGTCCGGGCATTCGGCGGGCCGGTCGACACGCTGGTTATCAAGATCCCCCAAACGGAGCGCCTGCCCTTCCTGGCGCGGATATTCGAGCCCGATGCGTTGATCTACATTCGCAGGCACCCTTTTGGCGTGTTGAATTCATACGATGAGCATGGGCTCTACAGAGCCTGGCTAGGCCGAGAGTGGTCACTCTTCCTGGGCGAGCATGAGCAGGCCCTGCCCGAGCTGGAGATCGCCCCACGGGCCGCGAGACACTACGTGGAGAAGGTCCTCCTTCTGGCGCATGCACGGTTGGTGCTTTCGGAGCGCATACTGCCGGTCCTCGGCGGCCTGAGCCTGCAATATGAGGATCTCTGCTTGGCGCCGGAGCGGCAGTTCCGCGCGCTTTTCGGGCATCTGGGCTGGCACTGGGGCGAGGAGGTGTGGAGCAGGTTGCGGCCGCTTGTCGATCCAGCACCGGAGGAGATCGAAACCCGCGGGCTGTTTTCCACCCGCAAGCCATCCGCGGACCGGGCGTTCGGCTGGAGGCGAGAGCTAGCCCCACACCTGCTCAGGCGGGCCGGCAGATTTGCGGAGCACCACACGCTCCCTTATGCCCTGCCGGGACGCGGGATACCGCGTCGGTCCCTCAGAGAGCATTTTCACTCGCTTCAGATGTATCGTTGGCGGCGAGCAGCCTACGTACGCGAGTGGGGCTGGCGCGAAGCTGTGAAGTGGTTCTAGCGGTCACGACCGATAGTTATGGCACGAGATTGAGCACTTGAGGAGGCACATTGGAGCATCAGGGATTCACACTCTGGTTTACAGGCCTATCAGGGGCCGGGAAATCGACCCTGGCGCAGTCAGTGGCGGAGCAGTTGCGCGCCCGGGGAATGAAAGTAGAGGTGCTGGATGGCGATGTGATCCGCACAAATTTGAGCAAGGGTCTGGGCTTCTCGAAGGAGGATCGCGACACCAACATTCGACGCATCGGTTGGGTGTGTGAGGTACTCAGCCGGAACAATGTGGTCGCCATTGCCGCGGCTATTTCGCCCTATAAGGCGATCCGTGACGAAGTGCGGGCCAAGATCGAGAACTTCGTGGAGATTTATGTTGAGGTCCCGCTTGAAGAGGCGATCAAACGCGACGTGAAGGGCCTGTACGAGAAGGCATTGCGGGGGGAAATCGAGAACTTCACGGGCGTCTCGGACCCTTATGAGCCCCCCGAG
>CAZBLT010000066.1:0-6993 GCA_964492745.1 uncultured Anaerolineaceae bacterium
CCCGCCATGGCGGATTTCATGCGAACCATCTTCTTCGGCGGGTAGCCGCCATGCAGATACAGCCAGGCGTCCGCGACCACCTGCAGGCTCTCGGGCCGGCGCCCGAATGGGTCGTGTCGCTCGCCGAGGCCATCCAGCGGCTCGCAGATTGCCCGGCGGCCATCGCCGCCGCCCGGGCGCGGGATCTGAGTCGGGCGGAGGGAGCCGGTCAGGGTCTTGCGTGGCTCACCCGCGGCTGGCTGGCACTCGAGGCGACCGATGCGAATGCCCTCTCACCGATGCAGCGGGAGACGCTGCGCCTGGTCCTGGAGGGCGTCCTCGAGAGCCTGCAGCGGCGGTTCCGCCGCCGGACGGAGAACGATGCGGAAGAGGAGGACCCGGAATCATGAGAGTGAATCGCTTCATGCTCATCGCGGGCCTGGTGTTCGCCCTGGCGGGAGGGGGCGCCATCTTCGTGATCAACTCGCTGCTGGCGCCGACTCCCTCACTGGTGGTGGCGGCGCGCCGGGATCTGGCCGCCGGAACCCGCCTGACCGACATCCCCGAAGATCAGTTGGTGCTCGTCCCACTGCAGCTCAAGGCCGCCGGGCGGCCGTTGCTGCAGTCGCTGATGTCCCCTCAGGATCTGGAGAATCTGCGCGCTTCAGGCGGAATTCTCATTCAGGACGTGCTCCAGTACGAGCCGCTTCTGCTGCGCGCGGTGGTTGCGGCGGACAACCCCGCCGCGGCGCGGCTGGCGCGCCTGGGGATGGACGACCCCGACCGGATGCTGGTGGTCATTCCGGCGCAGGGCACCGCGCCCGAAAGCATCGCCGCCGGCGACCGGGTCGACCTGGCGGTGGCCGTCCAGCAGGTGCGCAATCCCATCGTATTGGAGGCCGAAGAGCAATATCCGGCGCCGCCGAGCGCAGCGGCCTTCCTCAGCCCGGTGGACGCATCGCCCGAAGAGCTGCTGGAAGCGCTCGCGGCGGAAGCCGGGATCGAACTTACGCCGGCGAGGCCCACGGCCGAGCCCACCCCGACACCGCTCCCGGAGATACGCGAGCCGCTGGCCAAGGTGCTCGTGCACGCGGCGCCCGTCGTCCGGGTGATCCGCGAGCGGACGGTGAGCTCCTTCACTTCCACCGGCGAGGCGCAGATCGAGCCGGGGCCGGTCGCGGCGCTGGAGGTGATCATCCCGCGGGCGGCCTTCGAGATGGTGACGATGGCCTCGAGCGCGGGGATTCTGCAGATCGGGGTGCTCTCGCCGCTGGCCGGCGAGGAGGCGAGCGGCCCCACCCTGGGCGCCTCGCTCCAGGACCTGCTCGATCTCTTCTACGCCGACCGCGAGACTCTGTCCGGCATCGAGACGCCGGCGGCGCATGCGCAGGCGGACGCGGCCCCCACCGCGACCCCCACGCCGGCCAAGCCATAGGCTGCCATGATGGAAACAGACGAGCAAGACCGCCGCCCGACGAAGCGGGCAAGCCCGCCCGCGATGGGATACCTGACCGCACTGGCCTTCGTTCGCCCAGAGATCGGCCGACGGCTGCTTGGCGAACTGCACGTGGGCACGGACCGTGCCGTGCGCGTGATCACGGCGCTGCCCATCTTCGAGCTCGGCGGCGCCCGGGAGATAATCGCCCGCCTGCGGCCCCAGCTGGTGCTCATCGATGCACAGGTGGACGGCTATCGCTTGCGCGATCTGCTTCAGCTGCGCCGGGAGGCCGGATTCCCGTTGCTCTTCGCGGGGCTGGCGCAGGCCGGATCTCAAGCCATGGAAGCCATGATCGAGGCGCGTCTCGAGGCCGTACTCACATTGCCGCTGGACCAGCGGATGATCGAGCGACTCTGCGCGGAGTTGCCGGGGCTCTTCACAAAGCTGGCGGCGCAATGGGGCCGGGGCGCCTGGGGCGCCGGCGCGCCGGAGACGATTCGCGCCGCCGCGGCGGCTGCCGGGGGCGGAGTATGGCAGCGCCAGGTGCTCGCGGTCTGGGCGCCGAAGGGCGGCGTGGGCAAGACGACGATCGCTTGCGAGCTGGCGGCGGCGCTGGCCGCCGTGGGCGGCCGGAAGGTCGCCCTGGTGGACGCCAACATGAACGGAGGGCACATCCGCCTGCGGCTGAACGTGGAGGCCCCCAACGGCATCCTGAACGCCGCCTCCGCCTACTACACGGGCCGTGGGCATGCCTCCATCGAGGCGGACCTCCCGCAGCGCATCGAGGCGCTGATGGCGCCTGTGAAGGGCGCGCCGAACCTGAAGGTGCTCGCAGGCGTGATGAACATGGAGCAATCGCGGCACGAGCACCTGGCCGGCGAGGCCGGGCTGCAATTCGCCCGTTTCCTGCTTCCGCTGCTCTCCCGGCAATATGACTTCGTCATCGCCGACCCGGGCAGCTCGATCAACGTGGGATTGCATCAGGGCGTGCTGCACGAAGCGGACTACATCCTGGTGGTCTGCGAGCCCGACATGGCTAGCATCGCCGACGTGCGCGAAGGCGTGCACAAGAGTGTCATCCCGCGCATCGGCCATGACGCGGACCGGTTCGGCCTGGTGATCAACAAGTGGCAGGATGACCTGGGGGTCTCGCTGAAGGAGGCGGCCCACTTCGCGGGGATCTCGGCGCTGGGAATCCTGCCGCTGGACGCCACCGGGAATGTGACGCGGGCCGGCAACGAGGGGCGCTCGTACCTGGCCAAGCATGCAAACCAGCGCAAGAACCCCGCCCAGACGGAGGCCACGCTGCGGGGCATCGCCGAGCTGGCGGCGCAGTTCTACCCGCCGATCGCCGCGGCCTGGGCGGAGCGCATGAAGAACGGGCGCGCGAGGCGGGGCTGGGGGCGGTGGATGAAACGGCAGGCGAAGACTGCCGGATAGGGCCGGCACGTTGGGGATCGGATCGATGGAGGGAAAGTATTTCGAGGAGGCCTTCGCCGCCGGCGCGGCCGAGGCACCGTCCGCGGGCGGCGATCCCTATCCGCAGGCGCTCGCGATTCTGCGCCGCCGCCTTACAGAAACCTTCACCCCGGACCAGCTGGCCGCGGCGGGCCCCGGCGTGACGGACGAAGCCGCCCGCCTCGCCGCCCAAACCTACATCGCCTGCAACGACCGGGCGCTGCGGGAGAACCGGCCGAGGATCGCCGCCGACCCGGAGGGCTTCGTGCGGCGGGCTCTGGCGGATCTGCTGGGGATGGGGCCGCTGGAGGCGCTGCTGGCGGACGAGCGGGTGGAGGACATCGCCGTGAACGGGACGCGGGAGGTGAGGGTCCACCGCGGCGCGGGCTGGGAGGAGACCGGCATCCGCTTCGATTCGCCGGAGCGGCTGCTCGAGATGCTCAACCGGGGCATCGCCGGGTCCAACCGCCAGGCGAGCATGGTGCTCCCCATCGCCGACGCCGTGCTGCCCGGCGGAGAGCGCATCGGGGTCGTGACGCACCCCGTGGCCTCCCCCTGGCCGGCGGCCGTGATCCGCATCCCCAGGGCGCGCGGCATCGAGCTGGAGGACATGCTGGCGCCGGACGGAAGCGCAACCGGCGCGCTGGATGGCCGGGCGCCGATCCCGGACTACGAGGACCTGCTCGAAGGACCCGCGACCGGGATGCTCTCCCCGCAGGCGGCGGCCTACCTGCACGCCGCCGTGCTGGCGGGGCTGAACATCGCCGCCGTAGGGCCGACGGGTTCCGGCAAGACAACACTGCTGATGGCGCTCGGGCGCAAGATCCCGCGGGGAAAGCGGATCCTGATCATCGAGGATACGCCCGAGATCGTATTGCACCCCGGCGAGGAGAAGCCCCACAACGTGCTCTACCTGCGCACGCGTCCCGCATCGCTGGAGGGCGTGCCCGCGATCACCCAGGAGGACCTGGTGCGGTTGGCGCTGCGCCACCGCCCGGATGCCCTGACACTGGGCGAGGCGCGCGGCGCGGAGGTCTTCGATTTGCTGAACGCCCTGGCCACGGGGCACAAGAACGGCCTGACGAGCGTACACGCGTACGGCGTGGAGGAGCTCTTCGGGCGCATCTTCCTCATGCTTGCACAGAGCGAACGGGGCCGCTTCCTGGACGCCTGGCGGGCGGCGCACATGGTGGCCTCCACGCTGCACATCGCTCTCTCGCTGGAGGTCTCGAGAAGGAACGGCCGGACAGCCCGCCGAGTGCGCACGATCGCCGAATGCACGGGGGCGGTCGTGCGAAGGGGCAGGACCTACGAGCCGGAGATGCGCGCGATCTTCCGCCACGACGGCCGCCGGCTGGAGGGCCCCCTGGCGGCCTCGGTCCACGCCCGGGCCCTGGCGGAGGCGGGCCTGCCCCCGGCGGCGATAGAGCCCGTATAAGGAGCGATGCACATACTCACAAGTCTTTTCCTGTCCTTCATGGGCGCGGTGGGCCTGTTCCTGATCGTCCTGTCCATGACGCTTGCGCCCCGGACGGAGGGGCTGGCGCGCATCCGCCGGCTGCTGGAAGCCGGCGGAGGGGCATCGCAGGAACCCTCCGCCGCCGCGGAAAGCCTCTTGGGAACCTTTCGTAGGCGGGGACTGGAGGCGGCGCTCGCTCAGGCGGAGCTGCCGGTCTCGGCGGCGGGGTTCGTGCGCACCGGCCTGCTGCTCGGGCTGGCGGCCTCCCTGACGACCTTCCTGCTGTCCGGCGCGGTCTGGGCCTCGTTGCTTATGGGCGCCATCGCACTGATCCTGTATGTCCAGTGGCTATGCCAGCGGCGGGAGGCCCGGCGGCTCGCCTACGAGGAGGCGCTGGCGGAGGTTTGCGATCGGCTGGGCGTGGGCGCGCAACTGTACGGCTCGCTGAAGGGCGCTCTGTCCCACGCCGCCGAGACGGCGCCGGAGGCAGCCAGCGAGGATTTCCGGGCCCTCGCGGGGCAGATCGCCGCCGGCGCCAGCCTGCAGGCGGCTTTCGAGGCCGTCCGGGAGAGACGCCGGAGCGCCGCGCTGGACCTGCTGGCGGACACCCTCGAGGTATGGGCCGGCCGCGGAGCCGCGATCCCGCTGCAGGAGATTCTCAGCCCGCTGAGCGCGACGATCCGGGAGACGGCCGGCGAGCGCAGGCGCATGCAGGCCGAGCTCTCGGGCGTGCGCAGCCAGATGCGCCTGGTGGCGCTCGCCCCGCCGCTGCTCGTGGGACTGCTGCGGTTCTCCTCGCCCGCCCTCTCGAGGATCTACGCCTCGCCGGGCGGGGAGCTGATCCAGACGGCGGCTTACCTGCTGGCGCTGGGCGGATTCCTGCTGGGGTCACGAGCGCTTGCGCAGGTGAACCGCGTGTTCGAGATCGAGGCGGTCTGAGGAGGGATGATGGGCGACCCACTGTTGGCGCTGCTGCTGTCGGGACTGGTGGGGCTGGGACTCTTCCTGATGGCGGCCTCCTTCGCCGTGCCGCGCTCGACGTGGGGCCGCATCCGGCACACGGACAGCGGACCGCGCCTGGCGGACCCGGCGGAGGGCGCCCTCCTGCAAGCCGCCCTCATGGATCTGAGCCGCCGGATCCGGCCGGAAGGCGTGGATCTCGCCGAGCGGCTTCGGCGTTCAGGGCATCTCTACGCCTCGGCGGCGGAGTTCCACACGCGCCGCATGGTCCTGGCCCTGACCTACGTCGCGACGGCCCTGGCACTGAGTCTGGCGATGGAACGGCTGGGGCTGCGGTTGGGCGCCGTGGGGTCCGCATTGGCGGCCTCGCTGGGCGCAGCCTACGGTTTCATCGCGCCGGACCGGGCGCTCAACCGGGCCATCCGCCGGCGCCGGGAGCGCCTGCTGAAGGAGATGGGCTTCGGCCTGGACCGCATCGCCCTCTTCCTGCGCTCCGGCGCGGACATCGCCGAGGCGCTGGCGCAGACGCGGCGCGTGGGGCTCTTCGGCCAGGCCTGCGGCCGATTGGCGGCGGGCATCAGCATGGGGCGCTCGATCCATGAGGCAGTCCAGGAGGTGCGGGCGGACCTGCCCTTTGCACCCCCCTTCGAGGAGTTCCTGGGGATGGTCACGGTGGCGATCCAGAAGGGGCAGAACCTGGTGGAACCCTTCCAGATGCGCGCCGCCTCCATGCGGCAGCGATTGAAGCTCGAGATCATCGAGGAGGGCCACCGCGCCCGGATCCGGGTGATCCTGATCACGTCCGTGGTGATATTGCTGGCGAGCATCCTGGTCACGATCCTGCCCACGCTGATCCTCCTTACCCGCGAGGGCATTGTCTGATAGACTCCGCGGCGCGGTCCGGAAAAGCGATGGGGATGCCTCGCGCGGCGAGGGTGGCGTGGTACGCTCTGGCAGTGATGGCGGCTGCTGGCTGCAGCCGTCTTGGCGGCCGCGCCCCTCCGGACACCCCCTCCGCACCCGCGGCGCAAGAGACGCCGCGCGTGGGCGCATATGATCGCATCGAGCTATCGTTGGCCGCAGTTCCCGCGCCATCCCCGGAGGCCATCTTCCACCCCATCATCCAGGACCCCATGAGCGGGGCGTTCGTGCAGGTGCTGCGCGTGCTGGAAGACCCCCGCGAGATCCCATTCGAGCGCTGGCTCGCGGCTGGCGCTGAAGGCCAGAAGGAAATCCCGCTCTCGGAGGCACCGGCCTGGCGCGAGCGATTGGAAGAACAGGGATATGTCCCGCTGACGGTGTATGTGAGGGTGCAAGCGGCGGGCGAGGGCCGCACAGCGGATCCCTTCTTGCCCATGGGCGGAGGTGCGGCTCCCGCGGGGATGCCGCTCGGCGTGACCGATACGCGATCGGCATCCGTGCTACCTTGCGCACCCCCCATCCCAGCCGGAGGTGGCGCCACGAAGGCGTATTCCCCTCCCTTGCCGGCGTATACAGCCGCGGCGCCGTGGTTGGAGAGCGGCGAGATCCGCGAGGGCTGGCTGCTGTGCCTCTCCGCGGTCCCCGTGGAGCAGGCGCATCTGGTGTGGATCAGCTCTACGGAAGCCGCCCCGGGGACGCCGCCGCAGACGGCCTGGGCCCATCGCGAGCGATTGCCGGTGGGGGGCTGGCACCGGCTGCCGGCGATGACCGTGCTGGC
>CAZBLT010000066.1:7093-8401 GCA_964492745.1 uncultured Anaerolineaceae bacterium
CGCCCTTTGCTGTGGTCTGCCGGGAGAGCGGAGAGCCGCGTCTGGGGCGCTTCTTCCTGCAATTCACCTTCCCGGGCATGGAGGAAGCGCGCGAGGCATGGGATCATGTGGCCCTCGGCGCGCGGCTTGATCTGGGTCTCTATCTGGAGCCGGACCTGGACGGCCTGGCGGCGAGTTTCGATGGTGTGCAGGTGCAGAGCGCGCTCACCTGGCTGCGAGCGGATCTCCCCGCGGAAACCCGCACGGCCTGGTTGGCGCTGAGAGGCGTGGAGGGTTCCGGGGCCGCCCCGCTGCCGGTGTGGGAGGTACCGCTCTACGAAGCGGATTTCGAGGCCACCATGATGGAGGAGATCTGCGCGCATGTGGCTTGCCTGGATCCCGCCCTTCTGGCGCCGGCAGCGCGCCAGGCGCTGGGCCTCGAGGGGCCCGTGCCGGTTCTTGGGCCGGGCGAGGCGGCGCACGGCATCGCCATTTTGGACGTCTGGACGATGGAGGGAGCGATTCTCGTCAACGACAACCTGCATGGGCAGGACTTCCTGCCGCAGCGCCGCAGCGACCCCTGGCTGATCCTCGAGATCGCCGCGGCGACGCAGCGCCTGGAAGATCTCTATCTGCTCTACCCCGCCGCGGACGGAACCTACGCCCTCCTCCCGACGGACCCCGTGGCGCTGTATCGCGGCGACGGCGGCGAGATCGCGGTGCGCTACGGCGTGCAGGCGGATGTGCGCAGCGCAGCACAGGGATTGGGCCTGCTGAGCGCGCTGCCGCGGGGTGTGCCGCTGGAGCGGGTCCGGCTGGTGCTGGGCGGTTCGGGGCCCGCGTGGAGGCTGCGGTGAGGGGCGCGGAGAGGGCTCTGCTGGTGGGGGTGCTGGCCGCGGGGGTGCTCGTCGCCGCCGCACCGGGGGGCGGAGGCCCACCTGGCAAGGACGTACGGATCCAGGCTGCCGCTGCCGCGCAGGAGCCGCCCGAGCCCCCGGCGATGAGCGCTGCGGAGCGCATGCAACTGGCATTCGCCGGCTTAGCGGCGGATGGAGAGAGGCTGAGAGGCTTTCCGAACCGGATGCAGGGCACAGGGGCCTGGCCGCCGATGCGCTGGATCGGGGATTCGGCGGAGATCGCGGGGAAGACCTTCACGGTGCGGGATGCCCGCCTGGTGGCGGGAAGCGGGCGGCCGATGGCCTACGAGCCCGCCACGGGGAGGATGAGACCGGCGCCGGAGGGCCTGCGTACGAACCTCTTCGACTTCAGCAGGAATACGGAGGTGTTCATCCCGCCGAACAGCACCCTGGTGATGATCCAGGTGGATGT
>CAZBLT010000066.1:8501-10141 GCA_964492745.1 uncultured Anaerolineaceae bacterium
ATCGCACCGCCGCGGCTGCGCGCACAGCAACACGCCTGGATCGACGCGATCGAATCATCGAGCGCAGATGCCTGCCCCGAGAAGGCCGCACTATACAACTAACGCACGCATAACGTTATGCGGCCGCGGCCCATGCTAGAGTGTGAGCGCGGCGAGGCCTCCCGGCGGCATGCGATCGCCGGATCGGGGACAGGAGAATGCAGATGAAAGACTTCTTGCTGAAAGGGATTCTCTCAAACCAGGAGGGCCAGGATACGCTGGAGTGGACCGCCATCGCGGCGCTGATCGTGCTCGTGGCCATCGCCGTGATCGCCATCGTGGGCAACTACGTCAGGCAGCGCGCGGCCGAGATCTCCTGGTAGCCAGGCTGGCGAACTACAAGAGCTGCAGGAAGCCAATCGGCTCCGGCGCATGAGATCCAGGCGCGAATTTGGAATCATCGGCCCTGCTCGAGGCCAGGCGACGCTCGAATTCACAATCATCTTGCCCATCTTTTTGAGTGTCATCTTCCTGGGACTTGCGATGGGCGCCGGATGGCATCTCCATCATCTTTCCGCATCGCTCTCGCTGGAAGGATCATCGCTCGAGGCCGCCGCGCCGGGATACGGCATGGGCTTTGCGGGCACCGCAGGGTCGCGGGCAGCGCCGAGCGCCGGCCTAGCGCCGGAGGCTGTCGATTACCCCTTCGCCTGGCTGAGCGGGAACGGGGTGCGAGGCCGGCGGTTCACGCTCCAGGGTCGCGTCTTCCTCCCCTGGACCCCAATGGGCATCCACCTTGACGCCCCGCTGCGCGGGACGACCTATACGCCCGTGTGGGAATTCAACGGCGCCCCGTGAAGGAGACAGGGATGAAGAGAGGTTGCAGCCGGAGGCATCGGCGGCCCGAGTCGGGTCAGGCAGCCCTGGAATTCGTGATCGTATTGCCGGCCCTGGGGCTCTTCCTGCTCCTGATCACCTATGCCGGCTGGTGGACCTACTCGAAGCTGGCCGCCCAGAGCGCCGCCTACAGCGGGGCGGTCTTCATGCCGCGCGAGCGCTACGGCATGGCGGGGAACACGCTTGCCCAGCAGTTGACGCTGCACGCCGATGAGGGCATGAAGCCGCTTTGGGAGTCAAGCGCGGTCGACATTTATGCGCACAAAGAATATGGCTGGTCCCGACGAGGCGGCAGCGGCATGACGGTCTACGTCTCCTCCCTGGCCTGGTCTGACTTCTGGGAGGTTTTCCAGACAGCAGGCGGCGCGCATACCCCCCGGGGGACCGCGTTCTTCATGTACTCGCCCTTCATGTCCGCAGGATCGGAAGATGGCTGGATCACGCCCGGGACGATCCGGCGATAGCCTCTCACTTTCCTCCCTCCCCGACGGCCCCCATCATGAAGAGGGACAGATCATCGTGGCGTTCGTGATCCTGATCCCGATTCTCGTCATGGCCCTCTTCCTCTCGCTCGACCTGGGGCGCTACCAGATCATGCGCAACCAGGCGCGCATCACTGCCGACGCGGCCGCGCTGGCGGCAGGCGGTGCTCTAGACCTCAGCGAAGCCGCGAGGGGGAATTTCGTGCTGAATGAAACCTGGGCCGGGCAGCGGGCGGCGGAGACGGTCGCGGCGATGCAGGGAAGAGTGTCCGAGGACAGCTG
>CAZBLT010000067.1:0-1090 GCA_964492745.1 uncultured Anaerolineaceae bacterium
TGGAACTATATCCTATCGTGGCTCCTGCCTTCCTGCAGAAGATTCCCGTCCTTGGCCCGATCTTCTTTGCCCAGCCCGTGATTGTTTGGGTGGCCTTCGTGCTGCCCTTCTTCATGGCTTGGGCGCTGTACCGGACGAGCTGGGGGCTGAATGTGCGTGCGGTGGGGGACCATCCGCACGCCGTTGCCAGCGCGGGCATCAACGTGTTCGCGCTGAAGTATGCCGGCGTGATCATCAGCGGACTCGCTGCAGGCCTCGGGGGCGCGGCGCTGGTCCTGGCTGACTTGGGACTCTTCGCGCCCAACATGACCGCCGGCCGCGGCTTCGCTGTGATGGCGGCGTTTGTCGTCGGGCGGTGGCACCCGGTCTATGTGGCGGCCGCCTGCATCCTCTTCGGCGCCGCGGATGCCCTGCAGTTGCGGGCGCAGACGCTTGGCTTTGCCATCCCCTACCAGGTGTTTGTCATGCTGCCTTACTTGCTGACGATCGCCCTGCTCGCCGGCTTCGTGGGCCGAACGATCGCCCCCAAGACCGTTGGCGAGACGTACGATCCGGAGAAGCTCTAAACGGATGGGCCTGCTCGTTTCCCGGCGAGGCTGCGCCAGAGATCCGAGAACCTAGGGATGTCGACTAGATCTCAGAAGGCCTACGATCTTGGCTATGAGTATGAGAGCAGATATGGAGCCTGCTCCCAATGCACAGCCCTGGCTATTATGGACGCGATCGGCAGGAGGAACGCCGACGTCTTCAAGGCCGCATTCGGATTTGCGGGTGGTGTCGCCAGTTTGAGCAAGATGTGCGGGGCGCTCTCCGCCGGGATCATGGTGATCAGTCTGGAACATGGCCGTTCGCTGGAGGAGCTAACGACCCAAGACGAACTGGACAAGCGTAGATGCCTCCAAATGGTGAGAGATCTGCATGATCGGTACATCGAGGAGTACGGAACGACAGAATGTGCCCAGGTCCACGTGAAACTCTTCGGGAGGTCCTTCAATCAGTGGGATGAGCGCGAATTTGCCGAGTTCCTGCGCCTGGGCGGGCATGATGACAAATGCACAAAGGTCGTCGGCAACGTCGCTCGCTGGACGGT
>CAZBLT010000067.1:1190-8202 GCA_964492745.1 uncultured Anaerolineaceae bacterium
GATCAGGCTGCCAAGGAGAAGCAGCATAAGGAGCTCGAAGATGTATTCCGTGAGCTCGATATCGAAATCTCCTGGGTTGAACTGGAGCCCGAGCGGATGCCCTGGCAGATGTTCACGCGCGATTTTGGCGTGAACACCCCAGACGGTGTCCTGGTCGGTCGCTTCCGCTATCTCGAGCGCAAGGGGGAGGAGATCGCTGCGAAGCGGACCCTGGAAGCGCTCGGGGAGCGCCTGTTGCCCCAACAGATCACCCGGGGTGCTATGGAAGGAGGCGATTGCTTCTGGCTGGATGAGGAGACCCTGGTCATTGGCAATGGCAACCGGAGCACCTATTCCGGTTTCGAGAACGCACGTGAGATTCTTTCTGAATATGGGCGCAGGGTTTTCGTGATCGAGTTCCTCTCGAAGTGGAACCACCTGGACAATAACTTCTCACCTCTGACTGATAAGCTCGCTCTCGTGAATGAAGATGCTCTACCGGGATATTTCTTTGGCATCCTGGATGCCCTGGGCTGGGAGCTGATCCGCCTTCCTGGAGAATACGCCCGCACATGCGAAATCAACTTGCTGGCCTTGGGCGATGACCGCGTGCTTTCGTTCCGAGGCAATCGCCTCAACGAGCGCTTGAAAGCCCTTGGCTTGCGGGTCTACGATCCCGAATACTCCTGCTTCGTCGCGCATGGCGGCGGGATCCACTGCTCAACCTTTGAGTTGGAACGTGAGCCGTAGGCTCATGACGGATTTGCGGCAAGAGCTCTGAGAAGCTTCCCGATAAGATAGCGCAGGAGCCCCGGCCGAGGGGAGGAAGGTCATGAAGAAACCACTTGGTTATTTAGAGAAAGCCGCGATCAGCGTCCTCGCTGAGGACACGATTGGCTTCGATACGCCTTTTATGGGCCGCTTCGGGTTATCTATTTTGCTGGAGATGAGAGCCGAGGGCTTCGAGAAAACGATTCTCTATGACACAAACTCGGCCTCGGAGCCCATCCTTCGCAACCTGGAGATCTTGGGCAAATCGCTTGAGGCGGTCTCAACCATCTTCCTCTCCCATTGCCATTATGACCACAGCGATGGTTTACCAGGAGTCCTTGAAGCCATTGAGCATCCGGTGCCGGTGATTGCCCATCCCGAGATCTTCCGCCCATGTTTCGAGATCAACCCGGATGGCATCCGTCATATTGGCATCATCGCATACAATCAGGGCGATCTCGAGGAGCGTGGGGGCATCTTCACGCCAGTGAAGACGCCCTTGAGGATCATGGCCGGGGTCCTGACAACCGGCGAGATCCCGAGAAGGACTCCCTTTGAGGAGCTGGAAGACCTCTATACGCTGCAAGATGGCGAGGTGGTCCAGGATCATGAGCGGGATGATTCAGCGCTGATCCTTAACTTCGAGCAAGGGTTGGTCATCGTGACTGGATGCTGCCACGCCGGAATTGTGAATACGATGCTGCATGCGCGTGAGATCACAGGCGTGGACAAAGTCCACGCCGTCATCGGTGGGCTGCATCTGATCGATGCTTCTGAGGAAAAGGTCGAGAAATCGATTGAGGCGCTGCACGAGGTGGACTGGGTCTTCGCCGGACATTGCACGGGCTTTGATGCCATGCGTAGAATGGCGGACGCTTTGGGCGATCGCTTTGCGCCTATCCACTCAGGCTCGGTGATCCACTTCCCGACTGCGGATCCGGGGTCTCCGATCTTCACGATCCCCACGGCGGCCCGTGATCTTCATCGCTACGCATAGGAGCCTTCGCGCATGCACTGTCGTCGCGTCGTGATAACCCGGCCGGGCGGGGCGGACGTGCTGCGAATGGTCACCGATCCGTTGCCCGAGCCCGGCCCAGGGGAGGTTTGTGTCAAGGTGTTGGCCGCGGGCGTAGCGCGCGCCGACATCATGATGCGCCGGGGCCAGTATCCCGGTGAGGTGCCTCCCTATCCCTATGCACCCGGCTATGACATCGCCGGTGAAGTGCACAGCCTTGGAGAGGATGTTCAGGGCCTTGAAGTGGGGCAGCTCGTCGCCGCCTTGACCGGGGTGGGCGGCTATGCTGAATATCTCTGTGTGCCGGCTGCGTGGCTGGTCCCCGTTCCGGAAGGATTGGATCCGGCAGAGGTGGTGAGTCTCGTCCTCAACTACCTCACCGCCTACCAGATGATGCATCGTTTCGCCTCGGTCCGTGAAGGAGAGCGGATACTGGTCCACGCCGCCGCGAGCGGGGTGGGCACAGCACTCCTTCAGCTGGGGAGGCTGCTCGACCTTCGAATGTGGGGCACGGCCTCCGCGGGCAAGCACCCCGTCGTCGAATCGCTGGGCGCCATCCCCATCGACTATCGCTCGGAAGATTTCGTCCGCCGGGTTCGGCGCGAGGCCGATGGGGGTGTCGACGCGGCGTTCGATCCGGTGGGAGGGGGGCATCTCTGGCGGTCGTATCGTGCGCTGCGGTTCGGGGGGCGCCTCATCGCCTTCGGGGAGATGGCATTAACGGGCCCGGGAAAACCCGCGTGGAGCGAGAGGGTGCTGCACACCTATCTCCCCAGAGTGCTGAACTATCTCCCTGGTGGAAGAACCGTGCGATGGTACGAAGTCTTCGATGAGAACCGAGAACATCCCGATTGGTATCGGCATGACCTGGCGATGCTTATCGAGCTTCTCGAGGCTGGGAAGATCCGGCCGGTGATTGCCGAACGGATGCCGCTGGCAGAGGCGGCGCGCGCCCATGAACTCATCGAGGGCGCCGCTGTGAGTGGCAAGATCGTTCTGATGTGCCAGGAGTGAGGTGCCCGGGTTAGGGCGATCGGCACAACATTCTGGATGATGATCTAGGAGAGTGCGCGGATGACGTATCTCGAGGGAAGCGATATTCTCTCGCTGGAGGGGATCCAGCGTGACGAAATGGAATCGATCTTCGAGACTTCGCGTGCCATGGAGGAGATCCTGCGCAGGCGAAGCCGGGAGAGCTTGCTGGCGGATAAGGTTCTCGGCCTGGCCTTCTTTCAGGTGAGCACGCGCACCCGCATAAGCTTCGAAAGCGCGATGCAACGCCTGATGGGCGGTGTTGTCGGCTTCGCCGATCCCAAGACGACGAGGGCGGGCGACTACTATCAAGAGAGCCTCCATGATGTGATGCGGATGATGGAGCATTATGCCGATGCCGTTGTTATCCGTCATCCGCGCGATCATGCCCCGGCTGAGGCGGCAAGCTACGTGGATATTCCGGTCATCAATGCCGGCGACGGCTACAATGAGCATCCCACTCAATCCTTGCTGGACGTCTATACCATCCTGAGGGAGCGCGGACACTTGGATGACATGCGCATCGCGCTGGTCGGTGATATGAACATGCGTGTGATGCACTCCCTTCCCTTCGCGCTGGCCCCGTTTTCGCCGCAGGTCTACTTCGTCTCACCTCCTGATCAGGCGATGCCGGAAGCATGGCTGGAGAGGTTCCGCCGCTCAGGCCTGGCCTTTGAGCAGCGCACGGATCTCGAAGCGATACTCGGGGACCTGGACGTCATATACTTGATGGGAACGAAGACCCCATCCTACGCCAAAGGCCTGACGGAAAGGCCTTCCGAGCGGCCCAGGACGCCGGCGCCCTATGTCATCGATATCGAGAAGCTGCAGCGTGCCAGAAGCGATCTGATCCTGCTGCATCCTCTGCCCAGGACGGATGAACTTCCACCGGAGGTGGATCAGACCGAGGCCGCGCGCTATTTTCGCCAGGCCTACTATGGGGTGGCGGTGCGGATGGCTTTGCTGGCGATGATCTTCGGGAGAGCAGGGTAGCCGGATCGAGCACGGGAGCAGGTAATTGGGGAATCTTCGGGGCTGCCCATCGGGACAATATTCTGGAGAATGAAACTAGCAACGGAGGAGAACATGTCCAAGAACAAGGTTGCAGTCGTCGCTGTTGGGGGGAATTCACTTATCAAGGATAAGACCAAGAAAACGATTCCCGATCAATATGCGGCCGCGGCCGAGTCGATGGCCCATATCGTAGATATGATCGAGGCGGGTTGGGAGGTCGTCATCACGCATGGCAACGGGCCGCAGGTTGGATTTATACTCAGGCGATCAGAGCTTGCCTTGCATGAACTCCACCCCGTTCCTTTGGATTACTGCGGGGCCGATACCCAGGGTGCGATTGGCTACATGTTTCAGCAAGCGCTCTTCAATGAGTTCCGGAGACGTGGCATTCGGAAGCAGGCGGCCACCGTGGTCACGCAGGTGCTTGTCGACCGGAATGATCCTGCCTTCGCCAATCCAAGCAAGCCCATTGGGTCATTCATGGATGAGCAGACGGCGCTGGAACACCGAGAACAGGATGGATGGGCGGTCGTCGAGGATGCCGGCCGCGGCTGGCGTCGTGTGGTTCCATCACCACGGCCTAAGGAGATCATCCAGCGGGATGCCATCCTGACCCTGGTGAAAGCAGGCTTTGTGGTTGTTGGCGTTGGAGGGGGTGGAATTCCGGTTGTGGCGACGGAGAGCGGCGACCTCGTAGGTGTCGAGGCGGTCATTGACAAGGACTTCGCCTCCTCCTTGCTGGCATCCAGCATTCAGGCTGATCTGTTCCTCATCTCGACGGCGATAGAGAAGGTCGCCCTCAATTTCAATAAGCCTGATCAACGCTGGCTGGATCGTGTAACGCTCGCGGAGGCGAAAGAGTTCCTCGAGCAGGGACACTTCGCCAAGGGCAGCATGGAGCCCAAGGTTCAGGCCATCATCGGCTACCTGGAGCGCGGCGGGACTGAGGCGATTGTGACCGATCCTGAGAATATTGGCAGAGCGCTAAAAGGTGAAACGGGAACACACTTCGTTGCCTAGCCTATTCCGGGCATAGATGCTGGCGGAGGTTCAAGATGCCAACGAATGATGAGATCCAAGATCTGGTCCAACATACGTTCGGAACATGGCGCAGGCAAGAACTATGGAAGTCGCCCCTGCTTGTGAAGGATGCGGAGGGCGTGTACTTCTACGACTCCGAGGGCAGGCGCTATATCGACTTCTCCTCGCAATTGATGTGCTCAAATCTGGGGCACAAGAACCCCGCCATCATCGAGGCTATCGTCAAGCAGGCGGAAAGGCTCCCCTACGCTGCCCCAGGCTTCATCACTGAGGCCGCCATGAGAGCCGTGGAAGCGTTGCGCACGGTTCTCCCGGAGGGTCTGGAGAAGATGTTCTTCTCGACCTCGGGCACGGAGGCCAATGAGGCCGCGCTCAAGCTCGCCCGCCAATCGAAGGCTCCAAACTACAAAGTCATCTCTCGCTACCGCTCGTATCACGGGGCAACGGCGGCCAGCATAAGCTTCACGGGCGATCCCAGGCGGATATTGGCCGAGAGGGCCCGGTGCACGATAGAGGGGGTGCGGTTTGCGCCCGACGCGTATTGCTATCGATGCCCATTTGGGCTGGAATATCCCGCCTGCGAGGTTCGGTGCGGCCGCTATTTGGATTATATGATCCAAGAAGAAGGCAACGTCGCGGCCATCATCGTGGAGCCTGTGGTGGGAACCAATGGCCGCATCGTTCCGCCGCCTGAGTACTTCCCCCTGGTGCGGGAGATCTGCGACCGTCATGGGGTCCTCCTGATCGCGGATGAGGTCATGTCGGGCTGGTTCAGGACCGGCAAGGCCTTCGCGGTGGAGCACTGGGGTGTGGTGCCGGATATCCTCACGACGGCCAAGGGTTGCACGGGCGCCTATGCGCCCGCAGGCGTTACGGCCACCACGCAGGAGGTCGCCGGGTTCTTTGAACAGGAGACCTTCGATCATGGCCATACGTATGCCTATCACCCGTTGGTGCTTTCGGCCATACCGGCTGCGGTGAGCGAGTATAAGAAGTTGATGGGGTCGGGACTTCCGCAACGGGTCGCCGCGCACATGAAAACGCGGCTCTACGAACTCGCGGAGAAGCATATCAGCGTTGGGGATGTGCGCGGGTTGGGTCATTTCTGGGCGCTGGAGCTGGTAAAGAACCGGGCGACCAGAGAGCCCTTCAATACCAAGGCCGACAAGTTTGGAAAGGTTCCTCTCATCACGGGCCAAGTTGCGGCGAAGGCGATGGAGCAGGGTGTGTACATCGCGGCGTGGTACGATAATCTGATCGTTGCGCCGCCCCTGATCATCACGGAGGCGGAGGTGGATGAAGCCATGCAGGCCCTCGACGCGGCCCTGCAGGTGGCTGATCAAGCGGCTGTGGAAACCGATTTCCCATTCTCGAAGAGCAGCGAATTTGGAGCTGCTTGAGCCGACTTGCTAGGAGATCAACAATGACTATCAAGGCCCTTCAAAACTATATCGATGGCGAATGGGCGGATTCCAAATCGAGCCGCTGGCTCAATGTCCACAATCCGGCCACGGATGAAGTCATCGCACGCGTGCCCCTCTCCTCTGCGGATGAAGTTCACGCTGCAGTGAAGGCTGCCAAAGATGCGTTCCAAGATTGGCGCGAAACCACTCCATTCACGCGGAGCCGCTACCTTTTCCGAATGAAGAACGCCATGGAGGAGCGATTCGAGGAGCTGGCCCAGGCAATCGTCTTGGAGCATGGCAAGATCCTCGATGAGGCCCGGGGGGAGGTGCGGAGAGGGATCGAGAATGTGGAGGTGGCCGCGGGTGTTCCCTCACTCATGATGGGCTACAACATGGAGGATGTTTCCCACGGCATCGATGAGGAATGCGTCTACCAGCCGGCAGGAGTCTTCTGCTGCGTGGCGCCGTTCAATTTCCCAAATATGGTGCCGCTTTGGTTCCTCCCGTATGCAATTGCCTGCGGCAATACGTACATCGTGAAACCCTCTGAACGCTGCCCGATCAGCCAGAACTTGCTCTTCGAAATCCTGGATGAGAGCGATATTCCGCCGGGGGTCGTCAATCTGGTCAATGGCGACAAGGAGGCCGTGGACACATTGCTCGAGCATCCAGATGTCAAGGGGCTGTCCTTTGTCGGTTCGACACCAGTTGGGCGCTATCTCTATGCCAAGGCGGCTGAGCACGGGAAGCGGGC
>CAZBLT010000067.1:8302-9584 GCA_964492745.1 uncultured Anaerolineaceae bacterium
GCCAGGGAGGAAATCTTCGGCCCCGTGCTTGGGATCATCCACGTGCGGGACTTCGATGAAGCGCTAGAAGTGATCCACAGCTCTCCCTATGGAAATGCGGCCTCGATCTTCACCTCCAGTGGAAAGTGGGGGCGCGAGTTCAAGTATCGGGTCGAAGCCGGCAATATCGGCATCAATATCGGCATCGCAGCGCCGATCGCCTCTTTCCCCTTCAGCGGCATGAAGGACTCCTTCTTCGGAGATCTCCATGGCCAGGGGCGTGATGCAATCGAGTTTTTCACGGAACGGAAAGTGGTCATCACCCGCTGGTTTTAGATGCCATCTATATCGGGAGGAACCGCCTATGGAACTGGCCACATTTGGGGCCATCATGAGTTTCGCGATTGAGATGGAGCAGCGGGCGCTCGGCTTCTTCCATGAAGCTGCAACCCGCGAGGGGCTCGGGGTGCGATTTGGAGAAATGGCAAATCGGGCGCGCAAGAGGCTTGCACGAGCGGAGCGAGCCCGGCGGGAAGGCGTCGCGGAGATGATCCTCGAATCCATCGAAGGTCTGAGAAGTGAGGACTTCGAGATAGATCTATCGCCCGGGGCAGACGAGAGCCAGCTTCTCGAGCAGGCAGCAACACTCGCCGAGACTGCCTCGCGCTTTTACCATCAAGCTGCGAGCAAGGTCCCCATCAAAGAGGTTTCCCGGCTTCTGGGCCGGATGGCCCGGGAGTGGGAACAGCAATTGTCCGATCTGCAGCAAATGTCCCCCTGATCAGGCTTCTCTCCTCTGCCAATTTGGCGGAAGCGATCCGCCCGCCCCGGTGTCATCGTTGGGGCGGGCGGTCGCTTTAGACCGGATGCTGGAGAGGGTATCGCGCCGAGGCCCGTGGGCTTATTCGATCGGGATCTCCTCGAAGCGAGCGTCGAGGTTCACGCCCTGGCGGCGGCGGATCGCACGGGCCACGAAATACCAGATGGCACCCACGACGAAGACGGCGATGAACATTGCCATCGAGATCGGTGAGTTGGCGCCGTAGTCCGAGTCCACGATCACGCGGTAGACGACGTAGCCCAGCCCGAGAGACCCCGGGATCCCTGTGAGCGTGATCAATGGGATGCCCGCGACCTCGATCTTAGCGGGCGAGTTCTCGTAGACCTCGCGCTTGTAGAAGGGCAAGAGCGCGGCGGCAAGCGTCGTGACCAGGAAAACCAGCCCCATGCCAGCCATTCCTTGCAGGAACCGGATCCAATCCGTGAAGCTGTAGATCGCGAGTGTTATTGTGGCAATCACGCC
>CAZBLT010000068.1:0-8366 GCA_964492745.1 uncultured Anaerolineaceae bacterium
GCGCTTTACAGCCCTCACGGCCGCGGCTAGACTCTTCCTGGAGGCCTTCCGCGGCGACAGCCTCTTGATGTTGGGAGGTATCCGAACGATGCAGGTCGTCAGCCTAGCCGCGCTCCTGCTCGCCCTCCTGGGGATGCATCTCCTGGCAACCCGGACGCAGGCGGCCGATTCTCGACTCGGGTTGTAGGGGAACTGTAAGGGCCAACTTCCTGGATCTCAGGCATACTGGAAGAGGAAACCCGGGGCGGACGCGCCTTTCTGGTAGCGTGCCCCATGCATCCGGCCCACCACGGTACCCGGCAGGAGCTCGCGTGGCACCGATCGACTTTTCCTGGTTTGCGCATCACCTCGGCGAATGGGGCAGCTTGGCCGCCATCCTTCCGCTTATGGCATGGCTCTCTCAGAAGGGCCGCAAAGGCCGCGGCCAACCCTCCTCCCTTCCTCCCAACCAGGAACCGGCAAGCTTCGAAGATCTCAAGCGTGAAGTGGAGCGGCTGCGCTCGGTGCTGCTCATGACCGCCCACCTCAACGCCACCCTGAACTACGAGCGTGTGCTTGAAACCACGCTCGATCTGGCCAACAGTGCCCTGCAGGGAGACGGCGCCAGCGGCGCGGTGAGCGCGCTGATGCTCTTCTCAAACCACCATCTCTACATCGCCGCCGCGCGGGGCCTGCCCCACGCCGATTTGCGGGTTACCCTCCCTGGCGAGCGCGGAATCCTTGGGCGCGCGCTTGCCAAAGTGCAAACCCAGCTCTGCACCAACCCCACGGCCGACGAGGAGCTCCGGCGCTTCGCCGCGCTTCACAACACGCGCGTGGCGTTGTGCATCCCGCTCGTCGTGGGACTCGAGATGTACGGATTGCTGCTCTTCGCCCACCGGGATGAGCATTTTTTTAGCCGCGACCGGATCGAACTACTTGAGGCCATCGCCCAGCAGGCGATGATTGCGCTGCAGAACGCCCGCCTCTACCGCGATTTGGAACAGGAAAAAGAGCGCATCGCCGAGATCCAGGAGGAGGCCAGGCGCAAGCTCGCTCGCGACTTGCACGATGGGCCTACACAATCCATCGGCGCCATCGCCATGCGGGTCAATTTCGCCCGGCGATTGGTCCAGCGGGATCCGCAACAGGCCGCCGAGGAGCTTTTCAAGATTGAAGAGCTGGCGCGCCGCACCACAAAGGAAATCCGTCAGATGCTCTTCACGCTGAGGCCCTTGGTGCTCGAATCCGAGGGCCTGCTGAGCGCGCTGCATCAGCTGGCGGAGAAGATGAAGGAGAACCATAACCAGAACGTCATCATCGAGGCCAAGGATGGCGTGGTCGATAACTTGGAGGTTGGAAAGCAGGGCGTGATCTTCTTCATTGTTGAGGAAGCGGTGACCAACGCCCGCAAACACGCCCGGGCCAAGCACATCTGGATCCGGCTGAAACGCCGGGGCGACCTGCTCTATCTGGAGATCCAGGATGATGGCGTGGGGTTCGATGTGGAGAAGGTCGAATCCAACTACAGTCAGCGCGGCAGCCTGGGTATGGTCAATCTACATGAGCGCGCCGAGCTCGTGAACGGCATCCTGAAGATCGAGTCACACCCAGGGCGCGGCACCCGCATCTCCGTGACTATCCCCATGACGGTCGAGGCCGCTGAGCGCATGCATCGCGCCGGCTTCGCGGCCTAGACTGCCTTTCTTTCGCCTCGCCCGGCTCCAGGGCAAAACCCAACACAGATGCAGCCGCCGCCGAGATCGCGGGCAAGTTCCCCGAGTGGCAACGCGCGGAGCCTGTGGGCCATGGGTGCTCAGACTTCCAATCCGTGCGCCGTGAGCAAGCGTTCGTCCCCGAAAAGCTCAGCGGTCGGGCCATCCGCCACCACCTGCCCCTCATCGATCACGATTGTACGCTTGAAGAGCTCCGCCACCATGCGCATGTCATGGGTGGCCACGAGCATCGTTTGAGGGAGCTGGCGTAGCAGCGTAATTAGCTCTCGTCGCCCGCGCGGGTCCAGTCCCGCCGTGGGTTCATCAAGCACCAGGATTTCTGGATTCATTGCGAGCACGGTGGCAATCGCCACACGCTTCTTTTCCCCCATACTCAGATGATGGGGGACTCGGTCCTCAAAGCCCTCCATTCCCACGGCTGCCAGCGCTTGACCTACTCGCTGGCGCACCTCGTTTTCTTCCATCCCAAGGTGAATGGGCCCGAATGCCACATCTTCAAACACCCGGTGGGAGAAGAGCTGGTCATCGGGGTTCTGAAACACCAGCCCGACCTGCGCTCGGATGCAGCCCAGATTCCCCTCCCGCACTGGGGTGCCACAGACGCAAACCTCGCCCTCGCCCCGCAAGATGCCATTCAGGTGCAAGATGAGCGTCGACTTGCCTGAGCCATTGGGCCCCACCAGCCCCACTTTCTCCCCGGGCGCGATGAAGAGGTTCACGCCCCGCAGCGCCATTGTGCCATCTGGATAGCTGTAATGCAGCTCCTTCACATCAATCGTATGGTGCATACCTCACCTGATCAGCGCTAGCCCAACCGGCACGGCCAGCAGTACTCCCGCCATCAGGAGTGCCAGCCAATCGCCCTTTCCCATGTGGAATGCTTGCAGCATGCGCACCTGCCCCGCGTAACCTCGGGAGAGCATGGCCTCGTAGACCCGCTCGCTGCGCTCCAAGGATCGCAAGAAGAGGCTCCCGACCATCATCCCGGCCATCCGGCCCTGCCAAAGAAGGGATGGTCGCGAGGGGCCTATGGCCTTCGGGCTGCGCGCCGAGCGGGCCCGCAGCATGCGCACGGCTTCATCCGCCAGCACGAAAATGTATCGGTACATGAAGCCGATGATGCTCACAAGCGTCGGAGGAATGCGCAGCGCAGACAGCGCCCAGAGAATCTCGGGGAGACGCGTTGTAGCACTGAGCAGGATACCCGCCTGAACGGCCAGCCACGTCCGCAACAGGATGCTCAAGAACCGCACTAGACCCGGCGCGCTCACGCCCCATCCCACAACCGGCACGGTCCAAACAGTGGGACCGGGCATCAAGAAAGGAATAGGCAGGGCCGCCAACAGAAACGGCAGCGCCACAAAGGCTCTGCGGAAGGCGTAGAAAGGACCCAGATTGGAACGCCACGCGAACGCCAGGACCACGATTTGGAGCAGCCCAAAGGCCATCCACTCTCCATCCGGCATGGCGACAGTCGTGAGAATATAGAGCAAAGCCACCACCAGCTTAACGCGCGGGTCAAGCTGGTGGATGGCGCTTTCTCGAGGACGATAGGTATCAACCAGGTCGAAGTGCAATCATGACTCCCCTGCGTGCTCTCTCCGCACCGCGCCCCGGCCCACCAGCCAGGCTAGCGCGAAGACCACCAGGGTCCCGAGGAGCACAGCGAGGATCGTCGTCAGCACCTCATCGTTCACAAGGGGAAGCGTATAATCCGGGAGCAGCTTGAAAGGGGGCTCAAGCGCAGACCTTAGAAAGCCCTGCCGCTCTGCGATGAACTCCAGGCCATCAGGGCTGGCGGAAGCCAATGGAGAGAGGATCGCCACGATCAGCGCTAGGGAGAGTCCACCCAGCGTGAAAGCTGAACTCAGGCGTCCGGGCGCCTCCTCCCCGGCGCGTATCACCTCCGGCCGGGTGACCTCAAGGAGCCCCACGGCCCCCGTCGTAATGATCCCTTCGCCTAGGCCAATGAGCGCATGCACGCCAGCCATCGCGGGCAGCGCGGCACGCAGCGGCGAGGTGCCGGATAAAGCCAGCTCAAATGCCGTGGCGATGGCACCCACAATGACGGAGAGCCACGCGCCCGCGAAGGCCGCTGCTAGTCGGCTTCTTGGGCCCTCCCCAATCAGCTGTCGCATCAGCGTATAGGCGGCGTAGCCTGTGAAGGCAGTAAACACGCCCATGTTGAGAATATTCCAGCCCATCGCCAGCAGTCCGCCGTCCTGGAAGAGGAGCCCCTGGACAGCGATCACGGCCGTCATGATCAGCGTCGCCGCCCAGGGCCCCATGATGATGGCCGCCAGAGCGCCCCCCAAGAGATGGCCCGATGTGCCCGCTGCGATGGGAAAATTGATCGCCTGCGCAGCAAAGATGAACGCTGCCAGCACGCCCATGAGGGGCACCTGACGCTCGCCTAGCTGAATACGCGTCTGCCGCAACGCGATGGCGATGATCGCCAGCGCGATCGTCCAGCCGACGATCGAAACCGCCGGCGAGAGAAAACCGTCCGGGATGTGAAGCGGAGTACTCGAGAGATGCATAGTTTCGACCTCCTAATCCTTCGCGTCATTGGCCTTGCGCGCGCAAGCCGGACAAAGACCTTCCATCGTGAGATAGCGTTCGTCCAGACGGTACCCTGTCCGGCTACGAATCTCGCCGCTGAGATCGCGAATCAGATCGGCATCCAGCGCAGAGACAGCGCCACATTTCCGGCAGACAATGTGTACATGGGGATCATCTACATCGCGAATCGCAAAGCGCATCGGCTGGCCACTCGCCGAAAGTATATCGACCATCTCGGCATCGTGGAGCGATTCAACCGTGCGGTAGACCGTCGCCAGATGTAGCCCGGGCAGGCGCGCACGCGCACGCTCGAAGACTTCATGCATATTTATGTGCCCTTGCATATGAGCGATCGTCTCAAGGATGATGGCCCGCTGGGCGGTGACACGGAAACCCTTTTCGCGCATCGCTTGGGCCAGCCGCGCCCCACATGACATATGCGAATCCTCGCATCTGCGAATTGTCGCAGCAAGCGTATACGCGAACTACAGGTTTGTCAAGCTGGAACTCAGCCGCCAAATCCATCTGTCGTGAAGAGCTGGCATGAGGAAAAGGCCTCGCCAAGCAAGGAATATAGGTGAGGCCCGTAAGAGATGTGACCGGCTGCGCCGGACGAGAGGGTGCGTATCCTCCTCAGGCGACGTTATGGGGTCAGGGTGCGGATATAGGTCACCAACTCCCAAATCTCAATGTCGCTGAGCAGCGTCCCCCAGGCCGGCATCTGGGAGTTGAAAGGCGGAATGGCACCCCCCTCGGCGATGCGCCAGTACAAGTAGCCATCGCTGAGCCCCTTCACGCGCCCAGGTGCGAAGAGATCCGCTGGCGCCGGATCCAGGGCTTGGCCTGCGGGCCCATCGCCCGCGCCGGTTTCACCGTGACACTGGCTGCAAAGCGCGTGATAGGCCTCGGCCCCTCTTCGGCGTGCGCCCGGGTCGTCTGGAAATGGATTCTTCAAATCCCGGTACTCAGCCGGAGGTTCGCCGGGCTGGAGCGTGCCCGTGTCCACGATCACCGCCGGCCCCGGGGCACTTTCCGAGGCCTGGCCGCAAGCCGCGAGCAAAAGCATTGCCAAGGCCAGGTAGAGCCATCGAGATTTCCTCATCGCACTTCCCTCATCGCGCCATCCAATCCTAGCCCAGTTTGCCCTTGGCGCCAACCCAGTCTCCCCTCCTCTGGGCTCTCCACCTGCCATGCTAGGGCGCGTGAACATCGCTAGTTTGACATCGCAAGCCCTATCCCAATTTGGCGATTGGCCGAATATAATCCTATTCATCGAATTCGCGGGAACACAGAATACAGGAAACGATTCCTGATCAATCGCATCCAACTTCCAGAGGAGTCAAGATGCCTAAAGATAGCCTTCAAATCAACGACAACCGCACTGGCAAGAGCTACGAGGTCCCCATCGAGCATGGCGCTATCCGCGCCATGGATCTGCGCCAGATCAAGGCCGATGCCGACGATTTCGGGTTGCTCTCCTACGATCCAGCCTACAAGAACACCGCCTCGACCAAGAGTTCAATCACCTATATCAACGGCGATCAGGGGATTCTCCGCTACCGCGGATACCCCATCGAAGAGCTCGCCGAACGCAGCACCTTTCTCGAGGTCGCCTACCTCCTGATCTTCGGCGAGTTGCCCACAGCGGCGGAACTGGAAGCCTGGGTGCACGAGATCACCCACCACACCTTCCTGCACGAAAACGTCAAGTCGCTCATGGAAGTCTTTCGTTATGATGCCCACCCGATGGGCATGTTCATCTCCTCCGTAGCAGCCCTATCCACTTTCTATCCCGAGGCACGCAATGTAGACGACCCAGAAACGCGTCTCTATCAGATGCGCCGCCTCATCGCCAAGGTCCCCACGATCGCGGCCTTTTCCTATCGCCATATCCGCGGGCTGCCCTACGTGTATCCGGATAACGAGTTGAGCTACACCGGCAACTTTCTCAGCATGATGTTCAAGATGTCGGAAGCCCGGTACGAGCCGGACCCGGTTCTGGAACGGGCCCTGGACGTGCTCTTTATCCTGCATGCCGACCACGAACAGAACTGCAGCACCAGCGCCATGCGGAATATCGGTTCTTCGCGCGCCGATCCCTACAGCGCCTTGGCAGGTGCGGCTGCCGCGCTCTATGGTCCGCTTCACGGCGGTGCCAACGAGGCTGTATTGCGCATGCTGAATGAGATCGGTGATGTGAAGAGGATCCCGGACTACGTCGAGCGTGTCAAGAGGGGCGAATTCCGCCTCATGGGCTTCGGCCACCGGGTCTACAAGAACTACGATCCGCGCGCCAAGATCATCAAGCAGGTGGCGGATGAGGTATTCGCCGTGACCGGCCGCAACCGCCTCCTCGACATCGCCCTCGAACTGGAGCGGATCGCCATGAAAGATGACTATTTCATCAGCCGCAAGCTATATCCTAATGTAGACTTCTACTCCGGCATCATCTACCAGGCCATCGGTTTGCCGGTGGATATGTACCCGGTGATGTTCGCGATTGGCCGCACGGCCGGCTGGCTGGCGCAATGGCTGGAACTTCTCCAGGATCCCGAGCAGGCCATCGCCCGGCCACGACAGCTCTATCTGGGAGAAGGGCTCCGCCCCTTTGTGCCGCTGGAGGCACGCTAGCGCAGGCGCGAAGCCCGGATCGTGCCTTTGCGCGGCGCTCAGCAGCGCCCCGCTCGCATTTCCCCCAAGAAATCGGGCAATTCAGATGGGCATAAGGACAACCTGCAACTCAAAGGGGTGACTTTTCCCACTGTCGGTTTGCAGACCCCCCCGGCATCATCATAGGCGAGTTCCTATCCGAATATGCGGGGGTGTATCCACGTGAGGGGTCCCGGCGAGGCCGAACGTCCCCTGCGGCTTCTTTCTATCACCCAGGGCAACTGGGGGGAGCGCATCGCTCAGAACATCGCAGACCACGCTCCGGCGGACTGGGTTGTTCAGACATGGGCCGCGCCGCGCCTTATCCCCCCAATCGTCGACGACCCCGAGGACTTCCTGCCCTCCGAACCGCCCCAGGCCGACCTTTTGCTGGCACTGGGTGATGTCCCCGGCTTCGCCCAATTGATCCCCGATATCGCCCGCCTGTGCGGCGCGCAGGCGGTGCTGGCGCCCATCGACCGCAATTCGGCCATGCCGCCTGGATTGGTGTCCCAGGTGCGTGCCTGGCTGGAGGAGATGGATGTCGATTCGCTCTTTCCCAAACCCTTCTGTTCTCTCACCGAGACTCAGTGCAACCGCTCGCCGTTGGTCAAGACCTACGATATCCCGCTCATCGCCCGCTTCGCCCGCCATTTCGGCCGACCCACCTTCGGAATCACGGTGGAGGGCGATCGCATCGCCCAGGTCCGGGTGGTTCGCGACGCAGCTTGCGGTTGCGCCCGCCACGTCTCCCGGGGTCTGGCCGGCGAGCGACTCGAGGATGCCGCCGAGCGAGCCGGCATGCTCCATCATCACTACCCTTGCTTGGCAAGCATGGACCAGGATGGCGATTACAACGACACGCTCATGCACGTTTCGGGGAACTTCCTGAAGGATGCCATCCAAGAAGAGGTTTCTAGCTACACCACTATTACGTATCTGCGCCCACATGGACGAAGCGACGACGAAGGAGGATGAAGCTATGGAAACGCTAACCCTTGACCTGCCATCCATGTATGCAGATCACCATGTCTTGCGCGTCAGGGATGCCCTGTGTGCTTTAGATGGCATAAAAGAGGTCTATGCCAGCTCCGCATGGCAGCAGGTCATGATCTCCTATGATCCAAAGGCGCTTCAAGCGGGTGAGATCGAGGAGGCCCTTAAGTCCGCAGGATACCCTCCAGGCGAGGGAGGCCCACCCATTCTTGTGGAGGCCTCAGCCATCAAACGCGATCCACAATGGCAGATCTTGGATTTGCGTATGACGAAAACCCAGCATGCGGATCTAGAGATGTCGGGTGAGTTTCGGCGTTACTAGGATGCGAGGAGACCCATCATGCCCAAGAAAATGAGAACCCCCGAAGAACGAAGCGGGGACCAAGCCGCGATCGAGATGCTCACCTTCGCCGACGAGGCGGGCTTCGAAACCTCCTTTGCCCG
>CAZBLT010000069.1:0-8358 GCA_964492745.1 uncultured Anaerolineaceae bacterium
TAAGGCAGAAACATGAACACCCCGCCCATAGCGGGCATGGCGGTCGCAACCAATGCAACGGGATAGGTCCACTCCTCCCCCCGGGCCATCGGCAGGGCCCCAGCCAGCAAGGCAACCCCTGCGACGAAGCCCAGCGCGCGCCACAATGGGTAGAAGAACGTGAAGAGCTTGATCCCGCTCTCGAATTGGGGACGATCTTGGATGACTTCGAGCAGGGCCGCGATTACGCGCTCCAACGACACCTGCGCGATCCAGGGAGCAGCAATGAGCAGAAAAAGCCCTACAAGGACAGAAAGCGCGGCCATGAAAAGGCGCGCACGAGCAGAGGTTTCACGCATCGGTTTTTCCTTTCAAGACGAGCAATCTCTCATTGTGAATGATAGAGCAATTGGATCTCATCTGTCTTTGCCTTAAGGCAAATGATCCCACCTGTGGCAGCGGCGGTTTGAGTTTCTCGGGCAAATGAGGTTGAATCGGGATCGTCACGCGCCAGGAGTTGATATTGGATATGCAGAAATCTACCAACCCCGATTTCGAAGATCTACTGAATCGAACCCCGCCTTTCGCTTCTTTTCCGGCTGTGCAGCGCCGCGAGGTCGCCTCGCTGGCCATCCGCCGCGAGTACCGTAGGGATGAATTCGTCACGCTGCGAGGTGAACGCTGGCCCTACCTAGCGCTCGTCGAGGGGGGAGCATTCGAAGCCGTGAAGGAATCTCCTGAAGGGCGCGTCCTCTCGGTGCTGACCGTTCGGCGGGGGGAGATCTTCTGGGGCCTGACCTTCTTTGATCTCCAGGCGCCCATGCCGGCCGCCTTCCGTGCCGCCACCCCGGGCCGCCTGGCGCTTTGGTCCCGGGAGGATTTGTTGCCCTGGCTAAAGAACGAGGGGGAGGCGCTATGGGCGCTCTGCGGTCTCCTGGTGGCGCGCATGCAGCAGGCCAGCGAAGTGCTGGAAGACCTGGCCTTTCAGCCAGTGGCGGGGCGGTTGGCGAAACTGCTTCTGCATCACTATGCCGAGGCCGACACTGTGCCTATGGTGCGCGATCTCACGCTCGACGAGATGGCTTCCCTCCTGGGCACGACCCGTGAGATGGTTTGCCGCCTGCTCTACCGCTTCTCCGACGATGAACTCATCCACATCACCCGCACGGAATTAAGCATCATCGACAAATCGCGGTTACTAAGGCTGGCCGGAGGAGCGCCCGATTCCCACGAGCCAGCGCGGTGAAAGCGATTCCCACTATTTGCACGAATGGGTGATGAAGGTGCGCCACAGGAGTGTCGAGAGTTCCCAGCATCTTTGAACCAAGCATGCATTGCCCTCATAGCCCATGGCATCGCGCGGGCCAAGGGATCCCCAAGGCCCTCGAAAGCACAGCGCCCCCACCCTGGGATAAAAATATGGCTCACCAGGCCCCCTCCGGCGGAAATTCCCAGCCTCGCCCTCTCTGATACACCCTATTCCTGTCCAACCTTCGGGAGGCTCGTATGAGTGAAAAAGCGTGGGGCATCGACATCGATACTCGGAGCTGCAGGCAAGAGCCGGCCCCACCCGTCTGGCGGCGATTGGGTGGCCGCGGGCTCATCGCCCGCACCTTGCTGGACGAAATACCGGCGAGCCGCGATTGAGCAATCGATCAAGAAAACGCATTGGTTACAAGACAACGAATGGAGTATTCTTTGGCACGTATTCGCCAGTTGCAAATGCTCGTTGATTCCAAGATGATAGGAAAGCAACTTTAGCGCAGACGCTGCCGACCCTTTCCAGGGAATCAAAATGAGCGAGATCGGCCAGGAGGACCTCGATGATTTCTTCGATCTGAACCTCGCCCACTGAGATTTCTCGGGGCAGAGCAAGGATCATGGATATCCCTATGGACCCAACGGGGACGATCGACTGGAGAAACCCATCCATGCGTACACAAGCTTCCCAATTGAATCTTTCACCCGTCTGGTTTCGATACACCGATATTCTTGCCGTTCGCGGCGAGGGCGCCTACCTCTATGATCCCGATGGCAACGCCTATCTGGATTTCACCAGCGGCATCGGCGTCACAAATACAGGTCACTGTCACCCCCGCGTTGTTGCCGCCGTGCGCGAGCAGGCGGGACTGCTTCTCCACGGCCAGGCGAACATCGTCTTCCATCCCCCTATGCTGGCTCTGGCCGATGCGCTGCGGGGCATCCTGCCCTCGCGGCTGGATGGGATATTCTTCAGTAACAGCGGCGCAGAGGCCGTCGAAGCTGCCTTGAAGCTTGCGCGCATCGCCACCGGCCGGCCCAATGTGATCGTCTTCCAAGGTTCCTTTCACGGGCGAACGGTAGGCACGATGTCACTCACCACGAGCAAGACCATCTACCGCGCTGGCTACCAGCCGCTCATGCCTGGCGTCTTTGTGGCGCCTTTTCCCTATTCGCACCGCTACGGCTGGGCACCCGAAGAGACCTCTGCCTGGTGCCTGGATGAGCTTCGTTACCTGCTCCATACCCAGACAGCGCCCAGCGAGACAGCCGCCATGCTGGTTGAACCGGTACTGGGTGAGGGCGGCTACGTCGTTCCCCCCGCCTCCTTCCTGGAAGGATTGCGGCGCCTCTGCGATGACCACGGCATCCTATTGATCTTTGATGAGATCCAATCCGGGTTCGGCCGAACCGGACGCTGGTTCGCGCATGAGCATTTCGGTGTTGAGCCAGATATCCTCACGATGGCCAAAGGTCTCGCCTCCGGCTTGCCGCTGTCGGCTGTGGCCGCCCCCATGGAACTGATGAAGCGCTGGACGCCGGGTTCTCATGGCGGCACTTATGGTGGAAATGCGGTGGCCTGCGCCGCGGCGGTAGCCACCATCGAAGCCATCCGCGAAGAGGGCCTGCTCGAGAACGCCCGGCTGCGAGGTGAGCAATTAATGGCTGGCCTGACCCGAATTCAGGAGGGGCAAAAGCATATCAGCGAAGTGCGCGGCTTGGGGCTCATGGTGGGCGTCGAATTCCGCACACCCGACGGCAAGCCCGACAAGGATGCCGCGAAGCGCGTCGTTCACGCCTGTCTCGACCGCCGGCTTCTGTTGCTCACATGCGGCCCCTGGGATAACACCATCCGCTTTATCCCCCCCTTGATCGTCTCGGACGAACAGATCGAGGAAGCGCTGCGCATCTTTGCCGAGTCGGTCGGTGAAGCCAGAGCCTAGCAGATCTCGGATTTCAGGAGGAGGGAATGGAAGCAAACCTCTGGCGTGCACACGCAGCCCGGCGGGAGGTTACTTTGGAGCGGTTGCCCAAGAGCTGGCAGCGTCTGGGCGGCCGCGGGCTCATCGCCCGCATCTTGCTGGACGATGTCCCACCAACCTGCGATCCGCTGGGACCATTCAACAAGCTTATCTGGGCCCCTGGCCTGTTGGTGGGCCACGGCCTCTCCTCATGCGACCGCATCTCGGTTGGCGGCAAGAGCCCGCTCACCAATGGCGTCAAAGAAAGCAACGCCGGCGGCACGACCGGCTTGCAGCTCGCCCGGTTGGGTATCCGGGCGCTGATCCTCGAGGGCGCCCCTCCGGAAGAATGGGCGGTGCTGCACCTTAGCAAGCGAGGCGGCCGGTTCGAATCGGCCGCAGACCTGCTCGGCCTGGGGGTCTATGAAGCCGCCGAGCGCTTGCGTTCTCGCTTTGGACCTAAGGCCGCCATCGCACTGATCGGCCCTGGAGGTGAGATGGGATTGGCCAGCGCCGGGATCCAGAACCTAGACAAAGATGGCGAGCCCTCACGCATCAACGCCCGGGGCGGACTGGGCGCGCTGATGGGTGCCAAACGCTTGAAGGCGCTGGTTATCGACGCCGAAGGCGCCGAGCCGCCGCCCCTGGCCGACGAGCCCGCCTTCCGTGCCGCGCAGAAGAAGTACACCCAGGCGCTCCTGGCCCACCCCCAGACGACCACCTACGCGGAGTATGGAACGGCCGCCATGGTGATGATGTGCGACGGCTTCGGGGGCCTGCCCACCCGCGGGTTCTCCAGCGGTACATTTGAGCAGGCCGAGAAGATCAGCGGCGAGGCGCTGCGCGAATTGCTGCTGGCGCGCGGCGGCGAGGCCGAGACCACCCATGCGTGCATGGCGGGATGCGTGATCCGTTGCTCTAATTGCTTCGCCGGCCTCAGCGGGGAGCGCGTGGTTTCGCCCATCGAATATGAGACCATCGGTTTGGTGGGCTCCAATCTGGGCATCGGCGATCTCGATGCAATCGCCCGCATCAACTGGGAGCTCAACGACCTGGGCCTCGACTCCATCGAGATCGGCGCCGCGCTGGGCATGGCCGCGCAGGCGGGGTGGATGGAGTTTGGTGACACCCAGTCCGCCATGCGCCTGATCGATGAGATCCGCCGCGGTACGCCTCTCGGCCGTGTGATCGCTCAAGGCGCCGCCGTAGCCGGCCGTGTTTTAGGCATCCGGCGCGTGCCTGTGGTCAAGGGACAGGCTATCTCCGCCTATGACCCCCGCGCCATCAAGGGCACCGGGGTGACCTATGCCACCTCGCCCCAGGGCGCCGATCACACCGCCGGCCTAACCATCCGGGCCAAGATCAACCACCTCGACCCCCAGGGGCAGACCGAGGTTTCCCTTAAGGCCCAGATCAACATGGCTGGCTACGACACCCTCGGCGCCTGCATCTTCGCCGGGTTCGGCTTCGCACGGGCCCCTGAGACTATTCGCGAATTGCTGCAATGCCGCTACGGTTGGGATCCGGGAGAGTCTCCCCTTCAAGATCTGGGCCGGGAGACCTTGCGTCTGGAGCGTGCCTTCAACACCGCCGCAGGTTTTGGCACGGCCGATGACCGCCTGCCGGAATGGATGACAACCGAGCCCCTGCCGCCCCACGCTGCGGTGTTTGATGTGCCTTCTGAAGCATTGGATGGCATTTTCAGGGACTTGGGAGTCTGAGAGCGCGTGTCCGCCCACAATTTGAGCAATCGAAAAGAGACCCGTCGAGGCGCGGGTCTCTCACCTGTGCCCGCTCATGCTAGGTTGGGCTAGATCGGCTTGAAATAGGCCAGATCGGTGATCGAGCCCTCCCGCTCCTCCTTGGGTTTGAGAACGGCTTCGACCGGCATCCCGATGTAGACCTCCTCTGGGGCCACCTCTCCCAGGCGATGCACGAGGCCGCCGTCCTCGATGCGTACGAAGGCCACCAGTTCAGGCTCGTCCATCAGGCCGCCGTTCAGGTCTGCGAACAGCAGCGTGAAGGTGTGGACTTCGCCGCGCGTGCCCACATCGCGCCAGTCATCCAATTCTGCCATGCAGCGCTCGCAGAAGATGCGCGCCGGCACATAGGTGACCTCGCAGCGGGGGCAGTGCGAGCCATAGATCACGCCCTCGTCCTTCAACGCCCGGAAGAAGCGTTCACCAGCCAGGCCAAAGGTATAGCGGCTGCTTACCGGGAGGTCTCCACGCCATGCGGGCGGCGCCTGAGGATCGCGCTTCAACAGGCTCATTTCGCACCTCCCTCGATGGGCTTGAAGTAGAGGATATCGGTGATGGCGCCTTCGCGTTCCCCGGCCGGCTTCCAAACCGCCTGGACGCGCATGCCCACGTGCACCGCCTCCTGTTCGACCTCGCCGAGTTTGTGAAGGATGCCGTGAAGGGGCGAGGCCCCATCGATCTCGATCACCGCCGGGATCTCCGGTTCCTTGATGCGCTTCACGTCCCAGGTCACATAGCAGAGCGAGTAGGTGTTCACCGTGCCGGTGTCCTCCAGCGGCACGAAGGCCTCCATCGGCCGGAAGCACCATTCGCACACCGTACGGGGCGGGATGACCGTCTTGCGGCAGGTGGCACAGTAGCCCCCCAGTAGATAGCCTTCTTTCAGCGCCGCCAGGTAGCGGCCGATCGCAATCCCGGTGTCCCAAGCATACTCCGCTTTCATGCGGTCATGCCGGAAGAGGATCTTGCCACCCTTGAAATCCGCCTCTTTCAGCGGGGTGCCAGGGAATTGGGTAATCTTTTCTGTCATCGTCCCCGCTCCTTTCAGGGGTTGGTCCCCAAGATGACGACCGTGCCCACCTGCATCAGGTCGCCCCAGGCCTGCGCCAGGCCGCGCTTGGGCTGGCCGGGTACCTGGCGGGCGCCGGCCTCACCCCGAAGCTGCCAGAAGAGCTCGGCCACCTTCATGAGCCCGGCGGCGGCGATGGGGTTGCCCACGCCCAGCAGCCCACCCGAAGGGCATACCGGCATGTCGCCATCACGCGCCGTCACGCCGTCGGCGGTAAGCCGAGGCGCCTGGCCGCGGTCGGCCAGCAGCAGGCCTTCCAGGTGATGCAGTTCCTTGTAGTCAAAAGGATCATAGGGCTCGACGATGTGGATCTCCTTGCGCGGCTCCTTGATCCCTGCCATCTCATAGGCCATGCGCGCGGCGTATTCGACGTAGCGCGGATAGGCCAGATCGCGATTGGCCCAGTAGGCCGTGTCCAGGCTCCAGCCCACGCCCTGGATCCAGACCGGCTTGTCGGTCACCCGCTTGGCGACATGCTCGGCGGCGAGCACCAGCGCCACCGCCCCATCCGAAACCGGGCTCACGTCCAGCCGGTTAACCGGCCAAGCCAAGACCTCGGAGTTGAGCACATCCTGGATGGTGATGTCCGGGTCGCCCAGCAGCGCGCAGGGATGGTCGGCGGCGTTGCGCTTGTTCTTCACCGCCACCCGGGCGATGTCCTCCTTGGAGATGCCGTAGGTCTGCATGTAGCGGTTCATCTCCAGCGCGAAGATCCAGAGCAGGTTGGGCTTGAGCGCCCGTTCGGTGGTGTGATCGAAGATCGTCAGGAAGGCCCCCTGCGCGTGGGGCACATAGCTGGACATCTTCTCTTCGCACACCACCAGCACCACGTCAAAAAGCCCGGAGGCGACATGGTACCAGCCCTGAATGGGGGCGAAGACGCCTGTCCCGCCTCCCACGTAGGACCGCATGAAGGGCTTGCCCCACCCCCCGGCCCCGTCGCTTAAATACTCGGCCTTCATATGCACGCCATCGAACGAATCCGGCGCCGTTCCAAGGCAGATTGCTTCAATATCGTCCAGCGTCAGTTCGCAGGATCCCAGCGCCATGCGGGAGGCCTGCCATGCGAGTTCTTTTCCGGTCTCTTGGGCCCGGCGCACGAATTTGGTCATGCCGGCCCCGACCACGGCGACTTTTCGCATTCCCATGGTCATCCCTCCCTAATTCGCCAGCACGGCGACTGCGCCGCTGGTGGTCGGCACACCGCGCCAGGATTGGACCAGACCGATCTCGACCTCTTCCAATTGCCTCGGCCCGGCTTCGCCCCGTAACTGAAGGACCGCCTCCAGCGCCCGCGCCAGACCGTTGGCGTCCAGAAGATCGCCCATGCCCAGACTGCCTCCGGAGACATTTACGGGCAGCTCCCCCTCCGGTTCAGTGGCGCCCTCTTCAACGAGTGCACCCGCTTCGCCGGGCCGGCAAAGACCCAACGCCTCCATGTGCTGAAGTTCCTTATAGGCATAGGTATCGTCGATCTCGGCGAAATCGATCGCCAGGCGCGGCTGGCGGATGCCTGCCTGCCGGTAGGCTTGCTGGGCCGCGGCTTCGATGTAGACCGGGTAGGTCCACTCCCGGCTCTCGAGCGAGGCGGCGCCGTTGCACCATCCCACGCCCAGCACCCATACGGGCTTCTCGCACATCGCCTCGGCCCTCTCCACCGAGGCCAGCACCACCACGATTGCACCATCGGCGTGCTCGGCGGCCATGCGTTCGCCGAGCGGCCAGGCCAGCGGCGGGCCATCAAGCGCTTCCTCCAGGTCCAGATCCGCGCCATAGGCAGCGAGCGGGTTCCGGAGCGCGTTGCGGCGGTTCTTCACCACCACCAAGCCGCATTCTTCGATCGTGGTGCCGGTATCGAAGAGGTAGCGGTTCATCTCCATACCGGCGATAAAGGAGCTGTGCCAGCCGAGGGGCCGGTTAAGAATCGGATCCTGCGCATGGGCCACGATGTGCGGGAGGGTGAGCACATTGGAGGCCTTGCTGTGGCCTTCCACGACGACGATCTCGGCCTGGCCGGTGAGGATGAGCATCACGCCCGTCGCCAGCCCATGCAACCCATCGCCGCCGATGGTGTGAACCGGCTTGAGCACGCCCCCGATCTGGTCCGGGACGTATTCATCGAAGATGCTCGTGCCTTCAATAAAGTCCTCCGCCACGGTGACGAAGCTGTCGACATCGCGGCGGGGATCCACCCCCGCATCGGCGTAAGCCTTCACGGCGGCTTCATACATCAGCTCTTTATAGGAAACCTCGGGCGTCAGCGGCCGGTAGCCGGCCCAGCCCACGCCGATGATCCCCACTCTTTCATCCATGGACGTTCTCCTTGATC
>CAZBLT010000070.1:0-8087 GCA_964492745.1 uncultured Anaerolineaceae bacterium
GGAAGGCATCTGCTCCACGGGGCGGATGCCATTGGATAAGGCGAGACCCGCTGTTGGCGCAGTCGCCCGCGACGGCTCGATGGGCAGCAGCCTCGCAGGCGCCTTCGAGGAAGCGGTGGGAGTGGGCGAATCCACCGGGGAAAGAAACATGCGCCATCCCAATGCCAGGCCTAGGAGGACGGAAAGCAGGAAGCCAAAGGCCCGCCAGAGTCCAGCAAGCTCACCGCCTGCGGTGTTGCGTAGCGATCCCTTCTTCGTCATACCATGAAACCTGTCAACCTAAGTCCGGCGTTCGATGGGCGCCAGCGTGCCACCTCCGTAGTCCACGGCCGTGTGGGCCGATTATGCGGCAGCCTTTCTGGAGGGATTTCATCTCACCGGCTGGCTTTGCATCGGGCTTGTGCGCCGGCCGCGGCGCAGCTCAAGACCAGCCCGGCGAGTGCAAGCATGCCAACAGCCCCCATTAGGGTTTGGTTGATGTTCAGGCCGGCGACCTGCGAGGCGTCTAGCCGCAAGAACTCGAGCAGAAAACGGCCCACTGCGTAAGTGAGAAGGTACACGAGAAAGAGGTCGCCTGCCTGGAAGCGATGGGTGAATCGCCGTCCCAGCCAGAGAAGCAGGGCCATATTCCCCAAGCTCCATAGGGATTCATAGAGGAAGAGTGGATGGTAATAGGCTTGCGCCGCAGAGGCTGGCAGCCGATATGCGGGCTCGATGAAGATGGCCCACGGCAGGCTCGTCGGCGCGCCATAGAGCTCCTGATTCGCGAAGTTGCCCCAGCGTCCTATCGCTTGGCCCAGCGCCAGGGCGGGCGCAGCGATATCAAGCCAGACACCGAACAGGGCGCCTCGACGACGTGTAAAGATATAGAGGGCGATGCTGCCACCCAGCATGGCTCCCGGGATGCCAAGTCCGCCGCGCCAGATGGCCAAGGCCTCGAGCGGATGGGATAAGTAGTAGGCCGTCGTAATACCTCGTTCGACCATCGAAGGGGGCGGGGTGAGGATGTGCCAGATGCGCGCCCCCCCTCCTGCGCGCTTCTCGCTGGGCCAGGAACGCGCCCGCGATCGCGCCCAAGCCAATAATGACACCGTACAAACGGATCATCAATGGACCTATGCGAATCGTCATGGGTAACCTCTGGATTTCTCCTGCGAACGAACGAAGGGATGGTCAGGCCCAGGCTGCCGATCAACGCCAAGACCATCGTGCTGGCCCAGAATAGAGCCTGGCCCCTAGGGTTGGGGTACCGGCGATAGGTGCTCCGGTACCGGGAGCCCATCCGGCTGATGACATAGGCTTCGCTGCATAGCTCCCAGAAGGCCAGATGTGCCGGGATCAGCGCCAATAAGCTGGATAGCCAAGTTGCCTTGCGGTGTGCCTTGCGAGACCCGGCCAGAAGCAACACGCCATGGATCAGAACTAGGGGCAGCGTCTGAAAATGCCCGACCTCATGAAGGTAGCTCAGCCGCAGGCGAGGCTCGCGAGGCAGGCCCCTTCTCAGAAGGGCGTTCACGAGTGGTGGATGCGGCAAATGGAGAGGTCCGATTCTGACTCGATGCAAGAGATGATCATCGACATCGATTGAGCCTCTCAGCCCGTACCACGATCGGACCTCCTGCAGGCCGATATTCATCTCCCCTTTGAAGCGCTTGCGAAAAACCGCGCAGCATAGCGATGCCGTCCATTGTTTCCCGCGGCTTCCACTGCGCTCAGCAGTTGCTCCACGCCCACAAGCTGCGGGTTGAACCGCACCAGCGCCAATCCTGATTGATGATCGACATCCGCAGCAACCACGCCCCGCTCATAGAGCAGACTGTTGCGGACCCGCGTGGCGCAATTGGGGCAGCCCATGCCCGACACCTCCAAGGCTGCGGTCATCACGATCCGACGCTCCTCCTCGGAAACCTGCTTCCTAAAGACCCCCACATGGCACGCATTCTTTTCCTTCATTCCCACTCCTCTCGATATACCGATCTGTTCGCTGCGTTTAACCCGCACCGCTGTTTGGTTCGGTAGCGCGGGTCTGGGGCCATCATTTGCCTCTGGTGCGAAACCCTAGCGCCTGGATGTCTAGAATCTTGCCCACATTCTCGTCAAACGTGCGCTTGCAAACCGCGCTGCAGAAATGGAAGGTCTCTTTATCAAGCCTCGTCTTCCAGAGCGACTGCCGGACCTTAACCTCCATACCGCAGACCGGATCCGTGGAGTACTCCATCCCAGACAAAGCATTCCTCCTATTGACGACGGTCACGTGGGAAGAGGACCGAGGCAGCATGCCCTCGCCCCCTTCACGCGGCTTGAGGCCCCCGCTCAGTCGGCAGCGGTCCTCAGCGGGCTCTGCTGCTGGCTTTCGGCGGGAGCGCTATCTAAGGAGGAGCGGCTCTTCCAGGGGGTTCCGAGCCAGGGCAGCAAGAAGTAATCGGCTCCAATGAAGCCGGAGATCTTCCAGGCCAGGATCAATCCGATGGCCACGGTAAAGAGCACAGGATTTGTGCTGGCGGAGCCGGCCATCATGAAATTCCAATTCATAAAGCCGCCGATAAAGGCTGCTATGCCGGTGAAAGCGCCTAGGATCAGGGCAACGCCCACCAGAAGCTCTCCATAGGCCACGAGTTTGGCAAACCACGAATAGGCCTGCGCGTCGAGCAAGGCTTGGATGAAGTCGCGGTACCAGTCGAAGGCTATGGGGGTACGGCCAGACTCCGGTATCGAGACCGCGTTCAGCCAATAACCCTTTAGGGCCTCGCCGCCTGCCACCCATGCGGGGTTTTGGACCTTGTGCAACGCGGCTTGGACCCATTGGTACCCAAGCCAAACTCGCGGCAAGAGCCAGAACCACGCCGCCCGGGGCTCGCTGAGGAGCTTCTGAAGCCAGGGGGGATCCTGGATCTTTGCGCCCGCTCGAGTCATCAAAGTAGCCATGATCTTTCACCTCCAAAACCAATTTCCGGCATTGTATGGGTTTGGGTCCCCTCCGGTAACCCGCCTTTGGCGCGTTCCCTCATAGGCGATAATGCCCACAGGCAGCTTCGATCCCTGTGCGGCTCACACAGGCCAAGCCGACCATTTGCCAAAGTGGCTGCCGCCTTTTCGGGCGAGACAAGCAAGCTTGGCGCGCAGGCGCGCTGGAAGGGAATGGGCATCTGACGGGTTTGGCGGGCCTGGGCTCATGCTGCCTTCAGGCCCGTACGGAGACGCCAGCTTGCTAAGATACCGTCTCTCGAGATCGCCCCAAGCCACTCCCCTGCCTTGAGCACGTGTAGCCAGGAGAAATTGCCGGCAAGCATTCTTTCGAGCGCTTCGTAGGCGCCTACCTCGGGCGGGATCATTGGGAGCTCTCCCAGTGGCTTCATGACGGTTCCCACAGTGGTGATTTCCCATCGCGCGAGATCGACGCTTCTGACCTCTTCGACGCTGATTACCCCGATTGCGCGGGAGCCAAAGGAGACCGGGAACCAATCCAATCCCGAGGGGATTGCGTAATCGTCGAGGAATTCGGTCAGGGTCAGCGTTGGGGGCGCGAAGGGACGGTCCTGCCTCGTAAGCTGGGCGACGGTAAGGCCCGCCAAACCGGTCTTCATTCGGATGGCAGTGACCGCTTGTGCGGCGGCCCCCTGTAAGAACCAACCGATGAGCAGGATCCACAATCCCTGCACCAGGTCGCCCGCCCGGGTTTGGAGGAGCTCGGCGCCCATCAAGGTGTAAGCAATCCATTGGCCTATGCCGGCGGCAATTTGGGTGGCGCGCTCAAGCTTGCCTGTCCATCCCCACAGGAGCGCCCTCAATATCTGTCCCCCATCCAGCGGGAAGCCCGGGATGAGGTTGAACAGAGCAAGTGAGAGGTTGGCGCCTTCCAGCCAAGCGCTGAAAGCCGCCCACGAGGTCTCGATTTGACCTCGCATTGCCCAGCCCGGAGCTAAAAAGCCCAATGCCAGCAACACGTTCATGAGAGGTCCCGCGGCCGCGATGAGCAACTCATCTCTGGCGCGTCGGGGCTCACGGACCATATTGGCCAGGCCTCCGAAAAGGAAGAGGGTGATGGATCGCACTGGGATCCCGAGCCGCCTGGATACCAGGCTGTGGGCCAGTTCGTGCGCGGCGATGGACAAATAGAGAACCGGCGTCACGCCGAGCGCCAGCGCCCAGGCATCGGGTGCGCTCAGCTCAGGGTATTTCAAGGGAAAGTAGGCGCTCGCGAGAGACTACAAGATCAGGCCAAAGGCCAGCAACCATGAGATATCGATCCGGATCTCGATCCCGAAAACCCTAGCGACTGTTACCGTGCGGCTCAGCATGGCCAACCTCGAAGCGATCCTGCAGCAAGAACCACGTGGGCGGGCAGGATACAGGAATCACAACCCAGTGGTTCGCGCCTGCCTATATTGTGATACGGGATGCATTGAAGCGGCAGAGCATTCTGGCGTAGCCAACCAAGGGCGCATTGGCGCATCGCAAACGAGCCATGCAATCGCGATCCAGGCCTGCCCATGGCTTATGGACGCCCGGGCGAAGCTGTTGTGCATGAGCCATTTGGCGCTTCCAGACGCGGTAGGGTTCCGCTAAGGTAAGGGGGGATCCCGTCACAGGGTGGCGGAATCCATCGAGTGGATCTTCTGGCTGACGAATGAGGTCGAGCATTCGCGATCGATTGTGGCGGCGATGGAGGCTTGGCGAAATGAAGGACACTTGGCGGACTATCAGGCTTCCCTTCGACACTCGACTTGAGATTGCCCTCAGTCTCAGTGTTGCGCTTAATTACTTGCTGGCAGCGGGGCTAATCCTGGTGTTATTTGTGCACGCGCCGGGCCTCAACGCCGCTGCCTTTTGGGCGGGGCTGGGGCTTGCGATCCTCATAGGGACCTTCCTCGGCCTGGCGGTGCGGCGCGGGTTATGCCTGCACCCATCCGGCTGGCTCCGCTCGGGCGGGGCGCTCCTGTTGCTTGGTGCGGTCATCGGCCTTTTTCCCGCGGGCTGCCTTGATTGTGCCGCAAACCAGGGAGCCCCGGCCGGTCCGATAGCAGGGGCTGCTTCCATGTATCCCTTGGGAGGACTCGAGTTCAAGATCGTAGCGGGGATAGTGGCGGCCTTCGCTCTTGGGCTGATCTCCCGCCGATCGGCGCTTGGCTTTTCGCGTTCCCCTGAGGAGGTCGAGTCCGCCGATTCTCCTCCGGAGAGTGCGGGCGGGAGAGGCTGGCTTCGTCAGGGGCTCATCGCCGGCTCGATGGTGGCAGTGCTTGTGCTGCTCCCGGCCGTCCTGGGCGCGCGGTCACCATGGACATCCCCGGACGCCTGGATTTCTGAACAGGACAAGGCCGATAATCCTCCATGGGGAGCATCTGATGGTTACGCCCTGAACGTGGCCTTCGGGGATCTAGGCCCCCGGCTGATTGACGCGGGGGTGATTGACCAGGATGCTCTCACTCGCTTGTATGAGCAAGGCGGATCCCCCCTAACTGCTTCTCAGCAATCGGTCCTCCTGGAGGGAAGCCGCGCGCGAGTCGTATTAAGACCTGCGGACGCAAGGTTTCTGCTGCACTTCTTCTGGGCACTCGGATTGGCCAATCGCAATCCGATCTTGACGGAGGGCCCCATGTGGATGGCTGCCGAAGGCAATATCGGGCGTTTCGCGTCCACCGGAGGCTGGACGCTGGGGACAAGACCTGCAGCCGAATTGTATGGGAGCATTGAGCTCCTGCCGTTAGAGACGGAAGAGCAGGCGCGGCTGGAAGCGGTGGCGGCGAACGTCTACCGGCCTTGCTGCAATAATCCTGCGCTGTTCCCGGATTGTAATCACGGGATGGCCATGCTCGGCATGCTGACGCTGCTCGCAGCTGAGGGTGCCAGCACGGAGGAGATGTTTGAGGCCGCCAAGATGGCCAACGCCCTCTGGTTCCCTGCCCAGGCCGCGAGGGTGGATATCTTCCTACAGTCGGCCCTGGATACGGACTTCGCAAATGCCGACGCGCAGCTTGCGGTTGGGCCAGAGGTCTTCTCGGCGAGCGGCTTTGCAGCCATGAATGGTTGGCTGGCCCAGAACGGCCTTCTGGGGCCAAGCCCGAATAAAGGCAGTGGCTGCGGGATCTAGAGACTGGGGGGAGGCGGGCATGAGCAGTGCAAAGGACCGGAGACTATCGCGTAGGGGTTTCCTGGTGGTGTTTCGCCGGCTGCTTGAGGCCTCGGGCCTGGCGATTCTCATCGGCCCCATTGTGGCCTATTTTTGGCCTGCTGCACTGGACGAGGTGCCGCCTCGACCGGTGGTCGTCGGGCCGCAGGGCTCGGCTCCCAGCGGTGGTTCTAGAACCGTCCGGTTTGGACGCTATCCGGCGCTGGTGATCCATACAGAAACCGAGGGGCTAGTGGCCTACAGCGCCGTATGCAGCCATTTCGCGTGCATCGTGAAATGGAATGCCGAGAGCGGAATGATTGAGTGCCCTTGCCATGCAGGATATTACGATCCTAGGGATGGCTCGGTCATTTCAGGGCCACCGCCCGCGCCTCTGACAGCTTTTCACGTGATAGAGGATCAGGGGCAGGTCCTTATTGCCGCTTCCGCTTGAGCGAGCGGCCGGATCTCCGTTTGGGGCTCTCTCGCCCAGCGTGGGATGGCTTCGGGGCCAACGCACCTCGCTTGGCGAGGCCGGATTCGAGGAGGGGCTCAAACGAAAGCGCCGCATGCGTTCGTGCATGTGCAAGACATTGTGCAGGCCGGTGAGGAGCCAGGATGTGATACCTGTCACATCTTCTCTATGACCGGCCATTTGGCTCTACTCGGGGACCGGCACTTCCCATACCATTGGGCCAACCGCAGCGTTGAATGGGTTAGCAAATGTCCGGTAGCAGGAGATTTTTTCCCCCGCTCATCGCAGGAAGCTTGGCCGCTCTGGGACTTCTGGCAATTTACTTTGCCATCGTCTCATGGGCCGAAAACCCTTCCCACGCCATCGAGCTCTTCTGGCAGGATCGATGGATCATCATCCCGATCATCCTGGGGTTCGGAGTGCAAGTTGGCCTCTATGTCATTCTCAAGAAGCGCTTGTTCATTCCCGTCATGGATGTCGGGCCCAGCGGGAAATTGACCGGCGCAGGCGGCGGCCTCTCGGCGACCGCGATGGTCGCCTGCTGTGCGCATCACCTGACAGATGTCCTTCCGCTGGTCGGGCTTACGGCAGCCACGGCCTTTCTGGCAGAGTACCGGCTGGCCTTTATGATCGCAGGATTAGGCACCACCCTGCTGGGAATCGGGGTCATGTTGACCATCCTGTTGCGTGAACGGCGGAGAGCGATGAGGGCTCTGCTCGTGGGTGTGGAGGCATCATGAGGCGAGAGATGGCTTCCCAAGGTGATGTGAGAACGAGTCGGCATGGGTCATGTTGCCTTAGCAGAGAAAAGTTCCTGGCGCTGGCATCGCTCCTGGCAGCCGCGTGGGTTCTGAGCACTTGCAGCCAACGGGCGGGCGCAAGCCAATTCAGGGCAATGACCGGACCAGTCGAGGCCGAGCTGAAATCGGCCGCGCCTTCGGCCAACCAGGAGCGAGCGCGAGACCTCCGGAGAGTGGACCGACAGGGAGCTGTTGAAATTGCGGTGTGGCCGCTCGACCTGGATGTTCAGGGCGGCGACTTACTCGCTTTCGAAGTGTCTATGAATACACACTCGGTCGACCTTTCCATGGATCTGGCCCCGCTCTCCACCTTATCCACAGACGCAGGGCTGCAGGTGAAAGCTGTGTCATGGACGGGGGGCTCCGGGCATCATGTTCGCGGCCTGCTGACGTTTCCCTCGGTGACCTCCGATGGCACCCCGCTGCTTGCCAATGGGCAGCGCCTGGTATTGACAATTCGAGATGTAGACGCGCCATCTAGGGAGTTTGCATGGGAATTGCCTCCAGTGCCATAGGCATAAGGAGAGGCTTCTTGCTGGCGGGTGCGCTGGCTGCGCTGGCCGCCATCACGCCCCCCACTGCTCTTGCCAAGGCGCAAGGCGGCTTTGATGGGGAGGTCCATGTCTACTTCAGCGCTGGATGCGCGGACTGTTGGCCCTACGTCGAGGAGGCGATGGCGCCCGCCCTGCGTGCGGAAGGGTACACG
>CAZBLT010000071.1:0-7961 GCA_964492745.1 uncultured Anaerolineaceae bacterium
CGTTTTTTCTCCATGGCCGCGGAATCGCATGCGTGGGGAGGGATCTGGGTTCAGGTCATGCACAAACGGTCATTGCGGGGCTGGATAGGGTGGGCCGCAATACCGCATGCCCTGGAAGCGCCCACAGCAGCGCGCCGGATGCTGCGCTCGCTTTGCTGAGGGGTTGCAGGCCCCGTGATTGCCTTGGGGGCGGCAGGAAGTTGTCAAGGTGTGGCTTTGCCCTAGCGTCCGGGGGGATGCGGCGCCTCGCGGAACGATCTGAAGCGGTTGGTGCCACTCATCGCTTTCAAATATCCCTATAGGCTTGATCTCTTCTCCTCACGTCCAGGATGATCACAATGATCCGGTCCTCCTCGATGGCGTAGAGGATTCTCCAGTCCCCCACTCGAAGGCGGTATAGATTGTTGAACTTTCGACTTGGCAACTTCTTGCAGCCGGGCGGCCTTGGCTCTTGTGCGAGCGACAGAATGGCTGCATCCAGCCTTCGAAGGAGCGCCCTGTCCCGCTTGAGTTTCTTCAGACTGCGCACGGCATGCGGGGTGATTTCAAGTCCGTAGACTTGGGCCTCGCCCATGAAGACGCCCCCTATTCTTCGGACAGCAACTCAGCCCTCGCCTTCTCATAACCGGTCGACTCTCGTTGGGTCAGGTACTCCTCGTACAGATCTTCCGCAAGCCGGGCGAGCCTCAGCTCCTCCAAATCGTCCGCGATCGCATCGTAATCCCTGGCGGGAATGATGACCGCAATTCTCTGACCATGGCGAGAGATCGCCACGTCGCCGTCCCCGGTCATGACCGTGTCCAGGACCCAGCGCCATCGACTGCGCGCCTCGCGGCTGCTGATCACCTTCATGGCAGGCATTGTGAGCCCTCCTTCCTGCATGCGCGCTGGAGATAGCCTGTACATAGTGTACATATTGTACGCAATAGGTCAAGGAGGAGCGGGTTTCTCATCCATCCAGCAGCAGGGCGCTCCATCCATTCTCTCTTCTTGAATTCATGGGGTCCACAAAGGCTGAAGCCTTCCGTCGATCATGGTTGGCAAGAGGAGGGCGGACCATCGCCAAAGCTCTCCCAGGCGCACGGCTCACTCTGGCCCGGCAGCCGGACGGCGCTCGGATCCACGATCCGGCATGCCTCTTCTTCGCAGCGCCGGACCTCGAAGTGCAGATGCGGTCCGGTCGAGCTGCCCGTGTTCCCGCTCCTCCCGACCAGGTCGCCTGCGCGCACGAGGTCGCCTGCCGTCACAGCGATCGAGGATTGACCCGTAGGCGCGGAACTCTTCCCGTTGGAGCCACAGCACAGGTGGCCCAGGATCACCTGCCAGCCGTCATTCTCAACTACCACCGTCCAGCCCAGGTAACCGTTCCAGCCGACATAGGTCACCTTCCCCCCGAAGGGGGTCCACACCCGCCGCCCCTCTTCATGGTTCGTGGCCCAATCGATGCCTGTATGGGCGTGTCCATCCCGGCCTTGCCTGTCGCCGAAGCAGCTGCTCATCCGAACCGGACCTTCGACGGGCGCCATGCAAGCAAACGAGGCCGGTCCGCGATGACCATCCACGGCCCAACCGTACGAGCCGCCGGTGAAGCTGCGGCCACCCGGCAAGCCCGGATCCTTGCCGGTTGGCTGAGGGGTTCCCACTATCCATCCCCAGGCCGGGTCCTGTGCCCACGCGGGCATCGCCTCCGCCAGCACAGCCGCCCCTGCCGCCAGCAGCATCGTGTACAAGCATCCCAGACACGCCAGCGGGAGGAGGGCGGCCAAGAGTATGCGCTTCATCGGGATGCCTCAGTAGACGCCCCATGTCTCCGGAACGGCGATCCAGAGGCGCAGGGACCCCTGCGGTGTCACCAGCAGGCCGTGCCCGGTTCCGAGCCGCTGCAGGCCCTCCGCCATGGCGTCGCTCAGCTGGAGAGTCTGCTGCAACCGTCCCGCCTCGACCGGCCGCTGCTCCATGAGCAGCGTATTGCCCACCACGGAGAGGATCCGCTTGCCTCCTGGCGAGTCGAGGAATTCGCCCACCTGCTGGGTCGCCATCCACAGCGCTGTGCGGCGCTTGCGGAAGCGCCGGGCCATGTTCTCGACCGCCCCGGCGCCGCCGGGGGCCTCCAGCAGCTTCCAGACCTCGTCGAGCATGACGTGCTGGGCGGCCTCCGGGCATGCCGCGTTCCTCCGCACGACCTCCCCCCAGATCAGGCCCATCACCTGCCAGAGGTAGACGCGCAGCGTGTCCGATAGATCATTCACGTGCTGAAGCCCGAAGACCACCAGGCGCTCTTCGGCGAGGTCGAAGGTCGTGGGGGTGTTGAAGTAGCCGGCGTAGACGCCCTGCGCGAAAGGGCGCAGCATTTCCGCCAGCGACTTGGCGGCCTGCGATGGCGCCGCTTCCAGGATGCGGACCACATCCGCCAGCCGCGGGGCGTCCTCGTGCCGCCAGCGGACGGGCTTCCGTCCGGGAACCGCCTCTCGATGCCAGCCCCGGTCTTCTACGGCCAGGCGGTAGGCCTCCGCAAGTGCGTTCCACTCGCGCCCCTTGGGGATGGGCTGGCCCCGCACCGCCTCGCAGAAGGCGATCAGATGCTCGGTGCCTGCCAGGAGAGGATCCTGGCTGTCCGGGGGGATGTCCAGGACATTGATGCGCTCTCCAGAGGCCGAACCCACCTCGACGTAGCGGCCGCCGTAGGCGTCGCAGAAGTCGCGCATCTCGCCTTCCATATCGACGGCCATCACCCGGTCCCCGGCGAGCAGCGCCGCCACCTGGAGGGCGCGCAGCGTCACGCTCTTACCGGCGCCAGGACGGCCGAGGATCAGGCAGGAGGGGGTGCGGTCCGCGTGCGCCCCGAAGGGATCCACCCGGACGGGCAGCCGGGTGGCCTCGTCGATGCCCAAGTAGATCCCTTCGGGATCTGTAAGGCGTTTGCGGGCGGGCCAGAAGAAGGTCCCCAGGCTCTGCGGTGTCATGTTGCGCGGTTTCTGGTGCAGGGCGATAGAGCCCACGGGGAGGGCGCTCTTCCAGAGCAGCAGCTGGCTGTAGCGGGCGGGGAAGGCCTGCGCGCCGAGCGTCGTGAGCAGGCTCTCGAGCTCGCGGTTGCGCCGCTGCAGCGTGGCTTCGTCCTGAGCCGTCCGCAGGACGAAGAAGCGGATGAACACCGGCGTCTCGCCGGTCGTCTCCATACGCATGCGCTGCTCCTGCACGGCGCCGGCCTCCTGCCGGGCGCCGAAGTCGGAGAGCAGCCCCTTGGCGCTCTTGGCGTATTCGAGCGCCGCAAGCTGCACCTCCCGCTGCCGAAGCCGCCCGGCGACGAGCGAGGCGTCCGCCACCTCGATGTGCATCGCCCCATACCAGCCGCCCTCGAGGTTCGCCAGCCGGTGCATCATCGCCTGCCGGTTGGGTGTGAAGTCGTGGATCACATATCCCGAAAGCTTCACGCCGTCGATCTCGAGCCAATGCTCGCGCTCCAGAACCGTGTCCGGCGCCAGCAGGGAGGCCAGGCGCTCCGCGCTGAGTTCGGGCGTGAAGGCCTCCTTCGGGGGAGGGGGCTTGCGGAAGGGCTGCTCGCCGCGAGCCATCTCGACCGCCGCATCGCGGGCCAGCGTCGTGGAGGCCTGGGCTGTGGTGGGGTGCAGGGCCCGCCAGAGGACCTGGCACATCTCTGCGGGATCCAGCAACCGCAGCGGGATGCCGGCGGTGGCGAAGGCGGAGGAGAAGACGCCCAGGCGTCCCTGAAGCGTCCGGCGGGCCGCGGGTGCCTTGGCGAGCATTGCTTCGCGATCCGGCGCGCCCTTCCCGTTGCTGGAGAAGAGCAGCGAACGGGCGCCCTGCAGTCCCGGGCGATGGGCGAGCGTGAAAATCGTGCGCCAGGCGATGGGGTTGGTTTCATCGAACCAGGCCGCCAGGGCGGCCGCCATCTGGCGCGCGGCGGCCGCGCAGACCGCTGCCTGGTCCCGGTCACGGCTCTCGATGCCCGCCCGGTGTGCGGCGGCCTCCGTCTCCCGGGCGTGGTCCAAGAAATATTGGAGATCCGGGATTGGATCGTGAGGCTCGAGGAGCACGGTCATCTGGAAGGATGTTCCGGACGGCAGCCTCTCCAGCGCCATTCGGTAGCGCTCGGCCCATGCGCCGAAATCCTGGCCGGCGAAGCCGATGTCGAGTGGCGGCATCTCGAGCATCGCGACAAAGGCGCCCTCCCGCGTGATGAGCATGTCCTCCGTGAGGGCGATCACCGGCACGAGGCTGGCGGTGTCCCCCTGGGGGTGTCCAGGGAGACCCGCCTTGTGCGCCTCTGCGGCGCTGCGCAGACGATTCAGGAGCCGCATCGCACACCGCGCTTGCGGTGAAACCGGCCGGCGGGGATCGCTCGGGGTTCTTGCCGCCGATTTCCTTCCATCGAAGACGTGCCCATCTAGAAGCCGCTCCCTCCGAGCCAGGCCTGGATTTCCAGCCACCCTCCCAGCCAGATCCAGGCCAGCAGGCCCGCCAGGAAGGCGCAGCTCATCATGGACAGGAGCAGACCTGGGCCGAGGGGGAGCGGCCGGACCCGGAGCCGCGCCGGCCTCATCGCTTCGCGAGGCCAGGGGATGGCGGGCTTCCCGGGGGTGGCCGCCTGCGGGACCGGTGCCTGTGAGGCGGCCTGCCGAGCCGGATGCGCCTCCATGGCGCCCTTCTGGTGGAAGCGCTTGCGGCCGTAGAAGCGCAGCAGGTCCAAGAGCCAGCACTCGAGCGTCTTGCCGCTCCGCCGGTCGCGGCCGAAGGCCAGCGCGAGCCCTGATCCCGCCAGGAACACGGCGGCTGCGATGCGGAGCGCCGGGTGCAGGGGCAAGAAGAGCGCCAGCAGGCCCAGCAGGCCGCTCACGCCGAGGATGGCGAGTTCGCGGGCGCCCACGCCGATGAAGGTCCTGGGCGTCTCGATCTGCGGCGGCACGATTCCGGACATGATCCTCCCTAGGAGCGCCGCGTGCGCCGGGGGCGGCGTGAGCGGGGAGAAGGGCAACGCAGGCTGGGGTGTCCTCCGTCTGCGGGCAGGTGCGCGTCTGCGGGGCGATTCACATCATGTGCCTTCATGGGGTCGGTCTTCCTCCTCGAGGATGCCGAGCGAGAGCCCCAGATCGCGTGCAAGCTCGCGATCCGGCAGGTTGTAGTAGCTGTCCCGCATCCAGGCGTCCAATTCGCCGCGGCTCGGATGCCGGGCAGCCTCCTCGACGATCACCTTCAGGCTCTCGCCGCGCTGGACGCGCCGCTGGTGGACCGTCCTTGCCAGCCGGCTCAGCATCTCCGGCGTGGCGGCGATCGAGCCCACGGCCCGCACCGGGCCGTTCACGATCTCGAGCGCCGCCTGCAGGTCGTGGCCGCCCAGCTCGGGGCCCGGCGGCGCCAGGGGGCGCGGGGCGGAATAAGGAGACTGGTTTCGCAGCGCCCAGCTCCCGGCCGTCACACGCCCGAAGCCCGCCACGGCACTTGCGATCTCGCCGCCGCGGTAGTAGCCCAGATCCCGCAGCGTGGTCCCCTTGGGCAGGCCCAGCGAGTCCATGGCGGCGAAGGCGTTGCCGCTCACGTGCAGCCCCTCCTCGATCAGGCCCTGCGCGTGGGCCTGGGGCAATCCGAAGCGGGCCATGGCCGTGCTCTCGTTCGCTGCGAAGCGCCGCGTCAGCTCCTCGCCCGCCGCCTGCAGCCCGGCGGGGACGTCAATGGCATCCTCCCCCGGTGGGAGAGGGAGCGAAGGGCCCGGCAGGCGGGTCGCCTCTGCAGCCCCGGCGATATGCAGCCCCTGGCCGAAGCCTCGCACGATCGGATTGCGCGAGCCCGCCATCGCGCTGCCGATGGCGCGGCTCAGCCCGTTGACGTCCCTCGATCTTCCGAAGGGCGCGGCCGCGGAGAGTAAATGGGGCGGGCTGCCCCCGGCGCCGAAAGAAGATGTGGACCCGCTTGCCGGGAGGGTGCCGTCCCCGGAGATGAGCGGGCCCGTCGCCAGTGTCTTGGAGGTGCCTCCGAGCAGTCCTGCAGCGGCTGGCGCCACGGCAAAGCCTGCCGCGACGGCGGCAAGCTGCAGCACGCCCATCGTGCTGCGCCAGGCCTTCTGCGCAATCTCGATGGCCGCACCGTAGACCAGCTTCCCGATCATGGCGTTCAATCCCACGAGCACCGAGACCACGCCCACGCCGATCAGCATGCCCAGGATCGTCCCTCCCAGGCCGCTTGTGAAGGCGTTCGCCTGGGTTGCGAGGAGGGCGAAGAGCGTTAGCAGCATGAGATTCACGGGGCCGAGCAAAAGCGCCACGACCATGGCCTTCGTCCAGAGCCCGCTCAACCACCGCAGGGGCCGCATCGAGCCCAGAAGGAAGATCACCGGCGACACGGCGCTGAGCAGCAGCAGGATGACCTCCCGGCTGAGCAGCGCCAGGATGACGCTGCTCACCACCACGATCATCGTGACCAGGGTGAAGAAGCCCAGGAAGAGCTGCATGAGGGGCCCGGCCTGCTGCAAGGCCCACAGATTGACGATGCCCCCGAGTAGCTGGTCGCCCAGATTCCAGGCCTCGCCGATGGGTTGCCCCAGCGAGGCGCGCATGGCGCCCGCCGCGGCGCCGGAGAGGGCGATGCCCTTTTCGATCAGGAAGCCGCTTGCGGCCGCCGCCCCGACACCGATCAACCAGTTCAGGAGCGCCTCGCGCGCGTGCGCGTAGCCGGTGATGGAAGTAACCCCTTCGCGCATGGCGGATCCCACCGTGATCATCAGCGCCAGCGGCATCAAGGCTGCCGCCACGCGAGCCATCGCGCGCCAGGCCTTCCAGCGGATGTCCCGCATCATGTCCTGGGGCAGCAGCCAGGCCGCTGCCATATCCACGGCCTCCTTCATCGGCTCCAGGGCCGCTTCGAGCGTGCGCCGGAAGAGCTCGGCGAGCGCCTGCCGAACGCCCTCGGAGAGCTTCTCGAAGGGGAAGACGATGGTCTGGATCAGCGTCTGCCAAACCACTTCGCCGCTCTGCCGATCTTCATCGCCCTCCGGCGGCTCCCGCTCTTCGGGGAGAGGTGTGGGGGAGGGCATCGCCGCGATCTGCGCTGCCAGCCCTCGGTGCAAACTTGGTGAAGGGGCAGCGTCTGCACGGCGCGCCGTGGTTGCGGTAAGGAGGAAGGCTCCCAGCGCGAGGAGAGCGGGGGGCAGCAGTCGGGCGGATCGCCTCATGTCTTTGCGACGCGGCCGCGGCAGCGGGGGGATGGCTATCCACCCTCGCCGGGGATGGGGACCGGCATCTCGATCGTAAAGTCCCAGCCGCCCCCCACGATAAACTGCTCCGATACAGCCCGGATGATCATGTTCACAAGGGGAAGCGTCATCAGACCGAAAACGAAGATCACCACGCCGCTCGCCAGGTTCATCAGCTCCAACGAGACTCTTCCCGTGGCGCCGAACTGCTGTGCGGCCTGCGCGCCGAGCCCCGACTTGACGGATCCCACGGCGAAGATGAGGAACATGAAGCCGTAGGCGATGTTGATGAAGAGCTTGCCGAGGGTGATGAAGATCTGCAGCATCTTCCCGGCCGCGCCGGCGGCTGGATCCTCGGGCCCCCCGGATTGGGCGGAGGCCGTGCTCCCCGGCTGCAGGATGGATAGCAGCAGCGCCAGCGCCATCAGGACCCGGACCCATTTCTTGGACCCTGCTGCGACCCGGGCGGGCTGCGTCAGGAAAAATCTAGATGCCCACGGTCCCATATCGCTGCTCCTTCGGCGTCATGCGTGGGATGGCGGCGAATCGACTATAGCATCCCGGCGGGAATTCAGGTGTTATGCAATCGTTAGTTTAGGCGCGGGAGGGTGAGATCTGAGCTGGGTTGGATCGGATGCTTGCTGTATGTGCGGCGCCAATGCGCCGAATTGGCACAACAGGATGCCGGGGACTGCTCGGGCCCGACCCGCAGGTGCAGGATTTCCCGCCAGTTTCGATCTGTGATTCTTGGGCCCTG
>CAZBLT010000072.1:0-6139 GCA_964492745.1 uncultured Anaerolineaceae bacterium
GAAAGTCACTTTTGGGCGTTCCGAATTCCTTAGCTCCGATATTGAAGGTGTCATTTGTGACTTCGCATGGCAGAGATGAACATAGCCATATTGCATCGCATAAGTCTTCGACATCAAGATATTGGTAGCGTGAGTCGCCTCTTCCAAGCACCGGGAAGTTCTTACCATCCTTGGCCCAGTCGTAGAGAAGCGCGAAAATGCCGAGCCGCTCTGGGCCGACAAATGATTTTGGGCGCAGTATTGGGATGCACATTCCGCGCTCTCGATACTCCTCGCAAACCTCCTCGGCCATTGCCTTGGCCTCGCCGTAGTGGCCCACTCCTTGACGCTCGTCCTCTTCTCTCAGCGGATGGTGGTCGGGTATTCCATAAACGGCCGACGACGATATATGTATGACCCGCTCAACGCCGTATGCTAATGCTACATGCAACACATTCCGGGTACCTTCCACCTGGGTTGAGTAGATGTCTTCTGGTTTGTACAGGGGAAGTGCCGCCGCAGCACTCACAACTATGTCAATGCCGTCCATTGCGGCCTGAATAGCGCGCCGATCGCGCACGTCGCCCGCTATCACTTTGACTCTGGCTCTAATATCTCCATAGGCGAATGCTGCAATGTCGAATGAGGAGACTTCTTGCCCCTTGGCGAGCAGGTAGCGAATTAGGTTTACGCCCAATACGCCCGCGCCCCCTGTGACGAGGAATGACCTGCTCATTTGATGCCGCCCTTTCTCGGGCATTACGTTCGCGGCGAAATACATAAGCGCAGCGGCTGCCAGCCAATGGTTTCGAGCTGGACTGCCCAGCGGCGCCGGCAGCACCTGCTTCATTCTCGCGCACGCTGGCGCGCAAGGCACCCTACGCTTCAACCGGATCAGCTTCAGCGAGCGGTCAGCCGACCCTGCCCGAGCCAGAGCGCATCCGAACTCCCTCGCTCTCACAGCAAGAACGGGATAAGCATCTTCGTGCGCTTCATATACTCAGAATACGCCGCGCCAAAACGATCGATATTGAAATCCTCTTCGTGTTGGGCTGTGGCAATTAGAAAGGCTGTCGCCGCCAACGCGAGCGCTCCACTTGGCAAATCAGCGCCCTTGAGAAACACACCCCATGCAAAGAGTAGCAGCGAGGCATATAGCGGATGGCGGATGTAGCGATAGGCGCCGATCCTAACGATGCTCTGAGTGTCTTCAATCCACCGAATATGGGCTCTTGCCACAGCCCTAAGAAGATGGACCCCATGGGCTGCAAGCGACAGGGATGCCACCAACAACACCCACGACACGACCTGCGTGCCCGACAGGGGATCACGGAACCAACGCCCAGAGTTCAATATGATCAGCAAGATGATTGCTTCGAAGGCGAAAAAGCGAAAAAGGCCATATGCATGTTGCGTCCACCATGCGTGCCAAGATAAGGCGATAGCTCCAGCGGTAAGGAGGAGTAGCAGAAGCAATCTCGCAGTATCCATTGGTGTGTCCCCTTATGCGGGGTTACTCCGCTTCAATAAGTGAAGATTTGGGGAAGCGGCGCAACGGATTCGAGCCGAGGCCCGGGCACAGCTTTTCGCCGACAATCACAGCATCCCCATCATACAAGCTTGCAGGCAAATCGCGCCACATCCCCGCTCGCCTCCAGCGAGCGGCTAGCTGGCCCCATGATCTCAATTGCTCTCAGGCACTGGACAAGGACAGAAAGGAGTTTCGCTCTCACCCATTGTGGCAATTGGGCTTCCCCCTTCATCGATGAATCTCGCAGCGAGTGGGTCACCGGTGGCGGGCCTGGGGAAATGGAGCAATCGGACTGTCCCAGGTTTCTCCCTCACCCTGATTACATAGACGTCCTCGATCGCCTTGATGCCTTAGACCTGATAATCAAGTACCCACAACTCGGCTTCAGCCAGCTTCAGAACTGCATCATGCACCTTCGCATCTTGATAGCCAATCTGGATCTCAGGGGCCAATGACCAGAGGCCAGTTAGATTGATCAGATCGCAATTAGTGCTTGCGTTGCCATATGCAAAGAAGAACTTGCTCTGCCAAAAGAAATCCAAGAACCCTTGAGGAAGCCCGGCATATCGGGCATTGGACCGCCGCTTCTCCCGCTGCTCTTCGATTGAAGCGCGCTGCCATGAGCTTGACATCCCGCATATGGCAAAGGGCGTCTCATCCCCGTTGGCCAATATCGGATCCAGGCTGGACTGCTCATGCGCGAATATGCAACCGGATAGCAATGCGGATGGCAATGCGAACATCAAGGAGAATGCAACCGTCCGAATGAGCATTCTGGGCAAAGGTTCGTTGGTCCGGATAACAGACCGCGGTTGCAGCCGACACGACACCCGCCTCTGATAGGCGGCGTAATTGCAGCCCCGCGGCGGGCTCTATTATTCACCCCCGCGCCGTTGGCATCGATTTGCATTTATCCACACCTTTCAATATTCCTCCAAGAAGCCCAGATCCGAGCGTATTGCCATTTCATTTGGGAAGAATCGGAGCCGCCGGTTCAACACCCCATTCTTGACAATCAGGCAGCGGTGTGTTGTAATTAAGGTAGACCTAAAATATTGGCGTATAAATTATCAGGCAGCCCATACAATGTCCCTGGCAGCAACCCCACCCAGCGAAAGTGCGCAAATGTACTTGATTACCATCGCTCGGCTGCAGACGGACGACGGGCCAGTGCCTCTCTCCCAACTAGCCAGGGAACTCGGCATTTCCCCTGTATCAACCAACGAGATGTGCCGCAAGTTGCAGGATCAGGGGCTGGTGATCTATCGGCCGTATAAGGGCGCATCGCTCACGCCGGAAGGGGAGCGACTAGCGCACCGCCTCCTGCGCCGCCATCGGCTGTGGGAGGTCTTTCTGGTGGAGAAGCTGGGATTCGAGCACGAACGGGCTCACGAGATGGCCTGCGAATTGGAGCACGCCACCCCGGATTTGCTTTCCGACCAACTCGATGTTTTCCTGGGCCAACCCCGGATCAACCCCCGCGGAGAACCGATTCCCGCAGCCGACGGCAGCGTCGCAGCACGTCCACTTCGCCCGCTCGCGACGCTTTCAGCGGGGCAGCAGGGCCACGTGGCGCGCTGCGATATTGACGACGAGGCTGTGCGTGCATTCCTCGATAGGCGCGGCATACGCCCAGGGGCCACACTCACCGTGATAGCAACTGCAGATGACAGCCTGTTGGTCCAGGTAGACGATGTGTCCATCTCGCTGGCGAGGGCGCTGGCGGAGGCGCTGCAAGTTGACACAAAGAGCGCGGTGTCCACTCCGACGCAACCAACTTTAAAGAAGGAACAAACGGAGATGAAGGCAAGAATGCCAATTAATCAAATCAGCCTGGACAAGTTGCGTGCCGGGCAGCGGGGCGTCGTAGTCCGCGTGGGCGGCAAGGGCCCGGCCAAACGACGGATGATGGATATGGGGCTGGTACCCGGCAGCGAGGTCAAAGTGGTGCGCGTGGCCCCGTTGGGTGACCCGATCGAGTTTGAGGTCAAGGGATACAGCCTCAGCCTGCGCAAGAGCGAGGCGCGCGAGATCACCATAGAAGTCCCGGCCGAAGACGCGGAATGATGCCCTTGATGATGGCAGCGGCAGGTAGGAATGCGAGAATGGTCGTCCTCCGTGGGGGATCATACTGTCCGCAAGCGGCTAGCAGACCCGGGACTGCCCCCGGGCACCGTTCTGCAAATCATGAGAATCACCTATGGCCCTTTCATCGTGGCATTCAAAGGCGACGTCCGGCTTGCGCTGGGACACGGAAGGCCGCAAGAGATTCGGGTCGAACCGCGATCACAATTCACGTAGGAGTCAGAAATGGCTCGAAATACAATCGTTGTCGCCCTGGCCGGCAATCCCAATGCCGGCAAGAGCACGGTTTTCAACGCGCTGACCGGGGCACGGCAGCACGTAGGGAATTGGCCGGGCAAGACCGTGGAAAAGAAAGAGGGAGTCTGCAAACATAGAGGCTACGAAATCAGAGTCGTGGACTTGCCCGGTACCTATAGCCTGACTGCCTACTCCCTGGAGGAGGTCATCGCCCGCGACTATATCATCGAGGAAAAGCCCGATGTGGTCATTGACGTGGTGGATGCCGCCAATCTGGAGCGCAATCTCTACCTGGCGATCCAAATCCAGGAGTTGGGAGCGCCGTTGGTCATCGCTCTCAATATGTGCGACATAGTCGATTCGCGGGGGCTGCGCATTGATACAGAGATGCTATCCCTGGGGCTGAACGGGACCCCAGTTGTGCGTACTGTCGCCAACAAGGGAGAAGGCATCGCCGAATTGCTGGACACGGTCATCCGCACAGCCGGAGTCAATGACCAAGATAGCAAGGAGGCATGATATGGCGACCCATGACTTGGCTTACAGCAGGCCTATCCACCTGGTGGACTACGGGCGCGAGGTCGAGGAGGAGATTGCCCGCTTGCAGATGCTTATCGAAGAGATGCCGGAGCTGACCACACGCTATCACTCACGCTGGCTGGCACTGAAACTGCTGGAGGGCGACAAGGAAATCATCGCCAAAATGGAGGCCACAGAGGGAGGGGATGCGCTCCTGACCCAGGCCCGCAAAAGCGTGGCCCACCTGCGGGAGGTTCATGGCGACGACGTGGATGTCGTCATCGCCGATCGGCGTTACGGGTTCATCAGCGGCTTGGTCAAGGAGGTAGTGCATCGCCCTGCCGAAGAACGGCTGATCCTATCGGACAAGATCGACGATATCGTCACCAACCGCGTGGTGGGCATTCCCATCTTCTTGGTCGCAATGTGGATCGTTTTCAAGATGACGGCGGAGGTCTCCGCTCCCTACTTGGACTGGGTGGACAGCGTCATCGGCGGGCCCGTTAGCCGCTGGGTGGTGAGCCTCGCTAATCTGATCGGCCTGGGAGATACCTGGGTCGAGTCCTTGCTGGTGGACGGGGTCATCGCCGGAGTCGGCGGAGTGCTGGTCTTCGTGCCAGCGTTGCTGTTCCTATACTTCTTCCTGGCCCTGTTGGAGGATTCGGGCTACATGGCCCGCGCCGCTTTCGTGATGGACCGCCTGATGCACGCTTTGGGGCTTCATGGCAAATCCTTCCTGCCGATGATCATCGGCTTTGGCTGCACCGTGCCGGGGGTATACGCAACACGGACGCTGGAAAACGATGACGACCGCAAATTGACCGGCTTTCTGGTGCCAATGATGAGTTGTGGGGCGCGGCTGCCCGTCTATGTGATATTTGCCGCCGCCTTTTTCCCCGACCATCCGGGACGCTTCATCTTCGCCATGTACCTGACCGGCATCTTCTTTGCCGTCCTTACCGGCGTAGTCCTGAAACGCACCTTCTATAAGGACAATCCGCCCGCGCCCTTTGTGATGGAACTGCCGCCCTACCGTATACCGACGCTGAAGGGGATCTTGATTCACATGTGGGAACGGACCGCACTCTTTATGCGCAAGGCGACGACAATCATCATGACGGTTTCCATTGTCCTCTGGTTCCTGATGAACATCCCTTGGGGGGTTGAGAATCCTAGGGACAGTCTGTTTGGGAAGGCGAGCGCGCTCGTCGCCCCGCTGCTCGCTCCGGCGGGCTTTGGTGAATGGGAAGCGGCAGGTTCGCTGGTGACCGGCTTTGTGGCCAAAGAGGTTGTGGTCGGGACAATGAGTCAGATCTACGTCGGTGGGGCAGAGGAAGAGGCGGCAGCTGAGCCAACTACCTTTCTCGAAGACGTGGGCGAGATCGCGGTCGGTTTTTGGGACGCCACCGCGGAGACGGCCAAGATGGCCGTCAGCATCATCCCCGGCGTGAACTTGATGGAAGAGGAGGCAGAGGTGGAAGACACGGCTCTGATTTCAGCCCTCCGTCGAGCCTTCACCCCCCTGCAAGCCGTGGCCTTCAACCTTTTCGTTTTGCTCTACATTCCCTGCATGGTCGCCCTGGCGGCCCAGATTCACGAGTACGGGGCCAAATGGGCGCTGCTCAACGCCGCCTACCTGACGACTTTGGGCTGGGTAGTCGCGACGTTGGTCTACCAGGGCGGGCGGCTCCTGGGGATAGGATAATCATCTCAGAAGGATGTGACGACGAATACCGCATGGATGGATTAAGAAGGAAACCTTCAAGACGGTAGACATGCACGAGTTGC
>CAZBLT010000072.1:6239-7833 GCA_964492745.1 uncultured Anaerolineaceae bacterium
GAGTTGCTGATGCTACGGCCGGGCGATTTGGCGTGATGGTTGATGGCCATAATGAAAGGGCAGAAGGGCTTCAGCTCCCCGCTTTCGCTTGAGGAGGGTTGAATGTTGCGAGAACTGCTAAGAATACTTGAGGGAGGTGAAGGATATACACACGCGGAGTTGGCCCTGCGGCTGGACGTCAGCGAGGGACTGGTGAGCCAGATGCTGGACGACTTGAAACGGATGGGGCGCCTAAGACTTGCAGATGGGCCGTCCGGCGGCGCTTGCGCTTCCTGTCCATTCAAGGGGATGTGCTTTTCCAGAACGTGTGCGTTCACGGCGAATGGGAGACGAACATGGATTCCCATGGAGGTTGTAGGTGGTCGCCTATCATAGACCAGGTCTCCCAGATCGCCCAATGGCTTCGAGCTAAGCTGCCCGACATAGGACCGCTAATTGACCCTTATGCCGGCCTATCTCATGGCCAATCATCATCCCGATCGCCGGCCGCGCGTCGGCTGTGGCGAGCAGCTGGGCGGATGGCATTATGTACCCCGCTGACGTTTCCTTGGATTCGTGAGCACCGTTTCGATCTTGCTGGTCACCTCTCGCTTGACCCTGGAAGCTAGCACATCATCATGCTTCGCAAGAAAGCGGCGAACAACATCTTGATCGTAGGCGACCAATTGCCTCAAAGCCCACGATAGGGCCTTGACTATCATCTCATCATGATCATCCACGAGCATTTCGCAGATCACAATCGTTCCCGGAACATCCCCCTTCCCACCCTTGGATCGCACATTCAGCGCAACAGGACTCACGAGCGCCGCACGCCTCCACCAACGATCGCATGATCGGGCCCACTTCTTGACCGTGCCGATCCCAATCAAACTCTCTCGCCAAGCCGGGCCCGAGAGGATTCGAGCAAAGGCATCTGTCGACTACCAGCTATCGATCCCATCCCCTAGTTCTTCCAGCAATTCTTCGCCTAGGCCGTGAAACGCTTGAGGATGCGCGCCGATGAGCTCATAAGCTACCCAACGATGCCTTCCTTCCTGAAGAAGCTCCCTGGCCACAGAGATTGCAAACTCCGGCGACTTGGTTCGCAGGTCCCTCAAGTATGCACGGCGGACTTGGCGCATTGGCCGTGTCTTCTTGCAAGGAAAAGCGGATCTACCGATATATTTCGCCGCGCATCCCCGATCCGTCCCATTGAGTTGATTAAATGAAAGCGCTGCACCTCAAGCTACACTGGTAGTTGTCTGGAAAACCAGAGAGAAGAGGTGCAGCATGAATCCCATCATAGGCTGTGATGCCCACAGACGCTACTCGCTTTTCGCGGTACTCGATACCCCTACTCTATCCGTTCAGCAGACCCGGCTCAATCATCAACCTGACGCCATCAAGGAATTCCTTTCGGTGTTCCCGGAAGGTACTCCCGTCGCCCTCGAAACCGTTGGCAACGATTACTGGATCGTCGACGAGATTGAAGAGGCAGGCTGTCTTCCTCTCCTGGCTCATGCCGCCAAGGCCAAAGTGATCGTGGGTGTCAGCATCGGGTGTAAAAGTACCCAAAACAACGGTTTAAAAAGTCCCCCAAACACCGCATAGAATG
>CAZBLT010000073.1:0-7690 GCA_964492745.1 uncultured Anaerolineaceae bacterium
GAATCCCAGTTCAAGTCATCCGCGGTGATCAGCAAGATATTTGGGTAGGGAACCGTGATCCCACAGGCCGATAGCAGATCGCTCGCTCCGATAGAAGATAGCGCTAGACCAAGGAGCTTGAGAAACGGGCGGCGCTCCAACAGGCTCATATCCTCAACCTTCTCCGCGCACTCCACATGCCAGGCCGCTCTTGGATGCAGGGCAGCAGGCCGAGCTCTGAATGGCCCATTGCATAGACCTGGAAAGGCGGATTTGCCTCTCGCTCGCGATTGGCCAGATTCCCGCCTTCGTTAGAAAATCCTTGCCATGATAGCACTTCCTTTGCATTTTGAGTTCATCATCAAGCCCGTCGGAGCCCTTTGCAATATGCGCTGCGATTACTGCTACTACCTCAGCAAGCGCGATCTCTACCAGGGCGGGCCTGCGCGCATGCCTGACGAGGTCCTGCGCGCCTTCACCCAGGCCTATCTCCAGACCTGCCAGAGCCGGGATGTGGTCTTCGCCTGGCAGGGCGGCGAGCCGACATTGGCGGGGGTTGATTTCTTCGAGAGGGCGCTCCACTATCAAGAACAGTTTGCTCCCCCCGACGTCCGGGTGAGAAACGTCTTGCAGACGAACGGGACGCGAATCGACGACCGCTGGTGCGCCTTCCTGCGGCGGCACGATTTCCTCGTAGGCCTCAGCCTCGACGGCCCAAAGGAACTCCACGACGCGCACCGGAAATCCCCGCATGGGGGCTCCACCTTCCATCAAACCCAGCGTGCACTGAGACTCCTTCAGGCGCATGGCGTGCAGGTCAACATCCTCACCACCGTCAACGCCTCGAATGTTGAAAGGCCCCTGGAGGTCTACCGCTTCCTGCGCGATGATCTGGGCGTCCGCTTCATGCAATTCATCCCGATCGTAGCGCAGGTCAAAGGGAGCAGCGAACAGGGGCGGCCCCGTCTCAGCGCCGAATCCGTGACAGGGGAGGCCTATGGCCGCTTCCTGATCGCCGTCTTCGATGAATGGGTTCGCCGGGACGTGGGGAAGGTGTTCGTGCAGGCCTTTGACCTGGCCTTGGGCGCCTGGCTGGGGGCGCCCTCGGGGCTGTGCGTCTTCAGCCCGACTTGCGGCCGGGCGCTCGTATTGGAGCGCAGCGGCGATGTGTATAGCTGCGATCACTTTGTGGATCACGAGCATTTCCTCGGCAATATCCTCGACCGCCCACTCCATGAGATGGTCGACTCGCCGGCGCAGCTGGAATTCGGCCGCTCCAAGCTCACCGCGCTGCCTCGGGTCTGCAGGGAATGCCATGTGCGCTTCGCCTGCCACGGCGGCTGCCCGAAGGATCGCTTCTTCGTCTCGGCAGACGGCGAAGCCGGCCTGAACGCCCTCTGCGAGGGCTATAAGCGATTCTTCGAGTATGTCGAGGCGCCCATGCAAAAGATGGCCAAACTGCTTCGGCAGGGCAAGTCACCATCGTTGATAATAAAGGAATATTGACATCCATCCATTCATGAGGTCATTGCAGACGGTCAGGCTGGCCGCAGCACTCAATGTAGGAATATTTGGAGGCTCTGGCGTTCGGGGGATCGCAAAACTCGAAACAGCAGGCTGCACTCCCCACCTCGAGCGATCAGGTGGGGTGCGACCGCCAGGAGGACTAGGCGAAGATTTTCGGTTAGCACCACAAGCCAGGCTCCCGTCAGGCTGGAGGCGAGCAGAAAGCAGGAGGGCCACCGCCTACGCGCCGGCATCGCCACCCTCCGGCCCATGAGAGCGATCCCCAGCACAATGATGTTGGCAAATGGCAGCAAAATCAGCATGGTCAGAATCGCCTACTGCACCGCGTATGTTGATCGTCCGGGTACAGGCAGTTGGCCCGCCGGAGCATCATACCCCAGAATCCCGGATAACGTGGCTGGAGCAACGACGGCGGGCCCATAGATTGAAATGCGCCGGGCATAACCAAGCCCTGCCCCAGATATCGGCTCCTGGATTGCCTACCCGATCTCAGGGATGAAGCCTGGAAGGATCACCCTGGCAAGTCGGTAGAGGAACGATAGACTTGGACGGAGCTGGGCAATGCCATATATCGCTGTCGCTGCCAGGCAAATAGCGGCCAAAGCTTCGCCTTCGAAACGAAACTCTCGCGCATGCGGATCAGGGGAGTTCATAGATGCCCTTCCTTGGAGAGCGCAGCATCCGTTCCTCTCCGGCGCAATGATCCAGGCGTTCCACAACAGCATGACTCGTGTGACCCTCGGCCGCGAACAGCCAGCGAAGGCCGTATTCCCTCATGCGTGAACGGATTCCTTCGCAATCCATATCCACCCCCAGCGGCACATAGATCAATTGCTGAGAGAAATCAGCTCGGTAAAGGGGGTAGATGAAGCCATTCCCATGCACGTTGTATCCCAGGGCGTCCGTGGCAGGCACAGTGATCAATGCGTTTTCGTACTCCGCAGGCACATACACCCTGAAAGCAGCCGCATCCCGCTCCCAGATAGGCGTGCGAAGCATCCGTTGGAAATTCTCCAGTGTGACGATGCCGTAATTCAATGTCATGGCCAGGTTAAGAGTCGTTGTAGCCACAAGACCGGCTGCAAGCGTGAAGCGCACCCAACTTCTCCAAGCGCCCAAGCGATCCATGGCGTAACCATACCCCCATGAAAAAAGCGCCGGGGTCCACAAGAAATAGCGCATGTTCCAGGGGCTGGGCCGGTTCGAGGCCATCAACGCCAAGAAAGACACGCAGAAACCCATGCCAAGAAGGCGAAAGCTCCGATCCCTGAGCGAGGCCCAGATTGCAAGGGGCATGCCCAGACCATAGGCAAACCAGCCCCAGCCCGTCGTGTTGGGCAAATCCGGCGTAATCGGGGCCTGGCGGTCGCCGAACTTCCAGGCAAAAAGGGCTAGATTTTCAAGCAGTTGGTCGAACCCTGTGACAATCGGTGGACTACCTGTGCCTGTCAGCAGCTCTTCCCCCCCGACCAGGACCCGATAGGGATAAAAAGGATTCCCGGTCAGCCGCCAATTCCGCAGGTTCCAGAAGAAGCCCAGCGCGATGCCCACTGCAAGGAGTCCGAGCAAAGGAGCTCTTGCGGCATTGCCCTTGTCGCGAAGGGAGGTGAACAAGCCTCGCACCTTCTCGGGCCAAGCCTGGAGCTGCTCACCCGGGAAGAAGGGAATGACCAAAACGAGCAATCCTCCCAAGGCAAGGTGCAGCGCATACGTCTTCGTGCCGAGCGCCAGGAGGAAGATGAGGAACAAAAGGATCAGCGTCTCGGCTGGTGAGGACTCATTGCTTGCCAATTTGTCCATTTCGCGCTTGAACTCGAGCAAGATTGCGAGCCCAGCGAGGAAGTATGCCGCCATGTGGGGGTCGTTCTTGGTGCCGGTGGCCGCGAGCAGCAGCGAAGGCGTGAAGGCATAGGAAAGCGCCGACGCCCAAGAGCCCGCCCGCGAAAGGCCCAGACTGCGCCCTATGTAGTAGACCGCCAAACAGGCCAAGAGGTAGGCTGGCAAACCTGCCGCTTCGACAAATGCGTCATGATGAAGGAAGACCGTAAACCATGAAGATAACACTTCGAAATTTGCAGGCGAGTAGATGCGCGTCACAGGACTTACGAAGAGGCTGATGCGACCGTCTTGTATCCATTGCGCCACGTTGGTCAGATGGTAAGTTAGCGAATCCCAGACAAAGGGCGGGAGTGCCGGGATGAGAAAGAGAACGCGCATAGAACCGGCCAGGCCTAGCACGATCGAAGATAGCTTCAGCCAGCCTGGTAGCTCTGTCCAAAGGGAACGCATGGCGGCTGATAGACAGCACATCCGCTTTGCTGCATCCCTCAGGCGTTCCCTACCTGACCTACCCATAATGGCTATGCCAAGCAGCAGGGCAGGGACCAAGGCCATGGGAAGAGGGCGAAGGAGCCCCAGGAGGCCAAGCAGGAAGGTGAAGGCTGTGGCGAGGAATATCCACATGAATGCGGCGGCCAACGCCTGCAAGCGAGAGGATCTATAGGTCAACTTCGCTGCCAGGATCCAGGCCAGGCAACCGATCGAGGCCCCGCTAATCGCCCAAGCCGTGGGCCGGAGAGCCCAATCCATCCAGATCATGTCCAGGACCCGCTCCAGCGCTTATGCGGAAGAATGGAGCGGGCGAGCTTGCACTCGCGCCACGGCGGAGATGCGTAGCCATCGATGGGCATGCCCGGGCGTTGCCTAATGCACATCAGCAGCCTTCCTGCAGCCCATCGATTAGCCTATTCGGGCCCGAATCATGGTCCATGGAAGAGGATAGCGAACGGCTTCAATCTCCATCAGGTCCCGAACCAGGCCTTGAAAGGCCCTGGGCGTCCAATGCTGGCGATGCCCGGGAGTGTTCCTCCAATCACGCCAATATAGGCTCCCCGCACCATGTTCAACAGCCTCCATAAAGGCTCTCGCGGCACGCTCAAAATTACATGCCCTTTGCTGACCCGGGCGATTTCCCTCAGAGCAAGGCCCGGGGTCTCCAGATGTTCCAAGACCTCCACACAGACGACCAGATCGAAGCTCCGATCCCCGAATGGGAGGTGATCCGCCGAAGCGTAAGCTGCTCCCTCCACCGCAGCCGCATGCCTTGTGGCCTGGACCATCTCCATCGCAAGATCTATCGCCAGCAGCTTGCAAGTTGGGAAGCGAGCCCGCAGTTGGCTGACGATCCAACCCTCCCCCGAGCCCACCTCGAGTATCCGGCCCGCACCCATCGGGGGTAGCAAGGCCTGAAAGGCCCGAAGGTAGCCCGCATAGAGCAGGCGCGCGATCGGATTTCGAGTCGCTTGCTTATCGTAGACATCCCCGGCCACAAGATGATCGGAGGTGTTCATGATCGATCCAGGTCGATACGCTTCAATCGATAATTGGCCTCCTCCAGCAAGTGACGATTCTTTGCAATCAGATCACCCAAGATACCCAGCAGGTAGGATTGAAAGCTCATCACCAAGAGGATCGAGGCCAGGATCAAGGATTGGACATGCCCTTGGCCCTCACCTATCAAGAAGAAGTAGAGATACCTCACCGAAAGAATGAATCCCCCCATGAAGAACATTGTCCCTAAGGAGATGAAGACCTTCAGCGCCTCGTACATCACGAAGATGCGCAAGATGGTCACGGCCGATCGCGCAACGTAGCTGGGGATGCTGCGGATGAGCCTGGATTCTCTGGACTTCTCATTGGTCTTTACCGGCACAGAGTGCACGGTCAAACCCTTCTTCCCAGCCTGGATGATGGTTTCCAGGGTGTAGGTATAGCTCGAGAACACCACCAGCCGCATAGCCGCCTCACGCGAAAGCGCTCGAAATCCACTGGTCGCATCAGGGACACCTGTACCCGACGTCCAGCGCACAACCCAACTCCCGAAGCGCTGCAACAGCTTCTTGAGGCGCGAAAAATGCGGGATTGTGCGCACCTGGCGATCGCCGATCACCATATCCGCCTGACCGGCCAATATGGGGGCAACCAAATCCGGAACACAATCGCCTCGATATTGATTGTCACCATCCGTGTTTACGACGACGTCCGCGCCCAGTCGAAGCGCCTCCTCCAGCCCGACGGCGAAGGCATGCGCCAGGCCGCGGTTGCGCGGCAAGGAGAGCACGTGATCAACCCCTGAAGCCCGCGCCACCTCCGCGGTGCCATCCGTGCTGCCATCATCCACCACCAGAAACTCAACCGTATCGAAGCCCTCGACCGCACGGGGCAGATCCTGCAGCGTCTGAGGGAGCGTCTCCGATTCGTTAAAGCATGGGATCTGAATGATGAGCTTCATGGCAATTGCCTTTGCGTCAAATGCAGCCCAGCGGATCTTGCAGCAAAGGGCCGCATCCCTTATGGGCTTTCCAGGGGCCTATTAATGAGAACCAGCCGCTCGACACGGATTCCTCGCCTTATGATACTCAAAGATGGCAAGAGACACCGTGCGGACCGGGCACGAGCTGCCCCAAGCTTCTTTCGCCTAACTGCAGCTAGTCATCCTCTAAACAGACGCATGCGGCCCCGCCGCGGGCTCGCTGGTATTGCTCCAATCTCACTCGAGGGTCACGCTGCCAGCCAGCCCAAAGTCCCGAAACGGAACAATAAGAGCGCGTGTCACCTGTACACTTACCCTCCCGGCTTCATCGCCGCCCCTTTGTGGCTAACTACAACTTCAGTCATCCACCATGTAGAGCCGGTATCCACCTCTTTCGAAAGCGATAGGCATTCCCCGGAAGGTTTCCCATTCATCAGGGCAAGTTTGATCGCAGATCAGCGCGCAGGGCTCGAAGTCAGGGTCACGGTAGGCGGCCGAGGGCGCTAGATCCCCAATGATCCACTCCAGCCGGATATCGGACCGCGGCGCTCCCAGCAAGACCCAGAAGGGATATTCAGGCCTATCCCCCGAAATGGCAAGGCCGATGTCCTTGCAATCAGCGCCCTGAATGCGTCTCACGGCCTCACGCATCTGCACCAGGTAGCTCTCGGGGAGATAAAACGACTCGCGCTCCTCGGAAAGCAAGCCGGGGGCTCCGTCGGTCGTCAGAAGCGGACGCTGGCTCTGGTGAACGAGCCAAGGCCAGCTGTACAACAGCAAGATGGCTCCGACAAGCAGGGACCATCGCGCCCCTAAACGTTCGCTCAGCACGGTTCCAACCGCGGGCGCGGACAGCACAAAGAAAGGGAGATGATACCGGCTGCCAAAGATCGAAAATTTAAAGAGCAGGCTGATTAAGACAAAAGTGGCGGATACCGCCAGCAGATAGGTGCGCAATCCGTATGAATGCCGTTTCGGATGCAAGAGAACCACGCTGCAGGCGGCAATGATCAAGACCGCCTGCAGCAAGTTTCCAGCCTTTAATTCATTGAGGGAGGGCTCCCCCACCTTGAAGGTTCCATGCACAGAGGTCCTGGGATCGGTGAGGTCCAGATCCATCAGCAGGTGGATCTGGACCAGCGCCATGTAGATCCCGCGGTTGATATGGGGCGAGGGCGTCCCTGCGTGCAGGCTGGCATTGCGGAGCAGGTTCGATGTCAACACCCGCAGGTCCATAATTTCATTGCGGTGAGTATTGACTTTGTATGCGGGGCCGATGGGACTGCCGTAAAGCGCCAGGTTCCGGCCGAAATAGCCCGCGTTGATCATGGCTCCCACTACTAATACCACTGCGATCCAGGTCAAGAGTGATCGCCAAGCCTTGCGCCGCACGAAGATCGCCGCCGCCAATAGTGCAAATGGCAGCAAGTAGGCCAGCGCTGTGGGTTTGGTCAGAAGCGCCAGGCCGGCGGCCGCGCCCAAGGCCCATGGGGACCATCGATCCCGCTCACCCCGGCTAAGGGCCAATACCTCCGCCGCAACGATGATCATCCAGAGCGCCACTACGTAATCGGTCATCGTGCTTGTCGCCTGGGCGATGCCCATAGGCAGGGTGGCGACAAACACCACGGCCAGGGTCTGACCTCGCGAGCCGGCACCCAATTCCTTCGCCACCAGCGACACGCCGACAAGGCTCAATATCATCGCAGACCATTGGACGAAGTTTGCCCAACCGTCGCCTTGGCCAAGGACATACGTATGCAAGACCAGGATCTCGGCCCCGGGTGCCATGAGATTCTGGCGTTCGATCCCCGTTGCGTAGGGAACCACACCTCGCTCCTGCGCCCAATGCGCCACACGGCTCATATGGTA
>CAZBLT010000074.1:0-7589 GCA_964492745.1 uncultured Anaerolineaceae bacterium
AGTAGAAGGTGACCAGCGCCCTTTCCCCCGGATGTAGGCCAGTCAGACCATCCATAAGATCGGCGTCGATGACGATGTGGGATATCGAATTAATTAGCGTATCAGGATCCGTAGGTTTATCGAACTCGTTCTGCACGTAGCCGATCGCTCGTAACGACAGACCCGCCGGTTCGGCTTTGTTCGCTATGGGACAAGCATTCGAGAAGGTGGTCACCATCACTACGTCACCATTATCGGCAACCCTCTGGAACGCCCTCTTTATGGCGCCAAAGACTATGGTATGGTTACCCGTGACCAATGTGCTCATCCGCCCTGGTATCACCTCAAGCTTGTGCTGGCGGAAGATCTTAGATGCCTCATCGATCCATGGAGCCAATTCCGGTTGCCGAAGTGGATATATGCTCACCTGGGCAGCCACCTCCATGGGCTCTTCTGGCAGGGGAATGCCGCAAAGGAAACACAGCGGATCGTCGCCGGTATTGGCAAATTGATGCTCCTCATAAGGCAACACCAAGACTGTGTCGCCAGGTCCCAGCGCATGTTCCTGAGATCTGCCCCGCAAGAGGCCCTGACCGCTGAGAATGTAGACCTCATGCTCGTGGGCGTGGCTGTGATAGGGTGTTGAAGCGCCTGGCTGGACCTCGAATTGCCGCAATGCAAACGTTAGCGCCCCGTCTGGCGTAGACCAGAGCCAGCGCACAGTTACGCCATGCACACCCTTTACTGGCTCCGCCCTTACGCTCTGGGAATGTTTCACATCCATGATCCCCTTCCTCTAATCATAAGAAAAGGTCTGCGTCATCCTCCATAAAGACATGGGATCTGAGATAGATTGAGGTCTTCTCCTCAGATAACTGCTCCCAATCCAGCCTCAAGAAGGCGATTCGTTGCCCGCCTGAGGGATGCATGTTCTGTCCGCCACCAGGCCAGGCGCTTTCGCTTCGCAAGTAGAATGGCGATTGGCACACCCATGATTCCCGGCGGTGCAGGAGCCAGTGCATTGAATGAGCGTCTAGCTGCGCTTGTGCCAAACTCTATCATGTCCATCACCGACATCGATTAGTGCCCGGTCAATCTAATCCTGACGGGATCCCAAATGGGGATTGCTGCCTGAGCAAATCCATCCTTTCCTCTTGGACGGGGTACTAGGTACGCCGAGCTCATTTCTTGATTCCTCGGGCCTTCTGCACCCGCTACGGAATTTTAATCGGCAAAGGGGCGATTGGTCACCCATCTCATATTACGGCAGGAAGTGACTTTGAGGCCAAGGCGCCTCGCGGCAAAGGACTTGGACCACGAAACGCCCCGCGTATCGAAGCTCATCAGGCCCGTCATGGATAGACAACTTGATACATCCATATGCGATGTTACCGGGTGCGATATGCTGGGTTGCGTTCTGATCTAGGCGCGGATGGTGCCTTCTCGCCAGCAATGAAATATCGACACGCGCACAAGCTGCAATTATCCATTTCGCGTCTAGAGATATCTGCTTGTCTCTGTGCTCTCGATTGACCCATTCCAGCCGAGGGCCTGCAGCTCCATGTTCAGATTCTACTCCAACGCATTCAATCGCCCCCTTACATTGGGCACGGCACATATGAAACCAATGCCATCTTCTTCCCAAGGCATTCAGGACATAGCTCCCCGCAGGCAAGGCGATTCAATACCACGCCTCCCAGCATCGAAATGATATACCGCCCGATTCAAATGGCTGTGGGCGGCAAAAAGCGCTGCCAGTTCACGTTCACACCATGATAGCCCCGCGCCTGATGAGTCCACTGATGCCGGTTCTTCGTTTGCGCATTCATGCGATCTTCCATGCCAGATCTTCTTCCAAGCATGTGCAGATTAATGCATCCAGCGGGAGGCGAGGTCAACGAAAGCCGGACGCCCAAAGAGCCGTGGATGCCGCGATCGAGGCCCCCCGCTCGCCCCACACCCCTGCGGCAGATCCCTACGGGATCACGTGTGAGCGACCTTCCGTACGCCGCCCTGTCATGCTATATAATCACCCCGTGTTTACAGAGACGCAGAAATCCTGGGAGGCCTTCCTCGCAACGCATCCCGATGCTCATCTGCTTCAAACCCCTGAATGGGGCGCTCTCAAGGCCGCCTTCGGCTGGCAGGCCGAGCACGTGCAGCACGGCGAGGCCGGCGCCCAGATCCTGTTCCGGCGCCCACTCCCCGGTTTCACGCTTGCCTACATCCCGAAAGGCCCGATCGGCCCATGGCTTCCCGGCTTGCTTCCGCTGCTCGACCAGCGCTGCCGCAAGCGGCGCTGCTTCATGCTCAAGATCGAGCCGGACGAAAACTGGGACCCACAAAGCAAGGCCATGCTGATGGAAGCAGGCTTCACCCCCGCCTTCCAAACTATCCAGCCGCCGCGCACGATCCACGTGGATTTGACCCCCAGCGAGGACGAGATCCTCGCCAACATGAAGCAGAAGACCCGCTACAACATCCGGCTGGCCTCCAGACGGGGCGTCCGTGTCCGCGCCTGGTCCGACCTGGACCAGTTCGCCCAGATGATGGCCGAGACGGCCGAGCGCGACGCCTTCGGGGCCCACAGCCCGGCCTATTATCGGCTGGCGTACGATTTATTTCATCCGAAGGGTGGCTGCGAATTGCTTGTGGCCGAATACGAGGGCTCCCCGCTGGCGGCCGTGATGGTCTTCCGGAGGAGACGGCGCGCCTGGTACCTTTATGGCGCTTCGCACAAGGCCCACCGCGAGAAAATGCCGACTTACTTGCTTCAATGGGAAGCGATGCGTTGGGCCAAGCAGGCCGGGTGTGAGTTGTATGATTTGTGGGGCATTCCTGACGAGGAGCCTGAGACTCTCGAAGCGCAATTCCAGAGCCGCGGCGACGGTCTCTGGGGCGTGTATCGATTCAAAAGGGGCTTCGGCGGCGAAGTCGTGCGCTCGATCGGGGCCTGGGACCGCATCTACGATCCCCTGCGCTATCGGATATTCAAACGGCTGTACACCTGGGTCGCTGAACGATGACCATCGAGCTGCAGACTTTCTCAAATGAGGAGCCAGGCACCTGGAACGACTGCATAGCCCAACTTGAAGGCGGGCACCTGCTTCAATCCTGGGAGTGGGGAGAGATCAAGAGCCGCTATGGCTGGCGACCGATCCGGCTGGTCTGGCGCCAGGGCGGCCAACCGGTTGCCGCCGCCCAGTTGCTCCTGCGCAGCGCCGCTCGCGGCCTCACCTTGGCCTACTGCCCCCGCGGCCCCCTGCTCAACTGGGGCGAGCCCGGTCTCGTCAACCAGGTCCTCACGGATTTGCCACAGTTCGCTGCGGAGGCGAGCGCATTCTCGCTCAAAATCGACCCCGCGATTCCCCTGGGAGAAGAGGAGCTAGAAGGCCCGCATATGGCCCCGCCCGCGCCAGGAAGCCAGGTCCAAGCGGCTTTGCGGGCGGGAGGCTGGCGCTTCTCACGCGAGCAGGTGCAGTTTCGCAACACGCTCGTGCTCGACATTCGGCCATCGGAGGAGGCCCTGCTGGCCGGCATGAAACAGAAGACCCGCTACAACGTTCGGCTCGCTGGCCGGCGGGGTGTCACGGTCCGGCAGGGCGGGATGGGTGACCTGGACATGCTCTACCGCATGTATGCCGAGACCTCGTTGCGGGATGGTTTCGCCATCCGAGACCGCCAATACTATCGCCTGACCTGGGGAACCTTCATCGAAGCCGGGCTGGCACAGCCCTTGATCGCTGAGGTCGAGGGCGAGGCCGTGGCTGCGGTGATCCCGTTCCGCTTCCATGAGACTGCCTACTATCTCTATGGCATGTCACGGGGCCTCCACCGGGAGAAGATGCCCAATCATCTGCTTCAATGGGAGGCCATCCGCTGGGCCAAGCAGCAAGGCTGCACCTGGTACGATTTCTGGGGTGCACCGGACAATCTTGACCCTGGGGATCGAATGTATGGTGTCTACCGGTTCAAAGAGGGATTCGGCGCCCAGCTGATCCGCACGGTCGGCGCCTGGGATTATCCACTGCGTCCTGTGCACTATGCCGTCTACCACCGTTTGATGCCGGCCCTGCTGGCCGTCATGCGCCGCCGGGGCCGGTCCCAAACCCGGGAGGCCTTGGGGTAGCGAAGATGGCCCGCTCCCTTCCAGCAGAGGCCGGCGCCAATGCCGCTGTAGATGGGAGACCTAATCCACTTGCAAGATTTGATCCTGGCAGCCGACCAAGGCCCTGCAACGCTTAGGCCCCCGAAGCCCCAGACCGCCCGCAAGCATTCGCCCGATCGCTCAGCTCTATCTCCGCTGAGCTACGGGAACCCTTCCCCGCTTTGCAAGGAACAGGCATGTGCTGTGCATCTTCGGCATGACTTGAAGAGCCGCGATTTGAGTTGACCAACCTGCGGCATTGGCCGTACAATCTGGCCATCATCCTTTCCAACAACCGCCCCAGGAGGGTGCAGCATGAGCATCGTCCCGCTTCCCCGAGAACGCATCGCCCATCTTCCCACGCCCGTGGAGCCGCTCCCGCGCCTCAGCCAAGCGTTGGGCGGCCCTTCTCTCTGGGTCAAGCGCGACGATCAAACCGGATTGGCCTTCGGCGGGAACAAGACACGCAAGCTTGAGTTTCTCATCGCCGAGGCTCGCGCCCACGGCGCCAAGACCTTGCTCACACGTGGTGCCCTGCAGTCTAACCACTGCCGCCAGACCGCCGCGGCTGCGGCCCGCTTCGGGTTCGAATGCACCTTGATCCTCGCTGGTCACCGGCCCGAGGGGTTCACCGCCAATTTATTGCTCGACCACTTGCTCGGTGCTGAGTTGGTCTTCGCAGGCGATGAGGACCCGGAGCAGGTCCTCAAACAGGCCTTTGACCGGGCACAGGAAGAGGGCCGCCGTCCCTATTTGATACCCTATGGAGGGTCCAGCCCCACGGGCGCCTCTGCCTATGTGGCCGCTTTGGAGGAGCTGCTGACAGAGGAAGCGCCCTTTCACCGCATTGTCTTTGCAACCTCCTCCGGCGGAACGCAGGCGGGGATGATCGTGGGCGCCCAAGCGCTGGGCCTGCCCACCCGCATCTACGGGATCAGCGTCGACAAGCATGCCGACGACCTTCGGCCTGCTGTTGCGGAACTCGCCCATGAGATCGCCGATCTTCTCGGGATAGACCTCGCCCTCGACTCAAGTGACGTTCTAGTGGACGACCGCTACCTGGGCGGCGGCTACGGCGTGATGGGCGATCCAGAAGTGCAAGCCATCCGCCTTTTCGCCCGCCATGAGGGACTGCTGCTTGATCCTGTCTATACGGGCCGCGCCGCGGCAGGGCTTATCGATCTCATCCACGGCGGGGAGATTGAGCCTGAAGAACGAATCCTCTTCTGGCATACGGGGGGCACGCCAGGCCTCTTCGCCTATGCAGATCAACTGAGGAACTAGGGCCCATCCTCAGCGCAAATTGGCGCCTCAGATGGGCCCGGATGACTGGAAGGCATGCGGGCCATCGCGACCCGCATGAGATGTCACGGACTACACAGCTCCAAGTGCCTGCTCGGCCTCCGAGAGTGCGCTCTCGAAGATCTCCAGTCCTTCCTCGACCAGCTCCTGCGTGATGCTTAGCGGCGGGATGAATCGAATCCCATTGGCGCCGCATCCCAGCAGAAGCATGCCCTTGTGGAAGGCCCGTTCAACAATCTCATCTCTGAGATCATGGTCGGGCTGGCGCGGATCTCCAACGGCGCCGATGTCCGCCACGATCATAAGGCCCCGCCCGTCGACGCGGGTGATGACCGGATGGCGATTGGCGATGACTTTCAGGCCATCAAGCAAGATCCTCCCCATCTGCTCAGCGTTGGTCATATATTGATCTCGGATCAGATCCAGGGTGGCGAGCGCCGCTGCACAGGAGACGGGGTTCCCGCCGAATGTGCTCGCATGGGTGCCTGGCCCCCATTTCATCACCTCTCGACGCGCAATCATCGCGCCAAGAGGCATGCCGCTAGCGATGCCTTTCGCGACACAAACGATATCTGGCTCGACACCCCAGTGCTCCACGGCGAACCACTTGCCCGTGCGGCCCATGCCGGTTTGGATCTCGTCGACGATCAAGAGGATCCCATGTTCATCACATAGCTCCCTTAGACGGGGAAGGAAGCGATCATGCGGAAAGATATACCCTCCCTCCCCCTGGATGGGCTCTACGATGATCGCAGCGACCTTCTCAGGCGAGACCTTTCGGCTCAATACAGTCTCCTCGATGAAGTCGACGCAGATGCAATTCTCCCTGCACTCTTCCTCCCGTCTATGGTGCGGGCATCGGCCTGGATTCGAGTAGGGCACATGGGTGACTTCCGTCATGAAAGGAGAGAAACTGTCTCGCTGCACAGGCTTGCTTGCCGTCAGCGAGAGTGCCCCCATGGTGCGCCCGTGAAACGCCCCAAAAAAGGCGATGAAATGCGTCCGCCTTGTTGCATAGAGGGCCAGCTTGAGGGCCGCCTCCACGCTCTCCGCCCCCGAATTGGTGAAGAGTACGCCCTTCGGCCCACTCATGGGCGCGATCTCTGCCAGCCTCTCGGCAAGCTCCACCTGCTGAGGGTAATAGAAATCCGTACCGGCCATGTGCAGGAAGCGATCCGCTTGATCCTTGATAGCCTTCACCACTTTAGGGTGGCAATGTCCTGTGGATGTCACGGCGATACCGGACGCGAAGTCCACATATCGGTGTCCATCCACATCCCATACCTCGCAATCCCTTGCCCTATCAACGACCAGTGGATAGACACGTGTATAGGACGGCGATATCACCTCTTCATCACGGCGAATGAATTCACTTGCGAGGGGTCCAGGGATCTTGGACGGCTGCGAATTGCTCTTCATAAAGTTCTTCCTCCGTGCAGCGGCTCGGGATTCTCTGTGGATTTGCTCGGTGTGCATGCGAGTTGTGGTGCGATGTCTTGCCTCCCTTCGATCATCCTGCCCGGCGGGCTCTGAATCCGCATTGCCAATGGCTTGATTCCAAGCTCAGGTTACTTCACATCCGGACTGGCCTCGATGCCCGAGCCTGGGCCAAAAGCTTATCATGATCTATCGAAAAGGGGCAGGGGACTCGAAGCCATTAGAATCCGGGAGGAATCTATTCAGCAGACAGGGGGTTCCACAACAACAGAGACAGAGGAAGGAATGCCTACTTGGGTTAATTGATCCGCTTTGGGAGAAGAGCCCCGATACGGCAATTTCTCCCGGGAGGTGAGCAAGGTCCAAACCCTGGAAATTCTGGATAAGTGCAGATCTACTGGGGATGCGCAGTTGAGACTGTGATCTCGAGATCCGTGATCGAGGCACCTCCCACAGGGTTGAGATCCATCGGACACGCCGATAATACAATCATCAGATCCCAGAGGGCTTTAAATGCAATCATATCGCCGGCACGGGAGATTGGATCGAGAATTGTGAGCTCACCGCTTGGGGAAATGGAAGTTCTCATGAAGAGATTCAGTGGCTGGGGAACTTGCCGTCCTTCCCATGCAAACACTTCCATCGCCTCCCGGAAATTGTCGCAGCAATTGCGATGCTCATGGATGCCATAGTAGCGGGCATAGCGTTGCCGGTCACAGGCAGG
>CAZBLT010000075.1:0-7397 GCA_964492745.1 uncultured Anaerolineaceae bacterium
GCCATCGCCGCCCGGCGCAAAGATTTCCGCATCCGCCTGCTGGCAGGCTCGCTGCGGGACTACCGCCAGGCGACACAAATCTGGTGGGAGCGCATCGAGAGGGCCGTGCCGGACATCTCGGCACGCCCCGCATATTTCGTTTCCAGCAACGCTCATAGCATCGTGAATTTGATCAGTGGCTTTGCCCTGCGGCGCGAACCGGAGCTGGTTCGCTACCTGGAGCAGCCCGAGTGCGCCGACCTGCTCGTCGAATGGGAGGATATAGAGTCGCGCCAGGTGCCCTCCAGCCGGGAAAACTTCCTCTACTACGTTCTCAAGAAGTACGTGCGCACGCCGGAGGGGGCGGAGGCGTTGGCGGCCCGGGCGGAGGCCGAGCGCGCCTGTGGGATCACGCGCGTGCCCAGCGAGCACGGCTTCGACGTCGAGGCTCAGGTGGTCGACCTGCGGGGCCTCAAGCCGGCTTGGCTCGATCCGCGGCTGCGAATCCCCGGCGTTGAGCGCCTGGCGGAGAGCGAGGCCCTGATTGTGAACATCGACTACCCGCTGGGGATGGCCGCCTACCTGATCCTCTCGCAGGCCTCGACCCGCTTTGGCGAGCTGCGCGGAGTCTACATCATGGGCAAGGCCGCCACGCTCAATGGCGTGATCGGCGATGTGATGATCCCTTCCGTGGTGCACGACGAGGGCTCCAAAAACACCTATCTCTTTGATAATTGCTTCCGCGGGAGCGACATCCAGGGCCACCTGGTCTACGGCACGGTGCTCGACAACCAGAAAGCGGTCAGCGTGCGCGGCACTTTCCTGCAAACGCCACGCTATATGGACGTCTTCTACCGCGAGGGCTACACCGACATCGAGATGGAGGCTGGGCCCTATCTCTCGGCGGTCTATGAGATCTTCCGGCCCAAGCGCTATCCGACGAATGAGATCGTGAACCTGTACGACCTGCCGTTCGATCTGGGGATCCTGCACTACGCCTCAGATACCCCGTTGAGCAAGGGTAGCAACCTGGGGGCGGGCTCGCTCTCCTATTTCGGTGTGGACCCGACCTACGCCACAAGCGTGGCCATATTGCGGCGCATATTCACCCTGGAGGCCGAGCGCACCTGAGCGCTGCTGGCCCAGGAGACGAGTGAGCAAGGAGCAGGGCATGTCCATCATCGGTCAATCGGTTCCACGTGTGGATGCGGTGGGGAAGGTGCGCGGTGAGACGCAGTTCCCCGGCGATCTCTCAAGGCCCAACACGGCCCATATGAAGATCCTCTTTGCCGGCCGGCCACACGCCCGCATCACCCGGCTGGATACCCATGCCGCCGAGGCGCTGCCAGGCGTGCTGGCGGTCTTTACCGCCAAAGATGTGCCGGTGAACGAGTATGGGTTGATCATGCCTGATCAGCCGGTGCTGTGCGGCCCCGGTTCGAGCAAACCCTATGCCGACCATGTGCGCTTTGTGGGCGACCAGGTGGCGCTGGTGGTGGCCGAGACGGAGGCCATCGCTGCCGAGGCGCTGGAGCGCATCGTGGTCGAGTATGAGGACCTGCCGGTTGTGCTGGATCCAGTGGAGGCGATGCAAGAAGGAAGTCCCCTGCTGCATCCCGATCGGGATAGCAACATCTTCTGCCACTATCGCATCCGCAAGGGAGACGCCGAGGCGGCCCTGGCGGAGGCCGATGTGGTGATCGAGGCCGAGTACCGCACGCCGGCGCAGGAGCACGCCTACCTGCAGCCAGAAGCCGGGTTGGCCTACATCGACGAGGAGGGGCGGGTGACGGTCGAGGTGGCCGGGCAGTGGACCCATGAAGACCGTGAGCAGATCGCTCATGCGCTCGGCCTGGCGGAGGAGCAGGTGCGGGTGATCTACCCTGCCATCGGCGGCGCCTTCGGTGGGCGGGAGGACATGTCGGTGCAGGTCGTGCTGGCGCTGGCGGCCTGGCGGCTGCACCAACGCGGCATCGACCGCCCGGTCAAGATCGTCTGGTCGCGGGAGGAATCGATCATCGGGCATCACAAACGCCATCCCTTCATTCTGCGGGCCAGGTGGGGCGCCAAGCGCGACGGCCGCCTGACGGCGGCGGTGATGGAGGTTATCCAGGACGGCGGCGCCTATGCCTATACCTCGACCAAGGTGCTCGGCAACGCCACGCTGATGTGCACCGGGCCCTACGAGATCCCCAATGTGAGCGTGGACTCCTACTCGGTTTACACCAACCACATCCCTGGCGGGGCCTTCCGCGGCTTCGGCGGCCCGCAAGGGGCCTTCGCCGCCGAGTGCCAGATGAACAAGCTGGCGGAGGCGCTGGGAATGGACCCGGTCGAGATCCGGGCCCGCAACCTGCTGAGGGAGGGCTCCAAGCTTTCGGTCGACACACCGCTGCCGCCCGGCGTCTCGATCGGCAAGGTGGTGGCCAAAGCCGCCGAGCGGGCGGGCTGGGTGGAGACGCCGCAGGGCTGGAAGCGGCCGGACCCCAAGGCGCTTGGCACGCCGGAGGCGCCGCATCTGCGGCGGGGCATCGGCTTCGCCTGCAGCTTCAAGAATGTGGGCTTTTCCTTCGGAGCGCCGGAGGAATGCTGGGCGGAGATCGAGCTCCACGGCCAGACGGAGATCGAAGAGGTGGTATTGCATTATGCCGGCGCGGATGTGGGCCAGGGCACGCACACCGTGATGGCGCAGATGGCAGCCGAGGCAGTGGGCGTGCCGCTCGAGAAAGTGCGCCTGATCGTCTCCGACACGGCCCACACCCAGAATTCGGGCTCGGCCTCAGCCTCGCGCTTGACCTTCATGGCCGGCAACGCCATCCGCGGCGCGGCGGCGGAGGCGCTTGCGAAGTGGGTGGCGGAGGAACGCCCGGCGGTGGCGCGCCACCGTTACAAGCCGCCGGCCACCACGCCCTTGGACCCCAAGACCGGCAAGTCGGAGCCTAATTTCGCCTACGGCTACGTGGCCGAGGCGGTCACGGTCGAAGTCGACGTCGAGACCGGACAAATACGCGTGTTGGAGGTGGTCTGCGCCGACGATGTGGGCCGGGCGGTGAACCCTCAGCAGGTGCAGGGCCAGATCGAGGGCGCGGTGGTGCAGGCCCTGGGGTATGCTGTGCTCGAGGATTTCCAGCAGGAGGGTGGCTATGTCCAGACTGGCCAGCTCTCCACCTACCTTATACCCACCATCGTCGATATCCCCGAGCGGGTTGAGTCAGTTATCCTGGAGTACCCCGATCCTCGCGGCCCGTGGGGTGCGCGTGGGATGGGCGAGATGCCCTACCTGCCCTTTGCCCCGGCGGTAGTAGCCGCCGTCCACGACGCGCTGGGAATCTGGTTCGATGATTTCCCGCTCACGCCCGAGCGGGTGCTGCGAGGGTTGGGCGTTCTCTGACGATGGGTGCCCCGCTGGTCCTGGTCCGCGGCGGCGGCGATTTGGCCACGGGTGCGGCCGTCCGGTTGCACCGTTGTGGCTTCGCGGTGGTGGTGACCGAGATCGAGCGGCCGCTGGCAGTGCGCCGGCGGGTGGCGCTGGCTGAGGCGGTCTACGCGGGATCGATCACGATTGAAGAGGTGACCGGCCGACGGGCCGCCGCTGCCGAGGCCGTGGCGGCCATCCTCGAGGCGGGCGAGATCCCGGTGCTTGTCGATCCGGAGGCATGCTCGCGCGAAGTATTGGCGCCATTGGCCTTGGTCGATGGGCGCATGCGCAAGGCTCCGTCCGAGATAGGGCTGGAGGCGGCGCCCTTCGTCGTCGGCCTGGGCCCGGGATTCACCGCCGGCGTGGACTGCCACGCGGTGGTGGAAACCAAGCGCGGCCACCGCCTGGGGCGGGTGATCTGGAATGGCCAGGCTGAGCCCGATACCGGTGTGCCGGGGAGGGTGGCGGGCTATGATGTGGACCGCGTGCTGCGCGCGCCGGCTTCCGGCGTGATCCGGGGCCTGAAGGCGATCGGCGATCTCGTGCAGGCGGGCGAGGCCATCGCCGAAATCGAGGGGGCAGTGCTCTTGGCGCCCTTCGACGGCGCGCTGCGGGGTCTACTGCACGATGGCCTGGCGGTCGAAGTGGGGGCCAAAATCGGTGATCTGGATCCGCGAAAAGATCCCTCCTACTGCTTCTTGATCTCGGATAAATCGCTGGCCGTGGGCGGCGGTGTGCTTGAGGCGCTGCTCTCGCAGCCAGCGATTCGCTCTGCGCTAGGGGGCTGAATGCTGCGGCTGAAAGAAGCGCTGCGCCTCCATCCGGGCATAGTCGCGGCCTTCGTCGGCGCGGGGAGCCTGCCCCATGCGCGGCCAGACAGCCGATGCGACTGACGGATGGATTGAGGCTTGAGCCGGGACGAATAGCTGCCTTCGTTGGAGCGGGTGGGAAGACATCCGCGATACGCAGGCTGGTGTCCGAGGCGGCAGGCACCTGGCCGTTGCTGATCACGACCACGACCAAATTCGCCCAGGCCCAATCCGACCTCGCGCCAGAGCAGATCGTTCTCGAGGCTGGGGCATCGCTCGAAGGGGTTCGCGAACGCCTGGCGGGTGGCGGAGCGCTGCTCGTGACCGGCCCGCTCTCTGTGCATGAGGCCAAATGGACCGCGCCGCCCGGCGGAACATTGCATATGCTGCTGGCGATGGTGCGTGAGCTTGGCGGGGTGGCGCTGATTGAGGCCGATGGAGCCCGCGGCCGATCGCTGAAGGCCCCCGCGACGCACGAGCCGGTCATCCCCGAAGGCGCTGACCTGGTCGTGCCACTTGCCGCCCTCGATGCCCTCGGCCGGCCGCTGGATGGCGAGGTCGTGCACAGGCCGGAGGCGGCGGCGCGGCTCCTGGGTGAGGGGCCGGGGGCCGAGATCACGCCCGAGCGGATGGCGGCGCTGTTGAGCCACCCCAAGGGAGGTCTGAAGGATGCCCCGGAGGGTGCGGAGGTTCGGGTTCTCCTGAACAAGGTCCGCTCGAGCGGGGCGGGGGAGGCGGGTCGGACGGTGGCCGAGGCGCTGTGCGCAGGGCCGCGGGTGCAGGCGGCGCTGCTGGCGGAGGTTCAGGAGGAGGACCCGGTTGAGATGGTGATCGGGCGGGTGGCGGGCGTGGTGCTCGCCGCCGGTGGTGCCCGCCGTTTCGGGCGCCCGAAGGCGGCGCTCGAATTCGAAGGCCGCAGTTTGCTCGGGCGGGCTGTCGAGGCGGCGGTCGAGGGCGGGCTCACGCCGATTGTGGTCGTGCTGGGCGCCGGAGCCGGGGAGTTACGCCGGCTGCTGGAGGCATATAAGGCGCGCGTGGTGGAGAACCCGGACTGGGACGCCGGGCTGAGCACCTCCGTGCAGGCCGGGCTGGCCGCGGTGGAGGGTGAGGCGGAGGGGGTGGTCTTCCTGCTGGCGGACATGCCGCTTGTTGATGGCACTCTGGTGCGGGCCCTGGTCGAAACCCACCGCCGCTCGCTGGCGCCGATCGTGGCCCCTCGGGCGGGGGGGCGATGGGGCAACCCGGCGCTCTTCGACCGCGCCACTTTTCCATCGTTGGATGGGATTAGGGGCGATCAGGGCGGGCGGGCGCTCTTCGGCCGTTTCCCGATAGAGGCGGTGCCGTGGGGCCGGGCTGCGCTGATGGATGTCGATACGGAGGAGGATTGGCGCCGTTTGGAGTCCGAAAGGTGATCGCGGCGGTGGTTCTGGCGGCGGGCGAGGCCAGCCGAATGGGGCGTTCGAAACTCGACCTGCAGGCCGGCGGCCGGAGCATTCTGGCCCGGCTGGTAGGGATGCTGCTCGAGGCCGGGGCCTCACACATGGTGGTGGTCACCGGCGGGCACCGGGCGGCGGTCGAGGCGGCGCTGAGGGGCCTGCCGGTTGAGTTCGTCCATAACCCGGCCTTCCGAGAGGCTGGCATGCTGGGCTCATTGCAGGCCGGCCTGCGGGCGCTGAGGGGAGGCGCGGCGGAGGTGGCGCTCATCGCCCCCGGTGACTACCCCAACGTGCGGGCCGAGACCGTTCGGGCGCTGATAGCGGCTTGGGCAGAAGCGCCGGAGAGCATCGTCGTGCCGAGCTATTCGATGCGCCGCGGCCACCCGATCCTCGTGCCGGCAGCGGACTGGCCGGCGATCCTGGCGCTCCGGCCGGGCGAGACGCTCCGCGGCCACCTGCGGCGGGAGGCGGCCCGGGTCCGGCATGTGGTTGTCGACGACCCCGGCGTGCGCTTCGATGTCGACACGCCGGAGGATTACCAGCGGCTAATTGAGGGGGATGAGGCCCAACCGTGGGTTCCTCCCAGGGGGAACGAGCCTTCGAGAGGCTGTTGACATGTGGGCAGGTGTGCTGCGGGCATTTGCTGGAGGCCGCATTCAAGGGCGAGCGGCCTCTTGGCGCATAATATAGAATCGAGGCGGAAAAGCGATCGTTCGCAGGAGGTGGGCGATGAAGATTGTAACCGACAGCGGAGCCGATTTGCACCTCTCGGCGGAGGAGCGGGAGGCGCTGGACATCCACGTCGTGCCGCTGGTCGTGACGCTCGAGGGGCAGACCTACCGGGAGGGAGTCGACATCCAGCCGGAGGACTTCTACCGGCTGCTGGAGTCGACTGAGGCGCTTCCCACCACCTCGCAGCCCGCGGCGGGAGATTTCGCCGAGACCTACCGGCGGCTGGCGCAGGAGGACCCCGAGATTCTCTCGATCCATATCAGCTCGGGTTTGAGCGGGACCTATCAATCGGCGCTAGCCGGGGCGGAGATGGCTCCGGAGGCGCGGGTGACGGTGGTGGACGCGAAGACGCTCTCGGCCGCGGCGGGGTGGCAGGTGGAGGCGGCGGCGCGGGCCGCGAAGGCCGGCTGGCCTTTGGAGCGCATCCTGGAGCTGATTCAGCGTCTGAATCAGGCCACCGAGAGCATCTACACGTTAAGCGAGCTCAAGTACCTGATCCATGGCGGCCGGATCAGCCATATGAAGGGCCTGATCGCCTCGGTGCTGAGGCTGAAGCCGCTGATCGGCGTGGAGAAGGAGGGCGGCACCTATGTGCAGCGCGGGCAGGTGCGCACCTTCCAGGGCGCCCTGCGCGGTCTGGTGGACCTGATGGCTAAGTACCATCCGCCGGGCAGCGCGCTGCGGGTGCAGGTCTTGCACGCCATGAACCCCGCGGGTGGCGAGCAACTCAAGGCGCTGATCGAGGAGCGATTCGAGTGCGATTGGCTGCCGATGGCCCCGATGTCGCTCGTCCTAGGGGCGCACACCGGTCCAAGCATGGTGGGGGTGGCCTTCGCGCCGGCGGAGGCGTTCGCGGAGGTTCCGTAGAGGAACCAAGAGGCCGCTGCGGGCGTGGCCAGGATGGCCTGGCCCATTTGCGCGTCACATATTTCGAGGAGGTTTAGCCGCATAGCAGCGCGCTAGCGTGATTCGCGAGAGATCAGTCCTCGCGAAATGGGATTTGTGGATGAAAGGCATGAAGCA
>CAZBLT010000076.1:0-6735 GCA_964492745.1 uncultured Anaerolineaceae bacterium
TTTCATTGACCCCTGCCCGCCGGGGGTGTTACAATCGCCTCCGGCGCGCCGCTAGCTCAATTGGCAGAGCAGGGGCCTTTTAAGCCCAAGGTTACAGGTTCGATTCCTGTGCGGCGCACTGATCTTCATTAAGGGCCGCTCGGGTTGGGCGCCCCTGCGGGCACCTCCCTAGTCTTCCCCAGGCAGGGAACCCATTGAGCGCCCTCGCCATTAAATCAGCCGCAAACTGTGCTTGCCACGCCTCCCAAAACGCGTTAGTTTCTAGCCATGGATCCTAAGCAGCCCTCTCCAGGTGATAGCGTATCTCCCCTCCTCAGCCATCGAGGCCCAAGAAGGCCAGCGTACCTATGGGCCGGCCTCGCTTGGTGGCTGCTGATGCTTGCCCTGAGCCTGGTCCAGATGGCGCTCGAGGGCACCCTCCTGGCCACACCCTACGGCTTGCTCTTCCTCCGCAGCCAGATCGTCCCCTGCCTGTTGCTCATTCTCTTCTTCGGGATCGCGCTGCAGCTCACGCGCGCAGACGCGCCGCCCGGCCAGCCCCGGCTCGCCTCCCAGGTCTTCTTCTTGTTCATGATCCTGCCGCTCACTTACTGGGCCGCCACCTCGCCCTTCCAACACAACCAGTGGCTCTTATTGGGCGTCTGGGGAATCCTTCCGCTGCTCTACCTGGGTGGAACCGGTGCCATCGCGCCCAACACGCTGGTCAGCCTTGCTTCCATGCTGGTCACGCTGGCGCTTTTCGAATTTCTCTTGCGCCCTTTCCCGCGCCTCTGGCCTACCTACGCTCGACAGGTCGGCAGCAATTGGCGGCGCCTGCACGCAGATATCCCTGGCATCGCCTATCTCGAGAAGGGCATGCGGTACCGGACCAACGCATTGGGTTTCCGGGGCGATGGCGAGGTCCCGGATCTCGTCGATCTCGTTGCCCTGGGCGACAGTTTTACATTTGGCGTGGGCAGCGAAGCCCCCTGGCCCGTGCTTCTCGAAGGCAAATCCGGCCTGCGCGTGCTCAACTTGGGCATGGGCGGCACCAACCCCTCCAAGCACGTCGCACCGCTGGTGGCTTACGGACTCCCCCGCCAGCCCGAGCTTGTGCTGGAAGCTTACTTCGAGGGCAACGACCTCTACACGTGCTACATGCCTCCCAACCCGCTGGGACCCCGCTGGGGGGACCGCCTGGTCTCTCCAGATGTCTTGGGCGGCGCCATCGAGGCCGCCCGGCTCCGCTTCCGCGGGGCGGGCCCGACTTCCGCGCTCAGCTACAACATCGTGACACCCATCCAGCGGGAGTATTCCGGCCGCCGGGTAACGCTCACCTTCTCGCCCGCCTATTCGGCCACGCTCACCCTCGACCGCGAGCGGATGCTCGCTAGCGAGAACTGGCGCATCCTCTCCGGAAGCCTGCTGCGTATGCGGGAGCTCGCCGAGAGCCAGAGTTCCGCTTTCGCCTTGATCTACCTCCCGGAGCGAACGCGCGTCTATTGGCCACTTATCCGCGAGGACGAAGAAATTCTGCGCACCCTGAACCGTGACATGATCTATCAGTGGCAAGCCCGGCTCGGATGCTTGGTGCTCGAACCCACCCGCAATCCCGGCGATTGGCAGACCTTCCGTGAAGCCATGGACGAAACCATTGACGATCAATTCCAGCTGCTCCAGGCTTTCTCCGAACAACATAGCATCCCCCTGCTTGACCTTACCCCATCGCTACGCGAGATGGCCGCGCAGGGGATGGCCCTGGCCGACCCGCTCGAGACCCACTACAACGAGGCTGCCAATGCCCGGATCGCGGCTGAGATCGTCTCATTCCTCACAGCCGAAGGGCTGGTCGCCCCCTAAGGGTCGCCTTTCTCGGCGCCTGCGCATTCGGCCTGAATCTTGTACCTTCCCCACCAGCGGGTGCCCCATGATGGCTATGGACAATCGCAGCCGCCTCGGCTAAGGTATCGGGAGAATGAGGCTGATAGCATGCAGACTCTCAAGGTGATTTGGCGCGGTTGGCAACGGGTTGGCAAGGCCTTGGGCGACTTCATCGCCCGGCTCGTTCTCAGCCTGCTCTACTTCACATTGGTCCTGCCCTTTGGGTTGATCACACGCGGCGCCGCCGACCCCCTCTCGCTGCAAGGCCGCTCTCCGCCCACATGGCTGGCGCGCGAGCAATCCGAAGCTTCCATCGACGAGGCCCGGAGGCTCTCCTGATGTATGTTCTGGGGATCTCCTGCTACTACCACGACTCGGCCGCCGCGCTGCTGCAAGACGGCCAGCTCCTCGCCGCGGCGGAGGAGGAGCGGTTCACCCGCCGAAAGCACGACTTTGGGTTCCCCCACCACGCGATAGATTTCTGCCTGGAACAGGCGGGGATCCGGGGCGAGGACCTGGATTACGCCGTCTTCTACGAAAAACCTTTGCTGAAGTTCGAGCGCATTCTGCAAAGCGTCCTGCAAACCTACCCCGCTTCCTTGGGCGTCTTCCGTGAGTCGATGATCGCCTGGTTCAATGAGAAGCTATGGATCAAAAGCCAGATCCTGAGCAAGCTGAATCTGCCGGAGGACCGCCTGCTCTTTGTCGATCACCACATGAGCCACGCCGCCAGCGCCCTCTTCTCTTCGCCATTTGATGAGGCTGCCATCCTGACAGTGGACGGCGTGGGAGAGTGGACTACCGCCACCATCGGCCATGGCACTGCCTGCTGGGAGGAAGCCGGCGAGGAAGCCCGGCCTAATGCTATCCAGCTCTTCGCTGAGCAGCGCTTCCCGCATTCTCTGGGACTTCTCTACTCGGCCTTCACCGCCTTCTTGGGCTTTCGCGTCAACAATGGCGAATACAAGGTCATGGGCATGGCCCCCTACGGCCAACCCACCCACCTAGAGGATGTGTACCGCTTGATCGAGGTGAGCGATGATGGCGCATTCCGGCTCAATATGGAGTACTTCGCCTTCCACCACTCCGCCCGGCACACCTTCAGCCACCGCTTCACCGAGCTGTTTGGGCCGCCTCGGACGCATGAGGAGGAGTTCTTCACACCCGCCATGCTGCCGCGGCCTGACAAGCCCCATTGGGGTCAGGCAACCGCCGAGCGGAACCAGCATTATGCTGACATTGCCGCCAGCATCCAGCGTGTGACCGAGGATACGCTGCTCAAGATGGCCCGCTACGCGCACGCCCGCACCGGCTCTCGGCGCCTCTGCATGGCCGGCGGCGTGGCACTCAACTCCGTCGCCAACGGGCGCATCGCCCGCGAGACGCCCTTCGAGCAGATTTTCATCCAGCCCGCAGCGGGCGACTCGGGGGGTGCGCTGGGAGCGGCGCTGTACGCCTACCACGTCTTGCTGGGGAAGCCGCGCCGCTTCGTCATGGATCATGCGTATTGGGGCAAGCGCTACGATGCGGATGAGGTCAAGCTGGCCCTCGACCGGGCCGGATGGCCCTATGAGGTAGTCGAAGATCCCCAGCGCCGCGCCGAGTTGATGACCGAGGACTTGCTGGCGGGCAAGGTGATTGGCCTCTTTCAAGGCCGGTTCGAGTGGGGCCCGCGCGCCCTCGGCAACCGTTCCATCTTGGCCGACCCCCGGCGGGCGGAGATGAAGGACAAGGTCAACGCCACTATCAAGTATCGAGAGCCCTTCCGGCCCTTCGCCCCGGTTGTGCTGGAAGAGAACGCCGCCGATTTCTACGATGGCCTCGATGGCCGCGCCGATTTGCCTCCCCTGCGCTATATGCTGATGGTCTATCCCACCCGGGATGGCCAGGCCGAACGCATCCCTGCTGTCACCCATGAGGGCGGGACAGGGCGGCTTCAGACCATCCGCCGGCAGTGGAATCCGCTGTATTACGATGTGGTTGCGAATTTCGGCGCCGTGACCGGTATCCCTGTGTTGCTCAATACCAGCTTCAACCTGCGCGGCGAGCCGATCGTGAACACGCCAGCCAACGCCCTGAACACTTTCTCCAGGAGCGACCTGAGCACGCTGTACCTCGAGTCTTTCATCGTGCGCAAATGAGGGAATGAATATGCGATCATTCTTCCGATCGATGTGGCTCAATCTGGGCGTGGCGCGTGAGCTGCTCTCCTTTCTCTGGCGGCGGCGCCTCTGGTGGCTGGTCCCCATGGTCGCTCTGCTGCTCGCCTTCGGACTGCTGCTTATCTTCGCCTCCAGCTCGGGCGTGGGGCCGCTGATCTACACGCTGTTCTGAACCAGTCGGGGCGGCAGATTTTCCCTCCGCCCTGGGCTGTTTGCGAAATCCACCACAAACATCTATAGTCCCCGCATTCTGCCCCTCGCCCAGAGGAAGGATCCCACATGCCCTCACCATGGAATGCGCCCCGGCGCGTCGCAGTCCTTTGCGCCTGCCTGAGCCTGCTGCTCTTCGGCTGTTCCTCGAAGGCTGACCCCGCCTCGCCCGTCCCCGGCGGCGGCCTCTCCCAGCAGGAACAGTCGCTGACTGCCGGCGAGGGCGAGCCCGGGATCGTGTCCCCTTCCTGTCCCAAGGAATCCGCCGTCTTCAAGCTCGAATTCAACCATTCTTGGGAGTTCAAACCTGCCGGGCAGGGTGATCTGATGACGATCACCGGGAACACCACGCCGGATGCCTGGTGCTTGATCTATGTGGAGGGTACGCGCGTCGAGGCCGAGGACTGCCTGATCGGGTACGAATACAGCGGATTCCTGCAGACCGACGACGGAAAATGCGACATTCAGGGCGCCAGCACGGCCCTGATCGAGTTCGAAGGCGAATGCATGGATGTCGAGGCGCAGGATGAGGGAGTGGCGGAGATCTACCTCGTGATAACGGAAGGGCCCGATCCAGATGCCGATTTGAGCGGCGCCTTGAATTGCAAACACTACTCGGGCCCTTACCCAGGCTTCTATCCGCCCTCGTTTTCGGTGATGAGCTTCGCCATCGAATCACAGGGCTCCAGCCAGACGGACACGATGGATGAGACCGGCCAATTCACCTTCACGAAGCAATGGAGGCTCATCCCAGCCAACTTTCCACCCTAGGAAGCAGCCCGGCCCCCATCGCCTGGGATCTCCACACCACGACCGGCTCTCAGCGCGCGCCCGGAAAGGCCCTCGCCGGTCGGAAAGAACGGTGGCCGGAAACCGCCGCCGCGGCTGGCGTCAAATACCTCCTTGGGTTAGACTCACCCACCATGATGGCCTTTCGCTCGACGGCTCATGACATCCCATAAACAGCGTTGAAGGAGAGAGACAATGGACTTTGGTCTGGCCTTTTCCTACCCCTTTCAAGATAAGGATTGGATCCAGAAGATCTTGCTTACGGGCGTAATTTCGCTCATTCCCATCGTGGGACAGATCGCTGTGCTGGGCTGGCTGATCGAGATCACGGCTCGCGTGATCCGTGGGGAAAGCGATCCCATGCCCAAATGGGAGGACTTCGGCGGTCTCTTCATGAGCGGGCTGAAAGCCTTCGCTCTGGGATTCATCTTCGGCTTGCCGCTCATGATCATCGCCTTCCCGGCGGCCATCATCGACACGCTGGTGGATTCGGAGAGCGCCGCGGTCGTCTTTTCCCTGCTGCTTGCCTGCTTGAGCTGCCTTTCTATCATCTACGGCCTGGCGCTGGCCTTCATCATTCCCGCCGCCTACGGCGAGCTCGCCGCCACAGGAAGCCTGGCCTCAGCCCTGAACATCGGAACGCTCATCGAGCGCATCCGCAAGGCGCCTGCTGCCTACCTGCTGGCCTTCCTGGGCATATTTGTCGCATCCTTCCTGGCTGGATTTGGCGTGATCCTCTGCTTCGTGGGCGTCCTCTTCACGGGCGCCTATGCATATGCCGTCGAAGCGCACCTCTTCGGTCAAGCCTACCTGCAGGCCACCTCGGCGAGTTAGCGCGGCGGGACGCGCTTTTCGGACACACGCGGCAGGGGCTGCCCCGCCAAGGGCAGCCCCTCCTTTTCGCGAGGGCGTAGCGCCGTGCGCCCTCGCACCCACCGAATATTCCTCTTAGCCTGTGTCCTCTTCCAGCGCCAGGTCGGAGCCCTCAGGCACCTCCCGAACCTCAGGTGCCGGCGGCACGATGACTGCCATGATCAGATAGGCTGGGATCACGCCCGGCGCGCCCAGGAACAGGGCACCCAGAAAGAGCAACCGCACCAGCGTGGGGTCAAGGGCCAAGTACTCCGCCAGACCTCCGCAGACCCCCGCGATCATGCGTTCCTCACGAGACCGATAAAGCCGCCTTGCTTCCGTTGTCATCGACAGTGTCCTCATAGCAGGCTTCCGATACCCTTTACACAAATGGGATCCCTGGATTGCGCGACCGCTTGCCCGGGCCGAAAAGGTTCTGCGCTAGAAAAGACCGCGCAGGATTAGCAGGATGCCGAAGAAAGCCAGCGGCATCCCCACCAGGGCTCCGATAACTGTCGCCGATAGGATCACCCCCACGATCAGGAACGCCAGCCCCAGGGCTACCGCCACCAACCGGCCGGTGATCTCCAGGATGCCCGTAACCAGCCGCCACAAAGCCCTGAACGGCCATGTCAGCCAGTGGAATCCCTCGTGTTTCTCCATGCCCGCTCCCTCCCGGGAAGGATATGGCCCCTTCATCTCTGGCATTCATCCTAGCGGCCAGGTGGCGTGATGCATGCCTTTGGACTGACGCCGGGCTGACGGCTGCGGAACCGCCCCGCGTGCGATCGCTGGCCAGGCCGCCTTTAAAATTCAATCTCGTCCTGGGTGACAGTAGGCGCCATTGGCCGGTATACTAGTC
>CAZBLT010000077.1:0-6727 GCA_964492745.1 uncultured Anaerolineaceae bacterium
ATACACGCCATTGACCTCGAAAGGGTCTTGGTGTATCGTATGCCCAAGAATGGTGGTGGCCCGGAGAAAAGGCTTGGCTGCTGGCGGGCTCTGCAGCGGTGACGGGCCCCAAAGGCTGTTGACTCGAGGGAGGCCGAAAAGCAGACCAATCACCACGTCTGATACCAAGGGATACCAGGCATTTTCATGGTTCCTTGGACAGGGACTGGCGAAGACCGTCGATCACCTCATAAGCCCTTGGTTGGGAGTTCAAATCTCCCCCTCGCCACCTGAGAGAGTGCAAGCCCAGAAAGAACCCGCCGGCTCCGGCGGGTCTCTTGGTTAGGTATGCAGCCAGATCGTGCAACCCTGCGTGGCTACCTCGGCCTGGCGAAGACGATCACGAAATAGCCCCCGTAATCGCTTTGCTCGCTGTACACATAGCCCACCCCGAACTCGGTGTAGTTCGGGCTGAGGATGTTGGCGGTGTGGGGTGCGCTGTTCATCCACCAGTTGAATGCCACCTGGGGCCCGTTCACGGTGTCATGAGTGACCATATAATTCTCGCCGATCCAGGACCAGGCATAGCCCTGGGCCTCCACCCGGTCACGCACGCTGGATCCGTCCGAGCCCGTGTGGCCGGTGAAGTGGTTGCAGGCCATGTCGGCGGCATGCACGCGTGCCGCCGCCCGCAACTGGCTCTGCACGGCATAGGCGTACAGGCCGCGCGATTGGCGCTCCTGGTTCACGAGCTCGACCACTTGGGATTCGAAGGCGGTGTTGATCACGGCATCACAGCCGATCGGCGCCGGGCTGGGGGTGGGGCTGGGTGGGGGTGGCGTGTAGTCAGGCGGCGTGGCCGTTGGCGGGACGGGCGTGGGAACCGGTGTGTTCGTCGGCCGTGGAGTTCGCGTCCAGGTGGGAGGTGGCGGGTAGGTGGGTGTGCGTGTGCGGGTGGGCGTGCGGGACGGCGTCAGCGAGGGTGTGAGAGTAGCGGTGGGCGTGGGGCTGCCGGTGATCGAGGCGGTAGGAGTCGGGGAGGAGGTTTCCGTGTGTGTGGGGGTGGGCGAAACAGTCGGGCTTGCGGTCGGTGAGTGTGTGGCTGTGGGCGTATAGGTGGAGGTCTCTGTGGGGATGGCGGCAATGTCGGCCCGGAGCGTGGCGCGCAATTGGGCGGCGATGAGGGTTACATCTGGGGAGGGCGCAGCTGGTGGCTCGGGATTGGCAAGCCAGCCATTGGCACCCAGCAGGCCGCGCGCAATCTCCCCTAGCTCGGCCATCTCCTCGCGGTACATGGCTTGGGCGGTGAGCAAGCCCAGAAAGAGGGCCAGGCCGAATATTCCTGGGAGCAAGGCACAGCCCCGCATTAGGGTGCTCAGCGTGCGTGGGCGAGATGAGCGGGCCAGGCGAAGGGGCCGCGTGTCTTTGTCCATGGCAGCCCCATTGTCACTGGTGGGAGCAAGCGCGGGCCATAGCGAGTGAGTACTAGGAGGGGATTCCAGCCGTTCCTTTTGGGAGCGATGGGAGAAAATAACTCCCCTTTACAGAATAGTAATAGGATGGTATAGTTCTCTCAGAAGGTTGCTGCACGTTCTGTCTGGAAGTCGAAGGATTACGGCCCGGGCTGCACCAAGCTCGGGCCGGCTGCTTTTCAAGCGACCGCCGAGAACGCGACAAGCAACAGAAACTATTGCCATAAGGAGGCAATCAAACATGTCGGAACGAGTTCTTGGTACGGTCAAATGGTTCAACGCCGGAAAAGGCTATGGCTTCATTGAGCGCGAAGAGGGCGAGGATGTTTTCGTCCATTTCTCCGCCATTCAAGAAGATGGCTATGGCACCTACCGCAGCTTGGACGAGGGCCAGCGAGTGGAGTTCTCCATCGAGCAGGGTCCCAAGGGGCTGCAGGCAGCCAACGTCAAGACGGTCTAATCCGTCCCAAACGTGAGACCAGCACCCCCGCCGCAAGGCGGGGGTTTTTTCTAAGTTTCGGCGCGGCGTGGGGGCCGGACCTGCTGGGGATCAAGCAGAGGGCAGCTCCCACGCTGCCCGTAGTTCTCCCAGCCACGTGCCAATGCCCATGGATTTCACGGAGCTGAGAGATGCCTGGTAAGGGGAGATCTCTAGGCCGTGGGGGGAGTAGTGGGCGGGTTTCATACCCGCCCCCACGCATGCCCTGGCGGCATGCTGGAAGCCAACTATGTGCATGACCTCGATCCGATCGCGATTCGATGATGTCTGCAAACCGTAAATACGCCATGGCACGAGCATAGTGGCTTGCAGGGGCGAATAATCATTTGGCCCCACAATATGCATTCCTGCCAAAACAAGGGCGAGCGGCCGCTCGCTCCTACGCCTCGGGCGGGAGCGAGCCAGTTTTGGGGCTGGACTGGATCTTCGAACCAGAGCGCCTTATGCCCGGGCTCCCTTCTGGCGACTGCGGCGCAGGAGCACTCCGAGAAGGAGGAAGGTCGCCAGCGGCCAGACCCAGGCCAGGTCTCCAGGGCCGCCCGGACCGGTGACAGGCGCGATTTTGCGGATGCGCACCAGCCGATAGGGCCCGATCAGAGCTTCGATCTGCTCATCTGTCATGCGACGCGAGTTCACGCCGAACAGAGGGCCGGCGAAGCCGGAAGCCACCAACACCTTGCGCAGCAGTTCTACCCGGTTCTCGTCCTCGCTGGCATCCTCGGCGATTCCTTCCCAACGGCCGTCCGGGAGCCAGAGTTCCACGTTTGGGTCGGCGAGCAGGTTCCGGTACCAATGTGTCTTGGCGCCGAATCCGGCGGTGCAGTAGACATCATCCCCCACCTCAACGTAATTCACGGGCGCGTAACGCGTCAGGCCGGTCTTGCGGCCCTTGTGCTTAATAACCATCACCGCCCCGCCGAGTCGCGTCGGGTTGCCGTACTGCGCCAGGCCCAGGCGCCAGAGCGCCAGCATGAAATGATTGAAGATCTTGAATATGCGCCGCAGCCGGATTTCGGTTTCAGGTGTCAGTTCCATCGCACCTCCAGGAGTGCAGGGCCGGATTTGTGGGCTCGCCTGCTATCCATGCTCGCGCAAGAGACGACGAAGCGACTCCTGAAGCTCCACCGGGATGACGACCAGGAGCTGGCCGCCGACGGTGGCTTCGGCCAGCAAGCCGCGGGCGCGCAGGCGGCCCATGACGCTCGCCGGCTGATGGTAGATCCATGTCTGGCTCTCTTGCAGGTCGTTGCCGAACTCCTTGTCGAATGCCTCCCAGGGCATGCTTCCTCCGTTCTCAAGAATCATGCGCAGGGCGGTCTTCTCGGTCTTATCCAGATCCTCGACGATCCATGCCAGGGCCTGAAGGTCGCGCAGCTCCTGCACAATGCGGTCACGGAGCTGGGCCTTGCGTAAGGTAGACCAGCCGCCCGTGGAGATGACATTGCGGGCAATGGCGGTAAGCGTGTCCTTGGTGTAGAGGCCCAGCGCCTCCTCCAGAGTGGGATGGGCCGTGGTGAGCTGCCTTTGCAGGCCGGCGCGCTTGTCACGCCGGCGACGGCGCCCTCTCTCGATCAATCTGCCCGTCTCGGCAAGCCAGGTCTCCTGCACCTCGATATCTTCCAGAGTTTTGGTTGCCAGTTCATAATCCGGCAGGACCTCAAGAGCCAGCTCCAGCAATTTTCTTGCTTGGTCGTACTCGCCGCGATGGGCATGGATGCGTGCACGCGTGACGGACAGGAATGCCATCTCCTGGACGCGCAAGGTGGTTATCTCGAGCAGAGGCTCGATCATCTCCTGCGCTTCGTCGGGCTTGTCATCGGCCAGCAGATACAAGGCAAGGTTGCAACGCGGAAAGAGGTAGAGGGGATCGATCTCGATTGCTTCTTGGAAGAGCTCGCGCGCCCGCCCCTTCTCCCCTCGGCGGGCGTAGATCGTCCCCAGGTTGTTGCAGGCCTCCTTCGCTCGAGGCTCCCATCGCAGGACGCGTTTGAAAAGCCTTTCGGCCTCCTCCTCGCGACCTTGCTGGTCTGCTTCCGTCGCCCGCTCGATGAGGGCATTGACCTCCTCTGAGTACGGCAGGTCCCATGCGTCCGTGATCTCGTAGGTCTGCAATCTGATCTCGCGCCACTCGCCATCTTGCCAGACCCGCAGCGTTTCATCTGGGGCAAGCTGCCCGGCTCGCTGAAGGGCGAAGAGAGCCTGCATGCGGGCTTCATCGTCTGCGGCCTGTCCCAATCCGATGCGGCGCAAGGCCTTGTAGGCTTCCGGCGTGCCCAGCGCTTCAAGAATAGAGATGCCGGCTGGCAGGTTTGCTTCTTCCAGGATGATCTTCTCGGCGAAGAGCACGAGCTGGGGAAAGCGGGTTGCGAAGCGCTGCACCTGCCTGTGGAACTTGCCCTCCGACATTTGGCCCCGGCGTTCAAGTAATTTGAAGAAGGCCATGAGCTGCGAATCCGGGAGCAGCTCTGTGGCGTGGAAGTAGGGGAAGCGCTGTGCGAATCCCGGCCCGGGCTGGCCAGCCTCAAACGCTTCCAGCAAGTCCTGGGCAAGGGGTATATGCTCGGCGAGATCTTTCAGCCGTTTGGCGGCGTACTTATGGCCCAGGTTAGCCTCAGCGACGGCCAGGTGCAGTTCTTCGCGGAGCGTGAAGGCCCGATCGACCTCCTCGCCAGGGAGGCGCATGGTGAGCAGTCGATAGACTTCCTCATCGTCCTCCACCATGGCGGCCGCCTCGGCCATTTTTACGCGCAGGCTGTGGTCGGTAGGCTCGAGTTCGCGCAGCCTGCGCCAATATGTGTGGGCTTCTGTTCCACGGCCCGTCCATGCCAGGAAGCGGATCATGTTTGCCAGGGCCTGGATGTTCTGCGGGTCCAGACTCAGCGCATGGTGAGCGCTGCGGATGGCCTCCTCAGGATTGCCGCCGAAATAGAGGGCCAGCGAGAGGTTGTTGTAGCATGGCGGAAAATCGCCCAGGATCTGAATGGCCCGGCGGTTGAGACTGATGCATTTTGTGAAGGCGCCTTCATGGAGGGCGATCTGTCCCTCCTCGAAGAAGCGCAGCCCTCGCTCGGCTCTATCCGAGGTGAGATCGAGGCCATAGGCCACGACAAGGATTCGCTCCTCAAAGGCCTCCATATCTCTGTGGATTTCGGCCCCCCAGGGATGTTCTGGATCGAATTTGAGGGCCTTTCGGAGCGCGTCCAGGGCCAGCGCGTAGAGCCCCAGGTCGGCGAAGAGCGTCCCCAGCGGAAACCAGAAATCGGGGTCGCGGCGGAGCTTCTGCGCCTGGCTGTAATGTACGGCGGCGTTCCAGAGGTGCCCGGCCTTGGTGTAGGCGTATCCGAGCGCGAAATGGAGATCGGGATTGTCCGCATGGTGGGGCACGAAGGTTTTCAGCAAGTCGGCGGCATCCTGCTCGTGGCCATCCTGTATCAGCCTTTCGGCGTGCTCGATGGCCTCTTGAAGGCTGGGGTTCGAACTCATTTTCTAGGCCTTTCTTGTCTTGCCATGGGCTGCTACGCTCGTTGCCGTCGTTCTCGGCTCCGCGGCAAGGGTTGGGCGGCGAACGGCTAGGGAGCGCCTCGAAGGCGCCGCTATGGCGCGCGGGGGAGTACAAGAACGGCGCATACGCCATGTCTGACGAGGATATCCTGAGTCCAAGGTGCAGGCAACACTTGCTCTACGTCTGAACGGGTTGATGGTGATCACCTTTCGTGATGATCTGATCACCAGAGGTGATAACCATGCCCGAAACCGGGATTCTGGAACGCTCACTTCTTGAGTGACAATTCTCCTCACGGGTGAGAATCCAGCTCTTGAGCGCCTTTCATTTCTGTTCCTTTGCCGAGGGATAGCTGGACACCGGGCCCGATCTGGACCTGATGCGCATCGGCCGATACCAGGCATTTCGTGGTTTGATCTCGGCGGGTATCTCAGTGGCGCAGGCGCGGCCCGTGTTTCAGCCGTGCCCCGGTTAAGGGGAAGGCGGTTCACAATCCAGGATCCGCCAGCCGCATGGGATGTGAAACGAAAGGCTGGCCATTGCCCAGGTAGGAATTGAAAGGATGCCGGAGCCTGGGCTGCTCATCAACCTTCGAAGAAAGGCTCCGCCTCGAGCTGCAGCAGACTCAGGCTGAGGAAGGCTGCAAGCAAGAAGGTGAGGGCTGCAAGCCGGAACATGGTCGCGTAGCCGAGGGCCTCGATGCACCAGCCTGCCAGAAAGGGCGCCGCCAGCGCGGCGGGGGCCACAAGCGTGTTGGAGAGGCCGATGTAGATCGCCTTATTGTGCGGGTTGCCGAACTCGAGCGTGAGCACCATCGTCGTGGTCCAGCCCACGGCATAACCCGCGCCGGCAAGGATGAAGATGAGAAACCAGGCCGGTATCGTGGAGAGCCAGCCAGCGAGCGTTGCGCTGGCGAGCGCCCCCAGCGAGCCAAGAAGCAGCACCAGGCGGTGGCCCTTGCGGTCGCCGATGGCGCCCAAGGCAGGGCTGATGATCACCTCGCCCAGGATGAGCACTCCAGTCAGCCAGCCGGCGAGGGCCTCGCTCGCGCCCAGTTCACCGACGACGTAGACGGCATAGTAGGAGAAGGCCGTCATCCCAAACGCGAGAATTATGCGGATGAGCAGAAAGCGCTGGAAGGCCCTGTCCGAGCGGAGGATGCGCTTGATCTCATCCCATTGCCGTGCCCCGTCTTCGGGAGGCGGGGCGGGATCATGCTCGACCTCCCGCGTTGAAGCAAGGAAGCCGAAGGAAGCCGCCATGAATAGACCCGCC
>CAZBLT010000078.1:0-6699 GCA_964492745.1 uncultured Anaerolineaceae bacterium
CTTGCGCGCCTACGGGGCGCGTGTGTTGATCACGCCAACGGCGGTCCCCCCCGATGATCCGCGCTCTTATTATTCCGTGGCTGAACGTATTGTTGCCGAGACCCCGAACGCCGTTCTGGCCAATCAATATCATAACCCCAGCAATCCAGAGAGCCACTATTTGACAACCGCGCCGGAGATCTGGGAGCAGACCCAGGGGCGCGTGACAGACATCGTGGTGGGGATGGGAACCGGCGGCACGATCACCGGGATCGCCCGCTTCATGCGCGAGCACGGCCACCCCGTGCGGATTGTGGGTGTCGATCCTGTGGGCTCTCTGCTCTATGACGCCTGGCACCAGGGTGGAAAGGTGACTGGGCTGGAGGCCACAACCTATAAGGTCGAGGGTATCGGAGAGGACTTCATCCCATCCACGCTGGATCTGAGCCTCGTGGACGAGGTCATACAGGTGGATGATGCCGAATCCTTCCGTTGGGCCAGACGCCTCGTGCGAGAAGAGGGGATCTTCTGCGGCGGGTCCTCTGGATCGGCGCTGGCCGGCGCCATCAAAGCGACTCGAGGGCTGGGATCCGATCGCCTCGTGGTCACAATCTTCCCCGACAGTGGCTCTCGGTACCTGAGCAAGCTCTTCAATGATGATTGGATGCTGGAGCACGGCTTCCTTGATCTTGAGGCGGGAAGGGCATCCGCTCTGGATGTGGCTCGATCGCGCGGCATATCGGCCCTGATCACAGCGCTGCCCCAAGATAGCCAGGCCGACGTGATCAAAAGGATGCGTGAACACGGGATTTCGCAGCTGCCGGTTGTGGGGGATGAGGGAAGGCTGATTGGCATCGTCTCCGAAGTTGAGCTGCTCGAGCACATGCTCACATCCCAGCATGAGCATTCTGCGGAGGAGACCATCGCAGATCTGATCAACACAGAGGTTCGACGCATCCATCAAGACCTGCCCTTTGAAAAAGTGCTCCCAGAGCTACTGGCCTCCAAAGTGATCATGTTAACCGACGATCTGATGCAGCCCACAGGCATCCTCACGATGATCGATGCACTCGAATTCCTGGCCTCAGGAAAGGCAACATGAGCATTGCGGACCGCCCACTTCCCCAATTGAAGGTCCTGCCTCTTGAGGCGTTGCAGCCGCATGAGCAGCTCGACCCTTCCCGCGTAGGACCGCTGCGCGAAGCGTTAGCGCGGGATGGCGTCTTGAGAAACCCGCCCATTGTGCTCCCCCTCGATCGTCGGGCGCTTCGCTTTATGGTCCTCGATGGCGCCAATCGTATCGCCGCATTGCGGGACCTTGGATTGCCCTTTGCACTTGTCCAGGTTGTGAACCGCTCGAAAGATCGGCTCGAGCTCGAAACCTGGTCACAGGTGATATTGGGTTGTCCGCCCGAGGATCTGCTGCGTAGGATCGAGTCTTCCACACGGCTCGCGCTGGTCGGTTCTCCGAAGGCTAGGGGCAACGAAGCGCATATATCGCCGCCGTCGTTGGCCAGACTCACGCTGGCAGATGGTCGGGATTGGGCTGTGGAGGTCGAGAGCTCTTCGCTGGAGCACAGCATAGCTGGGCTTCACGAGCTGCACGCCGCTTGCAGGAGCGTCGGGAGGGTTGAGCGCAGTATCGCCACCTCAATGCTTACGCTGCGTGAGGTCTATCCTGATCTGACAGGGCTTCTGGTTCTCCGAGCGCTGAAGATCGACGAGGTGCTGTCCTTGGCCAGGCGTGGCATACGGATGCCGGCGGGGATCACGCGGTTTGTCCTGGGGCCGAGGGCACTGCGGGTGAACTATCCCCTGGATCGGCTGGGAGGCTCTGCCTCTCTGGAAGCGTGTCAAGGCGCCTTCGAGGCGTGGCTTTTCCGGCAGATCCAGGGTCGAAGTGTGCGCTATTACGCCGAGCCGACGTATCTGTTTGACGAGTGATCAATCGACCTGATCGAGGGCCTGTCCCAGATCTTTGATCAGATCGCCTTCGGCCTCGAGCCCAACCGAGAGCCGGATCAGAGAGGCGGGGATGGCCAAGGGAGAGCCTTGGGTGGAGGCGTGCGTCATAAGTGCGGGGATCTCGATCAGCGATTCGACCCCGCCGAGGGACTCGGCCAAGGCAAAGATGTGTGTGGCTTCGACTATGCGCCTGGCCTTCTGGCGCCCCCCACGCAGGGTGAAGGAGACCATTCCGCCGGCGTTCCTCATCTGGCGGCGGGCCAGCTCATGCTGCGGATGCGACGGCAGGCCAGGGTAGAAGACGCGTTCGACCCTCGGATCGTTCTCGAGGAACTCAGCGATCCGCATGGCGCTTGAAGCATGACGGTCCATCCTCACGGCGAGCGTCTTGATGCCACGCAAGACCAGGAAGCAATCCATGGGGCCCGGTACCGCTCCGATGGCATTCTGAAGGAACGCCAGGCGCTCCGCTGTATCTTGATCCGATGTGACTACGGCGCCGCCAATCAGGTCTGAGTGCCCGCCAAGATACTTGGTTGTCGAGTGCATCACGAGATTTGCGCCAAGCCTCAGGGGTTGCTGCAGATAAGGGGTCGCAAAGGTATTGTCCACGCAAATCCAAGAAACGCTCCCCCTCTCTCTGGCGCCTTCACAGATCGCGGCGATGTCGGAAAGAGTCAGGAGCGGGTTGGTGGGGGTTTCGAGCCAGATCAAGCGGGTATTTGGCTGGATCGAGCGCAGGAATACCGCGGGATCCTTGGCCGGTGCATAAGAAAACGAGATGCCGAAGGGTGCGTATACCTGCTCGAACAGGCGGTAGGTTCCCCCGTAGAGATCGTCGTTGGCCAAGACATGGTCCCCGGGTTGAAGTAGGTGCAGTATCGCATCGATGGCAGCCATGCCGGAGGCGAAGGCAAATCCCTGCAGGCCGTCTTCCAGGGCGGTAAGGCAATCCTCGAGGGCACGGCGGGTGGGGTTGCCGGTGCGCGAGTACTCATATCCGCGGTGCTTTCCGACCTGCTCCTGCCGATAGGTCGAGGTCTGATAAATAGGGACCATAACAGCCCCTGTTGCCGGGTCGGGCGCCTGGCCGGCATGAATAGCCAAGGTCTCGAATTCATGATCTGGATTGAACATGCTCACCTCGAACGGCGGTTGGCACGGATGGGAGCGGAGGATGCGCTCCGGCGACGGGCGGGCCCCCCATGATTGCCTGGCTGGCCCCTTCGATTCGCTGTGACCATTCGGACACCTATCCGCGCGCCAGTTCTCAAAAGACGACGATCCTTTGCGTATCGATGAGATAAGGATAGCATGAGATCAGTGTAATGGTCGGGCGAGACGTTGGCTCCATGACGCTCACCTCAGTAGGTTCAACGATCCGTGTCCCGGTGATGCGGTAGAGATACTCATTCGTTGTCGTGAAGATCCTGATCTCGTCTCCCGGGACAAGCTGGTCGAGGTCGCGGAAGAGTTCGCCGTAGATGTCATTATGGGCAGAGAGCACCAGGTTTCCGATCTCCCCTGGGTTGGCGCTGCCGATGTGTTGGGCGACGCCCTTCTTGAGCTGCTCCCACCCATCCCCCTGAACAACCGGCTTGGGCGAAGCCCATAGCTTGGAAATGAAGATCCGCCGCGCCTGTTTGGATCCTGGCGTTGGAATCGGAATGGAGGAGAGAGATTGTGCAATCGGACGCAAGTGCTTGGGGATCTCCTCCTGGTTGAAGCGGGCCCCGCCAGGGGATGAGGGGGGTGTATGGCCGGAGGGGAGCACGACGGCGCGTATCAACGGGGTGGGGATGAGAGGCGCAGCCGCGAAGCGATCAGCCATCTCTCGATTCAGGACCTGCAGGGCCAAGAAACCGCGCAGGAGGATAGCGGAGAAGCCCAGGAGGGCGACAAGTTCGAGCATGAGCAAGGTGTGATTCGACAGCCTAAGAAGATTGTTCCTCCGCTCTGAATGTCGTCCGGGGACGGCGTGCCGAGCATACCAGCCGCGCTCATCTTGACCAGGCGCCCTGGGTCGGGCGATCGGAGGTTCAGGCGTGAGGATGCGCCCGGCGCGCTGAAGGCGTAGCACGCGTGCATGACGCATTTCACGTTTCTTGCGGCTGGTCAACGCCTCTAACTCGGCGATGGTCATGTCCTCGGCGGTCTTCCAATCCTTCTCCATCATCTACCTTCGGTCAGGCCGCTGCTGAGCCGCATGAACGGCGATTTTGGGATTTGCGTGCGCGGGATGGCAGCCTGGCCCTGCGGCTGCCATGCAGGGTCAGGATGCCCTCAGGGCGAGACCAGATCGTAAGGGTTCACTTTGCCGTAGACATCGTGTTGCATCTCGAAGTGCAGGTGGGCGCCGGTGGAATTCCCAGTAGATCCGACGCCACCGATGACGTTCCCTTGGAACACAGCCTGGCCACAGGCAACATTGACCTGGCTCATGTGTGCGTAAAGCGTCTGCCATCTATTGCCATGGTCGATCACGACCATGTATCCGTAGCCGTAATTGTTCCATCCGGCATAGACCACAACGCCACTCGCGGAGGCGAAGATAGCATTGCCGGGGCTGCCGGCGATGTCTATTCCTGGATGGAAGCTCGAATAGCTGAAGCCGGAAAGCAAGCTGGCGGTCGTAGGCCATATAAAGAAACCTTCGCCGACGGGACCGTCGTAGATTGAGTCGCAAGCACCTGGCCCGGCCACCCGAGCGACGGCTGGATTGCTTCTCGTGATGCGGGGGGCTCTCCAACTAACGAACTCGCGCCTGCCTCCTGGGATGATCAATTCCGTCCCGGGCGCGATGGCGGGATTGGCGCGATCCATGGCCGGATCGACAGGGTTCCCGGGCCAATCCAGGATCTCGGCCGCCTCTACGCCAAAGAACGATGCGGCCGCGCTCAGACTATCGCCCTCCTGCCATTCGTAATATGCGCCATCGACGGGAAGAATGCTGATCCCCTGCCCGGGCCGCAAGCTGTGAGGATCATCCTGGAGCAGTTCGTAATTCCCCCACAGGATCGTTTCAGGCTTGAGGACGAACTTCTCGGCGATCCCAAACAGTGTGTCGCCTGCTTGTACCGTGTAGCGTGTAATCTCGAGTCTCGGGCGGCTGGGGATTACGGTGCGTATGTCTGAGAATCGTCGGACCTTGCCCGCGGCGAACAGCTCGGTCCGAGGACCTTCGAAGGCTGGCAAAAGATCGATATTCAGGTTCGAGTTTGCCTGGCCCTCGCTCAATCGATGAAATCCGTTAGCCTCTTTGCGTGTATCGGCTGCGGAGGCGCTGCCCATCCTTGACCAGCCTGCCGCAGCCATCGCCATCAGGCTGAGGCCGAGGGCTGGCGCAAGATAGCGCCGGGAAGGCGCTTTCCAATCGGCCAAGAGAGATTGCCGGAGGCGGGCCCTAAGCGTGGCACCAAAGCCTATGAGGAACCGGATGCCGATGTTGCCCATATCAGACATATGCGCTGAGAATAGCGGAGCTGGGCAGGGCAAGCAATGCGCTATTTCGCCTGTCTTTCCGCAGATGTGGCTTGGCAGTCGGCTTGGGGCGGCATGCGCGCGCTTGGAAGTGATTCATGAGCGGGGGTTCTCGAGAAAGAGCGAGCCTTGGCCGCTCAGGTACCCTAGATAGGCGGGCACGAGAGGCAGGACGCAAGGGCTGAGAAAGGAGAGGGCGCCCGCCGCCACGGCGGCGAAGTAGGTCGGGGCCGAGGCGGTCCCGATCAGAAGATCAAAGAAGAAGCCGTTCCGCTGGGCCCAGATGGCGATCAGCGTGATGCGATCCGTCAGCATGAGCACTCCGATGAGGATGAGGAACGCTCCGCTTATCCATTGGAACACGCGGACATACTTTCGCATTCGGGCAACCAACGAGAGTGCCCGGTCGAGAAGCAGCGCCAACCCCAGGAAAGGCAGGCCCAATCCCAATGCATAGCCGGACGATAGCACCATCGCCTGTCCCGCAGTCTCCTCCGCAAAGGCGAGTGTCAGGATGGCCCCCAAGGTTGCGCCAACGCAAGGGGTCCAGCCGGCGGCGAAGAACATGCCGAAAAGGCTGGAGTTGACGAGCTTGCTCGCGCCCCATCTCCGAACCTGTGGCCGGGTGTCCGCCAGCAGCCAGGGAACGCGGAGAACCCCCAGCGTGAGCAATCCGAATAGGATGACCACCACTCCGCCCAGTCTGCCGAGTGCAAGCTTATACTGGCCGAAGAGGCGGCCCAGCAAGGTGGCTGCCCCTCCCCATCCGAAGACGAAGACCAGCGAGAACCCTGCGACGAAGAAGATGGCATGCCCCAGCGTGCGGAGCCGAGAGGATCTCGTGGCGGATGGCACGGCCGTGGATGTCATAAGGCCTCCTCGAGAAGCGGCAAGATCATGCCTTCTAGCTGGTCAAGCTGGAGAGAGCCGATGTAGGTCTTGCGGATGACGCCGTCGCGACCAACGAGTACGCTCGTGGGCAGCCCGGTGATGTTGAAGAGATCCTCCGCTACCTCCCCCTGCTTGTCCAGCAGAATGGGGAATGTCAGTCCAAGGCGACGGACGAAAGGTTCAACTTTTGATGCATCATCTACTTCGGTCCAATTTACTCCCAAGGCAGCGAAGCCTTGATCGGAATAGGCCTCATAGGTCCTTTGAAGAGCAGGCATCTCTGCTTCGCATGGCGGACACCATGTCGTCCAGAAGTTGATCAGCAGAACCTTTCCCTGAAAGGTGGTCACATCGACGGGCGCACCCTCTAGATCGGGCAACGTA
>CAZBLT010000079.1:0-6208 GCA_964492745.1 uncultured Anaerolineaceae bacterium
CCAGCTCTTCAACGACATCGTGCTTGGCAACACCGACTACGTAGATCTGATCAAGAACGACGCCTTCGTCCACGCAACCTATAACATGGGGACCGTTGACGAGAACAACCACGTCAACTTTTACGACGGCAAGATCCGCATCGTGGGACCCGACGGTAAGGAACACGCCATCTACGACCCCAAGGATTATCAGGAGTACATCGCTGAGCGCGTTGAACCCTGGTCCTATCTGAAATTCCCCTATCTGAAGAAGATCGGCTGGAAAGGCTTCGTAGATGGCGTCGGCTCGGGGGTTTATAAGGCCACCCCGCTCTCGCGCCTGAACGCCGCCGATGGCATGGCCACCCCGCTCGCCCAGGAAGAGTACGAGCGTATGTATGACACGCTGGGCGGCAAGCCCGTCAACCATACGCTCGCCACGCACTGGGCCCGGCTGATCGAGCTGCTCTACGCTGCCGAGCGATGGGTGGAACTGGCAACCGACCCCGAGATCACGGGCGATGAATTCCGCGTTCTCCCTACCGAAACGCCGGATGAGGGCGTGGGATGCGTGGAAGCGCCGCGCGGCACACTTACCCATCACTATTGGACCGACGAGCGCGGCATCCTCACCAAGGTGAACCTTATCGTAGGGACAACCAACAACAACGCTGCCATCAATATGTCGGTGAAGAAGGCTGCGCAGGGTTTAATCAAGAAGGGCGTCGAGATCAAGGAAGGGCTGCTGAATACTATCGAGATGGCCTATCGCGCCTACGATCCCTGCATGGCCTGCGCCACGCATACACTCCCGGGGCAGATGCCCCTGGAGGTCACGCTCAGGGCGCCGGACGGGGAAGTGATCGAGCGCTTCCAACAGAATCTCGACTGATAGCGCCTAATGCGGCCGCCGACCCTGGATCCTGTCCCCAAGAAAGGCCGGCGGCCGTCTTTCTGCCTAACCATGCGCACACTGGTTCTCGGCCTCGGCAACCCACTATTGAAGGATGACAGCGCCGGTCTGCGCGTCGCACAGGAGTTGCGGGCTCGATTGGCCGATCAGGAAGGCGTCGAAGTGGATATCGACTATTGGGGCGGATTGCGCCTTATGGAGCGTCTGGTCGGCTACGATCGCGCCATCATCGTGGATGCCATCTGCACTGGCCAGGCTCCTGCGGGCACGCTCCATTGGCTCAAGGTAGGGGACATTCCAACACAGCGAAGCGCCTCCTCCCACGACATGAACCTGCCCACAGCCCTGCAATTGGGCCGCCAAGCGGGCGCCCACCTGCCGGAGAACGAGCACATCGCGCTGCTAGGGATTGAGGCCGCCGATGTGCAGACGTTCGACGAGCAATTGTCCCCAGTCGTGGCAGATGCTATCCCTCGGGCTGTCGAGGCCGTATTGGCGGCGCTCGCCCGGGATTCGTTCCCTCTATAGCTCTATCCCCCAACGGTCCCGCCTTGGAGGTCAATCTTCCAGGCGTAGGTCATCCATTCCCTGATCAGCCTGGATCTGTACATGGATTCTGCGGGTGCGCGGCCCATCGAACTCGCAGAAGAAGATGCCCTGCCAGGTCCCCAGCGCCAGGCGCCCGTTCTCGAATGGGATGCTGACACTCGGACCAAAGAGACTGGCCATGAAATGGCTGGCGCTGTTGCCTTCGCGATGGTGGTAATAGGGCTGCCGGCGAGGAACCAGCCGCTTGAGGTCTTCAACGATATCATGGATCACGGTTGCATCGGCGTTTTCGTTCACTGTGACGCCGGCTGTCGTGTGCGGTACGTAAATCACAGCCACGCCCCTCCGTACGCCACTGCGGCGAAGAATATCTTCGATCTGCGACGTGACTTCGATGAGTTCGACCTCTGCGCGGCTGTGAACATGGATCGTCTCCACCGGACTTGCTCCTCGCTGAACAATATTGGCCAACAGGGAGAAGGAGATTCAGCATCCTCCCTACCGGGGCCGTGCGAACGCGGCTATAATCATACCGTCAACAGCCCCCGTAGCTCAATGGATAGAGCGCCTGACTTCGAATCAGTAGGCTGGGGGTTCGAGTCCCTCCGGGGGCGCTCATCCGGAGTGTCGACCGACACTCCGGATCTGCTTTTGCTTCCACAGTGTCCTGAGAGGCATCTGTAAGGCTCAGCTCGCGCGACCAGGCATATACTAATATTGGATTCGAAAAGGGCAAAGCTGCCGAAAGGCGGCGGCGCAAAGCTACAGGGTCTACGACTCACACCGGGTTACGACAGCCAGCTGCCGGATCCGCCGAACATCCACAGAACTCGAACAGCCGGAAGAGAGGCTGGAAACCGGTGGATGGCCAGGCAAGTGTGGGCCGACCGCGATGGCTTATCCGGCCTCTCGTTGCTTTTGCGGGGGGCGGCGCCAGAGAAGCTGCTTCGATGGCACAGGTGCTTATTATCGACGATCAGGTGAATAGCGCCCGGATGCTATCTGCCGCGCTGGCGATGCTAGGGCACCAGCCCATCGAGGCCTACCACGGCCAGCAGGCACTTGAAATCATCAGCCATGATGGCCCGGACCTCATCCTGCTGGACTACATGATGCCCGGCATGAACGGGCTCGAAACTCTGGAGCAAATACGCCGCCTGCCAGATGCCAATGACATCCCGGTTTACTTCCTTACCGCGGCTCAAGACCCATACCTCGAAGAGCGCGCCCTGCGCGCTGGCGCCAGCGGCCTGCTCACCAAGCCCATCAGCATGAAGACACTCGAGTCGGTGCTTCCGAATGGCAGCAACGGCTCCGCAAAGGCCTCCTGAGCCGCGGGATTCCCTTTCCACCGAAGACGTGAACCGCCCCAATGAAGAACAAGCATTATCGCTTGTGGCGCGATGGCTACACGCAGCAGGTCTCCGCAATTGTGCGCCCCCTCTTGTTATAGATGGGACACGATTCAGCTTGTCGGTGTCTCGGTCGGTGTGTCGGTATGCGTCGGTGTCGGGGTGTTCGTCGCCGTGGGCGCGCCGGTTGTGGGTGTGGCGGTGGGCGAGCTTACACCCACGGTGGGGGTATGCGTTGGGGTGGCCGTTTGACCCGCCGTAGGCGATGGAGTCGAGGTTGGGCCAGGAATGAAAGTCGCCGTGGGGGTCTCAGTCCCTGGCGTGCTCGTCTCTGTGGCGGTTGGGGGCGGCGCGGTGACGGTCGCACAGCGGTTGGCGACATGGGTGGCGGTGGGAGCTGATGCATCCGCTCCCACGTATCCATACCCGATTTCGTAATACTTAGCCGCCGCGCAGGGGTCCTTCTCTGCCAACTCGGCTGCATACTCGCGAGCGGCTAGCCCATATTTCGTGCAGGCACCCCAAATGTTCGCCTGACAGATCTGGCCGAAGTATTCGGTAGCCAGCTTCCAGTCCAGGCCGAAGTAGCTATTGGCGAAGATAAAGAAGGCCGCCGACCGCTTCCACGAGAGCGCCTGCGCATCGAGCGGACCGAATCGCTCGGCCAGCGTCAAATCATAGATACCCTGCTCCAGCTTCCCGGTGAAGAGCTTGTCCATCCCCCGGTTTCGCAGCGCCACCGCCATGAGCTGATTGGCTTCCTCCAGACGGTAGGTCGGCATCTCCGCCCGCAGATGAAGCAGAATATCGATGGTCGAAGTCCAATCCGCGCGCGCGAAGGCCGCCTGCGCGCTGGCAAACGTCCCCTCGAAGGATCCAAAATCAGGCGTTTCCGTGGGTGTGGGGGAGGCCACGGGACTCGGCGTCGGTGTAGGCTGATTGAGAGCCGCCAGCGCTTGCCCCAGGGCCTCCGCTACACCAGGGTAATCGGGCTCGAGGGTGAGCACATACTCAAAGCGCTGGCGAGCAAGTTCATAATTGCCAGCGAGCAAATCATGCATGCCGGCGTCGAATTGCTGCCGGGCCACTTCGGCCTGGGCCTGCCCCTGTGCAGCGGCGCGCTCCTCCAGGCCCCGCATGTAGCCAGTGGTGACCGACACGGCAATCATGATCAGCGTCAGTACAAGGCCGAGAAGCAGCCAGCGCCACCTCACCCATCGCGAGGTCTGCGATCTCGCAGTCGTCTTCACAGGCTGCGTATCCCTATCCACGCCTTTGCCCACCCTGGATCTTCTTGTGGGCTTAGGGTCGTCCGAGCTCCGGCTGTGGTATCCCATCAGGGCCTATAGCCCTCCTCAGGCTTCTCGGCAATCGAGGGCCCGATCGCACTTGTTTCCACAAAGATTCGGTCCCGCAGCTCGCGGATGGCATCTGGGACAAAGCGTAGGACCTGCGCCCCATCCGGGCGAGTGTAGAACCCCACCATCTCCGGGGGGCCGATCACGCCGGATTGAATATGGTCCTTGGGCACCTGCACTGCCAGCCAAGCCAATTGCACCATCTGCTCCAAAGTCAGGTTTGTGCGGATGCCGGAAGCAAGCTCTTGATAGAGCGCAGGCGCCTTGCCGATTAACGTCGGCAGCATGTCGAAACCAACAATCCGGTCCATAATGGCCAAGATGACCTGCTGTTGGCGTTCGGCCCGGCCGAAATCGCCTCCGGCGTTCTTCCTCACTCGCGCATACGCCAGCGCATCGGCGCCATCCAGATGATAGGGCTTGGCTTCCAGCCACTTGCCCGGCCGTCCAATGGGGGCGATCTTGATACGCTGCATTACGAGCACATCGATGCCGCCGATCTCATCGATCAGCCGCTCGAAGGTGTGAAAATCGACGACCGCAAAATAGGGCACCGGGACTCCCAGCAGGTTCTCCACCGTTTGCATCGCCAGGGCAGGCCCCCCTCCAGGGAGCTGGTAGGCCTCGCCCAACATGTAGGCGGTGTTGATGCGGTTGTACCCAAATCCGGGAATCTCTACCCACAAATCGCGCGGGATCGAGAGCATTCCGGCCTGCAGCGTGAGCGGATCGATGGTGACCAGCATCATCGTATCGCTGCGCGGCGTCGATTCACCCGCAACCCAGTCCCGGTAGTCGAGACCCATCAGCAGGATCGTGACCCGTGACGTTCCGTCCCATGGCTGCGGCTTCACTTCGAGCTGAGTGAGAGTAGGTGTGGCGAACGGGTCTGGCGTCGTCGCCTGCGCAGGCCTCGATTGTGGCCGGAAGGGGTTCAATCCAACGCCGGTATAGGAGGCGGTGAGATCTCGCACTGCGAAATGCAAGACCGTCCCCATCAGCCCGAGGCTCATCAGGAAGGCGCCGCCGAGCAGCCACACCATCCAGGTCGCAAGCTTGCGGGCGGTCGGACTAGCTCGCCGCGTCCCGCTCACGCCCGTCCCCCCTGGGTGGCTTCACGCCGGACTGGTATCAGCAAGCTCGATGGCTCCTCTGCATGGAAGATATCCATGGCCATAGAGATTTCAACCGCGCCTCAGGGAAGGTGCGGACCAGCCTCGCCGATCTCGGGCGGGCAATCCGGCGCGAACTTACGGAAGTTATCTATGAAACGGGTTGCCAGCTGGCGGTATTTATCCATATATTCGGCTTCGCTGGGCCAGGACTCAGCCGGATTGAGCACCTCGTCCGGGACGTTGGGGCAGGTCTTGGGCACCTCGAAGCCAAAAATGGGGTCTTTCTGATACTCCACCTCCAACAAGGACCCATCGAGCGCAGCGTTGAGCATGGCGCGCGTATAGGAAATGCTGATGCGCTTGCCCACGCCATAAGGGCCCCCCACCCACCCTGTATTTAGGAGCCAGGCGTTGACACCATGCCGCTCGATCTTGCGGCGCAAAAGCTCGGCATAGTAGGCCGGGTGGTGCACCATGAACGGCGCCCCGAAGCAGGTGCTGAAAGTGATCTCGGGCTCCTCGCCCAAACCGACTTCGGTGCCACCCACCTTGGCGGTGTAGCCGGATATGAATTGATACAGCGCCTGCTCGGTGGTCAGCCTGGCGATCGGGGGCATAACCCCGCTCGCATCGCAGGTGAGCAGGACGATGTTCTTCGGATGCCCGGCCATGCCATCCTCAACGATATTGGGAATATAGTCGATGGGATACGAGGCGCGGGTATTCTCGGTGATCTCGTCGTCGTCCAGATCGATGTTGCGCGAGACCGGATCATAAATCACGTTTTCGAGTATCGTGCCGAAGCGGCGGGTTGTGGCATAGATCTGAGGCTCATCCGCGGGCGAGAGCTGGATGACCTTGGCGTAGGAACCAGCCTCGAAATTGAATACCCCGTTGTCGTTCCAGTCGATCCAGCCGTTCACCCAGATGGTGGGGCTGGGG
>CAZBLT010000080.1:0-6164 GCA_964492745.1 uncultured Anaerolineaceae bacterium
CCGTGGGGGCGACCTTCCTCGCCCTCTACTTCTGGGCACAATTCGACTGGCTGGGGTTCTCGGCGGAATTCATCCGCCTGCGGGCAGGATGGTTTGTCGTCTTGCCGCTGATCTGGCTGCTGCTGATGGTCAACAATTACGACGTCGTCCAGGCGGCCTCCTGGCGAGAAACGCTGCGGGGGATCCTGCTCTCGGGCCTTAGCGGCGTCGGCCTCTACCTGTTGGTGTACTTCACCTCGCAACCGGGCTCGCTGCCCCGCAGGGGTGTGCTCTACTTCCTCGTTGCCGTGGTGGCTCTTACCCTTCTCTGGCGCTGGCTGTATGTACGTATCTTCACCGCGCCGGCGTTCCTGCGGCGAGTCCTGCTGGTTGGAGGAGGGGATAGCGGCAGGACGCTGCTTGGGGCCTATCAGGCGCTCTCGCCGCCGCCTTTCAGTATCGTCGGGATCATCGACGACGACCCGGCCAAGATCGGGACCTCCATCGAAGGTGCTGAGGTGCTGGGGGGAAGCCGGGAGCTGTTGTCCATCATCGAACGGGAGGAGATCACGGATCTGATCGTGGCCATCCTGGGCCCTATGGAGGGGGAGATGTTTCAAGCCCTGTTGGACGCCCAGGAGGGCGGCGTGAGCATCACCCGCATGCCGGTAGCCTATGAAGAACTGCTTGGGCGCTTGCCCTTGCGACATCTCGAATCGGATTGGATCTTGCGCTCCTTCGTGGATGAGGTGCGGACCCCGCCGCTGTATTTGCTCGCGAAGCGGCTCTTGGACATTGCCGGCGGCCTGGTTGGGGTGGTGATCTTCCTGCTCATCTACCCCTGGGTGGCGGCGGCGATCCTGATCGAGACCGGCCGCCCGGTGCTATTCACGCAGCGCAGGCTGGGGCAGGGCGGGCGCCCCTATAACCTGCTGAAATTCCGCACGATGATCCAGGACGCTGAGGCCGATGGCGAGGCGCATTGGGCTCAGGAAGGGGACCCGCGTGCGACCAAAGTGGGTCTATTCTTGCGAAAGACGCACCTGGACGAGTTTCCGCAATTCTGGAACGTGCTGAAAGGGGAGATGAGCCTGGTGGGGCCGCGGCCCGAGCGGCCGGAGATTGTGGCCCAGCTCGAGAAGCGGATCCCTTTTTATCGAGCGCGGTTGCTGACCAAGCCCGGCATCACCGGCTGGGCCCAGATCAACTACGGCAAGGGAGCCTCGGTGGAGGGCTCGGCCGAGAAGCTCGAATTCGACCTTTACTATATCAAGCATCGCAGCCTGCTGATGGACCTGTGGATCATGCTTCGCACCGTCGGCTCCATTGTTGGCTTTCGGGGGGTGTGAGGATATGGCCATCGATCTCGTGACGGGCGGCGCAGGCTTCATCGGCTCCCATCTGGTCGAGGCCCTTCTGGCGCGGGGACGTGCCGTGCGGGTCATAGATAACCTGAGCACGGGCTCGCTGGAGAACCTCAGGGGTTTGCGAGTTGAATTCGTTGAAGGCGACATACGCGATCGCGAGGCTGTGGATCGGGCGATGCTAGGTGTTGAGCGAGTATTTCACCTGGCGGCGATGATATCGGTGCCCGGTTCGATGGAAGATCCTTTGGGTTGCTATGAGACGAATCTCATGGGCTCATTGCGAGTGCTGGAAGCGGCTCGAGAGCACGGCGTGAGATCGGCTGTGCTGGCCTCCTCGGCGGCCGTTTACGGCGAAGTCGAAACGCCGGTGGACGAGGATATGCTTCCTCACCCTCAATCGCCCTACGCGGCGTCCAAGCTGGCGATGGAACAGGCCGGCAGGCTCTATGTCGAAAACTATGATCTACCTGTCGTCAGCCTGCGCTTCTTCAATGTCTATGGTCCAAGGCAATCGCCCGATTCGGCATACGCTGCGGTCATTCCCGCGTTCATCCGTGCTCTGCTCGATGGGCGTGCTCCCGTGATCTATGGCGATGGCGAGCAGATGCGTGACTTCATCTTCGTAGGGGATGTCGCTCGCGCCATGATCCTTGCATCCGAGAGCGAGCATGTTGCCGGAGAGGTCTTCAATGTTGGCAGCGGTGCAACAGTTTCCATCCAGGGCTTGGCAGCCATCCTTCGCGAGCTGATCCCTGGAGCTCCTGGAGTCGACTATGGACCTCCGAGACCGGGTGATATCCGGTTTTCGAGCGCCGATATCGAAAACGCCAGGCAGCGGATTGGCTTCCACCCTGAGGTGTCATTGGAGTCTGGCCTGATCAAAGTTGTCCAGTGGTTCCGGTCTGTGCGAAGATAGCTATATGATGTCGGGGGTATAGGAATTTCATTGCGAACGCATAATGGCACTTAGCTGAGGAGACACGGGAATGAAATTGCGCAAACTTTCGGGCTTTGCAAAGCCTTCCGAAGCGATGATATTGGCTATTATCTTTGCGATTACCCTTGCCCTATTCGCTTTCCAAATCCTGCCTGGATTCGACGAGATCAATCCCTATGATGAAACCAAATATGTGGATAGCGGCCGCAATTTGCTCTCGGGCGATCTGCGGGAACTTGCGAGGGGCCCCTTGGTGGCATTCCTATATGCGCCGCTGTATCTCGCCTTTCGGGACTCGCCCGACTGGTTCATCATCATCGATGGCATCGGACGCCTCATGCTATTCTCTGGCCTATGGATTTCTAGCATTTATGTTGCATCTCGTCTGAAAAGCTATGTGCACCCATTGGTGATTGCAGGCGTTCTGCTTTGCTCTTCCTACCCCGTATGGCTGCTGCGAAATCCGAGCGATGCTCTCTTTTCAACCTTTTCGGCCCTGACACTTGGGAAAACCTTAACCTTCAGGCATACGGGTCGGGCGAGGGACCTTGTGATGGCCTCGCTGATGCTTGGATTGGCGGGAGCATCGCGCCCGGACGGGGTGTTTCTGCTTCCATTCTTTGTGATCGTTGCGATCTTGTTGGGAAAGGGGCGGATTGGCCTAGCAAAGAGCTTTGCCTTGGGGGTCCTTCCGTCGATAGCTGTCCTTGCCGCATTTATCATCGCGCGGGGCATTGGTACGGGATCCTATTCAACCGAAATTGGGAGCAAAGGGTTGAGTACCCTTTATTGGTCGGAAGGAACCTCCCCGGTCGCAGGCGAGGCAGAGGAAGTCTATGGAACCTGGCAGGACAACCAGGGCTCATTCATTCGAGCCATTTCTCGAAGCCCTCGTGCTTTGCAGGATTTCTTTGGCCGGGTCCGCGCCAATGCCTCGCAACTTCCATCCGAGTTATTGACGGCCTACGGCAAACGGTTGGGCCCGGCAACATTCATACTGGCTGCCTTGGGGGCGCTTTCGCTCATCAGGAAACGCGAATGGGATCTGTTGCTCATCTTCGCAGCATGGCCACTTTACTCCCTGCTCTATTTAGGGTTCTACCTGCGGCCGGGGTTTCTCCTGATGTCGCATTTTGTGCCGCTAAGCCTGGCCGCCATAGGCGCGGCTGATTCGTTTTCGATCCATCTGGCAAGGAAGGACAGGTTGGTCGCCGCAACACTGCCTGGCCTGCTTTTGGTTTATGGGCTGCTTGGGGATAAACCAGGTTTCTGGGCCACCGGGATCTTGATGCTCGCAGTCATGGCTGTGGCATGGACTTTCCAAGCGATTAGAGGGACCACAAGTGACCATCAGGCCATAGGGCTCCTGCTTCTCCTCTCTGCGGGGATCATTCTCAGGGGTGGGTATACGTTTCCGGGCAGATGGTCCTTTGGGGAATCATCAATGGAGAAGGCGATCCACTTTGTGCAGCAGCACTTGCCGCCTCGATCCGGCCTGGCAACCTATGAGCCATTGCCCGCCGTCGCGGCAGGCATGGAGTATGTAGATCTGAGATCGCTACCCACGGGCGGAGAGCCGCCTGACGATTTCGAACGATGGGCATCCGAAAATGATGTAGATGCACTAATCATCGCGCCAAAGTTCATACGCGATCATCCGCTTCATTGGGCTGTGATCCAAGATGCCATGATAGGAGTGCATGTCGAGGTATTCGATCCTGGGAGCATCCGGGTTCTATTCGTCCAGGAATGAGATCGCGGGCCTGGATGGATTGGGAGAATATTGAGCTGAACTCGCTGCTAGAGCCGTCGGTACCATTGTGGTTGAGGAATCAAGTCAAGAGGCAGGCAATATCGATCATTGACTGCCTGGCGAGCGTAGGAACGAAATTACGGCGTCTAGCCAACCATGCCCTTCAATCTTCCTGCACGCAAGAGCGTAGGAAAAGCGCAAGCTATTCGTCCAGGAGGCCCGGGCCGAAACTAGGGTAGAATGGGGCCGGGCAACCCCTTATGAGACGACCTCTTTTTCAGATTCGGAACCGCTATCTCCTGCTCGTCGATCTGGTCCTGATCGCCGCAGCCGTATTGGCTAGCTTCGCCTTGCGGCTGGACCTTGGGCCGGCCTTCACGCATTACCTGCCTTCCGCCTGGACGATGCTCGCTATCGCGCTGGTTGCCAAACCGCTGGTCTATTACTTCTTTGGCCTCTACCGGCGCTATTGGGTCTACGCAAGCGTCCGTGAGTTGCGCCTGATCTTCATGGCAACCGTGACAGCCTCCGGAGTGGTGGCGGTATTCGTCCTGCTGATCCGGGCGCTTGGCGGGTTCCAGGCGGGCTTTCCGCGATTGGTGATCCCTATTGACTGGCTGCTCTCGCTGTTTGGCGTGGGCGGCGTGCGGCTGCTGGTTAGGTTGCTTTCCGAGAGCGGCCAGATCAGCCAGAAGGCGGATGGCATCGTTGGGAGGCGGCGGGTCGTGATCGCCGGCGCGGGGGACGCCGGCGTGCTGGTCCTGCGGGAGATGCAGCGCAACCCGCAGCTTCATATGTTGCCGGTGGCCTTCGTCGACGATGATACTGAGAAGATCGGGATGGAGATCCACGGCGTCAAGATCATGGGCTCGCTCGACGAGGTTGCCGAAGTCGTCGATCGCACCTTCGCCCAGGAAGTAGTCATCGCCATCCCCACCGCGCCTGGCCCGGTAGTGCGCCTGCTCACCGAGCGCTGCCGGTCGCAGGGCATCCCCTTCCGCACCATGCCAGGCATATATGAGCTCATCGGCGGCAAAGTCAGCGTGAGCCGGTTGCGGGAAGTGGACATCAGCGACCTGCTTCGCCGCGAGCCCGTAGACATCGATGATGAGGCCATCGGCCGCGCATTCACGGGCCGCCGCATGCTTGTCACCGGCGCAGGCGGCTCCATCGGGCTGGAACTCTGCAGGCAGGTGGCCCGCTGGGGCCCATCACAGATGGTCCTGCTGGGCCACGGGGAGAACAGCATCTTCGAGGCGCTGCTGGAATTGCGCGATTCGTTCCCGGATCTGGCGATCATTCCCATCATCGCCGATGTGCGCGACGTGGAGCGCATCTCGGATGTCTTCCATAGCTTCCAGCCCCAAGTGGTCTTCCACGCGGCTGCCCATAAGCATGTCTCGCTGATGGAGATCAACGTCGGAGAGGCGGTCACGAACAATGTCTTGGGCACGAAGAATGTCGTCGATGCTGCCATTGCCTGCGGGACCGAACGGTTGGTGCTCATCTCCACCGACAAGGCCGTCCAGCCCAAGAGCGTCATGGGGGCCACCAAGCGCATGGCCGAGATGATCGTCATGGACGCCGCCGCGCGCCATGCGCGCGACTTCGTGGTTGTGCGCTTCGGGAACGTCCTCGGCAGCCGGGGCAGCATCGTGCCGCTGTTCAAGCGACAGATCGCCCAGGGAGGGCCCATCACCATCACGCACCCCGAGATGAAGCGCTTCTTCATGACCATCCCGGAGGCAGTGCATCTTGTGCTGGAGGCCTCTACGATGGGGCACGGCGGTGAGCTTTTCGTCTTGCGCATGGGTGAACAGGTACGCATCGTCGATCTTGCTGAAGACCTAATCCGCCTTTCGGGGCTGGAACCCGGGAAGGACATCCAGATTCAATTCACCGGGATCCGTCCGGGAGAGAAGCTGAGCGAGGCGCTCTGGGACGAAGGCCTTCAGTATGCCGAGACGGAGCACCCGGATATCCTGCGGGTGGATGAGAATGGCGTTCTCTCCGGCGCCGCGCTCGACGCTACAGTCGATGAATTAATCCGCCTGGCTCATGAAGGGGATTCAGAATCCATCCTGGGGCTGCTTCAGGAGCGCATTCCCGGCAATATGCTCGCCCAGGC
>CAZBLT010000081.1:0-6017 GCA_964492745.1 uncultured Anaerolineaceae bacterium
CTCTGGTCCTTGATGATCATGGCCGAGGTGCCGTTCATGCTGTTATTGCTCTTGGCCTCAATTCTCTGGCTGAAGGGAATGAAGGGGCGCAAGAAATGGCCGCTGCTCGCTGCCGGCGCGGTGCTCGGCCTTGCGACGCTCTTCAGGCCCATTGGGCTCTTTCTGGTCCCCATTTGGCTAGCGATCGGCCTGCTCGCTGAGTGGAGGAGGGGCGCTGGCCTGGCGCTGGCGCATGGCGGCATGTTCCTTGTCGGGGCGGCGCTTCTTTTGTTGCCGTGGGCGGTCCGAAATTGGCAGGTCCATCGCCGCTTTACCATATCCCCCGTATCCGGGCGAACGTTGAGGGGGTTCAACCTCGCCTACGCCGTCGCAGAGGCTGAAGGCATCGATCGTAACCAGGCGGTGAGCACTTTGGCAGAGCAGGGCTCATTTGGTGATCAACTCGCATGGGTGCTCAAGAACTATCCGCGGGCATTGATCAAGGTGGAGCTTCTGGGTGTGGCGCGAACTGCGCTGGGTGTGGAGGTTGGCTCATGGGCATGGCTGATCGAAGGGCCAGAGGGTGCCGCACCCGGGATCTTCACCGCCATCGCAAGCGGCACCTGGGATAAGTTGACAAGCGAGGTTCTGGGGTTGCTCAGAAATCCCAATGAGGGGTATCTATTTGCTTTACTTGCGCTGAACCTGATCCATTCGGGTCTGCTGCTTGGGCTGGCTGCGTGGGGGTGCCGGCGCATGCTCTGGCCGGAGGGCAGAGGGGGGATTTGGCTGGCATTGGCGCTGATGACTGCAGCCTATCTAATGTTGGTCCCGGCCGCGGCGGGACAATCTCGCTTTAGGGTTCCGGCGGAGCCGTTTCTCGCCATCCTAGCCGGTATCGGTTGGGGGGCGTTGATCCATCGAATGCAACCCCAAGGTAGCAGGCGGGTTGTCGTCGACGGGCGGAAGGAGGGACCGAGTGCCTGACCGCCGGCCCACATGCTCCATTGTGATACGGGCCTTCAACGAAGAGAAGCACATCGGCAAGCTGCTCGAAGGTGTTGCACGCCAGACGATCCAGGACGTTCAAATCATCCTCGTCGATTCGGGATCCACAGACGCGACCCTGGCGATTGCTTCCCATTATCCGGTCGAAATCGTGCAGATCCAGCCGGAGGAATTTACCTTCGGGCGCTCGCTTAATCTGGGATGCTCAAGGGCCCGCGGAGAATTCATCGTCATCGCCAGCGCCCATGTATATCCGGTCTATCCCGATTGGCTGGAACAGCTGCTCAAACCGTTTGAAGATCCCCAGGTGGCTCTGAGCTATGGCCGCCAGAGAGGCAACGATTCGACCAAATTCAGTGAGCATCAGCACTTTGCCAAGGTGTTCCCTGAGCGCTCCAATCCGCGACAGGATCATCCGCTATGCAATAACGCGAATGCAGCCATCCGCAGATCGCTCTGGGAGCAGCAACCCTACGACGAAGCGTTGCCGGGACTGGAGGACGTGGCCTGGGCCAGCTGGGCGTTGTCGGAGGGCTACCATCTCGCCTATAGTGCCGAGGCCGAGGTCGTGCATGTCCACAACGAGACGCCGCGGCAGGTCTTCAACCGCTACCGGCGGGAGGCCATGGCCCTGCGCCGCATTCAGCCGGGCGCCTCTTTTGGATTCTGGGACTTCATTCGCCTGCTGGGGCTAAACTTGATATCGGATTCTTGGCAGGCAGCGCGGGAGCGGAGATTGCTGCGGGAGGCCAGGGAGATTCTCTGGTTCCGAACCCTGCAATTCTGGGGCACTTATCAAGGGTTCCGTTATAAGGGGCCTGTGGAGCAGGCCATTATCCGCTCACTCTACTACCCCAATGACAAGGATAGAGGCAGAGCGCCATCCGGCCGGACGGCAGAGCCCATCGACTATGCTCATCCATAGGGTTCAAGCTTCATGAACGACTCAAGCGCGACGGGCAAGTCGGCGTGGCTACGTCTCGTCATACTTGCCATTTTGGCGTCGATTGCCGTCATCATCCTGACGCCATGGGGGGTCGAGGTCAGTCATGATGGCGTGCTATATCTGGCCGCCGCAGAGGGCCTGCTGACTGGTCGGGGCATTAGCTGGATCTCTGGCGAAGGCGCAATCAAGCCTCTCACTCATTTTCCGCCGCTATACCCCAGCCTGCTCGCAGCCATCGGATTTACCGGCTTAGATATCGTTTTCGCAGCCAGAATGCTTGCAGCGGCGCTCTTTGGCATGAATGTGTTCCTGACCGGTTGGATCGTGGCTCGTGCGACCCGGTCGGAGGGATGGTCGCTTTTCGCGGCCTTGCTAGTTCTGACTTCGCCCGTCTTGCTTCGCCAGCATTTGCGCGCCATGTCTGAAGCCCCCTTCATGGCCTTTTCGCTCCTCTGGTTGATGAGCCTGGGCGCCTATCTGCGCAGACCCTCGCACCGCCGCCTTCTGGTTGCATGCGCCGCCGTATCCGGGGCGCTTCTTACACGCTATATCGGCGTTTCACTTGTTGCGGCGACGGGTATCGCGTTGCTGCTCTTGGGATCAGACATGTGGTGGCGGCGTTTCGGCCGGGCCGCAGGCGCCATGGCGCTGGCCTATCTGCCTATTGTCCCCTGGTATATTCGCAATTGGGCGCTCACCGGAAACGCCACGAATCGAGTGCTGATATTTCATCCGCCCGAGGTCGCGAGGCTCAAGCAGGGCGTAGCATCCATATCTGCTTGGCTGCTGCCTGAGCAAGTTCCCCTGTGGGTTCGGCTTGGCTTCCTGGGCTTCATGGGTATCCTGGTCTTGGGAGCACAGGTGCTCATTTGCCGGCTTCAAACGCGGGGTAAGGCAAGCCCTCAGGATCAGAACGCCATTCATACGCTGGCGCTTGCGCTGGTGGGCATGATCTGCTACGGGGCTGTGCTGATCGCCTCGCTGACCTTCTTTGATGCCGCCACCCCGATCGATAATCGCTTGCTCTCACCGATCTATTTGCTCGCCCTGATTTATGGGTTAGTATCTCTCTGGCTGGTACAGAGGCGGTTAAGATTGGGGCATGGATTTGCGTTGTCCCTGGGCTTGGTGGGAGCCGCCCTGGTCGCACTGAATCTGGCACGAAGCGCAGCTATCGGAGAGCAGATGAGAGGCGAAGGCGCGGGCTTTACGGCCCGGCGATGGCGCACCTCGGAGACGGTCGATCTTGTGCGGAGGCTTCCGGATTCTGTGGAGGTGTACACCAATGAAATGCTGGGGCTTTCCTTTCTGGCCGGCCGGCCGGTGTTCCCGGTGCCGGAGAAGATCGATCCGGTGAAAGCCCAGGAACGCGCGGGGTTCCCCGAAGCGCTCGCAGCGATGCGGGAAGACCTGCTGGGCGGAGAGGCCATCCTGGTTATCTTCCCCCCGCTTTCTAAGATGGTTGAAATGCCCAGCCTGGAGGAAGTTGCGGGTGGCCTGAGCGTGTACCAGGAGACGAGTGATGCCCAAATCTACGCCGCGCCGGGATTCGAGCCCCTGCCATAGAGCTGGATATTGGATGAGAGGATCATGGGAATCATCACAGAAAGCAAGCCTAAGATTGTGGCCTTTGTGCCCATGCGGCATGAATCCGAGCGTGTCCCTCGAAAGAATTACCGTGATCTAGCCGGCCGCCCTTTATACAACTACATTCTGGAAACGCTTCAGGCCTGCCCTGAGATCGCCGAGATCGTCGTTGATACGGACAGCCCGGTCATCATGGACGGCTTGCGCCAGGATTTTCCGGCCATCCAGATTCTCGAAAGGCCGGAGGCATTGCGGGGCGGGGAGGTCGATATTAACCGAGTGCTTCTGCATGATGTCTCGGTTGTCGAGGCCGATTTTTATCTGCAGACCCATAGCACCAACCCTCTTCTTCGGTCGGAGACGGTTTCGAGGGCCGTGCGATCGTTCCTCGAGGTCTATCCCGAGAAGGACTCCCTCTTCTCTGTCACACGCTATCAAACCAGGCTTTGGGATCCAGAGGGCAGGGCTATCAACCATGACCCCGATCATCTGATTCGCACTCAAGATCTCCCGCCGCTCTATGAGGAGAATTCATGTCTCTATATCTTCGAGCGGGAGACGTTCTTGAGGCGCCAAAATCGCATCGGGGAAAGACCGATGCTCTATCCCATCTCGCGCTTCGAAGCGCTGGATATCGACGAGGAGTTCGATTTCGAGATGGCTCGCTGCATGATGCAGCACCGGGGGCGGGATTGGAAGTGAAAGGTTTGCCGAGGCCAATGAGGGGATGCTTCAGGGTTTGATCCCATGACCTACGCCATTCTGGTTTCAGCACCGTATTTATTGCCCGTCTTTGAGCGCTTCGAGCCCATCTTCCGGCGAAGAGACATCGAAGTGATTCGGGCGGGGGTTCGTGAAAGGCTCGAGGAGCAGGCGCTGCTCCAATTCGCCGGGCAGGTCGACGGCGTGATCTGTGGGGACGACCGGTTCAGCGCCCGCGTGCTTGAAGCCTTTGCGCCGCGTCTTAGGGTCATCGCCAAATGGGGAACCGGGATCGATTCGATCGATCTTGACGCCGCCGAAGAACTCGGCATTCAGGTGCACAACACCCCAGGCGCGTTCACGGAGGCGGTGGCTGACAGCGTGATGGCTTACATGCTGGCCTTCGCCCGGCGGACGCCCTGGCTCGATCAGGCCATGAAGCGCGGCGAGTGGAAGAAGTTGCCCGGCCGGGCCTTGCATGAGTGCAGCTTGGGCGTGATCGGCGTGGGGAATATCGGCAAGGCGGTCCTGCGTCGGGCGCAGGCATTTGGCATGCAGCTCATGGGTAATGACATCCTCGAGATCGACCCCGAGTTCATTGCCGAAGTTGGTGTGGAGATGGTCGATCTTGAAACCTTGTTGCGAAGTGCAGACTTCATCAGCCTAAACTGCGATCTGAACCCCACTTCTCGGCATTTGATCGATGAGCAGCGCCTGGCCCTTGTAAAGTCAACAGCAGTGTTGATCAACACCGCCCGTGGCTCGGTGGTAGAGGAGCGGGCTATGATCCGCGCCTTGCAGGATGGGCGGCTGGCGGGGGCGGGGCTTGATGTGTATGAGGACGAGCCATTGCCTGCCGATAGCCCACTCCTGGGCATGGATCAGGTCTTGCTCGCGCCGCATAATGCCAATAGCAGCCCAGCGGCCTGGGAGCGCGTGCACCGCAATACGATTAATTGCCTGCTCGGCGGGCTAGGGCTCGAACCGGCGAGCGAGGAGGAATTCGCCGAAGGGCTTAGGATGTCCAACTCGAAAGGAGGCGGGTCGAAGTGAGCCGCGTTGCGCTCGTTACGGGGGCAGCAAGGGGGATCGGCAGGGCGACGGTCGATCGCTTTCTCGCGGAAGGCTGGGATGTTGTTGGTGTCGACCTTCAGGAGCCGGAAGCCCCATTTGAAGGAGGCAAGTTCAGAACGCTCGACATCGCCGATCCGGGGGCTGTTGAAGATCTCTTCGCTTCCTGGGATCGGGCGCCTGGGCGGCTCGATGCGCTGGTCAATAACGCCGCGGTCCAGATCTGCAAACCGCTGGTGGAAATGACGCTCGAGGAGTGGGACCGTCTCATGGCGACGAATCTGAGGGCGGTCTTCCTGATGGTCAGAGCGGCATACCCCTGGCTGAAGGCTGCACGCGGCGCGATCGTGAACGTGAGCTCCGTCCATGCCGTGGCGACATCGAAGGAGATTGCCGCCTATGCGGCCAGCAAGGGCGGCCTGGTTGCGCTCACCCGGGCGATGGCCATCGAATTTGCCGAGGACGGCGTGCGCGCCAACGCCATCCTGCCGGGAGCGGTCGACACGGACATGCTGAGGGATGGGTTAAGCCGCGGGCATGTGGCCGGCGCTTCGATCGACGAGCGGCTCGATGATTTAGGCCTCAGAACGGTCATGGGACGAGTTGGCCGGCCGGAGGAGATTGCCGAGGGCATTCTATTCCTAGCCGACTCTCAACGCTCCGGCTTCATGACCGGACAGACGCTCATCATCGACGGCGGTGCCACGGCGAGGCTGAGCACGGA
>CAZBLT010000082.1:0-5943 GCA_964492745.1 uncultured Anaerolineaceae bacterium
ATGTATTAGGCACGCCGCCAGCGTTCATCCTGAGCCAGGATCAAACTCTCCGTAAGGTCTTCCCTACGTCCGAAGACGTAGATCAGATCTCAGGGACCGGACTCAAAGGCTTGGGACACTTCCTATCACTCTTCAGTTGTTAAGGTGCCACTCCCAGAGCGGGCGGAATGCTACCACCCGCTTATGGGGCTGTCAAGGGTTGGCAGGCGCAAAACGCCGATGTCAGACATTGCCAACATCGGCGAGGCCGGCCGACCATCCAGCCTGCTTTCGGTCGTGATGCCCTTGACTATGCTGTTGTCCAGGTCTTCCGCGCCTTCCGGCGGGCGAGACCGCAGCGATGATCTGCTTATATTATACGGCCTGCTGGAGGAGTGTCAAGGTTTAGGAGAATCTACCGGCATCCTCGCGCCCTTTAGATTTCCGACCGTCCCGCCAGGGCTTGGGTCAGGGTGCTGCTGTCCGCATACTCCAAGTCCCCACCCGAAGGCAGGCCGCGTGCCAGGCGCGTGATGCGCAGCGGGGCACCTTCCAATTGCTGTTTGATGTACATCGCCGTGGCCTCGCCCTCCAAGGTGGGGTTGGTGGCGATGATGAGTTCTTGCACTTCTCCACTCGCCGCCCGCTCCAGAAGATCCGCCAGCCGAAGCTCGTCCGGGCCGATGCCCTCCACCGGAGAGAGCGCCCCATGCAGCACATGGTAGCGGCCGTTGAAGACGCCGGTTCGCTCGATGGCAAGCACATCCAGAGGATCCTCGACGACGCAGATCACACCCCCCTCGCGCGCGGGGTCGACGCAGATCGCGCAGGGATCCTGCTCAAGGCTGGTGATGTTGTGGCAGCGTGAGCAAAAACGCGTGGTCGCCCGCAGGTCGCGCAGCGCCCCCGCAAGCTCCTCGCTCTCATGAGGCGCAGCCCGCAACAGGTAATACGTCAACCTGGAAGCGGTCTTGGGTCCGATACCCGGAAGGCGCGCGAAGGCTTCGATCAGGCGCTCAACCGGCCGGGGTACACGCGCTCTCATCCCAACCCTCCCAATCCGGCCAGGCCCCCACCCAGAGGGCCCAACTTGCGCGCTGCCAAGGCCTGCGAATCAAGGATGGCCTGGTTTACAGCCAGCAGCACCAGGTCCTGCAGCATCCCCACATCACCTTCTTCTAGCAGGGTCTCCTCGATATGCACGGCCATGCATTCCTGGGTGCCGCTCATTACCACCCTCACGGCACCGCCCCCGGCGCTGGCCTCGACGGTTTCCTCCGCCAGCTCCTTACGGGCTTGCTCCAAATGCGTCTGTAGGGCCTTAACCTGTGCTAGAAGGTCTTTCTTCTTCATCCTCAACCCCTCGCTCCGCCCTCAGAAGCCCCTGCCCTCCTCGGGCAAGCCGCCGCGTCCGCGGCGACCATCCTCCTGCATTTCCTTGATTCGCGCGCCAGGCGCACCGGCAACTACCCATCCTTGGGGAGTTGCTCGACATCCACCACTTGGGCTCCCAATTCCCGGATCGCCGTGGCAACCATCCCGTCTTCTTCGATGGGGGGAATGCTCTCGGAACCGGGCCCGGCCTTCTTCCATTTGCTGGTGATCACACATCGCAGCCGCAGGGGTGCGCCTAGCGCTTCCTGCAGCGCGGACATCGCCGTCGAGAGGTTGCGCTCCTTCTCCATCTTCTCTCGCAACAGATCGCTGCTGAAGCCGATCACCAGCGCGCCGGCCTCCAGGCCCAGCGGCCGGCATGAGTTCAGCAACGCTTGGACCCGGGGGTCGCGCCGGCGGGCCGCCTGCAGAACCTGGTTCCAGCGGCCCACGACGGCTTGAAAGGTAAGATCCCCTGGTGGGCCGGGCGCGGGCTGAGGGGGGTCATCCGGCTCGGTGGCAACCTTCCGAGAAATGGGCTCCCTCCGCTTGCGCTCCGGTTCCGCCTCCCCCTTCGCGGGCGGCGTGGAATGGCTTGACGGGTCCGCAGATTCACCTTCCCCGATGGTTTCCACGAAGGCTAGCTCAAGCGGTAGGCTGATCTGCCAGGTGGACCGCCTTTCGCTCGCGGCCTGGCTGAAGGAATGGATACCCCGCAGGATCAACGCCAACGCGGGCCGCCCTGCCTGAGCCTCCATCCAATGCAAAGTCTCCTGCGTGGCTTCCGCCAGGTCGGCATTGCCCATGCGCACCAGCAACAAGTCGCGCAGGCAATCCACTACCTGCCGTCCGAATTGGCGCGGATCGCTCCCCTTATCCAGCGCGGCATGGATCAGGCTCAGTCCCTTCCCGACGTCGCGATCGATCAGCGCCTCCACCACACCCCGCACCACCTCGTCGGTTGCCGTCCCAAGAACTTCCTCGGCGAATGCCAGCGTGACTTCCTCGCCCGTGGAGGCGAGTTGATCGAGCAAGGAGATCGCATCCCGCAAGCTTCCGGTGGCCTGCCTAGCGATGAGCGCCAGGGCCCGTTCCTCCACCTTCAATCCTTCCTCCCGAACCTTGCTCTGCAGGTATGCCAGAATGGTGGCGATAGGAATGCGCCGGAATTCGTGTCGTTGGCAGCGCGAAAGCACGGTGGCCGGGATCTTGTGGACCTCGGTGGTGGCCAGGATGAAGATGGCATGCTTGGGGGGCTCCTCCAGGGTCTTCAGGAGGGCATTGAAAGCCGCGGTGGAGAGCATATGGACTTCGTCCACGATGTAGACCTTGTAGCGGCCTTTGTTGGGCGCGAAGTTGATGCGCTCGCGCAGATCGCGCACGTCCTCTACGCTGGTGTTGGAAGCGGCATCAATCTCGATCAAATCCAGGAAGCTGCCCTCGGCGATGGCGCGGCAATGTTCACATTCACCGCAGGGCCGCTGGCCCAAATCCTCCGCCAGACAATTGACCGCCTTGGCCAGCAGCCTCGCCGTGGTGGTCTTGCCGGTGCCGCGCGGCCCCGCGAAGAGATAGGCGTGCGCCACGTGCCCGCCTCGCACTGCATTCCGCAGAGTCTGCACGACATGATCCTGCCCGACGACTTCCTCCCAATTCTGGGGCCGCCACCTGCGGTAGAGCGCCTGGGCCATGCTCAGGTATACCTCCATGCTCTCAATCGATGGGACAAACAGCCAGCCGTATTCGCCGCGGGGCGAGTTTATCAGACCGCCGAGGTGGGCGCAAGAAAACGGCCCTGATTCCGCCCTCCCTGGATGCTATAATGGGCTGCAATCCAACCGCGCACCCGGGAGGGAACGACCATGAACCTGGGCTCAACCGAGCTGATTATCATTCTCGTGATTGTTGTGCTGCTCTTCGGTGTGGGACGGCTGAGCCGCATCGGCGGAGAACTCGGACGTGGCATACGCGAATTTCGCTCGGGACTGAAGGGCGAAGAAGAAAATGATGCCGACGCTGCCGAGGAGGAAAAGCCAAAAGAGGGCTCGTAGCCCCACGTTTCTCTGCCAGGGTACTCAGGTAAGCGGAGCCGTCGCCGCCTCCTCCAGGCGGCTCTCCCCAAATGCGGCTTTCTCCAACCTGGTGATTTCCCGCTCGATCGATAGCCTCGGGCGCCGGAAATGATCGCATGGCGCCAGGAGATTTAGCTCATCAATCAGCGCGTTGACCTCAGTCAAGCCTTCTGCGTAACGCCGTCTCGCCGCCTCTTGGGCAGCCTCCCGGCATAGATCGGCTTCAAACTGCGCACGCTCCTGACGCAGGCGTTCCCTAACCTCGATCGTGAGCTCCACCCAGCGCGGCCGGAGACCGGCGTTTTCCAAGATATGGAAGGCCAGCCGCCAGGCGGGGTCTGCATGCGGGTATCCCTGCAGCCGCAACGGCTTGCCTTCTCCTGACAGACCCTCGAAGGCGCCCGCTGCTATGGCCTCTTCGATCCGCCGCTCCGCCAATATCCGCCACCCATCCATCAGCGCATCACCTGGCGCAGGAAATCCAGCGTAACCCGTTTGGCATCGAAGGGGACTTGCCCGGAGAGGCCCCGGATCGAGATCATCCGGACCGCGTAGCCGCGCCCCGCCGCCTCCTCCACGAACGCCTGTCCCTCCGCGCGGGCGCCCTCATCGTGTGAATCAACCAGGATGATCAGCGGCACCTGACCCTCCCCGGCGGGGAGTGCAGGGTAGCCATCCGGGGAAACCGCCACCACTCCAGCCACAGCACGGGGGTAGCGGAGCGCATAGGCTAGCCCGAAGCGGGCTCCGGCACCGGATCCCGCCAGGAAGAAGCGCTCCCGAAGTCGATAGCGGCCATAGACCAGGTTCAAGATCTCGGCCAGGCGCGCCTCGGCGCTGGCAGCGTCGAGGCCCTGCTCGTTGCTGGGAAGTGTCGGGCAAAGAAGATACAACGGTTCGTCGCCGGCCAATTCCGACCAGTCTGCCATACATTGGGCGCCATCCTGGCCGGCATCATGCAGGCCAAGAAGTAGCGGCAGCCTTGCGCCCTGCTCTTTTGCATCGGGCTCGAGCCAGTAATACTCCGAAGGCTCTTCATGGCGATAGTCTGCGAATCGCCCCGCGGGCGAGCAACCCAGATTCATCGCCAGGGTCGCCGCGATCGCCCATAGAAGCGTCCATCGATGGAGCCGCATGCTAGTTGCCTGGGACCTGGAAACGAGATACAAGCGTGCCCTGGGCATCCCGGAGATAGATCACCTTGCCCGGGGTCCAGACTGCTTGGTCGAGACCCCAATACAGATCAATGGTGGTGTTCGTCCCGGTTCGAGTGTGTATCTCGACCGCGCCCGTCCCGTAGAAAGTAAAGGCGGGAAATATGTAGGTATGGCCCTGCCCATCCTCGAGCTTCCAGCCCTCCATCGAGACTTCGCCCCCCTGGTTGAGCAGCCGCACGGACTCCTTCTCCAGATCACCGGCGCCTTCCAGCCCGCTGATCACGATCTGAGCCTGAGGGGCGGTCGTCTCTGTGGGCTCAGGGGTCGCCCGGCTGGTCCCGCCCTCCCCCACTTCCACTTCCGGAATCTTGAGAACTTGACCTGCCGAGAGCGAGTCGGGGTCCGTCAGGCGGTTGGCCGCCATCAACTCTTCGACCGTGATGCCGAACAGTTCGGCGATATCCGAGAGCGTGTCTCCGACGCGCACCGTATAAGTGTTCGGTGTAGGTGAGGGCACCTTCGTGGGCGTGATGGTCGGCACCGCGCTGGCCACGCTTGCCACGACATCCGCCGTGGGCGTGGCCGCTGGTTCGACCCGCCGTGCCCTTCCCTCCCACATGCTCAGGACGATGAGCACCGTGGCCGCAGAAACGACGATGTTCAATCCCAGGTAGAGCAGGTAGGGGCGCCAGCTTGACTTTCGAACGCTTCCCATGGCCGCGCATCATAGCACAGGATTTGTGGCTTGGGAATTGACATCCCTGTCCACACAGCGCGACAATCCACGCCCCCAAGGACCGCCACTCGGCACGGATGGATACGATGTCATGCCCTACATGATCGATGGCCATAACCTCATCGGCGCACACCCCGGCATTTCCCTCGATGACCCCGAGGATGAGCTGCAATTGGTTCAAGCGCTACAAGCCTTTGCGGGACGTAAAGGCCGCAGCATCTGGGTGTACTTCGATGGCGCCGACCCGGCATCCCCGAAGAGCCTTCGGGCCGGCCGTGTGCAAGCCCGCTTCGTCACACCCCCTCGGACGGCCGATGATGCCATCTGTGCGCATCTGCGCCGGTTGAAGGGCGAAGCCTCCAATTGGACGGTGGTCAGCTCGGATCGGGAAGTGAGCCAGATAGCCCGGCAGGTGGGCGCGCGCGTTCTGAGCAGCCAGGAATTCATCCAGCGGCTGGCGGAGGCGTATGATGAGCAACCCGAGGAGAAGCCCGCAGCAAACCTTACTGCCGAGGAACTCGAAACGTGGCAGCGGATCTTCCGCACCCGCGATGGCGATGAAGGCACTTAGAAAATATTAATGTTATTCGGACCCTGTTTGGGGGTATTATAGACACAGGATGGT
>CAZBLT010000083.1:0-5813 GCA_964492745.1 uncultured Anaerolineaceae bacterium
TGAAAGTGGTCCCACCGGGCGGCGGGCTTCCAGGCCGGCAGCCCAGCCGTCGCGAAGGCGCCGGGGGCGCAAGCTCCATTTGTCCCCTCTGTTATGTCAACAACATGCTCGATCCAAAGGAAATACCACGAATGGGGATATAATCCCCTCAAGATGGATGCCCATCTCTACCTCTCACCGCACCTGGATGACGCCGTCATCTCCTGCGGCGGGCTAATGGCAATGCAGGATGCGCGTGGCGAGCCAGTCTCCGTGCTCACCATCTTCGCGGGCGACCCTCCCCACTTCAGCATCAGTCCGCTGGCAGCAGAGCTGCACGCCCGCTGGGGGAAGGTCGGGCCCCCGATTGGCATGCGGCGGGCGGAGGACCGGTTGGCCTGCGGCCGGCTGGGCGCATCCGTGGCCCATCTGCAATTCCCTGATGCCATTTACCGCACGGATTCCCAGGGCAGGCCGCTCTATCCCAGGGACGAGACGCTTTTTTCACACCCGGGACCTGAGGAGGAGACGCTCATCCAACAGGTGGTGGATTCGCTGCGCGAGATGGGTGTGGAGCAGGCACGAGTCTATTGCCCGCTGGCCGTCGGTGGACATGTGGACCACCGCATCACCCGCCTGGCCGCAGAGCGCCTGAGCGTGGTGATGGCCTACTATCATGATCTGCCCTACGCCTCCCGGGGAGAGAGCATGCCGCCGGAGATGGGCGAGCCCCGTGGCCGGCTGGAACGAGCCGTGTTGAGCGAGGAGGCCATTGAGGCCTGGGCGCAAGCCGTGGCTGAGTATGGCTCGCAAATTTCCACCTTCTGGGAAAATCTCGATCAGATCTATGAAGAGCTGCGGGATTTCCATGATGCACACGAGGGCCTGCCGCTGCTCATAGTGACCCGGGAGGGGGGCGGAGTCAGCGGGAATCCCGCCTAGCGAATGTGGCACGCTGCCGGGGGGACGCGTTTCTGATTCTGGACACCTCGGTGGAGTTATGCTATCATCCCCGCAGTCGCAAAGCGGGGCAGGCTGAGAGATGGCTCTCAGTTTTTTTCATCCCTGCCGGGATGTGTTCTTTGCCAGATAGCGAGGGTACGGGGGCATGATGGTTAGCCAGACAGTCTATCTCACCGCTGAAGGCTATGAGAAACTCGAAGAGGAGCTGAATCACCTCCGCAATGTCCGACGGCAAGAGGTAGCCATGCGGCTTCGGGAAGCCATGGAAGGCGGCGAGTTGATCGACAACGCCGAGTACGAAGCCGCTAAGAACGAGCAGGCCTTCGTCGAGGGCCGGATCTTGGAGCTTGAGCACCTCCTTGCCCAAGCACAGGTGATCGAGCACACCGAGCCCTCCGAAGTGGTTGAGATTGGATCGACAGTTGTCGTGCGTGAGGGCAACCGCAAGCCCGAGACCTTCAAGATCGTGGGCGCGGCGGAGGCCAATCCTAAGGAAGGATTGATCTCGAACGAATCCCCGCTTGGCAAGGCCTTGCTCAAGAAGCGGGTCGGGGACATCGTCGATGTCAACGCGCCCGATGGGGTGCTGCGCTTCCGGGTAGTCGAGATCAAGTAGCCCGAGGAATGCCACACCAGCGCCCCGCACCCTGCGGGGCGCTTTTCGTGTACACTTGGCCGGACGAATGGCCGGATGCAGGCCGACCAGCAATCGAGGGACGCGAGTGCTATGAGGGAATGGAGCGAATTGGAACGCGTGCGGCTGGAAAAGCTCGAACGACTGCGGGAGCTGGGCATGGAACCCTACCCGCGGCGCGCGCAGCGCACGCACACCACGGCTGAAGCCATCCAGGCCTTCGAGGCCGCCGAGGGTGAAGGCGAGGTCTCCGCCAGCGTGGCGGGGCGGCTGCGTTCGGTGCGCGAAATGGGCAAGATCATCTTCACCCACATCGAAGATGGGGCAGGGAAGCTGCAGTTATTCTTCCGTGAAAACGAGCTCGGCCCCGAGCGGATGGCCCAATTCTCGGATCTGTTCGATCTAGGCGATTTCATGGAGGCCCAGGGTACGCTCTTCCGCACCCGGACAGGCGAGATCACCCTGCAGGTGGCCGAATTCCGCATGCTGGCCAAGGCGCTGACGCCGCTCCCCGCTGCCAAGGAGGAGATCGTCGATGGCAAGCGTGTCGTGCACAGTGCCTTCGCCGATCCTGAAGCCCGCTACCGGCAGCGCTATGCCGACTTGGCGGTTAACCCGGAGGTGCGCGAGGTCTTTCGCACCCGCGCGGCCATCCTGCGGTCCTTGCGCCAGTTCCTGGACGAACGCGGGTTCCTAGAGGTCGAGACACCCATCCTGCAGCCGATCTACGGAGGGGCCGCGGCCCGGCCTTTCACAACCCATCACCATCAGTTGCATCAGGACCTCTACCTGCGTATTTCCTTTGAGCTCTACCTCAAGCGATTGCTCGTCGGCGGGTATGAGGGTATCTATGAAATCGGCCGGGATTTCCGCAACGAGGGGGTCTCCTTCAAGCACAACCCCGAGTTCACACAACTTGAATTCTACAAAGCCTATGCCGACTACCATGAGGTGATGGACCTCACCGAGCAGATGATCGCCTTCGTGGCCCAGCGGGTAAAGGGGACGACGAAGATCGAATATCGCGGTCAGCTCATCGATCTCACGCCGCCCTGGAAGCGGATCTCACTGCGGGAAGCGCTAGCCGAGGCTACGGGCATCGACCTCGTCGATCACCCCGAGGCCGACACGCTCCGGAAGGCCATGCGCTCGAAGGGCTTTGAGGCGCGCGAGGATGCCAGCAGGGGCAAGCTGATCGACTCCCTGTTGGGTCATGCGCTTGAGCCCAATCTCATCCAGCCAACCATTCTCTACGACTATCCGCGGGACATCTCCCCACTGGCCAAGAGCAAGCCGGATGATCCCCAGACGGTCGAGCGTTTTGAGGGATTCGTAGGTGGGATGGAGCTCTGCAACGCCTTCACCGAGCTCAACGATCCAATCGAACAGGAGGAGCGCTTCTTGGAAATGGGACGTCAGTATCAGGTGGGGGACGAGGAACGGCATCCCATGGACGAGGATTACCTGCAGGCCATGCGCTATGGCATGCCCCCCAACGGTGGCTTCGGCATGGGTGTCGACCGCCTGACGATGCTGCTAGCAGACAAGACGACCATCCGCGAGGTGATCCTGTTCCCGCACCTCAGGCCCAAGGATCGTGAGGCTGACAGATGCGAAGCCGGCGGGCAGAGCATTAAATAGAGCCTGCCTCTCTTGCTTTGATCCCAGCCTACCTCGGATAGCCGAGGAAGAGGAGATTGATATCCTCTTGCCGCTTGGCCGTCGCGTGCCACTTGCGCGCGGGTAGGCGCGGCTTCAGGGCATCGAGCAACAAGGTCAGGCCGAGGCCCGAGAGGAAGAGGCCTGTAATGATGTTCACCAGGGGCATCGGCTCGACGAGCAGGATACAGGCGGCGCCGACAAGGCCTAGTGACGACCCCAGCATCAACAAGGATAGGGTTCTCATTTCACTGCTTCCTCCCCGGGCAAGGATCGAGCGCCTGGGGGGCCTCCAGCCGTTTATGATCATCGTATCACGGCTGTGTCTCAGCGCGTCTGCGCATCAGGCCTAGCCGGGAGGGGACCATCCCATTGCCTTGCGCCACACGGCGTAACGCGAGAAGAAGTGCACGTAGGGCGGCGAACGGCGGGCTTCGATCTCTGCCCGGCCCAGTGCCTGGAGGAAGGTGTCGGCGTCCGAGAAGTCGGGCAGCCGCAACAGCGCGCGGCCGATCTCGCAGGGGGCGTGGGCGTCGGAACCGGCGGTCGCGAGCAGTCCGTGCTTTTCGGCCAACTGCGCCGCCTGGCGGTTGGGGATGGCGGACCAAGTCCGGGCGTTGAAGACTTCCAGTGCGTCGACCTCGGGCAGGATGGTGAGCAACGCCGGGCACTGCCAGGATCCTTTGCGAAGCCTGTCGAAGGGATGGGAAACGCTGATGACGGCGCGCTGTCTGCGAAGCCGCGCAATGGCTTCTTCCGGGGCAAGCCCTGGCGGCACTCTCTCGCTCACGAAGAAGGCCAGCAATTCGCCTTCCGTGGTCATGATCTCCTCGCCGATGATCACACGGTGCGGGGCGAGGTCGGCTGCCTGCTGTGCACCCGTGAGGGTGTTGTGGTCGGTGATGGCGATGCGGTCGATGCCCCTGGCATCGCAGATGCGCAGGATCTGCGCGGGAGTCATTAAGCTGTCTTCGGAATGATAGGTGTGGCAGTGGAGCTCGACGCGCATCATCCCGAAACCTCGCTGGGTACGGGATCGGCGGGCTCCAGCAGCAGCAGATCGCGAGAGAACAGCCAGGTGAGCAAGCCGAGGCAGACGCCAAACCAGAGCGTGGCGAAGCGAATGAGCAGCGCTGCGGCTGCCGCCTGTCCGGGCGTGAGGCCGAGCAACAGCGTCAGCATTCCGGTCATGGTCAATTCGGCCGCGCCTAATCCGCCGGGGAGGGTGGAGACGGCGCCGATAACGGTCGAGAAGGAGAGCACGAAGACGGCCATCGCCAGCGTGGTGGCGCCGCCCGGTACGCCCAAGCCGAGCAAGACAAGATACATCGCCACGCCCTCACCGAACCAGGCCGCCATGCCCAACGCCACCGCGGCGAGGGTGGTGGGCGGCCGGAAGAGGGCATAGGCGCCCTCATAGAACTCCCGCAGGTGTCCGCTTGCCCGGACCAGGACCGGGAGCCGGGCGGCAATGCCCATCAATGCCAGCGCAAGAGGGCGGATTTGCGTGACGATCACGCCGGCAAGCAGGAGGCCGAGCACCGCTGCGAAAGCCGGCCAATAGCGTGGATAGGCCAGGACCCCGAGCGTGGAAAGCGCTAACACGGCAAAGCCGTCGCTCACTCGCTCGGCGAGCACGACCGTCACGCCGCGCGCCACGGGCACACCGGCCAGGTGCCGGAGCCATACGCCTTTCAAAGCCTCTCCCACCTTGCCCGGCGTCACCGCCAGGGGGAAACCTGCAACGAAGACGCGGGCACTCTCGCGCCAGGGAAGCCCCTGGGCCCCGATACGGCCCAGAAAGAAATGCCACTTCAGGAACCGCAGGCCGTAATTGAACAATGTGCCCGTCAGGATGAGCGGGGCTAGTTGCCAGGCGAAGCCTGAGAGGTGCGAACCCACGGCGCGCACATCGCTGAGCAACACCAAAGCCAGGATAACCACGAAGCCGAAGGCGAACCCGGTCAGGAGCCGGCGGCGCAGAGCAGGTGTCATCTCCCGCCGCGTAACATGCGTAGGCCGACGGCCGCAAGCGAGCCCAGGATCACCAGCCCGGCCACAGCCTGAAGAACCGTCTTGGGCTCCATGCCCGGCATGACCACCCGGCCGTCGCCATAGGATTGGAAAAGCTTTCCCCACGGGGTGCGGAGCGCCGCTTCCACCCGCTTGCGGCCAATGAAGGGGTACCAATAAACATTGTGGTAGAAATTGCTGGCGAAGTACGACCAGGGCACCAGCGGGCTCTGTAGCAGTGCCTTCTCCAGTGGCTTGAGTGGACCGTGGTAGATCATCTTCTGGCCGCGGCTGGCGAAGGTATCCTCCTGGCGGAAATTCCAGGGAGGCTCCTGCTCGATATCGTAGCCCACGATTTCGATCTGACGTGGATCACCTACGCCCAGGCCGAGCTCGTAGGCGCGCCGGATGAAGCGGATTTGCATCGGGTCGAAGCCCTGAAGCTTGGCGGAGACGGCATCGATGGCCACCTGGTCGGCGGAGGCGAGCAGGATGTCCTTCTGGTGCCAGCGCATCGCCCGTGGTCCTGGGCCATCGCCGGCGAAGGTCCCGTCCATGACCGCAA
>CAZBLT010000084.1:0-5741 GCA_964492745.1 uncultured Anaerolineaceae bacterium
GCTGGACTGCTGTAGCTGCATCACCACGCCGAAGATGTCGGCTGTTGCGCACCACGAGAACATCGTTCTCTTCACCTATACCGAGGTGAAGTCCATCGAGCCAGACAATGGCGGCTACCTCGTCCAATGCGTCGAGAAGCCCCGCTACGTCGACACAGACCTCTGCACGGGCTGCAGGCAGTGCGAGTATGCCTGCCCGATTGACTTGCCCGATCCATTCCAGATGGGTCTCAGCGCGATTCGCACGGTGCGGGTACCTTTCTCTACGGCTGTTCCGCAGAAGGCAGTGCTCGATATCGAGCATTGCATCTTGTGTGGAAAGTGCGAGAAGGCCTGCCCCGTCGACGCAATCGACTTCACTCAGCAACCCCGCGATCTGCTGATCGAGGCCAGGGCGATCGTGCTGGCAACAGGGTTTGAGATCACCCCGCGCGACGCCAAGGCGGAATACGGCGCAGGGAAGCTCCCCAACGTAATCGACGGCCTGATGATGGAGCGCCTGCTGGCGCCGACCGGCCCCTATCTGCATGTCCTGCGTCCCTCAGACGGCAAGGAGCCTGATTCGATCGCCTATGTGCAATGCGCCGGCTCTCGCGACGAGACCCTGGGCGTCCCCTATTGCTCCCGCGTCTGCTGCATGTACGCCATCAAGCAGGCGATGCTTCTCTCCGGCGCGCTGCCGATGGCCGACATCACCATCTATTACATGGACATCCGCACCTTCGGCAAGGGCTACGAGCAGTTCTATCAGAACGCCAAGGCGATGGGCATCGAGTTTGTCAAGGCCAAGGTCGCCAAGATCACCGAGGACGAAGACCACAACCCGATCGTGCGCGTGGAGGTCATGGAGGAGGGCTCCAGAGTCGAGGAGCGCAAGCACGATCTGGTCGTGCTCTCAGTGGGCATGCTGCCAGCGTTTGATCCACGCCCGACCTACGGGGTTCCAATCTCGGAGGACGGCTTCATCGAATCCGCCTCCCCGAATATCTCACCCTCCATCACGGCCAGGCCCGGAATCTTCGCAACCGGAACAGCGACGGGGCCAATGGACATCGTTGACAGCATCGTCATGGCTGGCGCGGCAGCAGCGTCGGCGGCAGCCTACCTCGAAGGGCGCAATGGTCGACAAGCCGGGCAGTCCATCTCTGCGGGCAAGAAGGAAGCCATCCATGCCTGAGAAGACAACCAAACCAGAGAAGCATGAACCGCGCATTCAAGACTCCCAGGAGGAGCCGCGCATCGGTGTGTATACCTGCTACTGCGGCGGCAACATCAGCGACGTCGTGGATTGTGAGCAGGTCGCGAAGGTTCTGGCCGGACAGCCGAATGTGATCGTCTCCAGGACAAACATGTCCATGTGCTCTGATGCGGGCCAGGCCATCGTCGAGGAGGATATTCGCCAGCACAACCTGAACCGCATCGTCATCGGTGCCTGCTCTCCCTTCCTGCATGAGCAGACTTTCCGCGGCACCGTGAGCCGCGCAGGCTTGAACCCCTACTTCTATCACCACGTCGGGATCCGCGAACAGGATAGCTGGGTCACACATGACGACCCTGATGGGGCCACGCTCAAGGCCATCCGCCTGATGAACGCCGGCCTCGCCAAAGCGCGGCTCCTTGAACCCCTCGAGCCAATCCGCCTGGAGGCGAAGAAGCACGCGCTCGTGATCGGCGGCGGGGTCGCCGGGTTGCGCGCCGCACTGGACATCGCCGACCGGGGCCTGAAGGTCACGCTGATCGAAAAGACGCCCTTCCTGGGCGGCCGCATGGCCCAACTCGAAAGCATCTTCCCTACTGACCAAGACGCCCGACCAGCTCTGCATGAGCTGATCGAAGAGGTCATCCACCATTCGAATATAACCGTCCATACCAGCACAACCGTCATCGGGAAGAAAGGCTACGTTGGCGACTTCCAGATACAGTTGCGCCAGGAGTCACGCGGCGTAAGCGGCGATCCTCAAGACATCCAGGCCGCCATAGATGCCTGCCCGGTGGAGGTCCCGGATGAGTTCAACTATGGGCTAACCAAGCGCAAGGCGATCTACTTGCGCTACCCGGGCTGTCACCCCCAAACAGCGGCCATCGACTGGGAACACTGCACGCTCTGCGGCGAATGCGCCAAGGTCAACCCCCATATCGAGCTGGAACGCAAGCAGAAGATCTTCGAGGTCTCCGTCGGGGCGATCGTGATCGCCACGGGCTTCCAGCCCTATGAGCCTCGGCCGGGGGAGTACGGCTACGGTGAGTTCCCGGAGGTGGTCACGCTGCCGCAGTTCATCCGCATCATGGCGCTGGCGGAGGGAGAAGACGAACTGATTTGGAACGGCCATCCGGTGCGTGAAGTAGCCATGATTCACTGCGTGGGGAGCCGGCAGGTGGAGGGAGTGCACGAGCCGCAGCCGGACGGCAAGGTGAATGACTATTGCTCGCGCGTTTGCTGCACGGCGACGCTGCACGCACAGGTGGACCTGCACCGCCGCTTCCCGAGCATCCACGTCTTCGATGTATACGAGGACATCCGCACCTACGGTCGCGGGCATGAGGAGTATTACAAACAGGCTTCAATGAACGGCGTCCGCTTCCTGCGCTTCCATGCGGAGGAGGGGCCAGTCGTGGCCCCCGATGAGACCGGCGAGCACGCGCTGGTGGTGAAAGTCAAAGACTACCTCACCTGGGGCGAGGAGCTGGAGGTGCCTGCCGATCTCGTCGTGCTGGCGGTGGGCATGATGCCCAGCCCGGTCCAGGATCTCATCGATCTGCTCAAGGTCTCGCCGGGCAATGACCGCTTCCTGTTGGAAGTACACCCCAAGCTGCAGCCGGTGGAGACCGCCGTTACCGGCATCGTGCTGGCCGGGACAGCGCAGAGCCCGATGAACATCCAGGAGAGTTGCGCCGCAGCAGAAGCGGCCGCTGCCAAGGTCGCAGGGCTACTCAGCCGGGGCAAGGTGGAACTCGAACCCTTCGTGGCGCGCGTCGATCTCGAGCGCTGCACCGGCACAGGCGCTTGTGTGGAAGCGTGCGAGTATGAAGGCGCGATCCGGCTGGAGACCCGCGTCGTCGATGGCAAACAGGTCCAGCGAGCCGTCGTTTCGCCGGCGAATTGCGTGGGCTGCGGCGTATGCGTGAGCGTTTGCCCCAACCGGGCCCTCGATGTGCAGGGCTGGACGCTCGATCAATACGAGGCCATGGTGGAGGCAATCGCTGCCGATATCCAATTGCCGGTAGAGGTGGAAGCATGAGCGACAAAGAGAAGGCCAAGGAGCGCATGGCCATCCTCAAGCGCCTGCGCGAGCAGCATGCCGAGACCGTGGCGCGCACGCAGGCGCTGCTGAAAGAGCAGCAGGCCTTCCGGAAGAAACTGCGGGCGGCGATGAAAGGCGGTCCGAAGACCATTCCCGAGATCGCCGCTGCCGCGGGCCTGCCCTCCGACCAGGTGCTCTGGCACGTGATGGCTATGAAGAAGTACGACCTCGTATGCGAGGTCGGCAAGGAGGCCGAGTACTACCAATACCAACTGGCGGAGGAAGCGGAGTCATGAGCATGCGCGTCGACACTACCCTGTTGCCGGAACTTAAAGAGTATGGAGCCGTCAATGTGGAAGCGTGCTTCAATTGCGGCAACTGCACTGCCATATGCCCATTGACAAACGACCAGCACCCCTTCCCGCGCAATATGATCCGCCTCGTTCAGATGGGTTTGAAGGATCGTTTGCTACAAAACATGGACCCATGGCTCTGCTACTATTGCGGTGATTGTAGTCGAACATGCCCCAAGAATGCGGAACCTGCGGAAACGATGATGGCCGTCCGGCGCTGGATGACCGCCGAGTATGACCGATCCGGTCACGGAGCGAAATTCTACAAGTCCGAAAGCGCCCTGATTAAGGCCTGTATTCTCTATGCGCTCGTTCCACTTGTGCTCCTGCTGCTCTACCACGCCGCAACGGGGTACAGACACATCGTTACCGACCATGTTGCCCTGAATGCCTTCGCCCCTGTGCTTTGGGTTTGGGCTGTGGTCCTAATCGACTTCGCTTTACTGGGAAGACGCTTGCTATCCAATGTGATCCACATGTTTCGACTGGTTATGCGTCCAAATGAATCGGATCCGGGGATCCCGCTGAGGGTTTACCTGCAAGAACTAAGGACCCTTGTAGTCCACGGCTTTACGCAAAAGCGTTGGCTTGATTGCGGCGAAGATCACAGCCGCTGGCTCAAGCATCTGCTGCTGATCTCGGGCTATATCATCATGCTCGTGCTGATTGTGGGTCTGCTCCTCTGGTTCCAAACCGACAACATATACCCTCTCTACCATCCGCAGCGGTGGCTGGGCTACTACGCAACAATCGTCCTGCTGATCTTCTCAGGGGAGGCCATCATTGACCGTATTCGAAAGCGCGAGGAGATCCACCGCTTTTCCCACGCGAGTGACTGGCTATTCCCGGGTTTCCTCTTCGCAGGGGCCCTTACGGGGATCCTGGTGCACATCTTTCGCTACGCAGCATGGCCCTGGCCTACCTACATCATGTACACCCTCCACGTCATGATCATGATCGCAATGCTAGACACCGAAGTGGGGATCGGTAAGTGGACACATCTGATCTACCGGCCACTTGCGGTCTACCTGGATGCAGTAAAGGCGAGAGCAGCTGCGCAACAATCCGTCGCGGATGTCGCTCCCATTGGAGCAAATTGAGAGAAACCGGCACAACTCAAAAAAGGAGCAAGAAAATGGCTGAAAAAATGGCTGTCGTTTGCAATGGGGACACACCCGCAAACATCATGCCCACGCTCATCTTCGCTTCGTCAGGCATCGCCGTCGACTACGAAGTCCACGTCTTCATCTGCCCAGCGGGCGCACGATGGGTGCTCAAAGGTGAGTTGGAGAAGCTCGGCACTCCGAAAGGGCTACCCAACCCCGTGCAATTGTTCAACGACATCCTGGATCAGGGTGGGGAGATCGTGCTCTGTGAGCTAGCGCTAGAAAACAAGGACATCGACCCCAAGGATCTGCGTGACGAGCGCATCAAGATCAAGAAGGCGCCGCCCTACCTCATGGACATCGACGGGGCCGGCCTGACCTTCACGTTCTAGACGAACCAGACACTATCCATGAAGCTGGCGGTCGCCATTGGGGGAGGCGCCGCGAGATGGACCCCAAAATAGGAAAAGCGCCTTCCTGGGCGAGAATGCTTCGCCCGGGAAGGCTGCTTAATATGAGGAACAGTGTTCACACCGGGGTGCGGCTGCCTAGGTTTCGGCCATATGAATGAGGTCGCGATTTGCGGACTCGTGCACAAAGCCCCAAAAGGCCTCCACCGCTCGGCTGGGAGTCTGCAGGCTCTTGCGCACCATGTAGACTTTGCGGTGCATGTCCGTATCGGCCACCTTGATCTCCGCCACGCTGCCTTGCCTTAGCGCCCACTCGGCCGCGAATCGCGAGACGAAGGCCACACCATAGCCGGCCTCCACAGCCTTCACGATCGCCTCGGCATTGCCAACCTCGAGGAAGACATCCAGATCATCCATGGCGATATCGTGCTTGCCCAGCTCGGCCAACATCACCCGGCGAGTCCCGGAACTCGGCTCGCGCACAATGATCGCCTGACCGACAAGTTCAGAGGGTTCGATTGCCTTCCGCTTCGTCCAGGGATGACCGGGCGGGGCGATCAAGATGATGTGGTCGAGGAAGAACTCCTGGCATTCCAAGTCGCCGCCGCAGACATCGTAGCTGACTACACC
>CAZBLT010000085.1:0-5392 GCA_964492745.1 uncultured Anaerolineaceae bacterium
TTCCTTCAAACCCCGGCTCGCCGACCGGCAGCAGCGGCAGGTAGCGCCAGATCGATTCCTCAGCGGAGGCGCCGATGGAGGCCGGGCTCGTGGTGGCGCGCACTTGCCCGATATCGAGGGAGACATCCAGGTTGCCGCCGTCTCTTGGGCAGGTGTAAGTGACTTCCCCGGGATCGTATGCCTCCCTGCACACCGAACAGCGATAGCCAAGCCATGCGCCCATTTACAGACCTCGCTCCCCCCGGATATAGGGCAGCCCCAGAGCCGCCGGCGAGCCGATGCGTTTCCGAACCGCCTCGCGCGATCCAATCACCAGCACGATGATAGTGAAGGCATAGGGTAGCATCTGGAGGAAGAATCCCCAATAGGGGTTATAGAAGAAGGGATTGCGCAACCCAAAGAGCCTCGTCGGCCCTTGAATATCCAGGATCAACCTGCGCAGGGCACCAAAGGCGTACGCCCCGAGCGCCCCCCGGATGGGATCCCACTGGGCGAAGATCACCAGTCCGATGGCGATCCATCCCTGTCCGGAGGTCGTCAACTGGCTGAACCAACCCGGGGAAACGGCCAGGCTGATCGTGGCGCCCGCCACACCCGCGAACACCCCCCCGAGGAATACGTAGAAATAGCGTAAGCCAGCCACGTTGATGCCGAGCGCGTCTGCCGCGGCCGGAAACTCCCCGACGGCTCGCAGGTGCATCCCGGGGCGAGTGCGGTTGATGTAGTACCAGGTTAAGGGGATGAGCAGATAGCCCAGATAGACCATCACGGATTGATCCTTGAAGAGGATCGGTCCCAGGATGGGGATGGCTTCCAACCCTGGAATGCTGAAGTTGGGGAGCAGTGAAACCGCGCCGGCCTTGCTCAGCCCTTCTCCAAAGACCAGGCTCAAGCCCGTGCCCAAGAAGGTCAGCGCCAATCCGCTCACAACCTGGTCCGCCTGAAAATGGATGGTTATGAGCGCATGTATCTGGCTCAGCGCGCCCGATACCAGCATTGCCGCGAGCACGCCCAGCCAGGGGTTGCCCGTGGACAAGGCCACCGAAAAGGCGCTCATGGCGCCGATGAGCATCATGCCTTCCAGGCCCAGGTTGAGCACGCCGGCCCGCTCCGCCAGGATCTCCCCCAACGTGGCGAAGAGCAACACCGTGCCCGAGGCGACGCCTGCTTGGAGAATGATGATCGCATCCATGCTAGGCCTCCTCCCCCCGAGGGATGATCCGCAGGCGGTAGCGGAACAGATAGTCACTCGCGATCAGGCATACCAAGACGATCCCCTGAAGGAGCATCGGCACGCCGGAAGGCTGAATCTCCCTGCCCGCCAGGATCAGGCCGCCAAAGAGAACTGAGATCGGCACCACCAGAATAGGGTTGAGCTTGGCCAGCCAAGCGATGATGATCCCTGTGAACCCATAGCCAGGAGAGATGGCTCCCTGAAGCCGGTGGACCACCCCGGCAATCTCCGACATGCCCGCCAAGCCTGCCAGAGCACCCGAAAGCATCATGACCAGGATGGTGTTGCGCATGATGTTGATGCCGGCATAGCGGGCTGCCCGCGGATTGTCGCCGATCAGGCGAATCTCATAGCCCCAGCGGCTGCGGTAGAGAATCCACCAGACGATCCCGGCCGCCACCAGGCCGAAGGCCAAACCCAGATGCGTGGTGAGACCCCGAAATGCCGGAACTTTCGCCGAGAGATCCGTTAGACGAGGCAGCCAGGCCGCGCGCGGGAATTTCGGGGACATCTGGAAGCCACCTTCGGTCCAGATGGCAAAGATGAAGAAGTTATTCCAGGCCACGGCGATGTAGTTCATCATCAAGGTGGAGATGATTTCGTTCACATTGAATCGCGCCTTGAGCCAGCCGGGTATGAAGCCCCACAGCGCTCCGGCGATGGTCCCCATCACCATCATAGTGGGTATCATCAGCCACGGGGAGGTCTCCGGCGGAAGCAGCGGCGTGAGCACCACTGCGCTGGCGCCGAAAGCTCCGATGAAGAACTGTCCCTCCGCGCCAATGTTCCAGAGACGCATGCGGAAGGCGACCACCGCCGCCAGGCTGGTCAGAATGAGCGGCGTGGCCTTGGTGAGCGTGTCCGAGAAGACCCCCAGATCACCGAAGGAGGCCTTGACCATGAAGGCGTAGGCCCGCAAGGGATTCCCTCCCACCAGCGCCAGGACAACGCCTCCGAGCACCAAGGCCAGGATCACCGCCGCCAGGGAGATAAGGGCTGCAAGCCAGCCAGGTTGCTCGAGTCGTGGCTCGAAGCGCAGCGTGAAGGGGAGGCCTCGCCGCGGGTCGAAGCGACTCGGAGATGCTCTCATGTCAGCTTGCCCTCCAGCTCTTCCATCCGTGTGCCTGTCATCATCAGCCCGATCGTCTCCGGGTCACCATCCTTCGTCTCACCCATGATCTCACCTTCATAGATGACGTAGATGCGGTCCGAGAGCGAAAGAAGTTCCTCCAATTCCTCGGAGACAAGCAGAATGGCGGCTCCCTGGTCTCGTTGCCCGAGCAGCAGGCGCTGCACGGATTCGATCGCACCCACATCCAGGCCCCGCGTGGGCTGCATGGCAATCATCAATTTGGGTTGGCTGGAGATCTCCCGCGCCAAGATCAGCCGCTGGAGGTTGCCCCCCGAGAGCAGGCGCGCCGGCGTATCCACGTCCGGCACCATGATGTCGTAGGCCCGCTTCAAGTCCTGAGCGCGGTTCCTTGCCACAGACCCATCGATCGACCAGCCCTTGGCAATGGGCGGCAATCGGTAGTCTTTCATGATGAGGTTGTCCGTTACGCTTAGATTGGGCGCCGTTCCGACATGCGTGCGGTCTTCCGGAATGTGAGAAACGCCGGCGTCGATGATGCTGCGCACCGGGTTCTGACCGGCCTCCTGCCCGCAACCTTCGCCGACCACTACGCGCCCATGCACCTTCACAAATCCGGCCGTGACCGGACGCAGGCCGGTGATGGCCTCGGCCAATTCAGTTTGCCCGTTTCCCGCGACCCCGGCAAGGCCCACAATCTCGCCTGCTCGCACATTCAAGGAAACACCCCGCAAGGCCGGCAACCCCTTATCGTTGAGGGCATGCAGGTTCTCGACAACCAGCACATCCTCCCCGGGTTGACGTGCCTCCTTATTGAGCTGGAAAAGGACTTCACGACCAACCATCAGTCTTGCCAGCTCGGCCTTGGTGGTCTCGGAAGCCTTCAACCCAGCCGCGCTCACCCTGCCCTTGCGCAATACCGTGATCCGGTCGGCGATGTTCATTGCCTCGTCCAGCTTATGGCTGATGAAGATGATCGACTTGCCCTCGGCGACCATCGAGCGCAGGGTCCTGAAGAGTTCCTCGATTTCCTGCGGCGCCAGAACTGCGGTAGGCTCATCCAGGATTAGGATTTCGGCTCCACGGTAGAGCGTCTTCAAGATCTCCACGCGCTGCTGCTCGCCCACCGAAAGCTGCCAGATTTTTGCCCGTGGATCCACGGTCAGCCCGTATTGGCGTCCCAGGTCGGCGACGATTTGATGATAGCGAGATAACTGCAGACGGAAGCGCGGCTCATCCAGACCAAGAAGGATATTCTCCGTCACGGTTTGCGTGGGCACGAGCATGAAATGCTGGTGGACCATGCCGATGCCGTGGGCGATGGCGTCCTTGGGTGAGCGAAAGCTGACAAGCTCGCCTCGCACCCGGATCGACCCTTTATCCGGCCGATAGAGACCGGTGAGGATGTTCATCAGCGTGCTCTTGCCGGCCCCGTTCTCGCCCAGCAGGGCATGAATCTCGCCGCTTCGCAGGGTGAAGTCGACGTCGTCATTAGCGAGCACGCCGGGAAACTCCTTGGAGATGCCGCGCATCTCAACCGCGTAGACTTCCTCGGCCATCCATCCTCCTTGCGACATCCAATGAGATATGCCTGGGTCGGCGCCCCGAAAGGCGCCGACCCGTTTGGGCGTCAAACCTGCGATTACTCCAGCTCTGGCAGCTCGGCGGTGATGCCCTCCGCCCACCAGTACATGCAGTACTCGCACTCCAGCCCGGGCGCACCAGGCGGGAACTGGTCGATATCGTTGTAGGAGAATCTCTCACCCTCGGGGACAATCAGGTTGCCCTGGTTATCATAGATGGGCCCGGAGAAGATGTCGAAGCGGGTGAACTCGCCCGCCAGCATCTTATCCAGCGTGTCGCGCACCATCTGGATAACCTCATCCGGCAACTCGGCCATGCCAGGGGTGAGTTCCTCGCCTTCCATAAAGCCATAGAGTCCCAACCCGCCGGTGTCGGCCTCGAAATAATGCCATCCGACCTGATAGGTGCCATCGATCACGCCCTTGGTGATGTCGGCGTAAACGGGGCCCCAGTTCCAGTAGGGTGCGGTCAGGCAGGCTTCCACCTTGCAGGAGCCCCACCAGTCGTAGGTCACGCCCCACTTGCCCTTCTCCTGCGCCACATCCGCTACAGCGGGCGTGTCGGCGCCGGTGAAGACAACCTGCGCGCCAGCATCAAATAGCGATGCGGCGGCATCCTTCTCGATGATCGGGTCGTGCCAGGTGTTGATCCAACGCACATCCATCGTGCACTCGGGGCAGGCCTTGCGCATGCCGAGCGCAATGGCGTTCCCGAGGCGGATCTCCTCGGGGATCGGGAAGGTGGCCATGTAGCCCAGCTTCGGGTTGCCGTCCATCTTAGCGCGCGCCCCGGCGATCATGCCGGCCAGGTACTTCATGTCCTCCATTGCGCCGAAGAGGTTGCCGAAGTTCTTCTCATTGGACTTATAGCCGCTGATGTGGATATAGACCGTGTCGGGGTACTCTTCCGCCAGTGTCTCCATGGCATCCATGTAGCCAAAGGAGGTGCCGAAAATCAGGTCAAACCCTTTGCGGGAAAGGCTGCGGAAGACCTGCTCAGACTCCGTGCCCTCGGGCACGTTCTCCACATAGGCCGTATGAACGTTGGGAACGTGCTCCTCAATGTACTCCAGACCCTCGAAATGGGCCTGCGACCAGCCGCCATCATCATGCGGCCCGATGAGCACCATGGCGACGTTGAACTTCCCCTCTTCCACTGCAGGAATCTCAAATCCACCGACGACTTCCGGGGTGGCCTCACCGCCGCCGCAGGCGGCCAGCGCAAGCGCGGAGAGGACCATTAGGGCGGCTAAACGCCATGTCATGCTTCGAGACATCTCGAACTCCTCCATAAGAATCATTCTGCCCAGCGTACGCTTATCGACTCAATGGTTGCTTTCTCTGCCCAGGCTCACCTCCTTTGCATCCCGTGGGGCTCTCTAGGGGCTCAGTCCCCATATGTGATGCGCGTGCCCGTTTCCCCCAGCAAGGCGCGTTCTATGTTCTCGGGGTCGGTGATCAACGCCTCCTTGCCGCCGCGCTCCA
>CAZBLT010000086.1:0-5369 GCA_964492745.1 uncultured Anaerolineaceae bacterium
GAGGCCGAGGCGGCCGAGATCCGTGCTCAGGCTCAGGCTCAAGCGCAGCAGATGCAGGAGCAGGCGCTGAGCGAGTTGCGCGGGCAGGTGGCCTCCCTGGCCATCGCCGCGGCCCAGAAGATCATCGGCGAGGCGCTGGATGAGAAGCGCCAGCGGGCTCTGATCGAGGAATTCTTCAGTGGCGTCCGCTCTGGCAAGGTTGTCTTGCTCGAGGGCGAAGGTCTGACAGGGGCGCATGCCGAAGTGACCAGCGCCCTGCCGCTCACACCGGAGGAGCAGGAGACCGTCCGCAAGGATGTGATCAGCAAGCTGGGCGAAAGCGCCACCATCAGCTTCCGGGTGGACCCCGGCATCCTGGGTGGACTGGTGATCCGGGTTGGGGATAAGATCCTGGACGGGTCGGTGGCGGGCAAGCTGGGAAGCCTGCAGCAGAGCCTGCGCTGACAAGGCCGCGGCGGTTCGCGCCGCCAGGCGTTAGGCAACCTTCGATGAAGCTGGCAGAGCTCATCGAAACGATTCCGAATATCGAGCACGGCGGTCTACCGAATGTGGAGATCACAATGGTGACCGCCGATTCGCGCCAGGTTCTGCCTGGCGCGCTTTTTGTCGCCGTTACCGGCACGCAAGAGGATGGGCACCGGTTCCTTGCGCACGCCGTGCAACAAGGGGCCGCGGCGGCGGTGGGCGAGCGGCCCGCCGAGGGATTGCCCATCCCCTACTTCCGGGTCGAAGACGCCCGGCTGGCGCTGGCGGAGCTGGCCGCTGCCTGGCATGGACATCCGGCCCGCTCGCTGGTTATGATCGGCGTCACCGGCACGGACGGTAAGTCGACCACCTGCAACCTCATCCACCGCATCTTAGGCGCAGGAGGCTTGCGGGCCGGGATGGTCACCACCGTGAACGCCGTGATCGGCGAGCGCGTGCTGGACACCGGCCTGCATGTCACCACGCCGGGCCCGATGGAGGTGCAGGGCTATCTGCATGAGATGGTTGCGGCAGGCCTGACCCACTGCGTGCTCGAATCGACCTCGCATGGGCTCGCCCAGCACCGGGTCTCAGCCTGCGATTTCGACCTTGCTGTGATCACGAACATCACGCATGAGCATCTCGACTACCATGGTTCATGGGAGGCCTACCGCGAAGCTAAGGCGCGTCTGTTCCGGTCGCTCGATGAGAGCGCACCCAAGGCTGGAGGCCCTCCAAAAACCGCAATCCTGAACCTGGATGACCCCTCGTATGCCTTCCTGAGAGAAGCCACGTCGGCGCGACCGGTCACCTATGGTTCTGAACCAAAGGCGGATGTCCACCTCGAAAGTCTGGAAAGTGGTGAAGATGGCATAAGCCTGCGCATTCTCGTGGGAGGGCAATCGACGCAGGTGCGATCCAGCCTGATTGGCGCCTACAATGCCGCCAACATCCTGGCTGCCTTCGCGACGGCTGTGGCCGGCCTGGGGATCGACCCGGAGGCAGCCGTCGAGGGGATTGCCGCGCTCCCAACGATCCCGGGCCGGATGGAGCGCATCGACTTAGGCCAGCCCTTCACGGCCATTGTGGATTTCGCCCACACACCCAACGCGCTGCGGAGGACGCTCGAGACGGCACGGGCACTCAGCCCGGGGAGGGTGATCGCCGTTTTCGGATCGGCGGGCCTGCGAGACCGGGCGAAGCGGCGCATGATGGCCGAGATCTCGGCCCGCCTCGCCGACCTGACGATCCTCACCGCCGAGGATCCCCGCACCGAGGATCTGGAGGTCATCTTGAGCGAGATGGCCGAAGGCGCAAGGGCGGCGGGCGCCGTGGAGGGGCAACAGTTTTGGCGGGTTCCGGACCGGGGCGAAGCTCTTCGGAAGGCCGTCAGCCTGGCGAGAGAGGGGGATTGGCTGATCGCCTGCGGCAAGGGGCACGAGCAATCGATGTGTTTCGGCGAGACGGAATACGCCTGGGATGACCGCCTCGCCCTGCGCGCCGCCCTGGCGGAATCACTCGGCATCCAGGGCCCCGAAATGCCGTCTCTTCCCACCAGTCGCTAATCTCACCTGGCCGGGCCTTGCAGGACTCTAAGGCCACTTGCGAAGGCCGTTCCTTCGGGCTACATTTGAAACGTTCGCCGGCGACGCGCAGCGCGCGCAGATGAAGGGTGGTCCCATGACCGATTCACTCGAGAAGAACGCGGAGGAGCGCACGATCTGCTTTCTGGACCTCGCCAAGTTCGAGGAGGGCGCCGAAATGCGCGGCGGGTGTCTCGTGACGGATGCCCTCACTCGTCCGATCGAGTTCTGGGTGAGCGGGGTTATCCGGCCGACAAGCATCCAGCGCATCCTCTATGGCGATACCTTGCATGAGTACATTTGCAACGATCTGGTCGGAATCCCTCTGCTCTCGGCGCTCGAATCGTCGCCCGACTTGGTCCTGGTACGGGAAGCCGAGTTCCTGAAGTTGCGATTGCGGGTGGAGATGCCGGTGCTCTGGGTGCGGGCAACGGTGGATGGCCAGTACGTGCTTCAGGCGCTCCCGGGCTATGAAAAGGAAGCCGAGGCGGGCCGCGAGATGCTGCCGCGCCGGCTGCGAGGCCGCAATATCATCGAGCCATTCCTCCGTATCCGCAACGCCGTCGAAGAGGCGCACCAGCTCAAAGTCGGCGAGGAATCGAAAGCTTAAGTGTCCCCCATTCCGATCCGTCCAGGGAAGCGGGCGCGTGGCTCGCCCCCCAAAGTCTACCCGGCGCGGAACCCCCAGATTCCAGCCACAAGCACGCACGCGTTCCCGCCGCCCAGAGAGATACGGCCCCTTGCTTTGGGGCTCCCCGAGCGCATGGAGGTCCTGCCACCGCGGGAGGTGGCGATCGAATCCATACCCGCCACCTTATCGCTGGAGCCCCCCATGGCGGTCGAGACGGGCCTTCGGATGGCAGAAGAACCGTTGCGGATCGCGGAACCGTTGAGGGATGTCTCTCTCGCGGGCACAGCCTTCCGCCCGCTCCCGCCGTTGGGGCGGGTAGGGCCTCCAGTGCTCAGCCGTGCCTATGAGCAGCGTTGGGAGGAAAGTCACCCGAAAGCCGAGAAGGCAGCCTCCATGATGGAGTGCCTGCGCCCGGCCTTGGAGCCCTCGGTGCTTTCGGCCGAGACCGCAGCCTGGATCCTTCCGAGTGAACTGCGCAGCCATCAAGTGGAGGCTGTGAATGCGTTTCTGGGCCACGAAGCCTTCCTGCTTGCAGATGACCCCGGCACCGGAAGGAGCGTGGCGGCGATCGTGGCCATGATGGGCAAGTTCCAGATCGGTGAGGCGCGGCGGGCGCTGATGGTTACATCCGTAAGTTCGCTGCGCAGCGCTTCGCGGCTGCTCCGGCTTTGGGCGCCGGGATTGCTGGTGACGGCCGTACGCGGCGGTGCCGACTCTCGCCGGCTGGATTGGGTGACGCCTGCCAATGTCTATGTATGCGATTATGGCACGCTGGAAACTGACATCGAGCAGGGCCTGCTCTCGGGCAAGGATCTCGAGTTCGACCTGCTGTTGCTGGATGACCTACCCACTACCGGGCTGCGATTCCAATCCTTCCCAGCGGCCTTGAAGCAGGTCGAGGCGCGCATTCGCTGGGGCCTGGCAGGCGCCCCGCCTGAGAGTGCCGAAGATTGGGTGGTCTTGATCTCGCTCCTTCAGCCTCAGGCCTCGAAGGGCCTGGCGGGCATCACCCAGCCCGAGGCCAAGCGGCGCTTCCAAGAGAACCTGCTGCGCCGCAGCAAAGGTGAGCTTCGCGAGCAACTCCCTGTCCGGCGGCGGGATGAGATCTGGGTCGACCTGGACCCGGCACACTACCGGCGCTATGAGGAAGTGCTGGCGGAGGAACGCCACCGGTTGGCGCAGCTCGGGGAGGCAGCGACCACCGCCCATGTCGAGGCGGCTTTGGAGAGGCTGGACCGGGTGCTGAACTTCCTGCCCGGCACGCTCGATGGGGCTAAGGTCCGGGCCTTGGTGGATCGCATCGAGCAAATCGCGGCGTCGGGCTCGAAGGCGGTCGTCTTCAGCCATTTCCAGGAGGATGGCATCGACCGCCTCCAGCCGGCCTTGGAAGCCTACGGGGTCTTGCGGCTGGGGCGAAATGATCCCGAGGAGCGGGCCCACAAGATCCTGGAGGCCTTCCGGGAGCAGGAGCACTGGCATGTGCTTCTGATGGAGATGGGCGCCCGAACGGGAGATCAACCGCTGATCGAGGCCAGCTACATCTTACATTACGATCATCACTGGAACCCCGGAGTCAGATTGCGGGCCGAGATGCGTCTGCACCCTCAAATCTTCCGGGCGGTGCCGATCAACATCTATGAATTCTGGGTGGCGGGGACAGTGGACGAGAAGCTATTCGGCCTCCTGGCCGAGAAGGACATGCTGCCGGCCGAAGTTCCAGAGGAAACCCAGCCCACCGAGCTGGCTGATCGAATCACGCTTGAGGAGTGGACAGAGCGTATTTTGGAGGTGCCGCGCGGCGGGGTCCCCGAGCGCATCCCGCTGGTACAGGAGATGGGGACGGGCATTCTGCCGGGCACGAGCGTCTTGCGCTCGCGGCTGACCGGGCTTTCCGCCGACACCTTGATGGCTGCGGTGGAGATGCTTATGAAGGCTCTGGGCTATGATCAGGTGGAGCCGCTCAACGGTCCTGAAGAGGAGGGGGGCTTCATGCTGGCGTGGCGCGAGGGGGAGCAGGGGACTGAGCGGGTGCTCGTGCGCTTCCTGCGCACCGATGAGAACGTGGGCGTGGCCAAGGCCCGGGCGCTGGTCAAGTCGATGGAGATGCGCGGCGATTGCCAGGGCGCCTACCTGATCACGACCTCCGATTTCACCGCCGCCTGCAAGGGCTTCGCGGACGAGACCGAAGGCCGCCTGGCGCTGGTCTCCGGCCCTGAACTCTACCGCCATTTGCATATCCTGGGGCAATTCTGAAGATGCCATCTATCCTGTTCGTTTGCTCGGCCAACCAGTGCCGCTCGCCGATGGCGCGGGTGCTCTTCGAGGCGCTCTTGGAGGCGAAAGGAGCGCAGGGGGAGTGGTGGGTCGACTCGGCGGGCGTTTGGGCCAGCGAGGGAGCGCCGGCCACGGCTAACGCGCAGCTGGCCATGGCCGAGCGCGGCCTGAACCTCAGCGGGCACCAGGCCCAGCCCGCCACGCAAGCATTGCTGCGGCGCTTCGACCTCATCGTCGTCATGGAGCAGGAGCACAAGGAAGTGCTGCTGGCTGAGAACCCCGGGCTTGCGGGGGTGGTCTACACTCTGCGCGAGCTGGCCGGCGGCCAGGGCGACTTCGAAGATCCGGTGGGGGGCAGCCTGGCGGTCTACCGATCCGCGGCCGAGGAGCTGGAGAAGCTGCTGGAGGCGGCCTGG
>CAZBLT010000087.1:0-5329 GCA_964492745.1 uncultured Anaerolineaceae bacterium
TTCCTTCAAACCCCGGCTCGCCGACCGGCAGCAGCGGCAGGTAGCGCCAGATCGAAGGCTCCCCTTCGGACGCAATCGCTTGTAGGTTTGCGGCCCCGCGAATGCCCTCCAGGTCGAGGACTACATCCAGGTTCCCGCCATCCGCCGGGCAAGTGTAGGTAACTGCCTCGGGGCCGTATTCCTGCCCGCAAACCGAGCAGCGGTAGCCGAGAAATCCACTCATCGCTCTTCGCGGGAGTAAGGCTGCATCAGCGCTCCCGGAACCCCAATGCGCCGCCGGAAGGCCCGCTCAGAGACCGCCCAGAGCACGAGGATGGTGAGGATGAAAGGCAGCATATTCAGCAAATTCGTCGGGATCCCTAAAGGTTGCAGGCGGAATTGGAGCACACGCACGCCGCCAAAAAGGTACGCGCCGAGCATGGCTCGCAAGGGATCCCACATGGAGAAGATCGTCAGCGCGATCACGATCCACCCAGCACCCGCCGTCATGCCTTCAATCCATGCAGGAGCATAGGCCACGGAGAGAAAGGAGCCTCCCAGGCCGGCCATCAAGCCGCCGAAGACCACGGCCAGATAGCGCGTGCGGACCACATTCACACCCATGGCATCCGCCGCAGCCGGATTCTCCCCTACCGACCGCAAAGTGATACCCCAGTGCGTGCGGTAGAGGACGAACCACAACACCACCGCCAGCAGGATGGAGAGATACACCAGCCCGGTGAACTGAAACAGCATGGGCCCCAGCACGGGGATCTCGCTCAATACGGGGATGCGCAATTGCGTCAACCTGGCGGCCAGCGGAATGCCAACGAAGCGCTTGCCTACCATACCGCTGATCCCCAGCCCGAGCATGGTGATCGCCAGCCCGGACACAACCTGATTGACCCGCAGCGTGATCGCCGCGAAGGCGTGGATGAGCGCCATCAAGCCTCCGGCCAGGGCAGCGGCGATCAGTCCCAAGGTCGCATTATCGGTCACATGAGCGACGGAAAAACCCGTGACAGCGCCCATGATCATCATGCCCTCGACACCCAAATTGAGGACCCCCGAACGCTCGGCATAGATCTCGCCCAGGGTGCCGTAGAGGAGCGCGGTTCCGGCGGGGATAGCCAGGGTGACAATCGAGACGATGAACTCCACCATCAACGCACCTCCAGCCGAACCCGGTATTGACTAAACAGATCCGCAGCGATCACGAAGAGCAAGATCACGCCGTTGAAGATATGGATGGTTGCCGAGGGTAGGTTTAGAGCCACCTGGATAGCATCCCCCCCGACAAGCAGCCCACCCAGCAGAAAGGATGTAACTACGGTGGCGAGGGGGTTCAGGCGCGCCAACCAGGCGACGATGATGCCCGTGAAGCCGTATCCAGGAGAAATGCCCTCGGGAGGGCTCAAACGGGCGTGAATGCCTGCAACCTCACCCACACCGGCAAGCCCTGCCAGGCCGCCGCTGATCAGCAGCACGATCAGCACGATCCGCCCTGTGTCGATACCTGCATAGCGGGCAGCCGCCGGGTTCTCACCCGCAACGCGTATCTCATAGCCGCGCTTGGTGCGCTCGAGCAGCAGGTACAGCAACACAGCCGAGAGCACCGCCAGGATGAGGGTGACATAATGGATGCGGGTCGTGCCTATGGCGGGCACCTGGGCGCTGGGTGAAAACGGCGACGAGTAGGGGAATCCGCGCTCACCCGGCCCACGCCAGGGGCCATACACCAGGTATCGCACGACATCGCTGGCGATGTAGACCATCATCAACGTCGTCAGCACTTCGTCCACGCGGAAGCGTGATTTCAGAATGGCGGGGATGAAGGCCCACAAGGCGCCGCCTATGAACCCCCCGATGAACATGGCGGGCAGCAACACGTAGCGCGGCCACTCAGGGAAGTTAAGCGCGATGCCCCCACCCACAATCGCCCCGATCAGCAGCTGTCCCTCCGCCCCTATGTTGTAGACACGTGCGCGGAAGGAGAGGGCCAGACCGCCTCCGACCAGCAAGAGCGGGATGGCCTTGGTGAGCGACTCCGAGAGCCCATAAGCGGAACCAAAGCCCCCTTGGAAGATGCGCTGAAAGGCATAGATCGGGTCCACCCCCAGGAGCAGGAAGAGCAGCGCAATCGTTGCCAGCGACAGCAGGATCGAGATGCCCAAGGAGAGGACCAGAAGATACTGGGGAGCGTGCAGTCGGCGGACCAGCCGTATGCGCGGGATCTTCATGCCCAATCCTCCCTGGCGATGCGATGGGCTCCGGCCATCATCAACCCAATTTCATCGAGCCGATCCTCATCGCTGGGAACAATGCCCATGATTTCGCCTTCATACAGCACCGCCACGCGGTCACTGAGTGTCATGATCTCTTCCAGCGCCTCCGAAATGAGCAGAACCGCCAGCCCCTTGGCCCTTTGCTCTAGGAGTAGTTGCCAGATGGTTTCGGTCGCCCCAACGTCCAGCCCACTGGTCGGATGCGCGGCCACCAGCAAAACCGGATTCATGGATAGTTCGCGTGCCAATAGCGCTCGCTGGATGTTCCCGCCGGACAGCAGCTTGATCGGCGTCCGGCTGTCAGGGGTGGCGATGGCATACTCCTCGATCAGCCGGGCAGCCTGCTCTTGCACGGCTTCCTTGTCGAGGAACGGTCCCTGCGAAACAGGGGGCAAACGATAATTCTTGAGAACCATGTTCTCGGCAATGCTCATGGTCGGGATCAAGGCCGTTAAGCGCTCGCCTGGAACGCAGGCCATGCCTGCATCGATCCGGGCGCGCGGAGGCTGGTGGGTGATCTCCTCGCCATTGAGGTAGATTTGTCCCTCCAGGCAGGGCCGCTGGCCGGTGAGCACCTCCACCATCTCCCGCTGGCCATTTCCGGCCACGCCCGCCAAGCCAAGGATCTCGCTCGCGCGGACTTCGAGCGTGATATCGCGCAGCGCCGGCAAGCCCCGATCGTCCAATGCCTTCAGCCCCTTGACCTCCAGCACGGTTTCCCCCAATTTGGCCTGCTCTCTTTCCAGGCGGAACAGCACTTCCCGGCCTACCATCATCCTCGCCAGTTCGCGCTCATTGGTTTCCTCCGTGCGTAAGGTCGCAACGACCTTGCCTTTCCGCAAGACGGTCACACGGTCACTGGCGGCCGTAACTTCATCTAGCTTGTGGGTGATAAAGATGATCGTCTTGCCCTCGGCGGCCATGCGATGCAGAGTCCTGAGCAGCTCATCGATTTCGCCCGGAGTGAGCATCGAGGTAGGCTCATCCAGAATCATGATCTCGGCACCGCGGTACAAGACTTTGAGAATCTCCACCCGTTGGTGCTCGCCCGCTGAAAGCTGCCAGATGTAGGCATCGGGGTCCACGTTCAAGTTGTAACGCTCGGCGAGTTCGCGCACGCGGCGCCGCGTCTCCCGATCGTTGAACAGAAAGCCGTTTCCCATACCGAGCACGATGTTCTCGGTCACAGTGTGGGGCTCCACCAGACGGAATTGCTGATGGATCATCCCAATGCCCAGGTGGATGGCATCGTTCGGGGAGTTAATCTCCTTGCGCTCCCCGTGAATAAAGATCTCGCCCTCATCAGGGCGATAGATGCCATAGAGGACGTTCATCAGCGTGGTCTTTCCGGCTCCGTTCTCTCCCAGGAGCGCGTGGATTTCTCCGGGCATGGCTTCGAAGTCAACACCATCATTGGCCACAACCCCAGGAAAACGCTTCACAATGCCCCGCATGGAAACCGCAGGGGAATTCCCTCGCTCTGTCATGGGAACCTCACTCAGCCGTTCCGTAGATCGCAACCGAAAAAGATTGGGGGAGGGCGGAGTCGCCCCGCCCTCCCCCCGGATGGCCATTCTTACTTCGGCTCTCCGATCACACCCTCGACAAACCAGTCGATCGTCGTCAACTCGAAGTAGGACAATCGCTGGTCCTCCATGATGCGCTCCGTTCCCGTCTGGTCATTGATGGGACCCTCGAAGGGATCGAAGAGCACCGCCGGATCCTTCATTTGGTCAATCCGCGTGAAGACCAGATCATAGACGCTGATTTCACCCAGGATGGGGTCTTCGACGGCGACCGCCTTAAGATCGTCCTCGAACTCGGGGTTGATCGGCACGCCGAATTCGCCGCCCAATTCCACTGCCGGCGGTGCGCCCAGGTTCACGCCCCCGCTCAGCAGACCCCAGTAGTCCACATTTTCCATGTTCTCGGTGGTGTAGACGCCCAAGTAGATCTTGGTCAGAATGTCCTCATAGATCACACCCCAATTGACCAACTGGCCGCTCACCATCGACTTTGGACCATATTGGGCCATCGGGCTGTAGTGGCCGAACGTGTAAACCGGCTGCCCACGTTCAACCGTGTATTCCTCTCCCACCTGGACCACGGCGGGGCTGTCCTCCGTGAAGGCCATCACGTCCACGCCGTCGGCGATAAGCGACTCTGCGGCTTCGCGTGCCTTGGCGGGATCGTACCAGGAGTACAGCCAGCGCACCGATACGGTGGCCTCGGGGTTGACCTCGCGGACACCGAGCGTGAAAGCGTTGATATGGCGGATCACCTCCGGAATGGGGTGTGCGCCCACATAACCCACTTTGCCGCTCTTGGAAAGTGCCCCAGCCATCAAGCCGTTGAGGTAGTACAGCTGATAGAAGTCGGCCATCATGGTGGCCATATTTGGAGCTCGCTTGAAGCCGGAGACGTGAACGAAGAAATTGTCAGGGTATTTCTGGGCCGCCGCGAGCGTATCGTCCATGTAGCCAAAGGAAGTGGTGAAGACGACATGGCACTTCTCTTCGACCACAAAGCGATCGATGAAGCGGGCCGCATCAGCCTCCGCCACGCTTTCGACATACACAGTCTCGAGCCAGTCGAACTTCTCATCGACATAGACTCGTCCTTGGTCGTGGGCGTGGGTCCAACCCAGATCCCCGATGGGGCCAACATAGACGAAGCAGGCCTTGATCTTTGCCTCCTCCTCGGTGGGCTCAGGCGCTGCCGGCTCTTCGGCTGCCGGCTCTTCCGCCGCAGGCTCCTCACCCGCGGGCGCAGCGCCGCCGCATGCGGCCATGATCAGCGCCAACACCATCAGGAGGGCTGCCAGTCTCCATAGCTTTGCGTTGCGCATCTCTCTCTCCTTCCTCTAAATGCTTGTGCGGATGCCATCTCGGAGAACTCTCTTCATTGTGCGTGCTTCAGCTTCCTTCTGACCTCCACCTCCTTTGCTGAGCCATCGAGGCATTGTTTTGGCTAGTTGGGGAGGATCCTCGTCCCGCTCCGCCCTTCCAGCGCGCGTTCTATGTTCTCGGGGTCGGTGATCAACGCCTCCTTGCCGCCGCGCTCCA
>CAZBLT010000088.1:0-5214 GCA_964492745.1 uncultured Anaerolineaceae bacterium
TATGGGGAGACGCGTCTGGGTCAGGGCCGGGAGAACGCCAAGGATTTCCTGCGGGAAAACCGTGAGATGGCCTTGGAGATCGAGAATGCTGTCCGGGCGAAGATGGGGCTGCCCGCCGACGCTGCAACTGTGGCGCAAGAAAGCACGGGTGGCGGAGGGGAAATCTAGCGCCGGCGGCAGGAGCGCCCATCGTCATCTTTAGGGGCGCGACGAAGGAATTGCGAACGATCTCGAACGAGAGATTTGGCACCGATACCGCAAGGTTGGATCCGATTGGGAAGGACGGCTTGAGAGGCAGCCCAGAACTGGGGCGAAACCATCGATAACCTGCCCAAGCGAAGGCGCGCCACTGGCGGCCTCGCGTAAGTTCGGCGTCGCAATCTCCATTTCGAGATCGGCAATGTGAGCGCACATTGCCTTCGCCGCGTCCCTGTAGAAAGGGAAGCGGCGTTTTGCGTCTAGGGAGGAGGCTCTCGGCATGGCGGGCGCGGTGACGGACTTGAAGGTCCATCCGAGAAAGGCGGACAAGATTCGGGTCTACCTGGATGGCCGCCATGCGCTTACGGTGAGCCGCTTGCTGGCATCCCGCCTGAGGGTCGGCCAGGCACTGAGTGACGAGGAGCTTGAGGGGCTTGCCGCCGCCGAGGCGGAGGAGCAGGCCTACCAGCGAGCCCTGCGTTTTCTCGGGCGCCGGCCACACTCGGAGGCGGAACTCCGGGAAAAGCTGGCCAAGAGACAGACCCCTGTGGATGCCGTCGAGCGGGTCATCGCACGCTTGAAGGACCATGCTTTGATCGATGATGTGACCTTTGCCAAAGCCTGGGTGGAAAACCGCGAAACGTACCGTCCGCGTGCTGCCAAGGCGCTGCGTGCGGAATTGCGCCGCAAGGGTGTCGCCACAAAGGCCATTCAGGCCGCGCTGGAAGATTTCGACGAAGCCTCAGCGGCTGCCAGAGCCGCCGCGAAAGCATGGCGGAAGTACCAGAGTTTGCCGGAGCCGGTCGCACGCCGGCGGCTGATGGATTATCTTTCCCGACGCGGGTTTGGTTACGGATTATGCAGGACCATCGTGGAGAAGGCATTGCGGGGGACTTTGGCGCCTCCGGATGAAAGCGAGGTTATACAGTGAATACCCCAGTGGCTGTGATCGGTATCGTAATCGCGCTAGCCGCGGGCGCGGTTATCGGCTACTTCATGCGGCAACTCCAGCTGGAACGGGCACTCAAGAACCGACGCGAGGAGGCCGCCCGGATCATTGAAGCTGCGGAGGCCAAGGCTAAGGAAATTGAGCTTAAGGCCCGCGATCAGGCGCTCAAGCTGCGCGATGAGGCGGAGGCCGAAATCGCTCGTCGCAGGAATGAGCTTTCGAGGGAGGAAGAACGCATCCATCAGCGGCGTGCGGATCTTGACAACCGCCTCGATCAGCTCGAGAAGCGCGAGCAAGCCCTGAGCAAGCGCCAGAGTTCTCTGGACCGAAAGGCGAATGAGCTGGAGGAACGCCGGGTGGAGATCCTCCAGGAACTGGAGCGCATTTCCACCATGACGCAGGAGGAGGCTCGCGAACGCCTATTGGCGGAAGTGGAACGGGAAGCGCGGGCGGATATGGTCCGCATCATCCGCCAGATCGAGGAGGAGGCGCAATTGGAAGGCGAGAAGCGCGCGCGTGAGCTGATCGCCGATGCCATTCAGCGCGTGGCCTCGGATCATGTGGCCGAGGTGACGGTTTCAGTCGTGCCACTTCCCTCGGACGACATGAAGGGCCGGATCATCGGCCGCAACGGCCGCAACATCCGCGCCTTCGAGCAGGCAGCCGGGGTCGACGTGGTCGTGGATGACACCCCAGAGGCTGTGACCATCTCATGTTTCGATCCCGTGCGCAGGGAAGTGGCGCGGCGGGCCATGGCGGCGCTGGTCCTCGATGGACGCATCCACCCCTCGCAGATAGAGAAAGTCATCAACGAGGAGCGCAAAGAAGTTGAGCGCATGATCGTGGAAGAGGGAGAGCAAGCGGCGTTTGATGCCGGAGTGCCCGGGCTCCATCCGGAAATCATCAAGAAACTCGGTCGTCTGAAATTCCGAACATCCTATGGTCAAAACCAGCTGGCGCACGCCGTCGAGACGGCACAGCTGGCGGGCGTGATTGCAGCCGAGTTAGGCGCGGATGTTGAAGTCGCCAAGGCGGGCGGCCTGCTGCACGACATCGGCAAAGCCATGGATCATGAGGTCGAAGGGACCCACTCCGCCATCGGCGCGGAGTTCTGCCGGCGCTACGGTGTGAGCCCCAAGGTGGTCAATGTCATCGAATCTCACCACCATGAGGCCGAGCAGCAGTCGGTCGAGGCGGTGATCGTGGAGGCGGCCGACGCCATCAGCGGCGCCCGGCCAGGAGCCCGGCGGGAAAGCCTGGAGCAATACATCAAACGGGTGCGGGCGCTGGAGGAAATCGCCAACTCCTTCAAGGGAGTCTCCCAGAGCTATGCACTGCAAGCCGGGCGCGAGATCAGGGTTATCGTCCGCCCGGAGGACATCGACGACCTCGAGGCCACACGCCTCGCGCGCGAGGTTGCCAAGAAAATCGAAGAGGGCATGCAATATCCCGGGCAAATCAAGGTGACGGTCATCCGTGAGACCCGGGCTGTCGATTATGCCAAATAGGATGTGGGGCGGCAGGCCCGTTCAGTCTCTACCAGTCCGGTTTGGGCTTGCGATAGAGGAACCAATAGCGATCGGAGGGGTAAGAACCCCGCAAACGCGGGTCCCAGAGAAAACCCGCGGGCAACGAACGCTCTAAGAGTTGGCCGTCCAGGCCTCGCATGGGGCGGGCCAACTCTTCAGGTGCCTGCTCGCCGATGAGACTCTCAACCAGCCGCTCAAACAATACCCGCTGGCGCACTTCTCTGGGATACGCTTCCACGGCGCTGCGGTCTTCTTCGAGATCGGCGAGATATCCCTTCCATAGATTGAACCGCATCCGCATCTCCTGCTGCGCCTTGCGGTCCATGGCGCTGCGCCATTTCTGCCGGAGCGTTTCCCAGCGGCGCGTGGCCCGCAGAAGGCGCGCCTTCTGCTCTGGGGAAAGCTCTGGATGCAAGGCATCAAGTTCGTCGAGTGTGAGCAGCAATGCACCCAGGCTCAGACGTGGGAAGGGGCTTTCGCCGGGCAGGCTGCGGAGGTCAAGCGGCCATAGGATCTCGGGGGAAAGCAAGAAGGCCTCCAACTCTTCGAGGCTGGTTTCGAGCAGGCGCAGATTGTATTTGGGGCTATGCATTGCCACGGGAAGGGAGGGCGGCCTGGATAGCGTCAAGCAGGTTACCGCGCGTAGCCGGCTTCACCAGATAGCCGGTTGCCCCGAGCGCGTTGCCGATCTCGATGTCCTGCGGGCGGCCTTTGGCGGTCAGGAAGATAAACGGCGGAAGCGACCGGGATTCGGCTTGCAGTGTGCGGATGACATCAAAACCGTCCATGGCAGGCATCATCACGTCCAGGAGCAAGAGATCGTAGGAGTCGCTGCGGATGCGATCTAAGGCCTCCTCTCCGCTCATGACGCTTTCGATGATATAGCCGGCCGGCTTGAGCGTAATCTGGAGCAGATGGACTGTATCTGGTTCATCGTCCACGACGAGGATGCGGATCGGACGGGTCATGCGGGCGGTATCCTCCAAAGCTCGGTCCTGCGAGCCCCATTGTAGCCCGACCGCCGAGGGGGCGCCAGGCGGTTATGGGCTGTGGAGGGCTAGAGCAGTAACATGGCCGGCGCTTCGATGACGCGCTTGAAGACCTGGAGCCAGCCGGCCGCTTCGGCGCCGTCGGTGATACGGTGATCAGCCGAGAGCGTGACCTTCATTCGTTGCTCTGGAACCCAAATCCCGCCTCGCAATGCCGGAAATTCGCGGGCGCTGCCGATGGCCAGGATGGCCGCTTCAGGCGGGTTGATGATGGCGATGAAATGGTCCACGTCGAACATGCCCAAATTGGAGACCGTGAAGGTTGAGCCTTCGACGTCCTCGGGCCGAACCTTGCCCTCGCGTGCACGCCCAACCGTGGTTCGAATCTCGGCTGCGAGCGTTCTCAGGGGCTTGATATCTGCATCGCGTGCGACCACTGTCATGAGCCCTTGTTCTAGCGCGACCGCGATCCCGATATGGATCGAGCCGTGGCGAATGATGCTCTCGCCCTCTAGAGAGGAATTCAAATTCGGGAACTCTCGCAGCGCCAGCGCGGCGGCTTTGACGATGAAATCGTTAACCGAGAGCTTCTCCTCCTCGGGTAGGGCGTCATTGAGCTGGGCCCGCAGGCTGAGCAGTGCATCTACGGCGATCTCGCTCGTCACATAGAAATGGGGCACGGTCTGCTTGGCGGCGGTCATGCGGCGGCCAATGGCCCCGCGCAGCCTGCTGAGCGGGACGCGCTCGCTGGCGCGAGGCGCGGCGAAGGCGGCAGGGCCTCGCGGTGCCGCGGCCACCGGGATTGTGGCCAACGCGGCCTCAATATCCTTCTTGACCACGCGCCCGCCCTGGCCGCTTCCTGGGATGGTGTGCAGATCCAGGCCGTATTCGCGTGCCATCCGGCGTGCGATTGGAGAAGCCGCCACACGGGCTGCAGGGGCTTTCTCGGCTTCCGCTTCTTCAGAGGTGAACGGCAGGCCTTCGGTCGCCGGTGCCTCTGCTGCAGCCGCTGCCTCGACTTCAGCTGCCGTCTGGCCGATGAGTGCCTCGATGTCGACACTCTCGTCCAGCTCGGCGATGATGGCAATCGGCCGGCCCACTGGCACGAAGGTGTCTTCGGCGACTAGGTGCTTATGCACCCGACCGCCCGCCGGAGCCTCCACCTCCACCGTGGCCTTATCGGTCTCGATTTCGGCCAGGACCTGACCTTTCTGGATGGTCTCACTTTCGGCGACTAGCCAGCGGATGAGCTTGCCCTCGGCCATATCGAAGCCGAGCTTGGGCATCTTCACGACCTCAGCCATTAGAGCACCTCTCTCACAGCCTGGATGATATCCCCGACTTGCGGCAACGCCATCTGCTCCAGTGTCCTGTTGTAGGGGAGCGGGACTTCTCGCTGCGCCACCCGGTGGATGGGAGCGTCCACGAAGTCGAACGCCTGCTCATAAAGCCGGGCTGTGACCTCCGAGCCCACACCGTATGAGCGCCCGCCCTCCCCGGCGATGACGGCGCGGTTGGTCTTGCGGCAGGATTCGACGACCGGCCCCAT
>CAZBLT010000089.1:0-4993 GCA_964492745.1 uncultured Anaerolineaceae bacterium
TGGCCCGAAAGCGTTTTCCGGTTGCAGGCCGAGGATGACCTCGAAGTGCTGGCCGATCACCATCTGCGCTCGGTCATGCGCAATCTGCTCTACAACGCGGCCTCATTTTCGCCGGCCGAGGGTCTGATTGACATACGCGTGCGGCAGGACGGCGAGTTTGCGCGCATCTATGTAGATGACGAAGGACCAGGGGTTGATGCGGATCATACCGAGGCCATTTTCGACCCCTACAAGGCATCGTCTCGCGCGCAGGTATCTTCCCGAGCGGGCGCCCGGCAGGGGATGGGAATCGGGCTGAGCATCTCGCGCATCGTCGTCCGGGCATACGGAGGCGATCTTCGCTGTCATGGAAACCACTCTGCGGCCGGCGGCCGCTTTGAAGTGGTATTGCCGTTGGCACAGCCTGTCTCCCCGGGTGAGGAGGAGAAAGAGGTGCAGCATGCGTGATTTGAATCGAATAGTTCTCGTGGAGGATGATCGCGAGCTGGCCCATGGTTTGCGTGAAATCCTGGAAACGGTGGGCGGATACGAGGTCTGGCTCGCGTGGCTCAGGGCGGATGTGATCCGCATGCTGGACAAGACGCGCGCCGCATGGCTCGTGCTGGACCTCGAACTGGAGGACGGCTACGCCGGAAGGGTCGTGGAGGACATCCGGCGTCTGTGGGGAGACGAGGTATACATTGTCGTGCTCTCCGGCCATTACGATCGCTATCCGGAGCATGAGCTGCTTGGTTTCGGCGCAGACAGTTTCCTGCGGAAACCCTATTCGCCCAAATCACTCATCTCCCAGATTGCCAGGGTTCGGGCGCGTCTGGAGGGGCTCGAATTCCAGGCCCATGAGGGCATCATGCTGAGGGTGGGGCATGGTGTGCTGGATCTGGGGCGCGGTTCCTATCAGGCCGGGGAGGAGGAGATCTTCCTCAGCGACTCTCAATTGAAGCTCATGCGCATCCTCGCCTCTGCGCGTGATGAGAAAGGCTGGCTACATATCGACCGCGGCGCCCTGATGCTCAACTTGTGGGCGGAGGAGTATTCAGGGCATCCCTTCGTATACGCCAACCGCCTGAGGCAGCTGAAGGCTCGCACCAAGAGCCTTTTCGGGCAGGATCCCATTGAGATCCGCAGAGGCGGGCATACCTCGAAGTGGCGCCTGAATCCCCGCGTCGTCGAGGTGATCTGAGGGAGGCGAACGAGTGCCCGCTCCGGAGAGGAAGTCCGACCTGCCTGTCGGTTGTGCGGCGCCGCTCAACCTGGAAGAGGCTGCGCTCCGCATCGAGGAGATGCTGGCGGTGGGCGATGCGACGCTCTTCCAGCCCATCCCGACGGGCTTCCTGCATTTCGATCGGCTGATGGGAGGCGGGCTTCGCGGCGGAGATCTTCACATCATCGGCGGGGCCCAGAACATCGGGAAGACCGCCATGTTGCTTCAGATCGCGGCCCGCGTGGCTTCGGAGGGGGCCTTGGCGCTGGTCGTTTGCTATGAACATGGCGTGCAAATGCTCTGGGAGCGCCTGCTCTGCCAGAGCTCCCACGCATTGCATGGAGAGCATCGCGTGAGCGCCGTTTCGCTCAGCGAGGCTTACCTGGCCGCCGTTGGCGAACGGGGAGGGGTGGCGATCGGAGAGAACCGCGGGAGACCTCATATGCTGGACGAGGTCATCCGCCGCGTGCCGGGCGGCATAAAGGCCTGGAGCCGGATGGCTGAAATCGCGCAGAATCTGTGGCTCGTATCCGGCGATGGGCTCTTCACCAGTGTGGATGCGTTGGCGCAGTACCTCCAATTTGCTTTTCGTCCGCGGCGCCGGGTGGTGCTCTTCATTGATTATCTTCAGCAGGTTCCGGTTCCGGGCACAGAACGCCCCCTCGAGGTTGAGGAGCGCATCGAACGCGTCTTGAGGGGGCTGAAGGGCCTGGCGCTGCGTTACTTCGAGGCCGGCAAGGTGCTCCCCATCGTGGCTGTGGCGGCCGTCGATGGCCAGGGGTTGAGAGGTGGCCGGGTGCACGCAGAGAACCTCTGGGGCGGCGCCGCGATCCAGTATGAACCGGATGTGATCTGGATCGGCAACCGGGAGGGAGCGTCGCCCGCGGGTGAGGTGATCATCCGCTGGGCGGTCGAGAAGAACCGGCGGGGGCCAAGTGATCTGGAATTCCGGCATCGATACCATGGCGCAGCCTACTCCTTCGACCTCGTGGGAGAGCCCGTGCCTGCGGAGGAGAGCTGGCAGTCGGAGCGCTTGGGTGTCCCCAGCCGTCTTACTCCCTCCGCATAGCGGCGCTACAATGCAAGGCGAACCAGCCACAACGTGAGCCGATAGCTGGATATTGCCGAGGCATTTTCTCGGCCATCGAGGCTTGTGCGAGGTGAATATGCGGGTTTCACCAAGTGGCGCTCTGGCTCTTCTCATGAGCGGGGCGATCATTTGGGCGGCGGTGAGCGATGTTCGTTCCCGCTTGATTCCCCGCGCAGCCGGGTTCGGCGTTCTGGCGATCGGTCTCTTGTATCTTGTCTTAGGCGGGTTCTATCTTGAGGGCGCGTTCTACCTCGCCGCGATCTGGGGGAGCCGTGGTGGGCTTTGGCGCATCGCTGTTCTGGCCCTGGGTGTGATGGTTTGGGCGCAGAGCCCCGCAATGATCTCATTCGTGCTAGGGATTCTCTACGTCCTGACGATCTTCGGCCTGGGTTGGTTCGGGGGAGGGGATGCGCAGCTTGCCTTCGGCCTGCTCGCGATGGCGAGGGATGGGTGGATCTTGGCCTACCTGTTCGGAGGCACAATCGTCTTGGGGCTTTCCATGATGTTGCTGAGGCGCGGGCCCAAGGGCGGCATCCAGCGGCTCTGGTGGGTCCTCAGGCATTTGCATTCGCCGGATGCGGAGGCCATCAGGTTCCCCTGGGCGGTCCTGGCCTCGTTGGCCGGTCTGGCGTATATTTGGGTGTTTCCGGGGGCGGTATGAGATCGTCGGCGCCTGGCACATACCGGCTGCTTGCATACCTTATGGGGCTCTCCGTGATGCTCGTCGCGTGCGTTTCACGGGTGACCGCTGTCCCGGAAAGCCGGAACGGGGGTGAATCTCCTGCGGTGCGCGTCATTGCAGGCGAGGAAGCACAGGCCCTCTACGGCATCGAGCCTGACGGCGAGCATCCACTCTTGGAACCGTCCCCTACATCAGAGACCTGGTTCCCAAGGCAGGTTTGGGTCTCCGCATCGGTGCTGCCTTATGACGACCCCGACCCGATCCGCATCCTGCCGGTGTATGCGGACGCCACTCTTGACTCGGAGAGCCCATGGATCGGCGACCTGACTGCGGGGTCCGGCGTGACCTTGCTGTCGGTGGATCTGACCGGCCGCGCCTGTTTTGTGGAGGGGTTAGCGGCCCAGGGCTGGCCGGTGCGAGGCTGGGTCGCCTGCGCCCGGCTCCGGTTTCAGGAGCCGACGCCGGTCGGCGAATAGGCGATGCTGAAGTACGGGCCGGGGAATATCGTGATCTATGCGCGGGTTATTCTCGGCGATGGGGCTGGTCAACGAGCCTGGAGATGCCGCGATTTTTTCCTAGGGATGGATTCCTGTCAGCTTAATCGCTCCGGCGAGTAAGGCAGTGGCTGCCCATGGCAAGGCTCTTCGAGATTGAGGGAATCACGAGGGAGGAAGAGGAGCGGCTTCGAAGGCTTGGGATCTGCTCCCTGCATTCACTTCTCATGAAGTCTGCGACAAGGGAAGCTCGCAGACGACTTGCCGAGCAGAGCGGTATCCCGGGAGATCGGATTCTGGAATGGGCGATTCTGGCGGAATTGATGCAGGTGTGCGGAATAGGTGAGGCGAGTGCCATCTTGCTGCGTGAGGCGGGTGTTGCGTCGATCGATCAGCTTGCGCAGAACCACAGTGATAGTCTCTATGACCGGCTTGAAGAGGCCAATAACCGGAAGTACCTCTTCCGAAGGTTGCCTTCTGAAAGGGTTGTTCGCAAGTGGATTTCGAGGGCGAGACGCATGGTGGCGATCCGGGGCGACAAAGCCTTGGAATGACGCGGTTGAGGTTTGCGCCTTGTCAAGTGATGTAAGTTCCGTGTGCACCCGCAGCTTCCTGATGTGTCGATATGCTCCTCAATTCATCGAACCGGTGCCAGCCAATGTGGCGCAGGTTCTGCCACGAGAACCATGTCCGGCGCATGCAATGGACACCGGAACTGGCGGAATCGGTTTTGCGGATGCGAGAGCAGTACCTGCGATGAAGAGAAGTTGGTGATCCTGTTGCAGCACGAAAGCTGACAGACATAGCCCTCGACGGCGGGCAGGAGCCTGAAGCGATTGAGGCGCGTGGGGTGCTGCGCGAACTGCTGCGGAATGGCATCAGGGCGCGCAAACGCCGCGTGAAGCGTCCCAATGCCACACGCAAACCGAAGCAGTACACTGTGCAGGGATCTGGTTATCTTGTGCAAGTGGATTCGATGTATGTGCGTCCTTGGCCAAGCGTTGCGATCCAACAGATCACATCCCGGGATATGCTCTCCGCTGTGATGTGATCGAAGCCTTCTGGAGCACCACCGCAGGCAATGCCCGCTTATGTCTGGAGAACGTTGGTCGAGCGCTCCCCGAATCCGGTGAATACCATCCAGGTGGATGGAGAGAGCGAATTCCGGGTGGAATTCGAGCAGGCATGTCGGGAGAAAGGCGTCCGATTATTTGTCCTGCCCCTGCGTTCACTGAACGCTCAACGGTCATGTGGACTGGGCGGAGCGAACTCATACTGAAGAGTTCCATGACCGTTACATGGGCGAGCTGGATCTGAAGTCCTTGAACCAGCCCATGCGGGAATGAGAGTACACTTGCAACCACATTCGTCCGCATCATTCGCTTGTGCTGAAGACGCCGGTGCAGTATCTTGCAGAGCATCAACTGCAAGGCAGCCCCGGAAGCCCAACTGTCTCATATGTCATGAGCTGATACACGCCATTGACCTCGAAAGGGTCTTGGTGTATCGTATGCCCAAGAATGGTG
>CAZBLT010000090.1:0-4944 GCA_964492745.1 uncultured Anaerolineaceae bacterium
GATACGGCACAAAGACCACGACGAGGCCCATGACCAGCAAGAACCTGCGGGCCGGGCCCCATTGGGCGTCATGCTCAAGCCCCAAGTGCTCGGCAAACACGGCCGCGAGCGCCATACCAAGGCCTGCAGCCGATATGAACATCCCTAGGGTCTTCTTCGAACGGATCGACGTCATCGCTCTCACCTGGAGCCATCGCATCGGCCTGAACCCGCCTCGGGGCTTTGCCTCAGAGCATGCAACCCCGAATGACCGAGTGATTCTAGCCCAATCGCAGCGGGGTTGGGAAGCTTTGGTTGAGAGATAGGAGCTGAAAAGGCTAGTTCGGAGTCGGCGATGCCAGGCGCTCGGCAGGGACAAGCCCAGGCGTTGAGCAGGACTATCGGTGATGTTGCGATCTGGGCGAGACCCCCAGTGGAAACTCCTTTGATGGTGAACCAGCCATGATCTGCAGCCAGCGCGGAGTCCGGAAGCTTGCTTCCGATCCCGGGCATCTGGCCCGGGCGCGCAATGCGGACCTTGCACTCAAATGCGACCTGCGTGGAAGCCGGAGCCAGAAAGGAATCCCCATGATGCCGCGTTCTATTGGGCGCGGCCTGTAGGACCGGATGCCTCGGGCATTCTTTCCCCGCTTCGCAGGGGACAGGCGTGCGCTTTGCTTGCCGGAAGGATGGTGTTATAGCAGACCTGATCCTTCGCGAGCTTTGCGCCGCGTCCCCTCTAGGCACGCCCGATCACACATGTCATTCAGACGAGCTTCGCGAGCGATTCTCTGCAGGGCACAGGGATCCCTGCGAGGCAGTCCCCAAGCCGGCGGCCCCTCCAACGCGCAGGTATCCATACTTCGGCGCATCAAGGCGATCCCTCGGCCTGCGCCCACCCCGCCTCCACCGCATCGGCCGAGACGCCAAGCCCCAGCAGGAACCAGAGCCAGACCATCAGGCTCACGCTCTGCATGAGAGGCAGGAAGACGAAGGCCACCAGCGCGCCCACCCAACTCGCGAAGGCCGTGCCCACAAATACCTTGAGGGCTGGGTCTCGCAGATTAGCCCACGCCCTCCAGAGGATGGCTAAACAGCTCCCCCAGAAAGCCAACCAGAGCGCCAGCCCCCACACCCCCATCTCCATGGCGATCTGAAACAGCGAGCCCTCGACATGATATTTGGCCTCGATCGACATCAGGTACAGCGCGCCCTTGGGCTCGACGAATCCCATGCCCACACCGCCTGGGTTTGTGGCTAGAAAGCGGATCGCTCCTAAACTATCCTGAATATGATATTGCTGCGAAAATGTCTGCAGCGTGTGATGGACCAGATCGACCGTCCCCAGCCGGTAGGCCGCCAGGCCGAGAAGAGCCACCAGCGCCGCCGCCAGGAGGGGGACCCAGGCACGGCGCCGGAGTGCCTGGCGCACACCGGTCTCGGCGGCCCTCCGCAGATAGAAGAGCAGTACGAAGCCAAGCGCCGCCAGCCATCCCAGGAATGCGCTGCGCGAGAAGGTCAGCGACAGCCCAACGAAGAAGAGCAGCGCCAGTCCCGTGGCAGCGAAATATCCCCTCGACCGCAGCTCAACCGCCGCCAGCCCTGCCAGCATGAACAGTATGAGCATGTCGACGCCCAACTCGTTCGGCCCGCTCACCGTCGAGGTCGGGCGGATGATCTCCCGCCCCTGAATCCAAACCGGCGGGGCGACGAGTTCGCCGTTCTGCCGCACGTAGCCGCGGGCGCGGTACAGGGCTTCATCCCACCCGAAAAACTGCCACAGCTCAAAGGCCGCCATCAGTGCACCAACGATGAGCAACAGCAGGAGCAAGGTCTTCATTTGCCGCCGGGTCGGCCGAGCGGCGCGCGCCAGGACGAAGAGCGCCATGGGCTGCACGTAGCCGCGCAGGGAGGTGATCCCCGCCTTGAGATCGGGCGAGAGCAGGGCATAGAGCCCAGCCAGGAGCAGAACAAGACCGAAAAGCACATCATAGCCATGGACCTTGGGAAGCCATCGATCCCTCCACCAGCGGAGACCCACCCGCAAGAAAGCGACCCCCAACATGGCCAGGATCATGATGAACCACCAGCGCGAAAGGGCGTTCACCCACTCGGGGGAAAGATCCTTTGAGGCATTCATCCAGCGGATGCTCAAGTCGCGGAACGGGACCAGCAGCACCAACGCGGCCAGCGTGGGAAATGGGCGTCCCCATGCCCCCCAGGCTACCGGCACGCCCACGGCAAGCAGAACGATCAAGGTCTTTGCATCAAGCGGCGGCATCGAAACTCCCCTTCTCTAGGACCTCCGCCCCCTTGCGAATTCCATTGACCTCTCATGCCCAAGCCATCTGGCCGCGAGGGGCACTGTTCGTTCCATGCGGGCTATCCAGAGGTGCACCCATTCCATGCGAAAAGGGATCTAGAACGCCCCCGTGCCCTGGATCACGGCGATGGGCGTCCTCAGCAGGATGAGGATATCCAACCAAAGCGACCAATTATAGACGTAATAGAGGTCGTCCTCGGTATGCAGGTGCATGGGCTTGTCGCTGCGGCCGTTGATCTGCCACCAGCCGGTGATGCCCTGCGGGACGGCGAAACGCTTGCGCTGCCAGGAGTCGTAGCGGTCCACCAGCCAGGGCAGCTCCGGCCGCGGGCCCACGAGGCTCATCTCGCCCTTAAGCACGTTGAAGAGCTGCGGCAGCTCGTCCAGGCTGTAGCGCCGCAGGAAGCGGCCCACGCGCGTCACCCGGGGATCGTCCGGGCGCTTGTGGATGATCTCGCCCTCGGGCGTCTCCTGGGTCACTTCCCGCTGGTGCGCCTCGGCACCGGCGCACATCGTGCGGAACTTATACATATCAAAGGTCTTGGCGTTCTCGCCGGCGCGCTTCTGGTGAAAAATTGCCGGACCGGGGGAATCCAGCTTGATGAGCAGCGCGATGAGCGCCATGAGCGGCGCAAGCACCACGGCCAGCGTCCCCGCCACCACGAGATCGAAGAGGCGCTTCATCAGCCGGGGCGCGCCGGCAATCAGCGGCTCACGCAGGCCGATGACGGGGATGCCGCCGAAGATCTCCGCTTTAGCCTGCACCAATGCAAGGGAGAAATAGTCCGGAACGACCTTGATGCGCACGGGCAATCGTTCCAGGTCGGCCACAATCCGGCTCAGCTTCTCCAAGGTGCGCACTGGCAGCGTCACCCAGACCTCATCTATGCGTCTGGCGTCGACAATCTTCTCCAGGTCCTGAATCGGCCCCAGCACCTTGAAGTCAAGGATCTGGTCCCCGGCCTTCTTCGGGTCGTCATCCAGGAAGCCGACGAGCTCGAACCCCCAGCGGCTGTGGTCGAGTAGCACCTGCGCCACCCTGCGGCCCAGGTCGCCCGCGCCCAGCAGCAGCACACGCTTGCGCCAGCCTGGACGGGCGCGGCCAAGCAGGCGGTGGTAAATGCGCAAGCCCGCCCGCATTGAAAGCATGAGGGTGAGATTGAGGGCGAAGAAGTATATCATCTGCAGGCGTGAGATCTCGCGAAAGGTGAAATAGAGGATGCCCGCCAGCATCGCCGTGCCGGCGACCGCTCCGGAAGCGACCCGGGCAGCCTCATTGTACCAGCGCAGGACACGCTGAGGGTCATACGCGCCGCTGAAGACAAGCCCGATTCCCCAGCCGAGGAGGGCGAAGAGGTAGACCGGCCAGGGGAGGCGCGTGGCATAGGTGGGCAGCGCGCCCCCTTGTCCCAGAGGCAGCGTGCTGCGCAGCCAGCTCGCGGCGATCAAGCTTGCGGCTGTGCTGAGCATATCGAAGACGAAGAGCGTCAGGCTGAGCCGTGAAATGCCCGCAACCATGCCCCCTGTATCCTTCCATAGCGGCTGGAGTGGTCCTACGAAGCCAATCCTTGCCGATGCATCATGAGGCTCCCATAGGATACCCCAAAGAGGCACTTTTTCGTAGGTTTCATGCGCTCGTGGGTGCGCACTGCGGGCCCACCCCCTCTGTTTCGTGGATGTGTCACCTTCGTCCGCGGGGCCGAATTCGCCTCCCATTCCTCCCCCTCTTCCCTATGAATGCCGCGATCGCTGTTCCATGATATGCTTGTTCCCTGGAAGCCCTTGACGCTATGCAGCGGCTCGGTAGAATGGCAGCGTCCTGATCTGGCGCCCGGAGCATGCACGCGGACTTCAGTCAGCCTCTCCAGGCAGGGGAAATATAAGCCACCCTCATTGGGGGGAGAATATGGACGGAAAACGAACCGAATGGATACCGGTCGCGATCGGGCTCGTGGTGGCCCTCGTTTCGCTCGGCGCCGATGCCCTCGGCCTCGGTTCGCAGCCGGGGATCATCGGGTGGAAGCAGTGGCTGGGGTTTGCGCTAGGCGCCGCCATCCTGGCCTACGGCCTTTGGCGACTGCGAGCCAAGATGCGGCCGGAGGCCTAGGCACTCACAATGGATCCTGATAGTGTGGCGGCTGTGGCAGTTCAAGCCCTGCTCCCAGGCATGATTAGCGCGGAATATCATCGCAGCGCCTATAGGGTGGGATACCTATCCAAGCGTCCGGTCTTCTTCGTCGCCAACATCTACTGCCCAACGCCTCCAGTGATTTGATGAAGAGTCCGTCTCGCAATCGCCTGCTCGCTCTCCTGCTGAATGGCCTGCCCGCATGGCTGCTTGCCGTCACCGGCCTAGCCGTAATTGCGGCGTCTCTGCTCGCGGATACTCTCGGCTTCGGCGGTCAGCCGGGCGTCTTCGGCTGGAAGCAGATTCTGGGAGTGGTGGCCGGGGGCGCGATGGCGGCCTCGGGCCTATGGGCCGTAAGGAGGCTTTGGGGTCAGCTCCGTCGATGGGAAACTGGCCCTCAGGAGACGCAACCCGGTCGGCGGGCCCTACCAGACGGGAAGCCGGTCTACGATTCGGCCGAACTACGGATCCCCTTCATCTATGAGCTCAGGGAGCTTTATCGCTATCGATATCT
>CAZBLT010000091.1:0-4800 GCA_964492745.1 uncultured Anaerolineaceae bacterium
CCCAGCGCCAGCTCCGTCACCCGGATGTACTTCACCAGCTTCATGAACCCCCCAGGCTCAACGGAGGCGGCCTGATCTGAACCCCACATGGCGCGGTCGAGCGTGATGTGGCGCTCGACCATGCAGGCGCCCAGCGCGACCGCCACGGCCGAAGGGACTAGGCCCACCTCGTGGCCTGAGTACCCGATCGGGCAATCGAAATTCGCCCGCAGGGTCTCGATCATACGGAGATTGAGCTCCTCAGGGTCGCAGGGGTAGGTGCTCGTCGAGTGGGCGATCAGGAGATCCTCCGTTCCCAAGATGCCCACGGCCTCCTGGATTTGTGCCATGGTCGACATCCCGGTGGAGAGGATGACCGGGCGGCCCGTCGAGCGCACATGCTTCAGCAGGTCGTGGTCGGTCAGGGCTGCGGAAGGGATCTTATGGCAAACGGGCTCGAAGGTCTCGATGAAATCCACCGATGGCTTGTCCCAGACGGAGGCAAACCAATGTATCCCGCGATCCCGGCAGTAGCGATCCAATTCGGTATACTCATCCCGGCCAAACTCAACCCGGTGGCGATATTCCATATAGGTGATATAGCCCCAGGGCGTCTCCCGCATCTGCTCCCGCTGCTCTTCCGGCACGCATAGCTCCGGCGTCCGCTTCTGAAACTTCACGGCATCCACACCGGCGAGCACGGCGGCATCGATCAGTTTCCTGGCGATGGCAATGTCGCCGTTATGGTTGATGCCGACTTCCGCCACAATATATGTGGGATGACCATCCCCGACCCATCGATCGCCAATCTTGATTTCCCTATTCATCCATCACCTTCCCCGCCCTTCGGCTCGAAGAAGCATATCGCATAGCTCCCGCACGGCCCCCTGACCGCCCTTCCTCTTGAGGATCATGTCCGCCTCCCGCCGAACGGCGGGGTGCGCATCGGCGGGCGCCAGCGCGCATCCCACGAGGGAGAAGCAGGGCAGATCGTTGACATCATTCCCCACATACACAGTCCGATCAGGATCCAGCCCGCGTTCCTCAAAGAGCTCTTGCAGACGGACAGCCTTGTCCTTCACACCCCGAAGGGCTGGGATTCCTAGCTTGTCGCAGCGGGCTTTCACCACCGGATCTGTCTCTGTGGAAAGAACCACTACTTCGATGCCAGCCTCCCGCAGACGGGAGATACCCATCCCGTCCCCGCGATGCGCCGCGACCCATTCGGTCCCCTCGCCATTGACCCACACCCGGTCATCGGTGAGCACACCATCGAAGTCGAGCACAACGAGGGCAACGCCGTCGGGAAGGCCACGGCGCGGCCGTCCCGGCAAGACGACTTCGAGACCCTCTTCCATGAGAAGCCATTCGGCTCGCCGCCAGTCCCGCGCCGTATCAATATCGACGGTGTAGCGAGGGTCGATGAGAATCGGCAAGATCCGCTCCCCACTCATCGAGCCCTTCTGCAGGATGGTGGCGCTGCGAATAGCATCAATATGGCCTGTCTGCCAATAGGTCGCCGGCAGATGTTGACGCGGCATATTGTAAGGCTCCTTGAAGCCATCGGTCAGCAAGGGCGAGAGAAACCCCTCTTCCCCGATGCGCCACATCTTGAACGGGTTTTGACCCGCGGGGACCACGCCCCGCACAGAATCCGCTGCCGGCTCTTCGTTGAGCAATCGCACCGCTTCGTCCACCAGCCCTGAGGGGCGCAGCGGCGATGTCGGCCGCAATTGGACCACGATTTCGGGCCGATAATTCTCGTGCTCCTCGAGCCAGTGCAGGGCGTGCTCGAAGACCGGCAGGTCCGGCGTATCATCCTGGGCGAGCGCCGACGGACGCAGGAAAGGCACCTCCGCACCATACTCACGCGCAACTTCAGCGATGGACTCGTCATCCGTCGACACAATCACCCGATCGACCGATTCAGCCTGAAGCCCTGCCGCAATCGAATAGGCCAACAGCGGATGCCCGGCAAATAGGCGGATGTTCTTGCGTGGCAGAGATTTCGAGCCGCCTCTTGCCGGGACGAGCGCTAGGATTCCTCCCTCGGCTACCATGCGGTCCAGCCTCCATCGACAACCAGGTTCGCGCCGGTCATGTAAGAAGACGCCTCCGAGAGCAGGAATAACAAGGCCGCACTGATCTCCTGTGGGCTGGCCATCCGCCCCATGACGGTACGTGAAGCATATCGGCTCACAAACTCCTCATCATGGCCCGCGAAGACGCCTCCCGGCGTGAGGGTGTTCACGCGAATTCCAGTCCCGGCATAATAAGTCGCCAGATATCTCGTCAGGCCGACAGCGGCGGCCTTGGAGACCGTATAGGTCACTGGCTTATACTGTGGGGGCTGGCCCTCACGCTGATAGAGGCGCTGGTCGGGCCCCACCAGGCCATAGGTGGAAGAGACGTTGACGATAACGCCCTTACCGGCCTCCAGCATCTTGGGCGCCACCGCCTGGGCGCACAAGAACATACCCGTGATGTTCACCTCGACCGCCTGCTGCCAGGCCTCCAAGGGGAAATCCTCAAATCGGTTGACATGTTTGCCCTGATGGGCGGAATCAAACTTCGGATCCAGGGCGGCGTTATTGACCAGCGCATCGATCCGCCCAAAGCGGGCCAGCGTCGCCTGGACCATCGCCCGTACCGATTCCTTCTGGGAAACATCCGTCTCTAGCCCCAGGGCCTCTTGACCATGAGACGCCTGAACCTGTTCGGCCATTGCGGAGGCCTTCGGGCCGTCGACATCCGCCAACACCGGATGGCCTCCGGCCTCCGCAATGGCATGCGCATGGGAGGTCCCCAGCAGGCCCGCGCCACCGGTGATGATTACAACATGATTGTCTAGGCGGAAGCGCTCCGCCTGGCACTCTCGATCCACCTTACCGCCCTCCTTCTCGGGCTCAGCCCCTCGCACGAAAGCGACGCAGGCGCCTGCTCAACTGCAGCCTAGCAAGGAAACGAAACCGCATTATTCGGAGGTCAGCCGAATCCCGGTTCTCGAGGCCATATCCCAGTTTCCTCATCTCTGGATAGAGCGCCCCTTCCAACCGAAGCACCTCGGCACTTTCCAGAGCATCTCTGTAGCGAGCCACCGGTTGCGGACTTACACCGGCAAAGCGATCGCCAAACATCGAGTTGCCCCCCCAAGGTTTACCAGCACGGGTTGGCTGCCGCAAAATGGGATCATCCCGTATCTGGAGAAAATCGATGACCCCGGCCAAGGCTTCCTCGGTCGTCATCACCAGGTCCTCATAACGCATGAGCATGTATCGACGCTCACCGAAGCGGCGCGCGTTCCGCCAGCCGCTCCGGGTCGATGTTAGCCAAGACCGAGCAAAGGCCTCCGGAGTCCAATCCGGATGCTTCCTTCGGTATGATGCGTAGTTATCGCGTGGATCGCGAATGATATGAATACAGCGCGATCGCGGCCAATAGGTGAAGATCTTGTCCGCGAAATACTCGTTATAGGGCGTTTTCTCCGCCCATCCGGTTGTCTCTTCCCCAACCCGCCTTGCGACTAATCCGTACGCAAGGATGGCGGCCGACAGGATGCTCGGAAGAGCGGGAGCAAGCTCGTTCATGAGGGCATGGAAGGTTGCAAGGACAGCATCGTATGATATTTCGCTATAATCTCGATCGGGAAAACCACGCTGGCTCTCGGGGGGATCATGCTGGTTCCACTGGAATATGTGCAGAATTAAGGTCTCGGCCAGACGGATTTGATCCTCCCATGCCAGGCCCTGTGCCTCTGGAATGAAACGTCGGAAGAACCCCGTCTCCTCAGGAAACACCACGAGCTGAGGGTGTGAATCCAGGAGAGTCATCAAGAGGCTTGTGCCTGATTTCGGATGGCCACAGATGAAAATCCCTGTTGAGATCAAGTCGCCCGAAACAGCCGTGGCTGCGACCTGGTCAGCTTCCATATCCCGCCCCACCCTTATTCCGAGCCTCCAGCGCTAACTCTAGAGCTCGAATGCCGTCTGTGAGCGAGCAAACCGGTTCCTTCTCCCCTCGGACGACCTCAAGAAAATGTGCCATTTCATCCCGGAACATCCAATTCCTCTCGAAGCCCTCAGGGGGCTGTAAGATAGTCCAGTCGCCGAGACCCGCATGCCAAAGCCGCGCCTCTCCTGTGCGCTGATCCCATCGAACTGTGCCCTCGGACCCGATGATCTCCAACCAGTGGGATGTTGGGCGTTGATTGTAGTCCATGTGCACGCTTCCCAACACGCCAGAGCGGAAGCAAAGGAGCACTTCAGCCATGTCCTCCACGGGGATTCCGAGGGTGCCAGAGCGCTTCGCGACGGCGTGCGCTACATCGGCTTCTCCAAGCAGCCATCGCAAATAGTCGAAGGGGTGACAGAGGGTCAAGATAACGCCTCCGCCAAGCTCAGGCCGCGCCGCGTAGGAGGTGCGGTAATCCTCCCAGGGGTGCCAGGCGGGCAGATACTCGCCCCAATGGGCGCGGGCGCCTATCGGTTCGCCAATGGCGTCTTCTTCCAGCCACGCCTTGACCTTCTGAAGCCCAGGATGGAATCTGAATTGGAATCCTACAAGCACCTTAGCAGCCCCATCCTCCAGCGCGCATATCAGGTCATCGATCCCGGCAAGCGAGTGTGATATAGGCTTCTCGATCAGCAGATCACAGCCAGCTCGTGCGGCGGGGATCGCCGTCTCAAGATGGCGTGAAGTGGGATTGGCTATAATGACCGCATCCGGCGACCAACGATCGAGTGCCTTTTCCAGATCGGTCTCCGTCGGGAAGCCCGCCAACTCCTCGTCGGGCAAGGTGCTCTTTCCCGTTCGCAGCAGCAC
>CAZBLT010000092.1:0-4290 GCA_964492745.1 uncultured Anaerolineaceae bacterium
ATCGCGGCGATCGTTGCCGAGGAATTTGGGGGCTAAGCCCGAGTCCCGAAGCGAAGCGAGAAAGAAGGAGGATGCATCCGATCAAGAAAAGCTAAAGTAAGACAAGCGATTTACCGGAACCACAAGCAGGACTTTGATCCTAGAAAGAGGGAGGAAGATGAAGAAGCATTTTGTGCTCATCGCGCTGCTGCTCGTGCTGGGGATGGTCCTCTCAGCATGCGGGCAGGCAGCCACAGAGGCGCCCGCGGAGCCCGCGGAGAAGAAAACCCGTGTCGCCGTGGCGTTTCCGGGGGTGGTCTCGGATCAGTCCTGGAACCAATTCGGCTATGAAGGTCTCCTGGAGGCCCAGAAGGATTGCGATCTGGAGATCGCCTACAGCGAGGATGTCTTCCAGGATGAGCAGCTTGAGACCTTCCGCAACTACGCCGCCGAGGGCTATGACATCATCATCGGCCATGGGGGTGAATACGCGGATGCGATCACAACGGTGGCAGCCGAGTATCCCGATATCTGGTTTGGTGACACAAACGGCATCCCCGAAGGCAAGAACGTGAGTGAGATGATCATCGGCTACGGCCAGATGGCCTATCTGGCTGGCGTTCTGGCGTGTGAGATGACCGAGACCAACCACATCGCCTTCGTCGGCGGCGAGTCCATTCCCGTCCTCGAGCACGGCGCCCAGACGTTCGCCGAAGCGGCGCAGACCTGCGGCAAGGATGTTGAAGTCGACGTTGTCTACACAGGCAGCTGGGCTGATGTGAACAAGGCCTATGAGGCCGGCCTGAGCCTGATCGCCGATGGCGCGGACGTACTCTGGCACATCCTCGACACCGCCGATGCCGGCCTGATCGCCGCGGCAGAGGATGAGGGTGTGTACGCCATTGGCCTGTATCGCGACTCGAGCGATCTGGGGCCGAAGGCGGTCATCGGCAGCGCCATCGGGAGCCCGGGTGGCTTGATCTACGAGCTGGCCTGCGGCCATGTGCCCATGGGCCAGAAGGCCTACCTGAATGTCAACACCCCGAAATGGGGCGTCGACATCCACATGACCGATCTGACCCCGCCGGATGTGCAGGAGCGCGTCAAGGCTGTCCACGCGAAGATGGTTTCTGGCGAGCTGGTCGTCAAGAACTTCGGAGAGGAATAGTCTAGCCCGATTGGGAGAGTGACCTCTCCCGGAGCTTGCACTAGGAGAAGAGTCGCACGGCCAAACTGACCCGCCCCACTCCGAGGTCGGGGGGTGGGGCGGGATCTTCCTGGAGAGAACTTGTATGGTGAAGAACGGCGATCCAGTTTTGCAGATGCGGGCTATCACCAAGCGCTTTCCCGGCGTCTTGGCGAATGATCACATCGATTTCGAGCTGAAGGCAGGAGAGGTGCATGGAGTGCTGGGCGAAAACGGTGCCGGCAAGACGACCTTGATGAAAATCCTTTATGGCCACCTTCAGCCCGACTCTGGTGAAATTCTCATCCGAGGAGAGAAGGTTGAGATTGCGGACCCCAAGGAGGCGAATGAACTGGGCATTGGAATGGTTCATCAGCACTTCATGCTGGTGCAGAATCTGACGGCGCTCGAGAATGTCGTCCTCGGTATTCCCCTCGAGAGACCTCCGCTACTTGATTTGGGCCCAGCACGGGCGAAGTTCGAACGGCTGACAACGGAGTATGAGCTAGAGCTTGATCCCAACATGCCAGTATGGCAACTGCCGGTTGGGGATCAGCAATGGCTGGAGATCCTGAAGCTGCTCTTCAGGGATGCTAACATCCTGATCCTCGACGAGCCCACAGCTGTGCTGGCACCGCAACAGGCAGAGCAATTATTCCGCCTTATCCGGCGCTTTGCACAAGAAGGGCGCTCAATCGTCTTTATCAGTCACAAATTGAAAGAGATGAAGGCGGTCGCTGACCGGATTACCGTCTTGCGCGACGGCCAAGTAATCGGGACGGTGGATGCCGCCGACGCCCAGCCGTCTCAGTTGGCCGAAATGATGGTCGGGCGGACGGTCTTTCTGGAGCGGCGTTCACGTCCGCCGCGCGAATCGGAGCAGGCTGTCCTCGAGATCAAAGGCCTGAATTGCCTGAATGACCGCGGTCTGCCGGCGCTCAAAGATCTTAATCTCACGATCCGCGCCGGGGAAATCGTGGGCGTGGCGGGTGTGGACGGAAACGGTCAGCGTGAGTTGGCCGAGTGTATCAGCGGACTTCGCAAGCCCACCGCCGGGAGCATTCGCATTTGTGGCCAGCCTGTCCAGGATGTCGTGCGCGATACCAGCTTGCTGGGCTTCGTTCCGGAGGATCGTCATAGGATGGGGCTGGTCTTGGGCTTTACCGTCGCCGAGAACATGGTTCTAAAGACTTTCGCCGACCCTCCCTTCACGAGGCGGGGCATCATTCGCTGGAATGAGATCCACAGGCATGCCAGTAAGCTCATGCAAGAGTACGACGTGCGCGCTCCAGATCCGATGGTCCTGGCTTCCAGCCTGTCGGGCGGCAATCAGCAACGCGTAGTTGTTGCGCGCGAGCTGAGTGGCAAGCCCTCGATGTTGGTGACGAGTCAGCCAACGCGGGGATTGGATGTCGGATCGGTGGAGTCGGTCCATAGCGTGCTGCTCAGAGAACGAAATCGTGGCGCTGGCGTGCTCTTCATCTCCACCGAGCTATCCGAGGTGATGGCGCTCAGCGACCGGATCATCGTAATGTACAAGGGCGAAATCATGGGAGAACTCGAAGCTGAGGGGGCGGATGTGAACACCATTGGAGAACTGATGCTGGGTCATCGAGAAGTTCTTGAGTCACAGGCTGGAGGTGCCCAGTGAAGGAACGCACCAAGATCATCCTTCCTATATTGGGCGACCTTGTCTTGACGGGGGGGAGGCCGGTTCTGGCGATCCTTCTGGCGCTTCTCGTGGGATCGGTCATCATTCTCATCTATGGGTCCAACCCGTTGCAGGCGTATGCCGCCATGCTGGATGGCGCTGTTGGAAACAGAGCGGCGCTGGCCAACACGGGGGTGCGGACGGCGCCGCTGCTGCTTGGCGGGCTGGCAGTGGCCTTCGGGTTCAAGGCCAACCTGCTAAATGTGGGTGTCGAGGGCCAGATCTATGCGGGTGGCGCCGCGGCGGCCGCTGTGGGGATCACGCCCCTGCCCGTTCCGCCCTGGCTCCACCTGACCTTAGCGGTTCTGGCTGGATTCCTGGGTGGGGCCGCATGGGGTCTGATCCCAGCCTATCTCAAGGCCTACCGGGGCGTATCCGAGATCGTCATCACGCTAATGATGAATTACGTCGGGATCCAGTTTGCCAGCTTGCTGGTTCATGATCCGAGCCCTCTTGCCAAGCCAGGTGCATTCTATCCCCAATCCCCGTTGATCTTGCCGAGCGCGCGCTTGCCTGTCCTGATCAAAGGCACGAGTTTGCATGCCGGTCTGATTCTCGGGGTGGTCCTCGCGGTCCTCATATACCTGCTCTTGAAATATACGCCTTTCGGCTTCAGAACAAGGATGACGGGCCAGAATCCGGAGGCCGCCCGCTTTGCAGGAGTGAAAGTGAGGCGTCAGATCGCGCTGGTTCTGCTTATAAGCGCTGGCCTTGGAGGCCTGGCCGGCACCGGCGAGGTGTTGGGGCTGAAACTGGCGCTGTATGACTATTTCGCCTGCGGCCTGGGCTACGATGCCATCGCCGTCGCGTTAATGGCCAACGCGAACCCGCTGGGTGTGATCATCTCGGCACTGTTCTTTGGCGCCCTCCGGGCTGGTGCTGGCAAGATGCAGGTCGTAGCGGGCATCGAAACCCCGATATCGCAGGTGATCCAGGCGCTTGCCATTCTCTTTGTCATCGCGATTGGCTTCGGCGAAAGCCGGCGTTTGGCGCGGAGATTGCGGCGCGAGGAAGAGGAAGAAGAGGAGGTTTTGGCCGATGGAGGGTAGCTTTGCTGCATTGAGCGATTGGCTTGCTGCGAGCATTCGTCTCGCCGCGCCCCTGATGCTGGCTGGCGCAGGCGGTCTTTTCACAGAGAGGGTCGGCATCTTTAACCTCGGCATCGAGGGCGCCATGCTGGTCGGAGCGATGGCGGCGGTATGGGGGAGCCTGGTCACTGAAAACCTCCTTCTGGCTACGCTCATCGCCATGCTCGCGGGCGGGCTCATAGCTCTGGTCCATGCCTACCTGACGGTGACGCGAAGAGCCAACCAAATCGTCACCGGTGCTGCGATCAATCTTTTCGCGCTGGGCATCACGAATTTGCTGAATACCCCATTGTATGCCGATTTCAAGTATCACCCTCGGGTGGAAC
>CAZBLT010000093.1:0-3700 GCA_964492745.1 uncultured Anaerolineaceae bacterium
GGTGGTGCGCCTCCCCCAGCCGCATCACGGCACCATCGCCAAAGCGCTTCTTGATGTCGCTTACAGCCGCTTCTAATGCCTTGGTTCGCTCATCGCTCATGGATCGGAAACCTCTGGATGGGATTGTGGGGCTACCCAGGATGCAGCCATCCAACGGCGGCACTCTGCCCCCAAACGGATGGCATATTAGTTTATCCGAGGTAGATGCAAGAGGCAAGCACGGCGAGGGCGCTGCACCTGGGAAATCAAAAGATGCGTCCGCGAAGGCGGTCCCGCATCTCAAGAAAGGAGCCCCACCATGCCGTGTGCAGCGTGATCTTGAACCTGCTTTCGCAGGTGGGACCTTGTTCATCGCTCCGCCTTGGCCGAAGCCTATCGCGTCCCGAGTGAAACTTCAGGTCCCATTTGATAAGTGTTGGCTCAAGACCTCTTGCTGCATCACGCACACAGCAGGGCCGATTCCATGTATACCACGTTTGCATGGGGCTGTAAATGTCAGCCGCTTTCCTCCGGGGGAACCACCCGCAGATGCAGCTCGCGCAACTGATCCTCATCTGCTGGCGAAGGCGCCCCGGCCATTACGTCCCTGGCTGCCTGGTTCTTCGGAAAGGCGATAACCTCCCGGATGTGATCCTTGCCGGCGAAGATGCGCACCAGCCGGTCGATGCCGGGCGCAATGCCGCCATGAGGTGGCGTCCCATATTCGAAGGCCTCGAGCATATGTCCGAACCGTTCGCGCGCCACGGCCGGATCCAGCCCAATCAATTTGAAGACCTTCTCCTGCAGTGACCGGTCATGAATACGTATGCTGCCGCCGCCAACCTCCAGGCCATTGAGAACCATGTCATATTGCTGGCCGCGCGCCGCCCCAGGATCCTCATCCAACAGAGGGATATCCTCTGGCATCGGTGCGGTGAAAAGGTGGTGGCTGGGATCCCATCGCCCCTCTTCTTCATTCCAGGTGACAAATGGGAAGTCGATCACCCAGGCAAACGCCAGCACGTCCGGGTTTCTCAAGCCTAGCCGGTCCCCCAGGTGCAGGCGCAATCGCCCCAGCGACTCAAACACGACCGGCGCCTGGTCGGCCACGAAGAGCAGTAGATCGCCGGGTTCGGCTCCCATGCGCGCCAGAAGAGCCCGAAGCAGCTCCGGAGGGAGAAACTTCGCAAACGAGGAGCGATGCTCGCTAGCGCGATCCACGGCCAGATAGGCCAGTCCACCCGTGCCGAACGGCCGCACGAATTTGGTCAATTCATCGATCTCGCGCCGGCTATAGGATCCACAACCCTTTGCGTTGATGCCCCGCACCGTGCCGCCACTCTCGATGGCTCGCTCGAAAACCTGGAAGCCACAGGATCCGGCCAGATCAGAGACATCCACGAGCTCCAATCCAAAGCGGATATCCGGGTCATCCCGGCCGAAACGGTCCATGGCCTCGCGGTAGGTGAGACGCGGCCAAGGTTTTTGGAGCAGCCGTTTGTCGGGAAGCAACGCTTCCACCAGTGAAGTGAAGAGATCCTCGGTCAGACTCAGCACATCCTCGCGCTCGACGAAGGACATCTCCAGATCCAATTGGGTGAACTCGGGCTGGCGATCGCCGCGCTGGTCTTCATCCCGGAAGCAGCGGGCGATCTGGAAGTACTTCTCCACGCCTGCCACCATCAGCAACTGCTTGAGCTGCTGTGGAGATTGCGGAAGCGCGTAGAACTCACCCGGATGCACACGCGATGGCACCAGGTAATCCCGGGCTCCTTCGGGGGTCGTCTTGAATAGAATCGGGGTTTCGATTTCCCAAAAGCCGCGGGCATCCAGATAGTCACGGATGAATTTGACCACCCGATGGCGGAGCTCGAGCACCCGGCGCATTCCGGCGCGGCGAAGGTCAAGGTAGCGGTATTTCAACCGCACCATCTCTTCGACCTCGGTCTCCTCGTTGATGGGGAAAGGCGGCGTCTTGGCGGGGTTCAGGACTTCGAGCGCATGCACTTCCACCTCGATCTCGCCGGTGGGCAGATCTGGATTTTCCATGCCCTCCGGCCGTCGGCGGACGATCCCCTCGACGCGCACCACCCACTCGGCCCGCACCTCCTCTGCGGCGCGATGGGAGGCCGCCGATATTTCGGGATTGGCCACGACCTGCACGATACCCGAGCGGTCGCGCAGATCCAGGAAGGTGACGCCACCGTGATCCCGCCGGCGATTGACCCAGGCCGCCAGAATCACGGTTTCTCCCACATGGTTCGAGCGCAGTTCGCCGCAAGTATGGCTTCTAAGCATCGCGCCTCCCTTCTCACAAATGATACGCCGCCCGATCTTGCTGAATTCGGGCGGCGGAAAGTGCTGCCGATTCGGCATTCACAATATGAAAGCCCTCCGCGCCCGATGGATGCGCGGATTCTCATCCTCGGCCGTGATATTCATGCGCACTTCCATCGCAGATCCTCTCGGCAGCATGCGCAGATTATAGCATCCGGCGGGAAGCAGGGTCAACGATAAAAGGCAGCGCCGGTATTTCCCAAAGCTAGATCATTGGCTCCATTGCCAGCGCCGGATGCCCAACGGCTTCCATATTGGCTAGGATTTCCTCTTCGGTCCACGCGCTTTCCTCGGTGGCGATCATATCCACAAATCCGGGCACTCTCCCCTTGGCCGCGAGAACATCCAGCACGGGACGCAGTTCCTCCCTCAGCGTGTGATTCATCCATACGATGCGCCGCCACCCACCCTCAGCGGAGATAAATTTGCTTCTGTGCAAAACCCGTTTGCTGTGGCCCAGAAAGCCAGGGACGGGCATGCCCGCACCGACCACCTCATACATCGCTTCCCAGTCCATGCCGCTAGGGCTCATGCCGTCGTAGGAATGCTCCATCATCATCACGCCGTTGACTAGCGGCAGCATGGCCGTGATGCACTCGAAATCGCCGCAGGAAGAGCCAGGGTCCTGCATCATGCTGTATAGGCTGTAAGCCTCCATTGCCCCGCCGGATTCCTGCCGAACAATCTGATTGACGCTCTCCCATTGGCCCAAGCGCGCATCGATAAGGCCTTCCTTTTTTACTGGCTTATTCGGGCCAATGGGACGGATGGCAACCGCGGCTCGGGCATCCATCCAGTCTACCGCGCCGCAAGCGCCAGGATGCTCCGGGCTTATGACGCAGACATGCCCGGCTGCAATAGTCTGACAGAGATTGCAGGTGTAGAATGTATCCACGTCTTCATCCGACAGGCTGTCTAGGCGCCTATCACGCCGTTCATAGATTGCCTGTGCTCTATCCCTAAGGGTCTGTATTTTCGTAGGTTCTGTAAGAAAGGTGATCTGAACTCGGCTGAGGATCTTTCCATATTCATTGTGATAGCGGGCGTGCAGAATCTCTCCTAGGTGTCGCAAGCGCAACCCCTTATCGATCGCTGCCTGCGCGATGCGCACGGTGGCCATCGCCCGCTGCCCTCGATGGACAACCCCATCAATTTCGTTGAATATTGTCTCGATCTGACGCTCCAGTACAGGCTCGAAGTCCGGTTGCATCTTCCTCCCGCTGACTTCGATCAGCATCGCGTAGGGGCAATTCGCGCGCAAACCGGAATCCAGATCTGGGCCCATGACTGCTATCTGCCCATCGACAATGCCCTCTCCGGTTGTGGTCAGTTCAACACCAGCGAGACACGCGCCGCAAGCATCATCGCGCACAAATTGTCCAGA
>CAZBLT010000094.1:0-3507 GCA_964492745.1 uncultured Anaerolineaceae bacterium
CGATGGTAGGTATGATCTGTGCCGGCGGCGAAGACTGGACGGCCCCGCCTCCATCTGGAATAGACCACCAGTACCATGTCGAAGATAGGCACGCCCATGACGAGAATTGGAGTAAACCAGGTCAGCTCTTGCGGCAACCCAGCCTGCGCCGGGACATAGGCGATCCCCACCGCGCTCAACAAGAAACCCAGCAGTTGCGCGCCCGAATCGCCCAGGAAGGTCTTGGCAGGATGGGCATTATAGAGGAAGGCTCCAATCGCTCCGCCCAGAATGGCGGCCGAGAGATAGGCCAACTCAGGCTGGGCCGCATCCATCGTCACAAGCATGAAGAATGCCGCCGCGATCGCGCCCAAGCCGAGCGCCAGCCCATCCATGCTGTCCACGAAATTGAACGCATTGGTCAGGCCCACCACCCACAGGGCTGTGATGGCCAGATCCAGCCAGGGAACCCGGGTCACAAGAACTTGGATTCCCCCTAATACCAGGATCGCCGTGGCCCCGGCCTGGGCTGCAAGCTTCACTACGGGATGCAAATCGAAGCGGTCATCCAGCACGCCCCAGAGAAGCACCCATGCCCCCCCTAAAAGAACACCCGCTAGGCCACCGCCCACTGGGGGCTGGAGCAAAAGGTAGACGCCACCGATCGAGGCAGCCAGGATCATCCCTCCGGCCATGGGCGTCGGGAGCGAATGCGCCTTGTGCGGAGCAGTTCCGGGACGGTCGATCAAGCCCATGCGTTTGCTCAGCCAGATGAAGACCGGCGCTGAGAGGAAGCTCACGGAAGCCGAGAGCAAAATAGAAGGGAAAAGATCGGCCAGCCTCATCTCTCTACACGCATCCCATCTCTCAGGCCAGGGCGCTTAGCAAGATAGGCCATCAGGCCGGCGCGTAGGATAGGCAGGCTTCGCCGAGAGAAGGCAGGCAAGGCTACGAATCCCTCCACAATCCAACTCGCGCGAGTGCCGCGGTGACAAGCCCCCCGGCAATCCATAATTGCGGCAAGGCAAAGGTGTCCAGGCTGCAACCTTCCCAGATGAAGACGCCAACTGCAAGGGCCCCCGCAATCCCCACGGCGCCGAGTGATCCATGTTCGCCCCCACCAAGCCATGCGGAGGCCAGCCAAAGCAGCGCCAGCCATGTGACGATGAGCGAAACACCAACCAGCCCCGTCTCGGCCAGCAGCCTCGCCCAGAGATTCTTCGGATTCGGGAAGAGCGGGCTCGCCGGATCCATGAGCGTGGTGATCTCCACCAACCCATAACCATAGTAGGGCACTTCTTGGGGGAAAAAGAACCCTGCATTTCCTAATCCTACTCCCATAATGGGAAAGCGCTCGAAGATCCGGTAGCTTGTTTCCCAATAGATGACACGTTCCGCAAACCCAAGGCGGTCGGCGAGCGCATACCCGACCTCGCCAGGATGTTCCAACCGTATCTCCATCATCTGGCTCGGCAATATGCTCAATGCCGTCATCCTGGGGTCACGCTCGCTCACACCTTGGGCAAGCGCGCGAGCCACCATCAGCAGGAGAAATCCAGCCACCCCAAGGATTATCACGCGGGTAGCACCGTCCACCCAAGTAGGCCGGTGAACCCAGTATCGGCCCGTGATCCCGGCCAGGGAACCTGCAAGCCGCCAAGCTCTGGCAACTATAAGAACTCCTATGATCCCCGTCAGAGAAACGTATCCCCCGCGGGAGAACGTCAACACAAGCAGACCGGTAGCCCATACAGCCAGCACCATCTCGATGGAGAGGCGCCGGCCAAGCTTCCTGAAAACGGAGTAACCCCGCAATGCGCTGCCAAGGCAAAGCGGAAGATACAGCGTGACGATTTGATTGGCGAACCAGGAGGGTTCGTAGGCCAGACCCGTCACCCGATCAGGAAGGGGCTGCCGGATCACGAGTTGCCGATGCCAGTGAACCAGCCATCTAGGCAAGCTTGGTTCGCCATCAAGAACATAATAGGCCTGAAGCGTTGCCCATAGGAATGCCAAAATCGCACCGATGTATAGAGCCCGCAGCGACCCCCTTAGCCGGTCTTCGTCCTGGGTCTGCAGCACTGCAAGCAGGTAGAAGCTAATGCCAACCCCAAGGGTGACCAAGGACCGGATCTCACGATCTAAGGGTTGCCGCCCTTTTATGGGTTCAATCGGAAGAAAGGCTGCCAGGAGGCTCGAAGCAATCGCCGCCCCCGTAAACGCAAAGAGAGGCCAGGTGAGCGGGGGTAGCCTGCGCCCGCGAAGAAGCGCCGGGATCAGCCATAGAATGGCCAACAGACCCAGAGGATAAAGTGCCAGTGGACTTACCGGAGTTCGGCCGATGAGTTTCGCCACCTGCCGCGAGGAGGTGACGGGCAATACGATGAGCAGGACAAGCCAGAGGATCCAGCCGGACCGATCCAGAACCCTCCAAACAGTTTGACCCTTTGTCTTCATGGCCCGCGCTCGGCTGCTTCACGCTTCACCGGGGCCGGATCTCGAAGACCTTTTCCAATCGTCAGAGATGCGCCTAGGATCAGGCCCAGTCCCACCCCAGCCACTACCTGGATACCCCGGCCGCGGTACAAAGGAACGCTGGGAGCGGCAGCACGCCTCTTCCATGCAAAGATCAAGTTGACAGGGACACCATGACTCTTTTGCCTAAGGTCGGGTAATCTGGAAAGCTCCGCCTCAAAGCGCTCTGCCGCCGCCTCCGGGCATTCCCATTCCCCGGCTGCCCACCGTCCGAGGGCATCTGTCGCTGGCTGGCATCCGGCCTCGCGCAGGGCCTGTTCGATGCGAGCGACCGCCAGGGAGTTGTCCCGAGCCTGGCCCAAGACCTGGAGCCCAGCCTCGGCCCATGCATTGGCGATCTCCGCCGCAACGGCCGGATCCTCATGAATGACTCCCAGGTGCCATCGGTTTTCGATGTCCTCGGCGCGCAAATTGTCCCGGAAGTCCGCTAAAGACGAGGCCTCATATGCATATTGGAATGTCTGCCAGATTGGCAGAATGGCCTCATCATCTAGAAGCAACGCCCTTGCAGGTAGCAACAGGCTCCGCTTCTCCGGCCAGGACAGCTCTGTGTACGGATCCCCCATCAAGTCGACGTGCAGAACAGCATCCGCGCGGTACATTGCGGGGAGCCAGCAGCTCACCAAGAGCCCAACCAGCCCGCCCAAGATGGCCATGCCTGATATCCATGGCCACCCCGCCATAAGGCTCCTGATCACTTCAGGGAAGCTGAAGCTTCTACCCGTCAACCTGGCCCCTCCCGGCCCGCGCCCGTTCCATCATGGCCAGACGGAGCGAGCCTTGTCTCCCCCACCATCATAGCCCAGCCGCGGGAAGCCGCCAACGCTCGTTCCTGCGAGTCACGGTGTCAGCAGGCCCCTCTCCTCCAGCTTTGCCATGATCTTTGCCACGCTCTCCTCTACGCTCTCTTCAGCCGTGCGGCAGATCACCTCCGGATTCTCGGGGGGCTCATAAGGGTCCGAGACGCCCGTGAAGTTCTCGATTTCCCCCCGC
>CAZBLT010000095.1:0-3048 GCA_964492745.1 uncultured Anaerolineaceae bacterium
CGACCCGCAGGTGCAGGATTTCCCGCCAGTTTCGATCTGTGATTCTTGGGCCCTGCCAGCCCGTCTGCTCCAAGGCGTGGTTTAGGAGGGTGAGGTTGGGTCCCGGCCAGGCGGGATCGCTCAGATACCAGAGCAGGTCATAGAAGTCCCGCCCCTTGGTGAAAGGGCGCTGCAGGACGGCATGGATCTTCCCTGCCAGCAGGGATGGCTGGTCGTGATGCTGAAGTCGCAGGGTGACATAGCGGCGTACGATCGTGGTCTCAAGACCCGCGCCCTTGGGCGGGTTCGCATCCACCTCAAGCTTCAGGCTGAAGGCCTCATCCCGCTGTGCCGAAAGCCCCATTTCATGCAGGAGACCTCGAAACCGGAGCCATGCGCTGTGGACGGATCGCTCCTCGGATACTCTCGTCTCCAGCTCGTAGCCTTCCCTCTGGAATTCCCTTCCGACAGCCTGAATGTAGCGCTGCAGGTCATAGGCCGCGGCATGTCCTTCCAATGCGAAGTCGAGGCCCTCGGAATGCCGCGGCAGTGCGTAGAGAAAGTGTAGCGCGGTGCCGCCATGGAATGCAAGCGGGATCATGGCGCCCTCCCGCTGCAAGCAGGCCAGGAGGCGCGCCTGCAAATATTCGCGCATCCGGTTGCGAGCCATAAGGGGCGTTTCGCATCCTTCGATGAGGCGCTTCAGGTACTCCTTCATGGCGTATCATTTCCGGAATGCGCTTCTGCGAGAAGCGACTCCAGCATCTCCGCTGCGCGCCTGAGCTTAGGTTTGCCGAAGACCTCGACCGCCTTCCATAAGGCTTGCCTGCCCAGGACCTCCAGATTCTGCAGTCGCAGTGAACGCAGGTAGGCCTCGGAGTCGCCAGCGGGTGTCAGGTAGATCAGATCAAGCAGCGCCTTCTCGGGTGTCGCCACGAAGGCTCCTTGGCCGTCCCCCAAGTCGAGGTACCGGTAATCGCCTAGATAATCTGTGCGGATATGCCGGAACAAGAAACTTCCCAAGGGGGTATCCCAGCGCCTGGGCCGGCTCGTGCAGACGCTCACGACCGTGGGCACGTATTCGGGGATGAGGCCATAGTGCCCAAGCGCCGATTGGCAGCTCACATAGGAGCCGCGCAGCATGCGATTAGCGATCAGGAAGGGGTGGGGCCGGACCTTCTGATAGGGCGGTGCCAGGGCGTATAGTCCCCGGCGCAATTGGCAGAGGCGCCCGGCCTTCGTCCAGCGGGTGAGCTGCCGGCGGATATGGTTGGGGTCCACATCTCCGGCAAGCAGCAAGCCGGTCTCAAAGACCGGTTCATCCTTCACAACCTCGATCAGATTCTCAAAATCCATGGCAACAGTTTGCAATTTATGGCAAATTATTGCAACCAATTCTTGCCAATCGGCCGGGATGCGGCTTGTTAGAAGGCATTTGAAGGAACGCGGAAGGGGCAATCGCGATGTTCCATGAGCGGCGAGTTTCTGTGCCCTGCAGGGGCTTTCCAGGCTGGCCATCTTCCGGGCATGTTCGCGCAGATGCGTGACCCCCTGCGCGTGGGGAAGGGCACCCCTATGCCGCGTATTCAGTGGCTAGAGCGCCTCCAGCCAGCGTTCCATCTCCTGGAGGGTGTTCCTCAGCCGCGATCGCGCTCCCGAGATTTCCCTCTGAACCTTTCGTTCATCGCTCCAATCCGTGTTGCATACCAGATAGAACAGGTGAAAGGCCGTGGACCAAAGCACGAGATGGCGGTCATGGGCCGGCCTCTCGAAAACGCGGTCCAGAGGGACCTGCAAGTCCATGCACTCCTCTGTCTTCGTGAAGATCATTGAACCCTCCATGCTTGTGCCCTTGTATGGTTTATGCCGCCCGCCCTCTGTTAGCATAGCGGCAGGTACTTGCAAACCGCAATCATGAAAGGATGAGGTAGATGGGGGTGTATCTCCTCCCGGCCTGGATGGCTGCTCCATCCCATGGACGAACACGCAGGCAGCTGCCGGTTCTCCTGCTTGCCCTCATTCTCCTTTCCGATATCATGATGCGGAGAGTTGGGAAAAGCCCGCATGCAAACGCGGCCACGGCTCAACAAAAGGCTGACCGGTGAATCCTGATAGGGCCAGGAATACGATGCCCCGCACGGCGCAGCCCCTTGGCGAGTTCGTGGAAGGGAGGCCGGTCATGAAAAATTGGCTAAAGATCGCTTGCATCGCGGCGGCGATTGCCGGCGCAAGCTATTTCTTCGGAAAGACTTGCGCGCGCGTGGAACATGCACTCCCGCTGATCCTCTCGCCCTCACAGGATTCGCTGGATCTGCTCGTGGCTCTGCTTCTAGCGATGGGCGTTGTGGTAATCAGCATTGAGCTGGCGGCCGCGCTGGTGCGCCCCCTGCTGCTCGGCGCAGGCCTCTTTGCGCTCGGCGGGCTGGCAATGCTCTTGGCCGGCCCCTTGAGCGGCATCTCGGCGCTTCTCAGCTTGGTGTTCTTTCTGGGAGCAACCCTCTATGCGTGGCGGGCGAAGGCGGAGCTCGACAATAGGATTTCCTTTTCCGCTGGCGTTCTGGCACAGAAGCAAGGCATCTTGCTTGTGATTCTCATCTTCGTGGCCTCGGCGCGGATCTACCTTGGCAGTGTGCAGTACTTCGATCGTGAGGGGTTTTCCATTCCTCCGCGTCTGGCGCGTGTGGTCGCCAGCTGGATGGAGGGGCAAATCGGGGGGCAGATTCCACCCGAGGAGCGGGAACGGGCCTTGGCGCAGCTCCGCCGGGATCTCCCAACGCAGATGCAGGCGATGCTGAACCGTCTGATTGCACCGTATGAGCCGTGGATGCCCATCCTCGTCTCCCTTGGCTTCTTCATAACACTCGAAACCCTGCTCGGCTTCCTGGGTTGGATCCCGGCTCGAATCCTGGGTCTACTGATTGCCCTGCTTGCACTGCTCAAGGTTACCCGCGAGGTAGTAGAGATGCGAGAAGTGCGCACACTAAGCCTTTGAGCGCGGCGTTTCCTCTGGAGCCCCAAGAAAGAAGCAAGGAGCGATCACCGCCATTGACTGTCCACCAAATCGGGGCA
>CAZBLT010000096.1:0-2920 GCA_964492745.1 uncultured Anaerolineaceae bacterium
CCTTGAAAGTCCAATTGCTCATCACCTGCCTGCTCGCCAGTTTCGGGGAAGAGACTGTCGAGCAGGCAGGTGATGAGCAATTGGACTTTCAAGGTTTCCTCTTTCTTAGGCGTTGGAAGCACTGGCGCCGTGCGCCGGGAACTGGGCACGATTAAAGGGCCTGACCATGAAATGTCAAGCTGCAGACCAGGTCGCAAATACCCGTGGTACCTTGGATGCGGTATGATGGAAAGCTGTTCCGGACCTGGGAAGGTGGCGACGGCCATGCGATTGGACGGCTTGGAAGCGGCGATCTTCGATTTCGACGGGCTCATGATCGATAGCGAGCCCGTTGCCCTGGAGATCTGGCAGCAGGTCCTGGCACCCTACGGCGCGCGGCTGTCGCCGGAAGATTACCGGGCTGTCATCGGCAAGGATCCCGAAACGGTCGCCGGGCATGCATTGCGGGTGATTGGCGACGCCGTCTCGGTTGAAAGGATCCTGAAATCCTATTGGGAATTGCGGACTGAGATCATGGGCCGCCGAGTTTCTCCCAATCCGGGCCTGCAGCCGCTGATCGACGGCTTCCGCCGGGAAGGGCTGCGACTTGGCGTAGCCTCTAACAGCCGTGTGGGCTATGTCCATCGGACGATGGAGCAGTTGGGCCTGCTGGAGGCCTTTGATTGCGTTGTGGGCCGTGATCAGGTAGCTCGTGGCAAACCGCATCCGGATGTCTACCTGGAGGCGGCCAGGCGCCTGGGGGCGGCACCAGCGCGCTGTCTTGCGATCGAGGATTCTCCCACTGGCTTGCAGGCGGCATGTGCCGCTGGGATGGATTGCATCGTGATTCCCAACCCTGATCTAAGGGACGCCGATTTCTCGGCTGCGTGGGCGACCTATGATTCGCTGGTGGATCTGGCCAAGGACCTTGGCTGGGATGGACGAGCGGGGCAGTGAGGCCGCCGAACCCCTGCGCCGTATTACTCCCCGAAATTGGCCTCGATGAGTTCTTTCAACGCCTGAATGGCCTCAGACTCTTGCTCCCCCTCGGCCGTGACTTCGATCTCGTGATCTTGTTCGACCCCCAGCGTGAGGACGCTGAGGATGCTCTTGGCGTTTGCCGGCGGAGAGCCGGCCGTGAGGTTGGCCACCTGGATCTCGCAGGGGAAATGCCCGGCGGTTTGAACGAATTTCGCGGCTGGCCTGGCGTGCAGCCCCACGGGGTGGTGAACGGTGATGCGTAGCTTTTCCATGGGCTAGGTCGTCCTCATTTCCATTCGATCTCCTGGCGTGGGCGTCCGCCTACCACGCAGTGGCGGCTATTGTATCACTCCGCCCAATCTTGCCTGAGGCCAGGGTCCCGTTGAAGGCTGCCGGCCGGCTCAGCCCTGTTGCTCGCCGATGGCGTACTCGTATTCGATCTTCGCCCGCCCTGAGATCGTGACCGCCACTGAGCAATATCTTGTGAGCGATAAATGAATCGCCTGGTCCACGGCCTTGGGAGTGAGCCCCTGTCCGGAGACATGATACATCAAGCGTATCTCGCGGAAGGTCCACGGCGGGTCGGGGTCTTGCCGGGCCTGGATGTGGATCTCAAGCGAGTTCAGTGTCATCCGCTTCTTCTCCAGGATGGAGACCACGTCATAGCCCGAGCAGGTGCCGAGGGCGAGCAGCAGCAGGTCGGAGGGTTTCACCCCGGTGCGGTTAGCCCCGTCGTGAGATGAGATCACGATGGAATGTTTGCCGCTATCGGTGCCTATGAATTGCCGTGCACCGGTCCATTTGACGTGTACATTCGCGTTCGCCATCCTGCGTTCTCCTTGAAGTGTGCGATGCGCGCCGCGGGCAGGTTGGCAGCGGGCGGTGTGGCACTAGCCAGAGCTGTCTTCATCCTCCAATTGGCGTGATCGAAACATGGCGTGCAACCTGGTCACATGCTCCGGATCCAGCGGCTCCAAGTGTGCTCCGAGCGAGCGGGCCTGCGCCGCCAGGCGGGCGCTGAATTCGGCCACCAGCGTGACCTGGTAGGCCTCGGCGAGGTTCTGCCCGGCGCAGAGCAGCCCATGGCGGGCCAGGAGCACTGCCATGCCCTGATCCAGGGCACGGCATGCCGAATCGGCGAGATCCTGCGTGCCGGGTGGCGCATAGTCCGCCACGGGAATTGGCCCTCCCAGATAGTATGCCGCCTCATCCACGACCATGGGTATCTCCTCCTCCAGCGCTGCGAACAGCGTGGCGAAGGGAGGATGGGTGTGCACTAGGCCGCCGATATCCGGACGGTTCCGATAGGCGGAGATATGCATCCGCCACTCGCTAGTTGGCGTCCGCGCCCCTTCCACAAGCTGGCCTTCCGCATCCACGAGCACAATATCGGCCACTTGCAGGCGCTCGTACTCCAGGCCATTGGGTGTGATGGCGATCAGGCCGCTTTGCCGGTCGCGGGCGCTCAGATTGCCGGCCGAGCCATGCGCCAGGTCGTCGGCGCACATTTGCTGGGCACGCGATAGGACTTCGGCCCGTAGGGCTTCGAGGCGCATCATGCATCCCCTCCCGTCCCCGGCTCCATAGCAACAGATGCTGCAGGAGAGCTCGCTCTTACCAGGGCGCGCACCGCCTCGGCGTTATCTAGCCGCGTGACGCGCTCGGCCAGGCTGCGTGCCTGCTCCACTGTCCAGCGCCGGATCTCAGCCTTGGCGCGTGGGATCAGGCTGGGAGCCATGCTGAACTCGTCCAGTCCCAGCCCAAGGAGCAGCGGGATCGCTTCGGGATCACCCGCCATCTCGCCGCAAAGGCCCACCCAGATACCCACCCTGTGGGCCGCCAGGATCACGCCTTCGATGAGCCGCAGGACCGCGGGATGGCACGGATCCCCAAGATTCGCCACTCGTTCGTTTGTGCGCTCAGCGGCAAAAGTGTATTGGGTCAGGTCGTTGGTTCCAAT
>CAZBLT010000097.1:0-2784 GCA_964492745.1 uncultured Anaerolineaceae bacterium
CTCCCTCCTCAAGCGCCTTCTGGGCAATATCTTGCAATTCCGCCAAGCAGAGCGCCATGGCGGTGGTCGTCGGGCGGGTGTTCACGAGCCGGGTCTTGGCCTCTTTGAGCCGTGCGAGCGCCTTTTCCGCGGGCAACGCGGCCGCTTGCCGGGCCGCCATCGCCAGCGCATAGGCTGCGGCTACCGCCGGGCCACCTCCTTGGGTTACCATCTCCTCGACGGCCCTTGCCACACCCTCGACGTCCTCGCAGATGTGGAAGGCTTTTTCGAACGGATACTTGCGGCGGTCACCGATCTCCACCCGCCCCTTCCGGTAGCGGGCCACATTTTCGCGTTTCAAGACAAAGGGCAGCATATCATTGATGGTCTTGGCATCCATGCGTATCGTTCCTTTTCGAAGGTGCAGCCCGGGCTTGGCCGCGCTCTTCCCTTAGCGCGGCGTCACCAGTACGCGATCGCCGAGGGAGGGCGAGATGCGTTCCGCCGCACTGCCGTTCACCACCGCAATATATAGATAATCGCACTCATCGAAGAGCGCCACCAGCGCCCCGGGCGGGCGCTCGCCAAACGTCCGCACCAGTCCCTCGATGGTCGTCCCGCAGAGGGTGACGTCTACATCCCCGAGGTGGGCGATGTCTTGGCGCTGGATGTTTGTGATGATGTTGCCAAAGTGATGGTAAATGAATGTTACCCGCCCTTCCACCTGACGATCGCCGACACGCGGCATGGGCAGGTCGATGCGAACAGGGTCGTGGATCACGGCGCCCAAATCTCGCAGGGGCACTCCGGCAGCCAGATGGCCGCCCACAGGCGCAAAGATATCCCGCCCGTGGAAGATGTCGCTCACAACCGGCATCCAATAACGGGGGTCATGGGTGTGCACGATCTCTACCTGCCAGCCCTCGGTCTCTGCACGTTGATAGAGCTTGGAGAACACACCGTTGTCGGGGCCGACAAATAGCTGCGGACCGATGCGGGCCGCGATCGGCCGGCGGTCCGTCCCCACGCCTGGGTCGACGACGACAATGTGGATGCTCCCTTCGGGGAAGAAAGCGACCTGGCGGTCCAGCTCGAGCGCTGCCTGCAGGACGTTCTGAGGCTCGATGTCCCAGGCCAGATCGGCAATTTGGGCATCTGGAGCAATACTCCATATCACACCCTTCATGGCCGCGGAGGGCCCACCGAAATCCGTTGTCAGTGTCACATGACGCATGGGATGGCTCCTGGATGGATTCAATCTCGAAGGAAGAGATCATGGAGGCCAGCCAGAACACGCGGCCTGGCCAGCGCAGATGTTTAGCGAATCATGAACGGCGGCACCCAGAAATCACCCCAGCCGGCTCTCTTCATCACGATCGTCCCCGCCAGCAAGAGCACCCCGAAGCCGACCAAAACCCAATCCATGGCCCGGAACTTCAGTTGCGGCAGCCAAGTGCGCGGCCCCACGCCAAAGGCCCGCAAGTCCATGGCGTCCGCTACTTCTTCGCCGGCCATGATGGCCCCAATGGTGAGTGGGATGAGAAGGGGCGCGAAATTCCGGACCCGCTGCACGATGCTCACGCCTTTGCCCCCCTCGAGTTCAAAGCCCCTGGCACGTTGCGCATCCATGGTGATCTGGAAGTCCCTGCCCAGGCTTGGGATGAATCGGAAGGCCATGTCCATGGCATAGGCCAGCTTATCGCTCAGCCCCAGGCCTTTGAAGGTGATCCCATAGAGCGCGGGGTTGATGGTGTAGGGAATCGTGATCGAGAGCGCTGCGAAGGTGATGATGCGCAGAATCTGAGTGATGAGGAACACCAGCCGCTCTACGGTTAGCACGTAGCGGATGGGCCGACCAAAGAGCGAGAAGCTCAGTGACCAGAAAGGATGCTGGGCGGAGAGGTCGTAGATGCCCACGGCTCCCCGCCCTGTGAGGAGCGTGATGATGGAAAGAACCACGCCCACGACGGTGATAACGATCCAGAAGCGCCTCGTCTGCTGCCAGGAAAGTCGTGCCAGAAAGATTTGCAAGAAGGCTAAGAAGAGGAAGACCAGGACCAGCCGAACGTCCCAGATCCCCGCACCCGATGCCCCGCCGGGCACGAACCCCACCGAGATCAGCGCACAAAGCATGAAGATGATCCGCGCCCGGGGATCGAGGCGGTGGATGATGGTGTTCCGTTCGACGTAGGCCCAATTAACCAGCATGTATCACTCCACTGTCAGAGGCGCGATCACTCGCGCCTCTGACATCGGCGCTGCAAACCGCTCTACCGGCCGGCGCGGGCGCGCGCCTGCTTCCAGGCTGCATAGAGCAGGGGCGTGAGGATGACCGCAAAGAGGATGTTGGGCCCCGCTGCCGGGATGAACTCCCCTATGAAAGCCGTGGTGAAGGAGTAGCCGTTGATCCAGATGTCGGCCATGGCCGCGAAGCCGATCCCCACGATCACACCCAACGTGCCCCACACCACCAGCGCGGTGGTCTCCTTATCATCCAGCCAGTTGGTGATAGCCTCCGCCCTGGCGTTTACATAGTAGGCCATATAGGCCAAGATGGCCGCCACGATCCACACAACCAGAACGCCCGTCGACCAGCCGTTGTTGACCATGTCGATGACGCCGAAGACGATGAAGCCTAGCGTGAGCAAGCCCAGGATGTATGGCCAGAAGCGCGGCGCCAGCGACATGCCCAGCATGACCACCAGCACCACCAGCATCACGTACCACCAGGCTCCAAAATTGGCGACCTCGCCCGACCAGGGATCTACGATGTTGGGCGAGACGATCGGCAGGACAACCGCCACG
>CAZBLT010000098.1:0-2750 GCA_964492745.1 uncultured Anaerolineaceae bacterium
GACCCCAGCGTGTATACGTTCCGCCTGGACGAGGACGAGAGCGTGCTCATCGAGCGGGCGACGCGCGTGATGGCGGAGGTGTTTCCCGAGCTTGAAGGGACCTTCTGCGCCCACCGCATCTTTCGTTGGCCTGAGAAAGTGCCCACCTTCCGGCCCGGCTACCTGAATGCGTTGGCCCAATTCTGGGAGGACCCTCAAGAGAATCCGATCTACTTTTGTGGGGATTACTTCGCAGGTCCCAGCACGGGCGGCGCCCTCTATAGCGGGCGCGAGGCGGCCTTGCGGTTGTTGGACTCGATCTAGCTGTCGGGCGCGCATCCATCGTGGTTGCGGCGCTCGCCGCATGGGGAGAGAATGACTTTCAGGGAGGAGGTTCCCCGCATGGGTAAGAAGGGCAGGGTGGCCCTGGCGCTGATTCCATTAGTGCTTTTCACCGCCTGCAATTTTCCGGCCCCAGGCATCGGAGCGGACCTGCGGCAAGAACCTGCGGAGGTGGCCCTCAGCATCGGCGAGACGATCGCGGCGCTGAAAGGATCCGGCTCAAGCAGAGCTGGGTGTCTGGTCGCTGCTGGCGAACCTGGGAATCGGTGTCTACACCCCCGATGGCCGGCAAATTATGCCTGGCTCTGAACGGGGGGAGGGGGAGTTCTGGCTCTATGATTTCGAAGTTCCAGCCCTGGCAGCCACGGCAGGCGGGGATCCGGCTCCTTTCGGCCAGTATGCCGAGATGCTGGTTGAGCTGGGCTATCCAGGCACAGCGGAGGCGTTGCTGGCGACCTATCGACGTATCTATGCCCAGCACGCGGACAATCCGCTGGTTCAGATTCTGGAGGGGACGGGCCTGAAGTATTCCGAAGATGCAAGCCTCACACCTCTCCAGGAATGGCTTCTGCTCCTTGACACATTCGTTCCTCCCAACGGTGCGCCCGGGAGCGCCATCGGAACTGGCGGGGTGCTGAGGCGCGCGGCCGGCCTGCCGCCAGACAGGCGCCGCCAGGGCATCTGCGGCGAGATTCGCGGTGGGAATTTGATCCCCTATTGGGGGACAGCCTGGACGGAGAGCGACCTGGCAGCCATCATGGCCGCGCATGAAGCCTACCTCGCCATCCATGGGCCCATGCTCGCCCAGGCCGCGGACATCAGCCTGGAAGCCTCCCGCCAAACGGCGCATGAGGGCCACGAAGGCAAAGGCGATCGCCTGGAGTATACGCTAAAGGCCAGTGCGAGCTACCATCCTCTCCAAGCCGTTCCGGTAGGCGGCATCTCCTGCGGAGTGCTCGTCGATCTGAATTGGCGACCGATCGAGGGGGGTCTGGAGGGCATGCTCGTAGAATGGGAGATCCCCGGGGCGATCCTGGGCCATGCGGAGCAGGAGGAATTTGATGCGGTCACGGATGCCCAAGGGGAAGCGAAAGTGGCCTTCCAGCTTGTCGAGGAGCAGGCGCGAGGGATCGGTCCCTATGAGGAGGAGAGCGGATCTGTCCAGGCCTATGTTCAGCTGCGAAATGCGTTCCTCATGGCGGGAATTCAGAATCCGCGGCTGCTGAACTTCGTTCCCGAACGACGCTTTGCAGGGAAACAGCCCGTGACGGTTTCGTGGCATGACCTGTGTAAGGGCTTTGTGGTCTGGTTCACCGAGGAGCTTCATCAGCAGGCGCCCTTCGTATCTCAGGATATTCTGATTGAGGGCCCAGTGATGGTGGACATCTATCCCGAAGAGACTCCTGCCCGCCTGGAGGGGAGCGCCTCCTTGCCCGTGAGTGGCGGAGGCAAGGCCGGGGACTGCAGCTTTCAGACATCCGGTAAGGACAGCGTCTCCATTCGGGGCACAGCCTCCCCGGGCGAGGGCAAAGACCCTCCCAAATTGCACATGATCATCGAGCACACGATGCAAATTCAAATTCGGGGCGACCAATGCGGCGGCGGCATGCCCGCCCCGGTGCCAAGCGGCCCATCGGAATTGGAAATGCCCTTGCGGGATGGCGCCTGGGAGGGCGGCGAATGGAGTCAGCCCACGGTTTCAGGCGTAACAACCTATGAGATTGAACTTCGCTGCAATCGCTGAGCCAGGATAGGGAGGCGCAATGCCCTTTGTTGATTTGCGGGATGTGGAAGCGAGGGAAATCATCTCGGGCTATCGGGCGGTCTTTGCCCACAGCGATGGCATGACGGTGGCGTTCTGGACCATCGAGGCCGGGGCCGCGTTGCCTGAGCACAGCCATCCGCATGAGCAAATCTCGAGTGTGCTGGAAGGGCAGTTTGAGATGACGGTGGACGGGGAGACCCAAATCATCGAGGCCGGCATGGTCGCGATCATCCCCTCGGGCGTGGCGCACTCGGCGCGGGCGCTCACAGCGTGCAGAGTGGTCGATGCCTTCCACCCCGCGCGGGAGGAATATCGCTAGGCCCATGACCACCCTGCCACCGCTGGAGCTGAACTGCCGGGGATCGGATCTCCGCGGATATCCTCTGCCCCCCAATCATACACTGGCTCGGGCTTCTGGCCTGCACCCCCGGTCAGCTTCAGCGAGCTGTCATTTGGCTTTAATATTGATTGGATATCATCAGTCGAGCGCGAGAGATAGTGCAAGACCCTTCTCGATTTGCTCTATGACTTGGTCAGAAACTTCCCCCAACCGATTGACAAGTCGTTTTTCAGAGATGGACCGAACCGGATATGTATCAGCTGAACTCTTCTTGGATAAACCGGTTTCAGAAGTTGGCTCAACCAAGACATGCCAGGGTGCGTC
>CAZBLT010000099.1:0-2665 GCA_964492745.1 uncultured Anaerolineaceae bacterium
CGCCAGCCAACCCGCAACCATGGGCCAGGCTATGCCCTGAAGGCTCAGAAGGGTGATGGCCGAGACGACCAACACCGGGCCCAAGGTCCGACCCAGCTCGCCGCCCACCATCCAGAAGCTCATGCCGCGCCCCAGTTTGTCGCCCGAGATGCGCCCGGCCATCGCTGGACCGACGGCGTGCAATCCGGCCGAACTGAGGCCAGCTACGGTAAGTAGCAATGCAGCTACGAGGTAGCTCGGCGCCACGCCCAACAGACTCATCATCGTCGCCGTGATCGCCGGAGCCAGGATGACCAGATAGCGCAGGCTCAATCGGTCTGCCAAATGCCCGATGAAGGGCTGCAGAACGGATGGGAGCTGCGTGAACGCTGAGAGCAACCCTGCTTGCGCATTGGAGAGGTTGAAGGCGGCGATCAGATCCGGGAGCAGCGGGGGCAGGAATCCGGTGTAGGTATCGTGCACGGCGTGCCCGGCAGCGATGGTGAGCACCTTGCCGGTCTGAAACACATCGGCCTTCGAAGTTTCTGAGGAGGCGGTCTGGGGTGGGGCTGGGGTTGAAGGTGATGCTTGGTCTGCCATGATTGCCTCGATGCGCGGCGTTTGGTGATTCTAATCGAATCTGGCGGCGTCCAGCCATCCGCGGCCTGCCAGAGCGCCGCGGCCTCCCAGGCCAAGGATGGCGGTGCCGTTGGATATCACGGCCACCAGATTGACGCGTGCGGGGTATTGGAAGGCATCGAGCTGCTCGCGTTCGATCGCCAGCACCGGCTCGGGCACGCCCGGCGTAGAGGCCAGTGAGAGGTCGCGCTGGCTCTCAAGTGGCTTGCTAGGCACAATTTGCATCTTGCCCGGGCGCCCTCGGCGCTGATACTCAGGGACTTCATCGCAGGTGACGCTCACGCTCTCCTCCTTCGCCTCAGGCTCTATGCAGCGTGCCGATGGCCATAGGATCCCCACCTGGCGGCATGGTGGGGAATGCAATATTTTAGCCGCCCTTGGCGCAAAATGGGCCCGCGGCGCTTGACGTCGCCCTGGCTGCTGTGCTACTATGAAACTACCGACCGGTCGGTAGGTTCTCCTCCATGCAGCGCTCGGATATCATTCAGGCCGCGGCGCAGATCTTCCGCCAGAAGGGCTATCACGGCACCTCTATGCAGGACATCGCCGACGCGGTCCATCTGCAGAAGGCTAGCCTCTACCATCACGTATCTGGCAAGCAAGAGATTCTGGTTGCCATCTTGGATCGGGCCATTGATCTGCTTGTGGAAGATATGCAAGCCGTTCTGGAGGCCGACCTGGTCCCCGAGGACAAGCTGCGGCAGGCGATGCAAACCTATGTCAACCGGCTCACGGCCGATGTAGATCTGGCGACCGTGTTGCTGCTCGAGCATCGCAGCCTCGAGGATGGACTTCGCGAGGCGCACATCGCCCGCAGGGACCGCTTCGAGGGGTTCTGGCGGGCGATGATTCGGGCGGGGATGGAAGCCGGCGCATTCGGCAAAGTCGATGCGCGCCTGACGGCCTTTGCGCTTCTCGGCGTCTTGAATTGGATGATCACCTGGTACCGGCCGGATGGCAGCCTTTCGGCCGGGGATATCGCCAACCAGTTTGCGGATCTTTTCCTGGATGGGTTGAGAGCTGGAGGCGAGGGCGCATGAACCCCGGAGTAGAACGCTACGAGACCGCCGAAGGAGCCCGCATCTACCGCATCCCCATGCAGCTCTTCCCCGAACTGGAGGGCTTCGCCCACCTCATCATCACGCCTGCATTCGTGGCTCTCTATGACGTAGGCTCAGGCTTTGGAGACGCCGGTGAGCAACTGGACGCGGGCCTCCGTCAAGTGCGGGACCAGTTCGGAGAGCATGTGGACTGGGAAGATATCTCCTGTGTCCTGCTCTCGCATGGCCACATCGATCACTTCGGCGGGCTGCCCTTCGTACGCTCGAGATGTCAGGCTCCGGTCTACATCCACGCCCTGGATCGGCGCGTGCTTACACGCTACGAGGAGCGTCTGGCGCTTGTCGCCCGGCGGCTGCGCGCCTTCCTTACGGAGGCCGGCGTGCCCGGCGAGGAGGCCGAGGGCATCATGGCTCTCTACATGCTGAACAAAGGCCTCTTCGCCTCGCAGGAGGTCGATGGCACCTATGAGGATCTACCCTCGGAAGTGAGGGCGCGGCTGCGCTTCTTGCATGTGCCGGGCCACTGTCCCGGGCAAGTCGTCGTCCTCGTGGATGACGTCCTGCTCTCGGCCGACCATGTGCTGGAGCACACTTCGCCGCATCAATCGCCGGAACGTTTGAGCCTCTATACTGGCTTGGGCCATTACTTCGAATCCCTCTCCAGGTTGCAGGTCTTTGCATCGAAGGTGCGCCTGACATTAGGCGGGCACGAGGGGCCCATCCACGATTTGGATCGCCACATTCATTCACTCTTTGCGATGCACGGCGAACGGATGAGGGATATCCTGGGCATGGCAGGGCAGCCGCTAACGATTTACGAGATTGCCGGGCGCCTTTTCCCGAGCACGGAGGGCTACCATCGCCTCCTGGCGCTGGAGGAGGCCGCGGCGCACGTGGAGTTCCTCTACCTGCACGGTTTCTTGCGCATCGAGAACCTGGCCGATTTGGAGCGTGATGATGCAAGGCCCCTAGAATACACAAGGACG
>CAZBLT010000100.1:0-2628 GCA_964492745.1 uncultured Anaerolineaceae bacterium
TGCGCATCCATATCGTGGACTTTGCCCTGGCCCCCGAATAGTCAGGGGTAGATCCTTCCCGCCGCAGCCTCCTCCTCCGCTGCCCGGGAGCCCCCGGGGCGGCTCTTGTAAAAGCCTGGCGGGCGCTAATCGATCAACTCCTCGTAGATCGCAATCGATCCGTAATCTGCCTTCACGCGATATCCTTCGGGCGCCGGCTGGCCCTGGCAGATGGTGCAGATGATCAAGCATGGTTGGAAGGATGGATCTTGGTATCGCTTGAGACGCTCATTTGCATTAATGACCTCGATTCGCATGTCATCGCGTGGCGCGGCCAACACCCACCACAGCAGGTATTCCGGGTCGCTTGAATCGATCCTCAGCCCGATCTGCTCACAAGCCTGTTCGCGCACGATGTCTGCGGCTGCCTGGTATTCGTCCATGATGCCAAGATGATTCGCAAATGCGACCTCCTCCACGGGCGAAGTGAAGACGCTCCCCACGCGGGTAACCCAGGGGCGCCTGCCGATAACCGGACGGGTCTGGTTGAAGAGAAGCCATGGAAGCGCGAGGAGCATGAAGCCTGCAGCAAGGATGGGTGTTCGCCTTGGTGGGAAAAGGCCCGCTAGAACGACACCCGTCACGGCAGATTGAAGCATGAAAAAGGGAAGCTGATAGCGCACGGAGTAGAGATTGTCCCCGCTGTTGACCCTCGCCAGCAACGCAAAGCCCACAAGGAGCGCCAGGGAGAGCTTCCCCGCCGCGGCCACATCGATTCTTCGGCGAACCGCCAATAAAGCGATCAGGCTCACAGGAACCAGCGCAAGATGCAGCGCATTCCCGGCAAGATCCTCATGGTTCCAATAGATATTTATGATTGGCTCGCGAAGATCTGCCCCCAGCGATTGAAGGGCGGCCTCAAGCATTCGCAGCATCGCCTCATTGACCTTCGGGAAGGGCGTCCCCAGATTGCGGGCGATATGCTTGAGGATCGACGCCAGCCATTCCTGCCCGGGGGAGGTATCCCATGCTCCGGGGAAGCCCAATGCCTGAACGGCGATCCTGCCCCCACGGCCTTCCTGGAAACTCAAACCTCCTGTCGAGGATGTTGCCGGCGCGCCTGGAATCTGCACTCCACCGATCCAGGGGCCCAGCTCCGGGCTCCGGCTCGTTCGCCAGAAGATCAGCCGTCGCAGAATCCTTTGCACATCCATCCCATAATAGGGGTTGCCATAGGTCTCTATGTTCCGCGTCCAATATCCGAGGCTCAAGATCGCCAGGAGGCCAATCACGATCGCACCGCTGGCAATAGATCTCAGCAAACCATGCCGTTTCATGAAGCGAACCGAGAACCAGAGAAGAAAGGGGAGGATAAAGACAACATAGGTGCCCTTCGTCAATGCCCCCAAGCCGAGAGATAACCCGAACAGAAGAAGCTCCGATTTGGCCAACGGCCTCTTTTCCTGCAAGACCACATAATAGACAGAGACGACCAGCCATTGCGACACGGCGAGGTCATTCTGCGTGCTCGTCGATTGCAGAATCGCCATGGGCACGCTCAATGCGACCACCGCGGAAAGCATCTGCCCGCGACGATGCGCGCCGAGCTTTCTCGCGATCGCGGAAACACCGATCAACGACACGATCAAGCTGAACCATTGCACGAGTGCGACGGGCTGGTCATCCCCCCAGAATTCGCGCAGCGTCAGCATCGCCATCGCCGACCAGATTGGCTTCCTCAATTGATGCTCATAGGCGGTGGGGTAGTGATCCAGACTCTTATTCTGAACCCAATGCGCCACGCGGCTCATGTGGTAGAGAAGGGAGTCATTGTTGTTCACCGGAGATACCCAGGCGACGGCAAACAGCAAGAGGACAACCAGCAAGAGGCCCAGAAGGACAGCATCCTTTCGCCTGACCTCATGTTTCAGAGCATCCTTCCAACGATGCCATCCGCGCTGAAGCCGCCCGGACCTCGCGCCATATAAACCCAGGATCACGCCGAAGAGCAGCCACAGTGCCGCCAGCCAGGGGCATTGAATCGCATGAATAAGGCTCAAGGCCTCCAAGGAGAGGACGACGAAGGCACCCAGAATCACGACCGCGCCGAGAAACGCCCATCTCCAGTCAGGCGTATCCTCTGCCGGCCCAACTGGCCCGCCCCATAGGACCCAAAAGGTCAAGAAAAGGATGGCCGAAGGCAGAAAAAGAAGCACCCACATCACAGGCTCCTTATCTCCGGTTTCGCAGCATAGCAATCTCACACGTCTCGCTCGGCACGATCCATCGGTCACACCGTTGAGCATCTCGCATGCCGATTGCCATGCGAAGATAACCCGGCAACTTCAGGGCCTAAATACCCCAGGTGGGCTATCCGCCGGGGCCTTCGCCCACCGGCCCTTGACGCCGCGTTCGGCTGAGGCCGATTCGCCTTATGATCAACGCATAGTAAACACGCAGGAGCCCCGCCATGAAAAGAAGGCGAATTCGACACAGTGCGCTGGACATGCTCATTACTAGCCCTTATCTTCCACTTACAGAAAAGCCAACACCAAACGCAGCATAGACAAAGGGCTTACCTCGTCGACCGAAATACGAAAATATTATTAAGCCCAAGTTGAAATCTGGTCCACCGCAAGAGTCGGAAGC
>CAZBLT010000101.1:0-2473 GCA_964492745.1 uncultured Anaerolineaceae bacterium
TAAAATTCAATCTCGTCCTGGGTGACAGTAGGCGCCATTGGCCGGTATACTAGTCTCCATCCGGGAGAGCCCCTATGTCCCGCTTCGACCACTTCGATCTTCTGGCGCCGCTCTACGACCGCCTGATACGGCCGCCGGCCAACTCGCGCCTGCAGGAGGTCGCCGGTTTGCCTATTCAAGGGCGGCTGCTCGACCTTGGGGGAGGCACAGGCCGCATCACCAGTCGGCTGCACGGCATGGCGGGTATGCTACTCGTCGCCGATACCTCCCGGAAGATGCTCAAAGAGGCCCAGCAAAAAGGCGGCCTGCTCGCTGTCGCCTGCGAGGCGGAGCAGCTCCCCTTCCGGAAGGAGAGCTTCGAACGCATTCTGATCGTGGATGCCTTCCACCATCTCGCCGACCAGCGGGCCAGCCTCGAGGAGTGCCTGCGTGTGCTCGCGCCCGCAGGCTGGCTGGTCATCGAAGAGCCTGACATCGATCGTTTTGCGGTGAAGCTCATCGCCCTGGCCGAGCGGCTGGCGCTCTTCCGCAGTCGGTTCTGGAGGGCCGAGGCGATCGCCACCAAGCTTCAAGGGCTTGGCATGCAAGTCCAGATCACACGCGAGAACCAAGCCGCCTGGGTGGTCGCCGAGCGCCCTGGCGATGGCGGCTCCTAGCGCAGGCTATTCTTGGAATACCCGCAGACCATCGTGCCCTCCGGGCCATTGGCCACCCAGAAGCCTTCTTCGTCCCGCACAATCTTATAGGGATCCAGCGCCTCCAGGCTCTTGAGCGAGCGGAGCGCCGTCGATTGCGAATGGTGGAGCGAGGGCCAGCCCTGCTCCTCCAGGCGGTTCTCCAGCGACCATGCGTGGCAGGCCAATGCAGGGAGCAGCTCCTCGCTTACATCGAGCTCAGCCTGACGGGCAAGCTCCACCAGCAGGGGCAGGCCGTCGCTCGACAACGACGCCAAGTAGGGGACGTCGATCTCTCCCCGGGTTTCGTAGCGCCGGATATTCTGGTGGGCGATGAAGGCATCCACGTTCAGCAGCCCCAGCGTGAGGGTAAACCCCAGCACCGCCAGTACGGCCGCCGGCGCGAAGCGGCGCAGTTGGCCAAGGTAAAGCATGAGCAGGAAGCTTACCAGCAGCAACGCCAACCAGGGGATGAAGACGTGGGTGTAGGTCCGCAGGCGGGTGAAGCCGTAGGCATTCTCATATAGCAGCAGGCGCTCGAGCGCCGAGATCAGCATAACTCCGACCAGCGCCACCTGCAGGGCGCTCAGCCCAAAGAAGGCTCGCTTCTGGTGCCCCTCGCGCCGTCCAACGTATCCAAGCGTCAAGATGAGCCCCAAACTGAGCGCGGCGATGGTCACCAGTTCACCGAAGCCGCGCCGGGCGTATTCACTATAGGTGTAGCCGGCAAGCGAGATATTGGCCTCACCGCCGAAGAAGTAGCGAAACTGAACCAGCACAAACAATAGGAAGAGCACATCCACTGCGCCCAACACAATGGCGCTCTCGATGAACCCGATAAAGGGCTTTATCAGCGGCTTCTCCTCCCCCAGGCCCGGCCGACGCTGAGCGCGCAGTAGCGCGCTTACGATGGCACCCAGCGAGAAGAGCGCCACAATGAGGGCGAAGATGAGCCGCCCCAGCGCCTCCATCAGCCACTCCAAATCGAGCCAGGAAAACGCCAGCTCCACCCATTGGCCGAAGATCAGATCGGCCGAGGCCAGCAGGGCCGTGAATACGGCCAGTGCGGGCAGCGCGAGCAGCACGCCGCGCAGCACCGCCGCGCCGCGGCTGCGGCTGCCCTTCTCCGCCACGGCCCGCCGCCAAGCAGCAGCGAGCGTGGGCCAGGGCCGCAGCCAGGATTCGAGCGGCACCCAGACCCCCGCCAGGATGAAATCCAGCCAGCCAAATCCCAGCCAGCCGCCGGTCCGGAAGGTGCGCACCCAGAGCGCTAGGCCAAACAGCGTCCCGGCGGCGCTCAGAAAGACTGTGAATGGCTCGCTGCGCAGGAAGGTCATCCAGCTCAATGCCAGGGTCGGAAGGAGCAGGATCAGGCCATCCTGGGCGGGCCGGGCACCCTCGACCCGCGCCGCGAGCAGCAATCCGACAGCACCGAGCATCACCCATAAAGGGAAGGAAAGGCCAACGCCGCGGTCGTAGAAGAGGCGTTCCGCCGCGAGGCCCAGCCCAAGCGCGATCAGCGCGACTGGCAAGGCACAGGCCACGCGCTTGCTGAGAGATGATGTCTCAACTTGAATGGCCTGCGTGCCGGGATCGTCCTTCATGAGGCCTCCTTGTTCGTGCAAACCTGGCCGTGCCTAGCGCAGGACGGCGCCGCACACCGCCACCATCATCCGCGATCCAAGCTCTCAAAAGCCATCATGAGAGTATCAGCTTAGGCCTTGATAGGCTACCCGGACGACCCCGCCGATTGACTCGCCCTGCCAAATGGTCTAGGATGGGACTAGGACTGTGGTCCT
>CAZBLT010000102.1:0-2458 GCA_964492745.1 uncultured Anaerolineaceae bacterium
AGGTATCTGGCCCGCCCCCATATCGGCGATTCGGCCGTGTGGAATGGTGCAGTTCAAAGGGCCATGGGGGCCGGCCACGACATTTAACCAAAGGATGGCGCATGAGATGGCTAGGGCTCAAGCCCTTGCAGGTGACAGATATCGTTTATGGTCACGATTACAAGATCGTCCCCGCGAGTTTCCAGCACGTTGATGGCGCAGGTGTCCTGGCTCAGGTGCCAGAAGCGCTCGTTCCCAAGACCCAAAGCAGCGAGTAGTATCACGCGGTTGAGCACCGTGTGGCCCACGACGGTTATTGTCTGCCTCGGGTGATTGGCGCCCAGGTTCCGGATGGCCTCCATCGCCCGCCTTCGAAGGTCCGCCAGGCTTTCGCCGCCCGGGATTCGCACTTCGTGCGGCGCCTCGAACCATAATCTAAGCTCTTCCGGCCAGCGCTCCTCCACCTGCTGCTGGGTGAGCCCCTGCCAGGCGCCATAGTCGATGTCGATCAGCGCTTCAACCGGCTGGACAACAAGCCCGAAGGGTCTCGCCACAGCCTTGGCGGTCTCCACAGCACGCATAAGCGGGCTGCTATACACGGCGATGACCGGCCAGCTCTTGGCCACGCGGGCAGCGGTGGCCTCCGCCTGGGCACGTCCCACCTCATCGAGAGGGATGTCCGCGCGCCCGCGAAACCGCCCCTCGCGGTTCCAAGCCGTCTGGCCGTGGCGGATGAGCACGATACGGGTCATATAGAGCCTCCCATTGCGCATGTTGGATCATACTCCTGGCCGCTTCTCATTGCCAGTTAGCTTATCCCAACCGCATAAGTCTTGTGCCACCGGCAAGATGACATCTATCCATCGACTTTTTCGCCAGTTCGGTTAGAATTATGGTATGCCATATCTTTTACAAGGACGATTTTATGTCTGCCCATAATTTGGCGAGCGAAAGCGAGGAGATGTACCTGCTCTCGATGGCGATGCTGATCGAGGCAGGAGAGACACCGCCCATTCCCATCCCCCGTCTTGCGGAGGCGCTGGGGCTTCAGCCGGTATCGGTCAATCAGATGATCCATGCGCTGGAGCGGTCCGGCATGGTGGCATACGAGCCCTATAAGGGCGCGGACCTCACTGAAGAGGGCCGATCACGCGCCTTGCAGGTCTTGTGTCGCCGGCGTCTGTGGGAGACATTCCTGGTGTGGCATCTTGGCTACGATGCTGCGCAGGCCGAGGAGCTAGCCTGCAAACTCGAGCACGCCACGCCTCCCGATGTCGCTGCCCGGCTGGCGACGTTCCTGGACAACCCGAGCCTTTCCCCACAAGGAAGGCCCATCCCCCTTTGCGGCGAGGCGGATGAACCGCAAAGCCGAGGTGTATCCCTGGCGGAGACACGGGCTGGCGCGCGTGTCGAGATACTATCCCTGCCCACCGAAGGCGCCGAGGGGTCCTTCCTCAAGGAGGCCGGGCTCCATCCGGGCACCCGGATCGATATCCTGGCGATCGAAACAGCCGGCGGGTGCTTGATCGAAACCCAACGAGAGAATCGCGTCCATCTCACACCGGCGTTGAGCCGCGAGATCGTCGTCGAACCCGTTGATGAGCCTAGAAAAGGGGAAGCTGATCCCCAGGCCCCCAAGATTCCAGTTCATAGGAGGAAGAAGTAGATGCTTTCTGGACTGTTGCTCGCATTGCGTGAGGGCCTAGAGGCCGCCCTGATCATCGGTATCGTGATCGGAGTTGTGGAGAAGCTGAATCGCGAGGCGCTCAAGCGACCGGTATGGTGGGCAGTCGCAACCGCCGGCGCGCTAAGCCTGGCGATCGGCGCGGGGCTGTATGCATTGAACCTGCGCTTCGAGGGCACTGCGGAGGAGATCTTCGAAGGGTTTGCGATGATCTTCGCCGCCGGCGTGCTCACCTGGATGATCTTATGGATGCAACGCCAGGGCGGCCGCATCCGCGAGGACCTGGAGGATCGCACGCGTGCCGCCGCCCGGGGCAATGGTGCCTGGCCGCTCTTCCTGCTGGCCTTCCTGGCGGTCTTCCGCGAGGGTCTGGAGCTTGCACTCTTCCTGCTGGCCACTTCGATGGTGGCCGGCCTGAACGCCACCCTTATTGGCGCTGTGTTGGGCTTGGCGTCCGCCATCGCTGCGGGCTATATCCTTCTCCGCGGCACCCGCGGTTTGAGCCTACGCACCTTCTTCCGGGTGACCAGCCTGTTGCTGATCCTCTTCGCCGCCGGGCTGGTGAGCACCGGCGTGCACGAGTTCAATGAGGTCGGTTGGATCCCGCCCATCATCGAGCATATCTGGGACGTGAATCCCATCCTGGATGAGAATTCGACCGCAGGACAATTGCTGAAAGCGCTCTTTGGGTATAACGGCAACCCCTCGCTCACGGAGGTCATCGCCTACCTGGCCTACTTCGGGGTGCTGATGCTGAACTTCCTGAGCCATCAGCGGCGAGAGCTGAACCCGCAA
>CAZBLT010000103.1:0-1817 GCA_964492745.1 uncultured Anaerolineaceae bacterium
AGCTTTCAGAGGTAGCCCTCATCGGCGACCTTGGTGACCACGCGTCGTCCGGGGGGCTCGCCGTCCTGGGCGGCGGAGGAGGTCAGCAGGCTGATGGAGGCAACGAGAAGGAAGATGTCAAGAAGCCGGATCATGGATCGTGAGAGCCACAAGGAGATTACCCCTAATGCCAACTCTGTGTGGAATCGAAACCACTGTCATTGGCACGCATTACACACGCGACGCTGAGCATCAGGATATCACCATCATCCAAGAGGTTTGGGTCGGCCTAAAGATCCTGCGGATTCGCCCATCCGCGGCCGCCTTGGCGTGGCCCGGTTGGCCCTATAGCCCCAAGGAAAATGACGCGGGACTGCTGCAAGCAGGCAACCCCGCGATGGATTGTCGGGGCGGTAATGCTTCTCAGTCGAGGAAGCCCTCGATCCACTCAAGGACCTCGGGGATGTCCACGCGTGCTGAATAGCCCACACCCGAGCAGTTGACATTCGTGACGTAGGAGTTTACCGCCAGCACGGTGTCCGACCCGCCGAGCAGGTCGGGGCCGCCGGAATCGCCGAAGCAGGTGCCGCCCGTCCCGCCTCCGGGGTTAAGGCTCAGACGCATGTACTCCGCGCTGTGCACGAACTTGCCGGAGACCATCTGGCTGGGGGCATAGAGCCGCTGTCGCAGTCCCGTCCAGCGATAATAGGGTGGCGGCTGGGGCAGGAACTTGCCAGGGATCTGCGCCTGGTACTGCACGCCGTAGCCGACTACGTCGATATTTGTCTTGTTCTTTAGCGTGTCGACCAGACCGGCCTCAGGCAATTTGGCCATGTTATCCATTGGGAACGGCTCATCCAGCACCACGAGTCCTACATCCCGGTAGGAGAAGGCCGGCAGGCCATTGCCCCCGCCGTATGGGTTCTCCTCGCTGCGATATTTGGGGTTAGTATAAGGCGTGCCCGCGGCATCCCCGGTGCATGGGTAGCCAGACTCGCCCGCGCAGGTCGGGTTGAGGCTGGGGTCCCAGGTTCCCCAGTCGACCGGGCCCTCTTCGAACCAGACCCTGGCCGCCGAGGCACCGTCCGTGCAGTGACCAGCCGTCAGGATGACATCTCGCGCAATCAGCGCCCCGCTGCAGCGCCAGAGGGGGACAAAGCCCTCAGGCGTCTCAGCGCCGAATACTATGAGTGCCACGTAGGGATGTCTACCGTCATCTGGCTGGCCGTTGGTGATAGCCGAGGCGGGGAGGACGGCGATCGCCAGCATGACGACCACCGCCAGTAGGATCAGCATTCGCCTACGCATTTCCTTCCTCCTCTTTTCGCTGAAGTTTATGTTCATAAGCCTTCCATTTCGAAATGTCTCTGATTCACCTCCTTATCGCCGTAATCCTCGCTTGCCTCCAAAGACATTTAGAACCCTCGACGCGCGTCAAGGGCTCGCATGAATCTTCCGCGTATCTCGGGGATAAGTATGCCAATACCAGGCCGTGATGGGCGAGACATCGGGCAGCGTACTATCGGCGTCAATCACGCGGTCGAAATTTTTCGATTCCGTGGTCGGCTTTGGTCGGAATTGCGCGCCTTTGCGCAGTCTGACCTTCCGCTATTCTCTTCGGCACGGATGCGGGAGCACGCACGCCCGCGCCCCTCATGCTCCGCGGGAAATCCGTGCGTGGAGGTATGCCCCGCGAATCCCCAATGCTTATCCAAGATTGTGGCAGCGAGGCCGTATCTTCTGATGGCTTTACCCCTCTGGGATCGAGTGGTATCATCACGCTCAGGAGGAACCCGCCATGGCGAAGAAAAAAACCCTTTCCAAACGCCAGCAGCGCA
>CAZBLT010000104.1:0-1811 GCA_964492745.1 uncultured Anaerolineaceae bacterium
TTAGGATGATGTGGTCGATGAAGAACTCCTGGCATTCCAAGTCGCCGCCGCAGACATCGTAGCTGACTACACCGAGATTGGCTTCCTCCTCCATAAGCGTAGGGACAACATGCTCCGCCGTGCAGCGCATGACGGTGATTTGCACACGTGGGTGCCGCTCGTGAAATCGGGCTGCGAACTGGGGCAGGATGTATTTTCCGGTCGTCGTGCTGCAGGCGATCCGCAAGTGTCCGACGATCTCATCCTGGATAGACGCCATCATCTCCTCCAGGGCTATGGCCTCCCTGAGGAGCTTTCGCGCCCAGGGAAGCAGTGCGCGTCCCTCCTCCGTTAATTGCAGCCCCCCGCCAACCCGCTGGAATAGAGGTAGCCCGATCTCTTGTTCCAGCAATTTGATATGATGAGAAATCGTCGGCTGCGAGATATGCAATTCCCTGGCCGTTTGTGTGAAGTTGAGATTCTCAGCACATTGCACAAAAATCCGCAGTCGGCCAAGATCGATCATGATTGTCTCCAGCAATTTACATAAGCATCTGGCATGAGGTGGGGACTCGAAGCTGCCTACTTCCTTGCAGGGTCCGTCCAGCATGCGCAAGCACACTTCTCGTCCCTGCGACTGGCCACCCCATTTCCGAGTGGATCATTGGCAGCTATCAGGATATCACAGTATGGCGCCAGTCCTGTGCTATCCCTGCCGGACTAGAGGGAGTTCAGCGCGATGCCCTCTGCGTCTCCTCGTTGGCCAACGCGTCCAGAAACGTCTCGATAGATAGCAAGAAGAGCAGCGTCATGATTACCGAGGATGTGAGACACAAAAGGCATACGGCACGGATCACAAAGGGTTCCAGATAGGTGAGATAAAGGGAGAAGAGCAGCCCAAAGTTAGTTAAGCCGAAGAGCGTCACGCCTGCCCATCCCTTGAGCAAGCCTCTCTGGCTCTTGACCCAAAGCCAGGCCAGGAAGATGGAGACATAACCGATCAGGCCGAGCCACCCAACCGGGATGAGGCCCAGGAAGGAAGCATAGGGGCTGCTCTGCATGGCGTTGCAGTCCCCGACCGGGCCGCATACCGCGGGCACATCCTGCGTCTCCACATAGGCCAGGTACCCCGCCACGGCCATGCCCCCCACCGTGAGCCAGGGGATTGCCCGTTCCCAGGCCGCAGGCGGAAGCGGAATCTTCCAGCCACGGTAGGCCTGAGCAACAGCGGCCCAGCCATAGAGCAGCGCTACCACCATGCCTATCAGAACACCCACCGCCAACCCATGGCCACTTGGAGGACCTTCCTGCTCCATTGAAGCGGGCTGGGCCTCCCCTCCTGGCAAGGTCACCTCGATCGTGAAGGGCGCCGCATGCGCCGAATCGAGCAGCGCGCTCAAAGCCTCGTTCTCGGGCAGCGGCAGCCCGCCCATTTGGAGGGCGCGCTCGACCAAGCCCGGCATCTCGGCGGGGATCTGCTCTGAGCCTGTGAGCACGTCATCGCCCAGGATCAAGAGCGGGACGCCGACCCTCTCCTTCGGGACCCCAAAGGCGGCCGCCACCTGGAAAAGCGAATCGACCTCCTCCTGTGTGCCGATCTCAACCAGCCAGATCTCAAGTTCGTCGCCGTAACGCCTCTCTAGCTCGGGCAGTACGCCGTAGAGCACCTCTTGACAATGGGGGCAGCCTTGCACCCAGAACAGAAACCCGCGCACGATAGCAGCGCCCATACCCGGCTCCGCGCTGGCCCGCACGCGGGCCGCCATCGTCGAGAGGGCATAGATGCGATCGGCATTCAGGCGGCACTCCTGGCATGCATCTGGGAGCGGAGT
>CAZBLT010000105.1:0-1783 GCA_964492745.1 uncultured Anaerolineaceae bacterium
TGATCGTGGCCATCAATGCCCAGCTCTTGCGAGGCGCCAAGTTGGCAGCCTGATCCGGACAGGGATGAAAAGCAGACAAGAGGGCCCGTCCGTCTCAATCAGGACGGGCTCTTGCCCGTCTCCCCCTTGGCGGGTGAAATAGCCTACCGCTCCTGCGCTTAACGGCCCTTCCTGTCCAAGGCATGCAGGAAGAGAATGCGATAAAGGCCCTCAACGACCATCTAGCACGGCGAGGGAAGCGAGCGTTCCCCATGAGCTGGCTTCGAGGGGCGCCTGAACACGCCCCAAGGTTGAGCCCTTGCCATGGCCCTGGGCACTGCCCGAGCGCGGCCAGACACAAATCTCCGGCGCCACCCACGCATGCGCGGCGAAGGAGATTGCCGTGAACAGCATGAAAATCGTTGCCTGGGCGGCTGCGGTGGTGGCCATAGCGGGGCTGGCGTATCTGATTTCTTCGCGACCCAATTCCCTGGTCCAAGCTCACGAAAGCCCCGCTTCTCCTATCTATAGCCTCGCCCCAGGGCCGCTTGGAATGGTGAGCGGGGTCCCTGGCTACGATTTGTCGCCGGCTGGGCCCTTCATGCAAGAGCAGGCGATAACCATAGTGGAAGACTACCTCCGCCAAATGGGAGAGCCCTATCTGGCCCTGCAGGAATTGCTCGAATTCAACTTGGCCTATCAGGCGGAAATCGTCAACCGAAGGACGGGTGAATCCGCTTTCGGGTTGATGATCGGCAAGAGTACGGAGTGGCTCTCACCAAAGCCCGGTCCTAACCTATTTTGGAGCACCCGCTATGGAGCGAACCTTACTTGGGTCGGTGGCGGCTATGGGGTGCAAGGTCGCTTGATCGAGGGATCACCCGTGGGCGATCCGATTTCAACCGATTTGGCGCGCGAACGAGCGCGCCGTGCCGTAGCCATCGTCGATGGGGATTTGAAGCTCGGCGGAGATCGCCGCACCTTCCCGGGCTATTTCGAGTTCTACGGAATCTCGGATGGGGGAGCGGTCGGCGAGGTAGATGTGAACGCCTACACCGGCCAGGTCTGGTTCATGCGCTGGGAGGCCCCACCGGTGAGTGTGCGGGAGTTTGCCCTCTCACCGTAAGATGACGCTGGCGCAAAGATGTCTCAGGAGGATGATATGGGGAACCGAAATCGGCGAAGGAATTTCGCGCCGATCGTTCGTTGCGGCGATAGTTGGCTTCTTAGGCGGCTTGATGACGACGCTCTTGGGCCTGCCGATAATCAGCTATCTCATCTCTCCAGGCCATAAAAGGCGCAGCTTCGACACCTGGATCCCACTGGGACCGGTTGAGGCGCTCGACGAAGGGGAGCCCACGCTTTTTGCCTTTACACGCACGGCAACGAGCGGATGGGAAGCCTCGGCTACAAGCTACGGCATCTATGTCATCAAGAAAACGTCTGGCGACTTCGACGTCTTCTCCAATGTTTGCACCCACTTGAGCTGTCGCGTTTCATGGCGAGCGGACCTCGACCATTTCTTCTGTCCTTGTCATGACGGCCATTACGCCAAGGACGGGACCGTTCTCGCCGGTCCGCCCCCGCGCCCCCTGGACCGCTTTGAATACCGTGTAGAAGATGGCATCCTGTCGATCCATCTCCTCAAGGCCTGAAGGAATGAAGCCTGCGCAAGAGCCCCCGCCGCCGCTGAACTCCGAGATTGGCGCATCATCACGGCAGGGATGACGGCTCATCCAAGACCATTCCAGTTGTGGCTCGATGCGCCCGCCACACGAATCCCGCCTCCACGATCCCTCTATGC
>CAZBLT010000106.1:0-1664 GCA_964492745.1 uncultured Anaerolineaceae bacterium
TGACCCATCGACTCTGGAGAACGCGATTCGCCAAGGGCATTGGCGGTCTCATGACTTGACCGTCCTGGGCGCCCACAGTAGAATTCCCTTCGCTGCCGAGGTAGCTCAGTCGGTAGAGCACTTGACTGAAAATCAAGGTGTCACCAGTTCGATTCTGGTCCTCGGCACCAGCCCGCCTGCGTCGACGCGCAGGCGGGGTTTCTATCTAGGGGATCAGCCCAACAGGAGAAAAAACGTGGAGGCCGCCCAAGGCGCCCCTCCACGTGTACCTTCCATCCCTCATTCCCAGTATATCCGCATTCGCGCGCCAGTGATGGGGTTGTAAGGCGAATGCAATGTAGCTACGGAGGACCGTGAGCTAGCCTTCCCCCGTCCCTTCCCTCGCACGAGCCTGCTGGCGCAGCTCGTCGATCGGCCGCAAAGCGGCCTCGCTATCCTCGTAATGCCAATGCTGCCAACCGTTGCATGGCGCCCCGCCGCTCAGGTCGCGTCCAAGCTGATGGATCGAACCCTGCCGCCCATCCATGACCAGCTTGCCATCGGCGCGGACGCGGGCCGCCTTGGAGCGATCGCCCTGGAAGAAGAGTGGCTGCCCTGGCCGCAGCAGACCAAGCTCGAGCAATCGGATGAAGGGCACCCTCGGCGCCCCCCTGCGCTCTGGAAGGTCGAAGGCCGCCGGATCGTAGGGCTCGGCCGGGGTGGAGTCTATGCGTGCGCGCGCCAGCCGCACGTAGGTCTCCTCACGCTCGATTCCGATCCAGCGCCGATGCAGCCGCTTGGCGACCACGCCGGTGGTGCCGGTACCGAAGAAGGGATCCAAGACGATGTCGCCCGGCCGGGTGGAGGCCAGGATCACGCGATAGAGCAGCGCCTGGGGCTTCTGGGTGGGGTGCGCCTTGCGGCCCTCGACCTTGAGGCGCTCCGGGCCGGTGCAGAGGGGCAGAGTCCAATCGCTGCGCAGTTGCTTGCCGGCGTTGAAGGCCTTCATCGCCTGGTGGTTGAAGGTGTAGCGCGCCTGCTTGGACTTCGCCGCCCAGATAAGAGTCTCATGAGCATTCGCGAAGCGCACGCCCCGGAAGTTGGGCATCGGGTTGGTCTTGATCCAGAGCACGTCGTTGAGGATCCAGAAGCCCAGGTCTTGGAGGATCGCTCCGAGGCGGAAGATGTTGTGGTAGGTGCCGATGACCCACAGCGCGCCGTCGTCTTTGAGCACCCGGCGGCAGCCCGCGAGCCAGGCGCGTGAGAAGGCGTCGTAGGCCTGGAAGCCCTCGAACTGGTCCCAGGCCTCGTCCACAGCGTCGACTTTGGTCATATTGGGGCGCCACAGCTCGCCGGAGAGCTGCAGGTTGTAGGGCGGATCGGCGAAGACCAGGTCCACCCATCGCTCTGGCAGGCGCCGGAGCCAATCGATGCAGTCCCCCTGCAGAATCTCACCTAGGGGAAGCTTCTCCTGTGTCATGGTACTTTTGCTCCAGAGTTGTCCGGACGGTGCGACCCCATGGAGCCGCTCGCCCTTCACAGTTTGCAGTCTACACCGCCGGGGCGCGGAGTGCAACGGCGGCGCCTGAGGAGGCCGATTCCTTGACATCTCCAGGGGATCACGGTATCCTTCGACCGCAACGAGCGGGTGTAGTTCAGTGGTAGAACGTCTCCTTGCCAAGGAG
>CAZBLT010000107.1:0-1598 GCA_964492745.1 uncultured Anaerolineaceae bacterium
CGCCAATATGCGCCAGGCCGCGCGCCCCGCCGCCGCTCAACGCCAGGCCGATGCGCGGAGGCCGCTTCCTCCGGAAGAACTCGAGCCAACTCATCTCAACACTCCCGATCCGTTTGATCCCTGCGGAAGGTATCATCCCATAGATCGAGGACAGTGGCAGGTGACGTCCCGCCCCTTCCCCGCCGGCATCCGTCCCGAAGCGAGCATGAGCTCAGGGTAGAATGGGGGCCGGGGAACAGGGAGGTGCAGGGTGCGGATAGCGATCTTCTCCAATGCCTACAAACCCGCCATCAGCGGCGTGGTGACCTCGATCAGCCTGTTTCGGAAAGGGCTTGAGGCGGCCGGCCATGCCGTGCATATCTTCTGTCCCGAGTACGAGGACTATGAGGATCCCGAGCCCTATGTCTTCCGCTTCCCCGCGCTGGATCTCTCTGAATCCTGGAACGTTTCCATCGTGGTGCCGATCCGCAACCTGATGGAGCCGGCGGTTCGCGGCGTGCAGCCAGCCCTAATTCACAGCCAGCACCCGATTCTGATGGGGGATCTGGCGATCTCTTTCCGTAGGCGGCTGGGCGTGCCGTTGGTATTCACCTTCCACACGCAATACGACAAGTATGCGCAGCTCTACAGCCCTTTGGCTCCGCGGCTGGCCGAGCGCATCACGGACGAGCTCGTAGGCCGCTACCTGCGGCACTGCGATCACATCATCACGCCCACCGAGAGCATCCGCCAGAAAGTGATGGAAACCTGGGCGCCGCGAGCCGGGATCACGGTCGTCCCCACCCCGGTCGATATCCCCGTGGTGGACGAGGCCGAGGTAGTAACCGTCCGGCACAGACTGGCGCCGGAGGGCGAGAGGCTGCTGGTCTATGTAGGCCGGCTGGCACCGGAGAAGGGCCTGGATTTGCTCTTGGAAGCCTTCCATGAGCTGATCCAAGATCGGAGCGATGTGCGCTTGGCGCTCGTGGGGCGAGGACCCTCCGAGGAAACACTTCGGTCCATGGCGGGTAAGTTAGGCATCGCCGGCAAGGTGAGCTTCACAGGCGCGGTGCCTCACGAGGAGGTGGCCCCCTACTACGCTGCGGGTGATCTCTTCGTCTTCACCTCGCAGACCGAGACGCAAGGCCTGGTGCTGATCGAGGCCATGGCCGCCGGCAGGCCAGTCGTGGCTGTGCAAGCTCCGGGGCCGGCCGATATTCTCGCCGAAGGCGGAGGCGTTCTGGTGGAGCCGGACCCGGCCGCCTTCGCCCGGGCGGTGGCCGAGTTGCTCCGCGAGGAGGGCCGCCGATGGACATTGGCCAAGGAAGCGCGCAGGGCCGCCAGGCGCTACAGCATCGCGGGCGCCACCGAAGGCCTTTTGAGGGCCTATCAGGCTGCGCTGGATAACTTTATCCCTAAAGAGCGCGGTCCTTAGTGGATGATGGCTACTTTATGAGATCGATGGCCGGAGGTAGATAGTAGTTCTTGGATTCGTCGTAGCTGATATCCAGGAAGGCGTTTCCGGCGGTTTTCACAAATTCACCGATGACCTGGGCGTTGACCCCCATCGTGTCGCCGGTGCCTTCCAATGTGACGAGCGAGTTGGGCGCGTAGATCGT